>NZ_LZTA01000010.1 GCF_001665875.1 Mycobacterium sp. 852002-40037_SCH5390672
GGCGCTGCTCCTCCCGCCGCCCTGCGGCGCGCAACATCGCACCGCCTAAGCTCGTGGCTCATGCGGGCCGTGCTGATCGTCAACCCCACAGCCACTTCCACCACGCCGGCCGCGCGCGACCTGCTGGCCCACGCGCTCAAGAGCCGCCTGCAGCTCAGTGTCGAGCACACCAACCACCGCGGTCATGGCACCGAGCTCGCGCAGAAGGCCGTGGCGGACGGCGTCGATCTGGTGGTCGTGCACGGCGGTGACGGCACGGTGAGCGGGGTGGTCAACGGCCTGCTCGGGCGGCCGGGGCCGCTTCCAAGCGGCCCGGTACCGGCGGTTGCCGTGGTTCCCGGCGGTTCGGCCAATGTGCTGGCGCGGTCCCTGGGCATCTCCGCGGATCCGGTCGCGGCCACCAACCAGCTCATCCAGCTGCTCGACGACTACCAGCGACGCGCCTCCTGGCGGCGGATCGGCCTGATCGACTGCGGCGAGCGCTGGGCGGTGTTCAACACCGGCATGGGTGTCGACGCCGAGGTGGTGGCCGCGGTGGAGGCCGAGCGGGACAAGGGCGGCAAGGTCTCCGCGTGGCGCTACATCCGCGCTTCGGTGCCGGCCGTGTGGGCCTACACCCGCCGCGAACCGATGCTGACGCTGGAACTTCCTGGCCGCGAACCCATTACGGGAGTGAGCTTTGCGTTCGTGTCGAACTCCAGCCCGTGGACGTTCGCCAACGAACGCCCGGTGTGGACCAATCCCGGCTGCAGCTTCGAGTCGGGTCTGGGGGTCTTCGCCCCCACCACCATGAAGCCGATCCCCACCCTGCGGATCGTGCGGCAGATGTTCGCCAAACGGCCCAACTTCAACTTCAAGCACCTCATCAACGAGGACGACCTGCCATGCCTGCGAGTTACCTCGACCGGAGGCGCCGTCGCCTGCCAGTTCGATGGCGATTACCTCGGCGTGCGCGAAACCATGACGTTCAAAGCGGTCCCGGACGCGCTGGCGGTGGTCGCCCCCCCTCAGCAAAATCGGCACTGACCTGCGGTGACGCCGCGACGTTGGCGAGTGCCGGGAAAAGTTGTCGGGAAGTAGCCGGTGGAGTGTAGTACAACGGAGTAAGGGCTTGGCTACGAGTTGATCAAAGTGAGATAGCCCACGAGCGAACTCACGCTATTGACATCCGTTGAGCCTGTGAAACGATCAAAAGGTTGCATGCAGAGATTTACGTAGGAGTTGCGGACTCCTTTTCTTCTGCACGCATTAAACAGCCGAAGAAAATGGCCGTGCGCCTTGCTGCGCACTTAGTGAGGAGTAAAGACGTATGGATTGGCGCCACAAGGCGGTCTGTCGCGACGAAGACCCGGAGCTGTTCTTCCCGGTAGGGAACAGTGGCCCGGCGCTCGCGCAGATCGCTGACGCGAAACTGGTCTGTAATCGGTGCCCGGTGACCACAGAGTGCCTCGGTTGGGCCCTGAACACGGGTCAGGACTCGGGCGTCTGGGGCGGCATGAGCGAAGACGAGCGGCGTGCACTGAAGCGTCGCAACGCCCGGACGAAGGCCCGCAGCGGGGTATAACCCACATCACGCGCGAACAGTGCGGCCTCGACGAAAGTCGGGGCCGCACCTTTGCGTGTGGCCGCCGTCCGGCGTGGGGCTACAGCAGCAATCGGGTCCGCCGGCCGATCGGCACCCGTAGCACCACATCGGTGCCGCGGGCGGGCGCCTGACGCATGCCCAGGGTGCCGTCCAGCTCAGCCGACACCAGGGTCCGCACGATCTGCAGACCGAGGCTGTCGGAGGTCTCCAGGCTGAATCCTTCCGGCAACCCGCGGCCGTCGTCGTGCACCACCACGTCGAGCCAGCGGGCGGAGCGCTCGGCGCGGATCGTCACCGAGCCTTCCTCGACCGCCGGGTCGAAGGCGTGCTCGATCGCGTTCTGCACCAGTTCGGTGATCACCATGATCAGCGCGGTGGCCCGGTCGGAGTCCAGCACACCCAGATCGCCGACCCGGTTGATGCGGATCGGCCGGTCCACCGACGCGACGTCGTTCATGATCGGCAGGATCCGGTCGATCACCTCGTCGAGATTGACCTGCTCGTCCACCGACATCGACAGTGCGTCGTGCACCAACGCGATCGATGACACCCGGCGCACCGACTCGATCAGGGCTTCCCGCCCCTCCGCGTTGACCGTCCGGCGGGCTTGCAGGCGCAACAGCGCCGCCACGGTCTGCAGGTTGTTCTTCACCCGGTGGTGGATTTCCCGGATGGTGGCGTCCTTGGATATCAGCGCCCGGTCGCGGCGCTTGACTTCGGTGACGTCGCGGATCAGCACCGCCGCGCCGGTGCTGGCGCCGTTGACCATCAACGGCAGCGTGCGCAGCAGCACCGTGGCTCCCCCGGCGTCGACCTCCATGCGCATGCTGCGCCCGCCGGCCACCAGGTCCTGCACATGCTCGGCCACTTCCTGCGCCTCGAACGGGTCGGAAATCAGCGGCCGCGTGACCTCGATGAGGTTGTGCCCCTCCAGTTCGGTGGTCAGTCCCATCCGGTGGTAGGCCGAAAGCGCGTTGGGGCTGGCGTAGGCGACGACGCCGTGCACGTCGAGGCGGATGAAGCCGTCGCCGGCCCGCGGGGTCGAGCGCGACATGACCACGTCCCCCACGTCCGGAAAAGTCCCCTCGGCGAGCATGTGAACCAGATCGGTGGCGCACTCCCGGTAGGCGATCTCCAGCTGACCGGACGTACGGTCGGCGGCCATCGCGGTCTGATGATGGGTGAGCACAGCCACCACCTTGCCGCCGTAGCGCACCGGGGACGCCTCGACGTGGGTGCCCGGCAGCCACGAAGCCACCTGCGCCACAACGTCATCCCGCTTGGCGGTGCCCGACGCGAACGTCTCGGCCACGATCCCCAACCGGTCGGATCCGACGGCGGTGCCCACCGCATCGGTCTGTAGCGCCGTGGGCGCCGTGTTCGGCCGGCATTGCGCCACACACACCAGCACGCCGTCGTCGCGCCGCACCCACATCAGGTAGTCGGCGAACGACAGGTCGGCCAGTAGCTGCCACTCGCCGACCACCGCGTGCAGATGGTCCACCGCACTGCCCGGCAGCACGGTGTGTTCGGCGAGCAGATCACCGAGAGTCGACATTGCTTACTCCCCGGGTCGTTCCCGGCGGCTGATGGAAGGGGCCGGACGGCTAGCTGATCACCGCGATGAGGTCGCCCGCCTGAATGACGTCGCCCACCGACACACTGACCTTGCTGACGGTGCCGCCGACTTCGGCCAGGACGGGGATCTCCATCTTCATCGACTCCAGCAGCACCACGATGTCGCCTTTGCCGATCTGGTCACCCTCGTTGACAACGACTTCGAGCACGCTGGCCACGATCTCGGCACGCACATCCTCCGCCATCTTCACCCCACTCGTTTCGGCCTTTTGCGCAGGCTGGCTGCTGTTCATCACGGTTCTTCTGGGCCCATCAGGCTCGGATACATCGAACCACAGCACCGGTCGGGACCGCGGCACACGGGCCCCCGACAGGCCCCCACGAGGGCGAAGACACTGCTTGGGACGTCTCGTGAGAGAATGATCCACAAGCCGACCGGCGCCACGCGTCTGGTTCGACAAGCAATCACGGAGGTTTTCACCATGGCCAAACGAGGCCGTAAGAAGCGCGACCGCAAGCACAGCAAGGCCAACCACGGTAAGCGGCCCAACGCCTGAGGGACGCTACTGCGTACCCCGGATGATCGTGGTGCGCCGGATCTCGAGCCGTAGCCGCTCGCGCAACCCGTCAGGGGCCTTCTCGCCTTTGCATTTGGTGGCGATCAACGCCTTGATGCGCTCTTCGAGCCCGTAGTGCTTGAAGCAGCCGGGGCACGCCTCGAGATGCTGGCGCAGCTGCTCGCGGGTGTCCGGGCCGCATTCGCCGTCGAGCAGCAGCCAGACCTGGCGGATGACCTCCGCGCAGCCGACGCTGCCGTGGGACTCGTCGTTCGGGCAGGCATCGGGCGAGGCCGCGCCCTGGCCGGAGAACTCGCTCATGACGACACCTCCTCGTGCGTCTGCTGACCACGGTTGAAGCCGCGCTCCTTGGCAACGTCGGCCAACAGGCCGCGGAGCTGCCGTCGGCCGCGGTGCAGCCGTGACATTACCGTTCCAATCGGCGTATCCATGATCTCGGCGATTTCCTTGTACGGGAACCCTTCGACGTCGGCGTAATAGACCGCCATCCGGAATTCTTCCGGCAAGGACGCCAGCGCGTCTTTGATCTCCGAGTCCGGCAGCCCCTCGAGGGCCTCGACCTCGGCCGAACGCAGCCCGGTGGACGAATGCTCGGCATTCGCGGCCAGCTGCCAGTCGGTGATTTGCTCGGTCGGATACTCCGCGGGCTGGCGCTGCTTCTTGCGGTAACTGTTGATGTAGGTGTTGGTCAAGATCCGGTAGAGCCACGCCTTGAGATTGGTGCCGGCCCTAAATGAGCGGAATCCCGCGTAGGCCTTCACCATGGTCTCTTGCAGCAGATCTTCGGCGTCGGCGGGATTGCGCGTCATGCGCAGCGCGCCGCCGTACAGCTGGTCCAGCAGGGGAATCGCGTCGCGTTCGAAGCGCGCCGTTAATTCCGCATCCGTCTCTTCGTGCGCTGCGGGCTCGGAAATCTCGGGCCCCGTCGCGCCATCGCGGCCATTTTCAGAGTCGGCCATGTCGATCAACCCGGTCCCTTCTGCGGCGGTGTTACCGGAGAGCACCGAAAGCCCCACCGGACTCGCAAGGAAGCCAGCCAACCGCTCCTCGCCTAACAGGCTCGTCGCCGTTGACACCACGCTGCTCCTCCCAATCTAAAGGCTGACCCCGACACTGTCCGTCCGGGTCCGTCCCACCGCATGTGAAACCGATTGAATCAACAGCGTGCGCGACCCCGCTATTTCCGCAGCGCTATTTGGCCGGGTAGCGGTCCCGGCTGCACCGATCGGGCCCCGATCCGGCCGATTCGGGCGTGGCGTTAGTGTGACGCCATGTCCCACGCCACCTCCCTGCGAGGCAAGACCATGTTCATCTCCGGGGCCAGCCGTGGTATCGGCCTGGCGATCGCCAAGCGCGCCGCGCAGGACGGCGCGAACATCGCACTGATCGCCAAGACCGCCGAGCCGCACCCGAAGCTGCCCGGCACGGTGTTCACCGCTGCCAAAGAGCTCGAGGAAGCGGGGGGACAGGCCCTGCCGATCGTCGGGGACGTCCGAGAGCCGGACTCGGTTGAGGCGGCCGTGGCCAAGACCGTCGAGCAGTTCGGCGGCATCGACATCTGCGTCAACAACGCGTCGGCGATCAACCTGGGATCCATCACCGAGGTGCCGATGAAGCGCTTCGACCTGATGAACGGCATCCAGGTGCGGGGCACGTATGCGGTTTCGCGAGCGTGCCTGCCCCACATGAAGGGCCGGGAGAACCCGCACATCCTGACGCTGTCGCCGCCGGTGCTGCTAGGCCAGGAGTGGCTGAAGCCGACGGCGTACATGATGGCCAAGTTCGGTATGACGCTGTGCGCGTTGGGCATCGCGCAGGAGATGCGCGAGGAGGGCATCGCGTCCAACACGTTGTGGCCGCGCACCCTGGTGGCCACCGCCGCGGTGCAGAACCTGCTCGGCGGCGAGGAGGCGATGGGACGCGCCCGCAAGCCCGAGATCTATTCCGACGCGGCCTACGTCGTCCTGAACAAGCCGTCCAAGGAATACACCGGCAACATGCTGCTGTGTGAGGACGTGCTGGTGGAATCCGGCGTCACCGACCTGTCGGCCTACGACTGCATTCCCGGCTCGAAACTGGGCGTCGACTTCTGGGTGGACGGCGTCAACCCGCCGGGGTACACCGGCCCCTAGCCCGTCGTGATCGCAAGCGCGGCGGAGCCGGGCGCAGCGGGTCGCGACCGCCGGAACAAGGCCGCCGCCACCCCGGGCATTGCCGCGCTGGTGAAAGCCGGTGTGCCGCACCAGATTCACCACTTCGAAGAGATCGGCGACCTGTCCGCGTCCCCCGGGGTGTCGGCCGAGCAGGTTTTCAAGACCCTGATCATCGCGCTGCCCGGCGAGCTGGCCGTCGCGATCGTGCCGTTGCCGTCGCGGTTGTCGCTGAAGGCGGCCGCCGCGGCGCTGGGTGCGCCCAAGGCGAGCATGGCCGAGCCGGCGGTCGCCGAGCGGGCGACCGGCTATGCGGTGGGCGGTATTTCGCCGTTCGGACAGCGCAGGCGGCTGCGCACGGTGCTGGACGGCTCGGCGTTGCGATGGGACCGGATGCTGTGCAGCGCGGGCAAACGGCATTGGGAGGTCGCGGTGGCCCCGCAGGACCTGATCCGTCTCACCGGCGCGATCACCGCCGACATCACTCGAACGTGACGACGACCTTGTCCGCGGCACCCGGGGTGTGCGCCAGCTCGAGCGCTTCGCCGACGTTGTCGAACGGGATGGTGTGGCTGGGGATCAGCGCGTATTTTTCCCAATTGGCGACGAGATCCTTGGTCACCTCGAAGATTTCGTCGGGGTAGCCCATGGATCCGAGGATGGTGATCTCGTTGCTCATCACGTTGACGAGCTCGACGGGTACCGGCTCCTTGTGCACGCCAACGATTCCCAGGGTGGCGCCCTTCTTGGCGGCGGCCAGCGCGGTGTTGATGACGGCGGGCACTCCGGCGGCGTCGAGGTAGATGTCGGTGCCGGCGCGCCCGGACAACCCCGGAATTCCAGCCTCGCCCTCGCCGTGCAGTTCGACAAGGCGCGCCGCCACGTCCTCGTCGGCGGAGTTGATGACGGCGTCGGCCCCGATCTGCAGCGCCTTGCGCAGGCGGCCCGGGATCAGGTCCGCAACGACGACATGGCTGACGCCAAGGGATTTGAAGGCCAGCGTGGCGCCCAGCCCGATCGGCCCGGCGCCGAACACGACGACCTTGTCCGTCGGTTTGGGTTGGCAGCGGTTGGCTCCGTGGCGCGCGACCGCCATCGGTTCGTTGAGCGCGGCCACTTCCCACGGGATGTGATCCGGGATCACTTCGAGACTCGTTCCGCGGGCGGCATTTTCGATGAGCAGGTAGTCGGCAAGCGCCCCGGCGGCGCCGCCGTTGCCGATGATGCCGCTGGGCGCGGCCATCGGATTGATGACGACGTGGTCGCCGACGGACAGCCCGGTCACCTGCGCGCCGACCTCGACGATCTCCCCGGCCGGCTCGTGGCCCAGCGGGGTGTGCCCCTGCCGCGGCGGGATGCCGCCGATGGCGATGTAGAACGCGTCCGAACCGCAGATTCCGCAGGCCCGCATCCGGACGAGGACGTCGCGGGGGCCGACGTCGGGGCGCTCGGTGTCGAGGACCTCCACCCTGCCCGGGCCGGTGACCACGGATGCTTTCACGGTGCGCCTTCCAGTTCGATGTCGAAGGAATCGAGATATTCGGCGAAGACCGGCGCGAGCGCCTCGACGGTCAGGCCGTACTCGTCGAGGCGATAGGCGTTGAGCGCGAACCGGTCCTGAGGGTGATCGGCGAGCCAACTGCGCATGCGCGCTTCGGTTTCGGCGGTTAGGGGTTCGTTCACCCACTCGTAGATGCGCCGCATGACGTCCATCGGGTCGCGCATCATCTCGTGGTAGTACATGTGGAAGAAGCGCTCGTCGCCGATGCGGTCGCGGGCCCGCAGCGGCCGCTCGACGTGGTAGCGCATCTGCCACATCGCGAGCCGGCCCATGTCCGTCTGGTCCAGCAGCTCGGTGTTCATCACCAGGCTCTGCGGCAGCCGCCACAGGTTGCACAGCGACCCCGTCGCCCTGTACGGATCGCGGTGCGCCCAGATCAGCCGCGCGTCGGGGAACACGTTCAACAGCGCTTCGATGTGCACCGAGTGCGAGGGCATCTTCAGGCTCCAGTTGCCCGGTGCGGTGGACTGCAGGACCTGCAGATAGCGCTTCTGGTATTCGTAGGTGCTGCTCATGTCGGCCTCGTCGAAAAGCCACCGTGCGTAGCGATCCGTCGGCAGGAACGAGTCCCAGGACAGGCCCTTGAAATCCTGGTTGTGAATGAACATGTCCTCGGTCGGGCCGTCGGCGTCTTCCCAGTGCGGCAGCGGAATTTTCGCCTGCGTCACCAGTTCGAGGATCTTGCGCTGCTCCTCCAGCAGGGCCAGGCACCGCGGGTCGGTGCGCAGCGTGTCGGTGCCGGCGGGCGGGATCGGGTCCACGCACTGCCAGTGCAGCAGCGATCGTCGGGCCGGGTCCTGGTCGAGCAGGCAGCTGATGACCGTGGTGCCGGTGCGGGGCATGCCGAGCACGATCAGGGGCCGCTCGACGGGCGTGTCCAGCACTTCGGGGTGCGACCGGATGTAGCCGTGCACCTGCATGCGCCGCCCCAGCGCGTTGGTGGCGTCGTCGAGGACCCGTTCGCGGCCGAACGGGGTGAAGACCGGCGAGGTGTTGAGCTCGTCGAGGATGAGCTGCAATCCGTCACGCCATGAGTCGGAGTCGATTTCGGTGAGGCCGGTGCGTCGGGCCGCCAGCTCGAAAACGTCGTCGGCGGTGGTGATGTCGTCGTAATTTTTTTGATCGCTCATGGCTCTAGACCGTCAGGTATCCGCCGTCGACGGCGATGGCGCTACCGGTGATGTACGACGCGGCATCGGTACACAGGAAGAGCGTCGCGCCGGCACAGTCCTGGGGTGTTCCGGGCCTACCCAGTGGCGTGTGGAATCCGATCTCGACGTCCATCACCTCGGGAATTCCCATGGCCGGGTGGGTCATTCGAGTGTCGATCAGCCCGGGCGCGATGGCGTTGACCCGGATCCCGTCATCGGCCCAGCGGCGCGAAAGGTTCATCGTCAAGGCGAGCAGGCCCATCTTCGACGAGGCGTAGCCCGGGACGAAGACCGCCGAACGGAACGCCGACATCGAGACGACGCTGACCACGCTCGCGCCGCCGGCCGCCCGGCTGGACTTGAGGCGCTCATGGCAGCGCATGGTCAGCCGCATCGGGCCCAGCATGTTCTGCGTCACCGATGCGACGTAGCCGTCGGGGTCGTATTCGTCGCCCGCGGGATAGGGACCGCCCGCGTTGTTGACCAGGATATCCAGCTCCCCCAGCGAATCGACCAGAGCGTCAACGGATTCGGGATCTTGGATCTGGCACTGGCGGTAGGTGAACGCGCCCAGCTCCGTCTCGGGATAGTCGGCGGGCGACCCGCGGGTTCCGGTCACCAGCACGTGGGCGCCGGTGAAATCGAAGTTGACGGAGTTCATGCGTCAGTCCTCAATTCGTTGATTGAC
>NZ_LZTA01000011.1 GCF_001665875.1 Mycobacterium sp. 852002-40037_SCH5390672
TCGCGGCGCCCGCGGGGTGCCCGCCCTGCCGCCCAGCGCACCGTTCGATTCCAGCACCAGGCTGTGGGTGGACGGCCTTCTGGCGGGGTTGTTCTCGCGCATCGACGGACCCCAGCCGGTGGCGTTGCCGGAGGCGGCCCAACCGGCTCCGCTGCCGGCCGTCCACCAACCGCCCGCCGGGCCTGCCGGTGCCAAACCCGCGGCCGAGCGCGCTCCCGTCGTGGTGCTGTGGGCATCGCAGACCGGGAACGCGGAGGAACTCGCCGCCGACATCGCCGCACGACTGGGCGCCGCCGAACTGCCGGTTGCCCTGCACAGTATGGACGACTTCGCGCCCGCCGAGTTGGCGACGACGCGGGAACTGTTGCTCGTCACCAGCACCACCGGTGACGGCGAGGCACCCGACAACGGCGCCGGCCTCTGGCGGGCGCTGACGTCCGAGGGCGCACCACGATTCACCGACACCCGCTACGCCGTGCTCGCCCTGGGCGACTCCAACTACGACGACTTCTGCGGCCATGGCCGCAATCTCGACGCCCGCCTCGCCGAGCTGGGAGCGACCCGCATCACCGACCGGGTGGACTGCGAACCAGACTATGACGACACCGCGGCGAAGTGGGTGGGCGACGTCCTCGAAGCCCTGACCCGGACGCCCTCGCCCGTCGGCGGGGACGGAGCTGCGACGGCGCCGGCCCGCACTTCCGCGGTTGTGACGCCGTCCCGACCCGGTGCGCCCGCAACAAGCACCTACAGCAAGAAGCATCCGCTGATCACCGGCATGGTGCGCAACACCGTGTTGAGTCAGCCGCAATCGACAAAAGACGTGCGGCACTTGGTGTTCGATATGCCGGAAGAATCCGTGACCTACGAGGCCGGTGACGCGCTTGGGGTGTGGCCGCGCAACAGCGACGAGTTGGTCGACGAATGGCTGTCGGTCACCGGACTGGACGGGCAAACCCCGGTGGAGGTCGGCGAGCACGGTCTGATGTCGTTGCGCTCCGCGCTCACCGAGCGCATCGAGATCGCCCACATCAGCCGGGACCTGGTGCGGTTCGTGCAGGAGCGCACCGGTGATTCGACACTCGCGGACCTGCTGAAGCCGGAAAACAAGCGGGCACTTGCGGATTGGACGTGGGGGCGCCAGTCCATCGACCTGCTGTCGAAGCTGCCGGTCTCCGCGTCGGCCCACGAGTGGCTGCGGGTCCTCAAACGCCTTCAGCCGCGGCTGTACTCGATCTCGTCGAGCCCCAAAGCGTGTCCGGGGGAAGTTCACCTGACGGTCTCCCCGGTGCGCTTCAACTTCCAGGGCGTGCCGCGCCGCGGGGTGTGTTCGACCTACCTGGCCGACCGCTCCCCCGGCGATCGAGTCGCTGTCTATCTGCAGCAGTCGAGCAATTTCCGGCCTCCGAGTGAATCGGACACTCCGATGATCATGATCGGTCCCGGCACCGGAATCGCGCCCTTCCGCGGTTTCCTGCAGGAACGCCGCGCGCTCGGCCACACCGGACCCAACTGGCTGTTCTTCGGGGAGCAGCACGCCGCCACCGACTTCTACTACCGCGACGAACTCGAGCAGATGCGTGACGACGGGTTCCTCACCGAGTTGGACCTGGCCTTCTCCCGGGACCAGCAGCAGAAGGTCTACGTGCAGCACCTGATGCGCAACCGTGGGGCGCAGCTGTGGAGCTGGCTGCAGGACGGCGCCCAGCTGTACGTCTGCGGCACCGCCGACCCCATGGCCAAGGACGTCGACCGGGCGCTCTGCGAGATCGCGGCCGAATTCGGCAAGCTCGACCCGGACGCGGCGAAGGACTACGTCCAATCGTTGAGCGCCGACAAGCGCTACCACCGCGACGTCTACTAGCGCCGATCGGCCGCGGCCGAACCCGTAACACAGCGGAAACATCGCACACCCGCCACCGAAACTTCTGCGTCGCACGATGCACTCACAAGGTCGCGCACCTGAAGGAGTGACGTCATCGTGGCTCGGGATTGTGATGGACCCGATCGGGACATCAAGAACGGCTGCCCGCTGCAATGCCGGCTGCGGTACGGCGGCACGGCCGAGGAGCTGGTCAGCGACCAGGTCGATTGGGCGGGGCTGCCGGTCAACCTCGACTTCGCGTTCTCTCGGGATCAACGCGACAAGGTCTACGCGCAGCATCTGCTGCGCAGGCGCGGTACCCAGTTCGGGCCGTGGCGGCACGGCGCCCACGTATGCGTGTGCGAGATCGCCGACGAACACGACGGCGCGGGAACGCTGCAGATCACCTGAACCTGCACCACAGAGGCGAGCAGTCGGCGACGCTGGACGCAGCAAAGCGTCGAATATTCTTAAACCACTTGAACGCTCACGGCCCCCGCGGCGCCCGCTTGGTGCCGCTACAAGCCGGCCTGCGAGTAAATCTGGTGCGATGCAAGGGTTTCCTTCAGCCTGACCGTAATCGCGCTACCCCGGATAAGATTTGAAGGTTCTGGATACACTCTGCCGGTGACAGATAGACCGTCGTCATACCTGGTGTTGGCGTCGCAGCGCAGCGGCAGCACGCTGCTGGTCGAGTCGTTACGGGCCACCGGCGTGGCCGGCGAGCCGCAGGAGTTCTTCCAGTACCTGCCGTCCACCAGCCAGTCCCCCCAGCCGCGGGAGTGGTTCGCCGGTGTCGAGGACGAGTCGATCCTGAGCCTGCTTGATCCGCTGGACGCCGGGACGCCGGACCTGGCGCCGCCCGAGATCTGGCGTGCCTATATCCGCACGGTCGGACGGACACCGAACGGGGTGTGGGGCGGCAAGCTGATGTGGAACCAGACGCCGCTGCTGCTGGACCGCGCGAAGAACCTGCCGGACCGCAGCGGAGAGGGTCTGCTGGCGGCGATCACCGATGTGGTGGGCGAGCAGCCGCTGCTGATCCACGTCTACCGGCCCGATGTGATTTCGCAGGCGGTGTCGTTCTGGCGTGCGGTGCAGACGCGGGTCTGGCGCGGCAGGCCCGACCCCGCCCGGGACGCGCGCGCCACCTATCACGCGGGAGCGATCGCCCACGTCGTCACCATGCTGCGCGCGCAAGAGGAGGGCTGGCGAAACTGGTTCGCCGAAGAAGGCGTCAGGCCCATGGACATTTCGTATCCGGTGTTGTGGCGCAACCTGACTCAGGTGGTGGGATCCATCCTCGAGGCATTGGGGCTGGACCCGCAGCTGGCGCCCAAGCCGGTGCTGGAGCGCCAAGCCGACCAGCGCTCCGACGAATGGGTGGACCGCTACCGTGCCGATGCCGAGAAACACGGCCTGCCAACCTGATCGACCAGCAGGGCTAAATTCAGCCCGAGCCAATCACTTGGATGTGGCGGCCGGGGACGCCACCATTCGAAGTCAGGATGCGGTTGAAAGACGCCGCCATAGGCGCTTGAGGAGCGGTCATCGTGGGTGAAGGCGTGCCAACTGATGGAAAGGAACCCGACGCTCCGCGGGCGCAGGATTGGGGGGCCCGGCTCGGTTCGGTCTCGGTGGACTGGTGGGCGACCTCGGTGGCGGGTGTGATCGTCGGTCTGGCTGTGGCCAACGTGCTTCCGAAGATTCCCTGGTGACCGGCGTGAGCACAGTCCGGGTGGAACCCGACGAAGCGCCGACCGAAGCCACCTTCACCAGCAGCCGTCCACTGGACTATGTGCCGGGGATTTTGCTCCTGATCATCGTGGGGGTGTTGGGCAAGTACGCGCAGATCTGGTGGAACGCACTGGCCAAGCACCAGCACTGGACCGTGCCCGACATCGAATACGTGTTGTGGGCGATCGTGATCGGGTTGCTCATCACCAACACCATCGGCCTGCACCCGATATTTCGCCCTGGCGTGCTGACCTACGAATTCTGGCTCAAGGCCGGAATCGTGGCGCTCGGTTCGCGATTCGTGCTGGGCGACATCGCCAAACTCGGCGGGATCAGCCTGGTGCAGATCTTGGTGGACATGACCATCGCCGGAACGATCATCATCGTCGTGGCCCGCGCATTCGGGCTGTCGGGCAAGCTCGGTTCGCTGTTGGCGATAGGCACATCCATCTGCGGGGTATCGGCTATCGTCGCGGCCAAGGGCGCGATCCGGGCCCGCAATTCCGATGTCAGTTACGCGATCGCGGCGATCCTGGCGCTGGGTGCGGTTTCACTGTTCGTGTTGCCGCCGCTGGGGCACGCGATCGGTCTCACCAATCACGAATTCGGTTTGTGGGCGGGACTTTCCGTGGACAACACCGCCGAGACCACCGCCACGGGGTATCTGTACTCCGACCATGCCGGCAAGATCGCGGTGCTGGTGAAATCGACTCGTAACGCGCTGATCGGATTCGTTGTGCTGGGCTTCGCGCTGTTTTGGGCCGGTCGAGGGGAAGCCGACGAGATCGCGCGGGGCGCCAACGCCAAGGCCGCGTTCATCTGGAACAAGTTCCCGAAATTCGTGCTCGGCTTCCTGGTGGTCTCCGCGATCGCCACCGCGGGCTGGCTGACCAAGGCCCAAACCGCCAACCTTGCCAACGTCTCGAAATGGGCGTTCCTGCTGACCTTTGCCGGTGTGGGACTCAACACCGACATCCGGCAGATCGCGCGCGCAGGGTGGCGTCCGCTGGTCGTCGCGGTCATCGGGCTGACCGTCGTCACCACCGTCTCCCTCGGCATCGTGCTGCTGACGACACGCGTATTCGGTTGGGGCGCAGGCACCTAGGGGCTCGGCGCGCCAACCCAGTTGCCTTCGGCATCGAGTATCCTGCCCAGCTCGAGTGGCTCGTTATCCGGCCAGCGCAAACGAGAACACGTTGGCATTCCCGTCAGCCTCCCCTCAGGCGGACACCCGAAAATGTCCACCATCCGCGCCGCGTCGTCCTCGACCAACGCATGCTCGCGGGCCGCGCCCGCAATGCTCAGCCGCACCGCAACGTCTCCCGGGCTCGCCGGCGTCGCGATGTTGCCGGCGCCGGAGTCCAACTTGGTCGGTGCCCTCGGTACAGCGACCGCTCCAGCGTGACGTCGGCGATCATCTGATCCGGCCGCGCCCACCGCAGCGGGCCGGCGCCGAATCGAGGCACTAGGGCCTGGCCAGGAGGTCTAATGCCGGGCTGAGCTAAACGACCGACCACGTCCGATGCCCTATAGTGGTGACATGCAACACGCCGCACAGCTGCGCCTTGTCCCGTCGCGCTGCCCCGTCGCGGACTTTTGTTGTTGTTGTTGATTTCCTCAAGCCCTGCGCTGCTGTAGAAATCCGCGCTCGCCCATGTCAGGGCGGTATCGATGGGTTCTGCCCGGCGGCGACGAAGACGCTGACTCGCGGAAAGCCTTTCAAGAAGACCAACAACCCATGACCATATTGTCCGAGACCAACCGCATCCAGCTGGTACTCAGCGCCGACGACGGTCACGAACTGGTGGACGTCGACGATTTCGCCGTCGGCGAGGCGACCGAACCCGGCACGGACTTCTGCATACGTCAGGCGCCCGGCACTTCGGGAATAACGCGTACCGCGAAAACGGTTAGCGATCTGCATGGACGCGTGCTCGCCGGGGTGGCGCTGGATGAAGCGTCGCAACGCTTTACCCCGGTAACGCTAGCCATCCCCACCGAGATGAACATAGAGTTCGATATTAGCTGGCAGGCGGATGAGGCCTGGTCCTACGTCGCTGGAGACAAAAGATAGATGAGCATCGCGAAGAACGTCACGGAATTGATCGGTAACACCCCGCTGGTCCGGCTGAACCGGGTCACCGAAGGTGCGGTCGCCGACGTCGTCGCCAAGCTGGAGTTCTTCAACCCGGGAAACAGTGTCAAGGACCGCATCGGGGTCGCGATGATCGACGCGGCGGAGCAGGCGGGCCTGATCAAGCCGGACACGATCATTCTCGAGCCGACGAGCGGGAACACCGGCATCGCCCTGGCCCTGGTGGCAGCGGCCCGCGGTTACCGCTGCGTGCTGACCATGCCGGAGACCATGAGCGTCGAGCGACGAATGTTGTTGCGCGCCTTGGGAGCCGAGATCGTTTTGACGCCGGGCTCCGAGGGCATGCCCGGCGCCATCGCCAAGGCCGAGGAACTGGCCAAGAGCGACCAACGGTATTTCGTGCCACAGCAATTCGAGAACAAGGCCAACCCCGCAATCCACCGCAAGACCACGGCGGAGGAAGTGTGGCGCGACACCGAGGGCAAAGTCGACATCTTCGTCGCCGGAGTGGGCACCGGCGGCACCATCACCGGTGTGGCTCAGGTGATCAAGGAACGCAAGCCCTCAGCACAATTCATCGCCGTAGAGCCGGCCGGCTCGCCGGTGCTGTCCGGCGGCCAGAAGGGGCCGCACCCCATCCAGGGCCTCGGCGCCGGGTTCGTCCCGCCGGTGCTGGCGATGGATCTGGTCGACGAGGTCATCGCCGTCGGCAACGAGGAGTCCATCACCTTGGCACGGCGGCTGGCCGCGGAAGAGGGACTGCTGGTCGGCATCTCCTCGGGGGCGGCGGTGGTCGCCGCCCTGCAGGTGGCCCGCCGGCCCGAGAACGCCGGAAAGCTCGTCGTCGTGGTGCTGCCCGACTTCGGCGAGCGGTATCTCAGCACACCGTTGTTTGCTGACCTGGCCGATTAGCCATGCTCGAAGCCATCCGTCGTGACATACGAGCGGCCAGGGAGCGCGATCCGGCCGTCCCGACGACGCTGCAGGTGATCTTTGCCTACCCGGGCGTCCACGCCATCTGGGGTCACCGCGTCAACCACTGGCTGTGGAACCGCGGCGCACGCCTGACCGCGCGTATCACCGCCGAAATCACCCGGATACTGACCGGCGTCGAAATTCACCCCGCTGCCGTCCTGGGTCCCGGTCTTTTCATCGACCACGCGACCGGCGTGGTGATCGGTGAAACCGCCGAGGTCGGCGAGGACGTGACCATCTACCACGGTGTCACCCTCGGCGGCAGCGGCAGGGACACCGGCAAACGCCATCCCACCATCGGTGATCGGGTGACCATCGGCGCGGGCGCGAAGGTCTTGGGCGCGATCAAAATCGGCGACGACAGCCGTATCGGCGCCAACGCCGTGGTGGTCAAGGAAGTTCCGTCGAGCTCGGTGGTCATCGGGGTGCCCGGACAGGTCATCAGCCGCAGCCGTCCCGGCAGTCCGGACGACTCGATGATGCCCGACCTCGTCGGCGTCAGCCTGCAATCGCTGCTGACCCGCGTGACCAAACTCGAAGCCCGGGCGGACGGCTCCCAGACCAATCACGTCATCAGGCCCCCGGAAGCCGGTGTCTGGCACGGCGAGGACTTCTCCATCTGAAAGACCCTGGCGTCCAGCTGAAGACGCGCTGAACACCGGTATTCGCCCACGCTGCACCGAACCCTCATCGCCGCGCCCCACACAGATGAGCTCGGCGAAGTATTACTCAGGATGAACTTAACCCGGTCGTGGAATGCACTGTCGTCCGCAGCGTTGCACAGTGAGTTATGACCACGATGCGCGATGGTGAACCGACGATGATTCTCCGGGACCGACCATGACCGAGTTGCATCTGGCTGTGAGCCTGGACGGCTACGGCTGGCACCCCCAGGCGTGGCGATACGCCTTCGCGCACAACGCGACCGGCGGCGGACAACTCAGCGGACGCTATTGGGCAGCGCTGGCGGGCACCGCCGAGCGTGGGCTGCTGGATTTCCTGACCATCGACGACACCCTGGGCGCGCAGCCGGGCCGCCGGGCCGAAATCTCGCCGCGGCGCCTGGCGGGACGCGCCGATGCCACGCTGGTGGCCGCCCGGGTTGCGCCGGTCACCCAACACATCGGCCTGATTCCCGTTGCGACCGTCACCCATACCGAGCCGTTTCACGTCTCGAAAGCGATTGCGACGCTTGACCATATTTCGCACGGCCGGGCGGGCTGGCAGGTGCGGGTGAGCCCGACGGCGCACGAAGCGGCACTGTTCGGCCGGCGGACCATACCCGAAGGCGACGACCTGGTCGAGGAGGCCGCCGACGCCGTGGAGGTGGTGCGCCGCCTTTGGGACAGCTGGGAGGACGACGCCGTCATCCGCGATGTCGCGACCGGTCGCTACATCGACCGCGACAAGCTGCACTACATCAACTTCGACGGCGAGCACTTCTCGGTCAAGGGGCCGTCGATCACCCCGCGGCCGCCCCAGGGCCAGCCGGTGGTGGCGGCGCTGGCCCACGCGCCGCGGGTGTACGACTTCGCCGTCGCCAACGCGGACCTGGTCTTCGTCACCCCGCGCGACGAGGGCACGTTGCGTGCCATCCTGGCCGACGTCAGCCACGCCCAGCGCGCCGCGGGCCGGAAAATCCAGGTCTACGCGGACCTGGTGGTGTCACTGGCCGACGATCCATTGGCACCGACGGCGGCCATCTCGAGTGATGCGCACGTATTCGCGGGCAGCACAAGCGATTTGGCGGAGCTTCTGCTCGCCTGGCAGGATGCCGGGGTCGACGGAGTTCGGCTGCGGCCCGCGGTCAACGCCCTCGACCTGCCCACCATCGTCGACGACCTGGTGCCGCGCCTGCAGCGCGCGGGCCGATTCCGCACCGGCTACCGCGACGGCGAGACACTGCGCGAACGCCTCGGACTTGCGGCCGCACCGAACCGCTACGCG
Source organism: Mycobacterium sp. 852002-40037_SCH5390672 (assembly GCF_001665875.1). Lineage (GTDB taxonomy): Bacteria > Actinomycetota > Actinomycetes > Mycobacteriales > Mycobacteriaceae > Mycobacterium. Next base: position 8,619 of record NZ_LZTA01000011.1, read on the forward strand.
ACGGCGCAGTCATGAGCGTCACTCCCCTGTCGGTCCTTGATCTCGCCCCCATCAGCGCCGGCAGCGACGCAGCGGCGGCCCTGCGCAATACCATCGATCTGGCCCAGCACGCCGAGCAATGGGGCTACCGGCGCTACTGGCTCGCCGAGCACCACTTCGTCGCGGTCGCCGGCTCATCACCGCTTACCCTGATCGGCCAAATCGCGGCGGCCACAGAGCGAATCCACGTCGGGTCGGCCGCGGTGCAGATCGGCCACACGACGGCACTTGCCGTGGTGGAAAGCTTCGGGATCCTCGACGCGCTCTATCCCGGCCGCATCGACATGGGGCTGGGCCGATCCGGGCAGCGGCGCAAAGAGGCGGCCACGCCGTCTCTGGGCGCATCCGAACGCGCGCCCACGCCATGGCGCGAGGTCGACGGGCTCGTCATCCCCACTCCCTTCGACCAGACACCGCTGATGAAAAGCGAGCGGAGCCGGGCGCAGGCCTCCGTGCTCGCCCAGCCGTGTGCGCAACCCCCGGACTTCGCCGACCAGCTGGCCGACATCGAAGCGATGCTGGACGGCACCTACACCGTCAATGGCCATGAGCTACACGCCGTTCCGGGCGAGCATGCCCAGCTGACACCGTGGATCTTCGGCAGCACCAAGGGGCAAAGCGCCGAGGTGGCCGGTGCCCGTGGACTTCCGTTTGTCGCGAGCTACCACATCACTCCCGGCACGGCACTCGACGCAATCACCGCCTACCGCAACGCGTTCCGCCCGTCTGCCCGGCTATCTGAACCGTACGTGGTGGTGTCGGCCGACGTCGTGGTCGCCGAGGACAGCGCTACCGCGCGACACCTGGCGTCCGGCTACGGCCGCTGGGTGTATTCCATCCGCAGCGGCCACGGCGCCATCCCCTACCCGGATCCCGACTTCTGCGAGCCGTTGACCGAGGGCCAACAGGCGCTGGTGGCCGACCGCACCGCAACACAATTCGTCGGTAACCCCGACGAGGTGGCCGACCGACTCGACCTGTTGCGCCGGGTCACCGGGGCCGATGAACTGGTGATCACCTCCGTGACACACCGACACGTCGACCGGCTGCGTTCGCATGAATTGATCGCCAAACGATGGGGATTGACCGGATGACCGTTCGAGAAGCAGGCCGCCGTAAGCAGATACATCTTGGCGCGCACTTCCCCGGGGTGAACAACACCACGGTGTGGTCCGATCCGAGTGCGGGCAGTCAAATCGAGTTCGAATCCTTTGTGCACCTTGCCAAGACCGCCGAGCGGGGACTGTTCGACTTCTTCTTTCTGGCCGAAGGCCTGCGGCTGCGTGAGCATCGCGGCAGGATCCACGACCTCGACGTCGTCGGCCGGCCAGACACCTTCACCGTGCTGGCCGCACTCGCCGCGGTCACCGACAAGCTCGGCCTCGCCGGAACCATCAACACCACGTTCAACGAACCCTACGAGGTGGCAAGGCAATTCGCGACGCTGGACCACCTGTCTGACGGGCGTTCGGCCTGGAACATGGTCACCTCCTCCGACGCGTTCACCGGGGAGAACTTCCGCCGGGGTGGATTTCTCGCCCACGCCGACCGCTACCACAGGGCCGAGGAATTCATCACCGTGGCACGGCGGTTCTGGGACAGCTGGGCATCCGACGTCGTGGTCGCCGACGTCGACGCCGGAATCTATGCCGATCCGGCCCGCATCGGCGTCGTCGAGCACCACGGTCGGCATTTCGGCGTCCGCGGCGTCGCTTCGCTGCCCGCCGGGCCGCAAGGCCACCCGGTGCTGCTGCAGGCCGGTGACTCCGGCGACGGCCGCGATTTCGGCGCCAAGCACGCCGATGCCCTGTTCACGTTGCATGGGTCGCTAGAGGCGGGTCAGCGCTACTACACCGACGTGAAGAACCGCGCCGCAGCCCATGGGCGAGACCCCGACCAGCTCAAGGTCCTGCCCGGCGCGACGTTCGCTCTGGGTGACACCCCCGCCGAGGCGCAGGACAACGCCCGCCACATCCGCGAGCAGCAGGTCAGCGGCCCGACCGCGATCGCGTTCCTCGAGCAGGTGTGGGGTGTGGACCTATCGGACTACGACCCCGACGGGCCCCTGCCCGACGTCGACCCCGTCGAAAATCCGAACATCACCCGAGGACGGGTCCGGCACGGCGACCCCAAAACAGTCGCCGCCACCTGGCGCTCGCGAGCGGAAGCCGAAAACCTGTCCATCCGCGAGCTGATCATCGAAGTGACCAGCCGCCAACAGTTCGTCGGAACTCCGGGACAGGTCGCCGAGGAGATCGATCACTATGTGCAGTCGGACGCCTGCGACGGCTTCATCCTGGTGCCGCACCTGACGCCGCACGGCCTCGACGAGTTCGTCGACAAGGTGGTGCCGCTGCTGCAGGAGCGCGGCAGCTTTCGTACCGAATACCGCGGTCAGACGCTGCGCGAGCATTTGGGGTTGCTACCCACGCCGGGGCGGACGGGACACCGAGCCGGGGTCGATAGCCTCGAAAGCCGCCGCGCAACAGGCTGATTCGTCGATGACGGCTAGCGTCCGCCCAGCGACGCGTTCCTTGGCGGCGCGCTCAGGGGCGTCGTCGTATCCACGAAGAGCCATGGTGCGGCGTAGCGACTCTAGAATCACCGCGGCACAACCGCGCTGGCCGGGATGCATCCGCCGCGCCGGACGGGCTCCATCGCCCACATCGTCGAGGGATCCACTACCTGGAGGTCGCGTCCGTGATCGAGACGCTGCACATCTACGGCGGCCAGAGCGCCGGTCACTGAGACTTGAGGGAAGTGCTCCCCCGCCTGGACTCGAACCAGGAACCCTTCGGTTAACAGCCGAATGCTCTGCCAATTGAGCTACAGGGGACTAACCCGATCGCGGGACGACTCTAGCGTACTGGCACGACCGCGCCCAACTAGCGTTGACCACCCCCGGCCACCATCAGAAGGGGATGGACCGCGCGTGCGCCCAGGCCGGTGAGGCAGGATGGAGCCATCGATAGTCGGGAGGAATGTTTTGATCCGGTATGTCGTGGTGCTTGGGCTGGGTTACGTGCTGGGCTCGAAGGCCGGGCGTCGCCGCTACGAGCAGCTCGTCGGCACTTATCGCGCGCTGACCAGCAGTCCGGTGGCCAAATCGATGATCGAAGGCGGACGGCGCAAGATCGCGAATCGGATCTCCCCCGACGCCGGTTTTGTCACGCTGACGGAGCTTGACGACCAAACCGCCATCATGGAACGCGACGTCGAGGATTCGGCCGACGAGGTGCTGGCCCCGTCTAATCGTCGCCGCTAGCCTGCTCCAACAGGCTGCGCCGGTAGGACTCCATCGCCACCAGGTCGCCGAACAGGGCGTGATACTCGTCGCCCTGCTCGATCGGCGACATGCGCTGCAGCTTCGACTTCACTTCGGCGATCTGCCGGCCCATCCACACCTCTTGCAGCCGGGCCAGCACACCGCCGATGTAGCGCGGCAGTTTCTCCTCATCGACCTGTATGGCCTCCACGCCCAGCTCGCTGGCCAGGCCGGCGGTCAGGGGCGAAGCGGCCTGATCACGCACCGCCTCGATCCATTGCGCGCCGGTGACCCCGCTCGACGTGCCGCCCGCGGTCTCGATGGCCGCGCGAATGGCCGCGTATCCGGGATGGGTGAAGCTTTCGACGGTCAACGTGTCGAACACCGGCCCGGCGAACGCCGGGTACTGCAGGGCCGCCTTGAGCGCCTCACGTTGTGGCCACAGGGTGGGGTCACGTGGGTCCGGACGACTGCCGGCGGGCTGGAGCGCGGTCGGGGCCGGCTGCGCCCCGCGGCGAGGGGCCTTGGGTCCGGAGCCGCCGCGGGCCTGGGTGGCGGAGGCCTTGGACTGGCTGCGCACCCGGTCGATAACCTGCGCGACGTCGTCCCAGCCGACCCACCCGGCCAGCTGGCGGGCATACTCGTCGCGCAGCGTGGGGTCCTTGATCTGGGCCACCATGGGTACGCAGCGGCGCAGCGCGGCTACCCGGCCCTCGGCGCTGTCCAGATCTATCTCGGCGAGCGCCGAACGTATCGCGAACTCGAACAGCGGTGTTCGCCGCGCCACCAGATCACGCAGCGCCCCGTCGCCGGACTTCAGCCGCAGATCACAGGGATCCATGCCGTCCGGCGCGACGGCCACAAAGGACTGCCCGGCCAGGTTCTGCTCACCACCGAAGGCCTTGAGCGCGGCGGCCCGCCCGGCCGCGTCGCCGTCGAAAACGTAGATCAGTTCGCCCCGAAAGAAACTGTCGTCCATCATCAGCCGGCGCAGCATCGACAGATGCTCGTCACCGAACGCGGTGCCGCACGACGCCACCGCGGTGGTGACCCCGCTCAAATGCATCGCCATCACGTCGGTGTAGCCCTCGACGACGACGGCCTGATGGCCCTTGGCAATGTCGCGTTTGGCCAAGTCGATGCCGAACATCACGTTCGACTTCTTGTACAGCACCGTCTCCGGCGTGTTGATGTACTTGGCTTCCATCGGATCGTCGTCGAATAGCCGCCGGGCACCGAAACCGATCACCTCGTTGGACGAACTACGGATGGGCCACAACAACCGACGATGGAAGCGGTCCATCGGTCCGCGGCGTCCCTGCCGCGACAGGCCGGCCGCTTCCAGCTCTTTGAACTCGAAACCCTTGCGCACCAAGTGCTTTGTCAGAGTATCCCACCCCGACGGCGCGAAGCCGCAACCGAAGTGACGGGCCGCCTCTGCGTCGAAGTTCCGCTCGGTCAGGTACTGGCGGGCCGGTGCGGCCTCGGCGGATTCCAGCGCCGCCGCATAGAACTCCGCCGCGGCCGCGTTGGCCGCGACGAGCCGGCTGCGACTGCCGCGGTCGCGCTGCACGCTGGTCGCCGGGCCGGAATAGGTGATGGTGTGGCCGATCCGATCGGCGAGCAGTTCGACCGCCTCGACAAAGCTGACGTGTTCGATCTTCTGGATGAACGCGTACACGTCGCCGCCCTCGCCACAGCCGAAGCAGTGAAAGTGGCCGTGGTTGGGGCGGACGTGAAACGACGGCGACTTCTCGTCGTGGAACGGACACAGGCCCTTGAGCGAATCGGCGCCGGCACGCCGCAATTGGACGTAATCGCCGATGACTTCGTCGATACGCACCCGCTCGCGGATCGCCGCGATGTCGCGATCGGGAATCCGGCCGCGACCCCGGGCGCGGCCATCGCCCTCCGCGCGTGAACCTACCGGGCTGGACATCGGCTCAGTCTAAGGCGCGACGGCGCAGGCTAGCCGGTACCGATGACACCGCAGGCGACCCGGTCCATCGCGTTCTCGGTGTCCTGGGCGCCGTGCAGCATCAGCGCAGTCTTGTTACCCGCCAGCAGATCGTCCCGGTTGAACGAATCGGTGGTGGTGACCAGGTATGCCGAGCCATCCTGACGGACCTCGAGCGACGACAAGTCGCCACTTTCCGGCTTACCGGTATGCCCGGGGGCTTGGTAATGACCACCGGCGGACAAGAAGTTTCCGGCTGCACCGCCGGTGGGAGCCACCGAGTTCGGCTCGCACTTGCCGATCTCGTGAACGTGCAGGCCATGGATGCCGGGCGTCAGGATGCCGGGTGCCACTGTCTTCACGGTGACGGTCACATAGCCGCCGGTGAAGTCGAATGTCGCGGTGGCCGCCGAGCGGCCATCGGGCGTCTTCAGTTCGGCGCTGAGCGAGCCTCCGGCGGGAGCCGGGGTCGTCGTCTCACCGGACGACGTCGGAGCGGCACTCTTCACCGGAGGGGTGGTGCCCGGCTGGGTGCTCGCGTGCTGCGGAGAACTGCAGGCAGTCATGGCGACGACGGGAAGCCCCACCAAGAGGGAGGCCACAAAGGGCGTGCCGGTGAATTTCGTCATGTCGGGCAGCCTAACTCGCGACGGCCACGCCGATCCCCGGACCGGACGACTTTACTGCCGACCAACGACTACGGACCGGCCTGGCGGGTGTCGATCCGTTCGAGCCGGCCCTCGGTGTACGAGGCGATCTGATCGACGATGACCCGCCACCGGGCGCCGTCGTCGGCCGCGGTGTTGAAGGCCGCAGCAAAGACCGGGTCGAGGGTCCGGGGCGCGCCCGCAAACAGCCAGTGCGCCACCCGGTGGATGCGTTCACGCTGCCCGGCTTGGGTTTCCTGGTGACGCGGATCGGACATGATGAACTGCAACGCCAGGATTTTCAGCAAGGCCACCTCGGCGCGCACCAGGTCGGGGACCTGCAGCTCGGCCCGGTAGCGCACCAGTGGGCCGGGGCCGGCCGCCGCACGGGTGGTGGCAATGGCCGCCGACGCGAACCTGCCCACCAATTCACTGGTCAACCGCTTGAGCGCGACCGCAGCCGCGAGCGTGGCGTCGTACTTGCCGACGGCGGCGACCACCGGCAGCGCGGAGAGCCGCCGGGCGGCCGCCATGAAGTCGTCGGCGCGCACCCGGGAAAATTCGGTCTCGCCCAGCTTGGCCAGGGCGGCCGCCTCGTCGTCGTCGGCCAGCACGCGCAGGTCGATGCGCTGCGACACCACACCGTCCTCAACGTCGTGCACCGAATACGCCACGTCGTCGGCCCAGTCCATGACCTGCGCTTCCAGGCACATCCGGCCCTCCGGTGCGCCGGCCCGAACCCAGGCGGCCGGCTCGCGGTCGTCGTCGTAAAACCCGAACTTGCTTGTCCTGTTTTCAAGCCCTTCGCCACGGGGCCACGGGTACTTGGTCACCGCGTCCAGCGACGCCCGAGTCAAGTTCAGCCCCGCGCTATTGCCTTGTTCATCAAGGACTTTGGGCTCAAGACTGGTCAGGATCCGAAAGTTCTGGGCATTGCCCTCGAAGCCGCCATAGTCCGTCGCGACCTCATCGAGCGCACGTTCGCCGTTGTGGCCGTAGGGCGGGTGGCCGATGTCATGGGCCAGTCCCCCCAACTCGACCAGGTCGAGGTCGCAGCCCAGCCCGATCGCCATTCCCCGCCCGATCTGGGCGACCTCGAGCGAATGCGTCAGCCTGGTGCGCGGTGTGTCGCCTTCTCGGGGTCCGACGACCTGGGTTTTGTCGGCCAATCGGCGCAGCGCGGCGCTGTGCAGAACCCGCGCCCGATCCCGGGCGAAGTCGCTGCGGTGCTGACCCTCGGTACCCGGCAGACCCGCAGTCTTCGGCGCTTCGGTCACCCGTCGCTGACGGTCGAAGTCGTCGTAGGGGTCGCGCTGAATCCTGGTCACCGACGCACAGTCTGCCAGGGAATGCCTGCCGAAGTCTGGCTCGACTCAGGCCTACTGGCGTGTGTCGCCGCGGGCCTGTGCCTAACCGCCCCCTCCTCATCAGGCCTACTGGCCTGCATCGTCGCGGGGCTAGATTGGCCCTATGCGTTGCACCGCTCGCCTGATCGCCGTGATCACGACGGTCCTCACGGTCGGCTTCAGCGGCTGCCTGCTCCTGGCGCCGCCCGCCGGCGCGCAACCACCACTGCGCGTGGCCGATTACATCACTGACAACGCGGGGGCCCTGTCGGATTCCGGTCGCACCGCAGTCACCGGCGCTCTCAGCAAGCTGTACACCGACCGCCACATCCGGCTTTGGGTGGTCTACGTCGACAATTTCTCCGGGCAGAGCGCGGCCGGGTGGGCACAACGCACCGTCAGCAACAGCGACCTGGGCGGCTATGACGCGCTGCTGGCCGTCGGCACCGGCAGCCGTGAATACGCCTTCCTGGTGCCGTCGACGATCAAGAGCGTCAATGCAAATCAGGTCGACAAGTTGCGGCGCAACAAGATCGAGCCCGCCCTGCACGACGGTGATTGGAGTGGCGCCGCGGTGGCGGCGGCCACTGGACTCGATACCTCGCCCGATTCGTCGGGCCGGGTAGCACTGCTGGCCGTGCTGGCGGGCATTCTCATCGCGTTGGCAGTCCTGTTGCTGGTCATGCGTTATCGTGGCCGGCGCCGCCGGGCCGCAGCGTTGGCGGCGGCACGCCGGGTCGACCCCACCGACACCGAGGCGCTGGCCGCGGTGGCGCCGCAGGCACTCGACGACCTGTCCCGTGAACTGGTGGTGGACGTCGACAATGCGCTGCGCACCAGCGCCAACGAATTGGACCTGGCCGTCACAGAATTCGGCGAAGACCGGACCCGGCCATTCACCCAGGCCGTGACCAACGCCAAAGCGGCACTGTCCCAGGCGTTCACGATTCGGCAGCAACTTGACGACGACACACCCGAGACGCCGGCGCAGCGGCGTGAGTTGCTTACCCAGGTGATCGTCTCGGCAGCGCGCGCCGACCGCGAACTGGAGTCACAAACCGAGGCATTCGAGAAGTTGCGCGATTTGGTGATCAACGCCCCCACCCGGCTGGACTCACTGACGCAGCAGTATGTGGAACTCACCGCCCGCATCGCGCCGGCCGAACAAGGACTTGCCGGACTACACAACGACTTCAGCGCTGTCGCACTGACTTCGGTGTCGGGCAATGTCACGGCGGCCAAGGAGCGGCTGGCGTTCGCCGACCGCAATATCGGCAATGCCCGTGAGCTCGCCTCCCGCGCCGTCAGTGGACGGCAAGCCGGTTTGGTCGATGCCGTCCGCGCCGCCGAGTCAGCGCTGGGCCAAGCGCGGGCGTTGCTCGACGCGGTGGACAACGCGGCCAACGACATTCAGCACGCCGTCGACCGGCTGCCGTCGACCATGACCGATATCCAGCACGACATCAAGCGCGCAGACGAACTGCTACAGAAGACACCGAACGCCAAAACCGCGCACACCAGTGATCTGGTTGCGGCACGCGATGCTGCCATCAGGGCCGTCGAGAGCGCACGGGCCGGTGCTTCCGACGATCCGCTGGGCGCTTTCGGCCAGCTGACCAAGGCCGACGCCGGCCTCAACGGGCTACTGGCCACGCTGGCCCAGGAGCAGGCCGCCGCCGAGCGACTGAACCGGTCATTGGAGCAGGCGTTGTTCACCGCGCAGTCGCGGGTACGTGCGGTGTCGGACTACGTCGACACGCGTCGCGGCAGCATCGGTCCCGAAGCGCGCACCCGGCTGGCCGAAGCCAAACGGCATCTGCAGGCCGCGGAGGACAAACGGTCGACCCAGCCCACCGAGGCCATCGCCCACGCCAATGCGGCGTCGACGCTGGCCGCCACGGCGCAGTCACTGGCCAATGACGACGCGCAAACGGCGCAGCGCGCCTATTTGGGCCGCGGCGGCGGTGACATGGGTGCGATGCTCGGCGGGATCATCATCGGCAACGTGCTCAGCGGAGGCATGCGGGGCGGATTCGGCGGCTGGAGCCCGACGTCGTTCGGCGGCAGCCCGAGTTCGTCCGGCGGCGGTTTCATGGGTGGCGGCGGCCGCTTCTGAGCAGCGCCTAACGCCGGTGACTGCAGCGGCTTTGGGTTTTCCCCGTCTCAACCAGCTGCGGGGGAATGCGGTATCACGCCTGGGGTGCGCGGCACGGTATCGCCTTCCCACCCGCTCCACACGCCGTCTGCAACCGCTGTCGGGCGGGGCATGTCGGCCGTCTCTGCGGGGGCTTCGGCGCTGACGTCAGGTTTCGGCGCCCAATGGTCATAGTCATCTGGCGGGACGACCACGCCCCACTTGAGTGGAACCGACAGGCCACCGAGCACGCCGGACTCACCTCGAACTGCCGACACCGTGTCATCCGGCAACGGCGAACCGAGAGGCAATAGCACCCCTGCCCCCTTCCACAGCCGATTAGAGCGTTCGGGCGCTGTGGCGAATCTATTTACACCAACCGGTTCACATAGTAAGACAAACCGAAGAAAATGTGCGGGAATTGCCAATTTCTTCTGTTGAGCCACATGGTCGACCCCACGTGACCCACGGCCGGGTCCGCGATCACAGCCCCTCGCCACCCGCGTAGACAACACCACGCGATTCATGCGCGACTCGAGGCTTCATGCGACGGATCGGCGACTGCACATTCGTTGCGGTGCAACACTTTAGGGCTGCCGGCAAGGGCTGAATCCGATGGGCGGGACGGGTTTCGGGCCGGTCGCGGTAATCGATTCTTATCCGGTTCGTCTGGTCACCAAGTGGACAGGTCACGGGTTTTCACTAGACCAATCAGATGAATCCGCATCGCGGATACGGCGTTCGTTGCCACGCATGTGGGCATAACCAAAAGTATTGAATTCTCGTCGCTTTGCACACTATTCACGTCTGCAACAGCAGCACCGGCGCACTATCCGCGTCGGTTGCGCGGAACCACCTTGGGACGAGACCTGACCACCTGCGCCCTGGTCCCGCGGTCCTCGCCCTCGGGGCTCTTGTCACCCACCGGCATCGCCGCCATCGGTACGCCATTGCCCGAACCGGTAGCTCCGACCGTCGCCGCCGTGGCCGGCGCCCCGGAGCCCACACCCGACATGGCCGGAGTCGCGATGTACGCCGGCATCGACCCTTGCCACGCCGCGGGCACCGACATCGACCCGACGAACCGCGCGCTGCCCAGACCCGCCGTCGCAACGCCCAAGGCGCCCAACCCTCCACCGGCCAGTGGCTGCAAGTCCGATAAAGCGCTACCCGCGCTATGTGGCGCATTGACGGGCGCGCTGGACGCACTGACCAACGCCGGTGCCAATGAGGGCGCCGACGCGGGTGCCGCCGTCGGACCGGCATTTTGGGCGAGCGTCACCATGGGCGTCATCATCGCGGTCGCCGGGTACATTCCGGCCTGGGCCACCGTCGTCAATGTCGCTACCGGCGTTGAAGAAAGCAACGACGTCAGCGACGAGACGGCCGGCGAGAGCGCCGAGAACACCGACTGCAGCTCCGAGGCGAACGCGGTCCCCAGTGAGGACAAGCCCTGGAAGAACTGCGACGCAAAGCTCAGGGGCGCCGTCACCAACCCGGCCAGACCCGCCAGACCCGCGGACGGTGCGCTACCCCCGAGGCCTGCGGGCGGCACGCTGAAGGCCGGCAGGGCCTGCGCCATCGTTTGAGCCCCGGCGTGATAGCCCAACATCGCGGCCACGTCCTGCGCCCACATCTCGACGTACTCGAGCTCCGTCTGCGCGATCGCCGCCGTGTTCTGGCCCAAAAAGTTCGTCGCAATCAAGACGAGCAGCCGGGCCCGATTCGCCAGCACCTCCGGCAGGGGCACTGTCGCCACCAGAGCCCCCTCGAAAGCCAGCGCCGCCATCCGGGCCTGCAGAGCCGCCACCTCTGCTTGCGCCGCCGCGATGATCAGCCATTGCACATAGGGCGCAGCGGCCGCGGTCATGGACATCGACGACGGTCCCATCCAGGCGCCACCGGCCAAATCCGAAACCACGGTGTGAAATGACGACGCCGAGGACGACAGATCAACCGCCAGCCCGTCCCACGCCGAGGCCGCCTCGAACAAAGGTCCGGCCCCCGGGCCGCCAACTATCAAGGCCGAGTTGATCTCAGGAGGGAAGAACACAAACGCGGGAATCATCTGCAACCCCAACCGGCCGAGTCAACGGCTCCTGCCCCGGGAGGCCCGAAAACCACCCGCGGCCATTAGCTATCTACTTATGCCCCAGTGGGGATCCTAAGGCACCCCCGCCGCGAAAAGCCGGACTTTTAAACAAACCTTATTTCGCCAATCGAGTGTCAGTGATGGCGCAGCACCACCCGCGCGCGTCGATCAGACGTGCGCCGCCGCAACGGGACAGACAATCTACAAGACGGTCCCCGGAGTAGGCGATTAACAACCCTTGAGGCGCGCCGCCAGATAATCAGACACCGCATTCATCGGCACCCGTTCCTGGGACATGTCGTCGCGCCTGCGCACCGTCACGGCGTTGTCCTCGAGTGAGTCGAAATCCACCGTCACGCAGAACGGCGTGCCGATCTCGTCCTGGCGCCGATATCGTCGCCCGATGGCACCGGCGTCGTCGAAATCGATATTCCAAAATTTGCGCAACTCGGCGGCCAAGTCTCGCGCCTTGGGACTCAAGTCGGCGTGGCGGGACAGCGGAAGCACCGCGGCCTTGACCGGAGACAGGCGCGGATCCAGACGCAGCACCGTGCGTTTCTCCATCTTGCCCTTGGCGTTCGGGGCTTCGTCCTCCACGTAGGCGTCGATCAGGAACGCCATGAACGACCGCGTCAGACCGGCGGCCGGCTCGATGACATACGGCGTGTACCGGGTGTCGGTGACCTGGTCGTAGAACGACAGGTCGACGCCGGAATGCTTGGCATGCGTCGACAAGTCGAAATCGGTGCGGTTGGCGACACCTTCCAACTCACCCCACGGATTACCGGCGAAACCGAACTTGTACTCGATGTCGACGGTGCGATCCGAGTAGTGCGACAGCTTGTCGGCCGGATGTTCAAATAATCGCAAGTTCTCCGGGTCGATGCCCAGCTCGACATACCATTGCAGCCGGGTGTCGATCCAGTACTGATGCCATTCCTTCGCGGTCGAGGGCTCGACGAAGAACTCCATTTCCATTTGTTCGAACTCGCGGGTCCGGAAAATGAAGTTGCCCGGGGTGATCTCGTTGCGAAAACTCTTGCCAATCTGACCGATACCGAAAGGCGGCTTCTTGCGGGCAGTCGTCACCACGTTGGCAAAGTTGACGAAGATGCCCTGCGCGGTCTCCGGACGCAAATAGTGCAGGCCCTCCTCGGTCTCGATCGGACCGAGGTAGGTCTTGAGCATCATGTTGAATTCGCGGGGCTCGGTCCACTGGCCCGGCTCGCCGGTTTCCGGGTCGCGGATGTCGGCCAGGCCGTTGGGCGGCGGGTGTCCGTGTTTGGCTTCGTAGGCTTCGATGAGATGGTCGGCGCGATAGCGCTTGTGGGTGATCAACGATTCGACCAGGGGGTCGTGGAAAACCTCGACGTGGCCGGAGGCCACCCACACCTGCCGCGGCAAGATGATCGACGAATCCAGGCCCACGACGTCGTCGCGACCGCTGACCACCGAGCGCCACCACTGCCGTTTGATGTTCTCCTTGAACTCCACACCCAGCGGGCCGTAATCCCACGCCGACCGGGTGCCGCCGTAGATCTCCCCCGAGGGAAAGACGAAGCCGCGCCGTTTGGCCAGGTTCACTACGGTGTCGATGACGGACGCCACGGGGTGGTGCACTCCCTTTCCGGGTTTGAGCGGGCACGCGCGGCGGTCAACCGCCGTGCGCCGAGCATCAGTCATGGTAGCGATGGCGCCGCGGTCTTTGACATGCGTCATCATGCATGTGACAGTGGGAGGCAGCCGATAACGATATTCAACGGCGGATACTTTCCCACTACCTGGCAATTTCTCGAGGTGATGACGCTTCCATGATGACGTCCCCGTCAGCTTCTCCCTCGATGCCTGCGGCCGCCGATGGCAACTCGGACCTGGACATGGCCGCCCACGACCACGACGCGCTGGGCGCCGGTGGGCACTCCGCAGGGGCGGCCTACCCCGTGCCGCCGCCGCGGGACATCCTCGATGCCGCCGGTGAGTTGTTGCGCGCGCTGGCCGCGCCCGTGCGCATCGCCATCGTGCTGCAATTGCGCGAGTCCCATCGCTGCGTGCACGAACTGGTGGACGCGCTCGGCGTGCCCCAGCCGCTGGTCAGCCAGCATCTGAAAATTCTCAAGGCGGCCGGGGTGGTCACCGGGGAGCGATCCGGGCGCGAAGTGCTCTACCGGCTCGCCGATCATCACCTCGCGCACATCGTGGTGGACGCCGTCGCCCACGCCAGTGAGGAGCCGCACCAATGACCGGAACCAGCGTCCGCTCCACCCGGCAGCGTGCGGCGATCTCCACCTTGCTGGAAACGCTCGACGAGTTCCGTTCGGCCCAAGAGCTGCATGACGAGTTGCGCCGCCGCGGCGAGAACATCGGCCTGACGACCGTCTACCGGACGCTGCAGTCGATGGCGGCGGCGGGGATGGTCGACACGCTGCGCACCGACACCGGTGAATCGGTCTACCGCAGGTGTTCGGAGCACCACCACCACCATCTGGTCTGCCGCAGCTGTGGCGCCACGATCGAGGTGGGCGATCACGAGGTCGAGGAGTGGGCGACGGAAGTGGCTGCCAAACATGGCTTTTCCGACGTCAGCCACACCATCGAAATCTTCGGCACCTGTTCGGATTGCGGGGGCCGCTAGCCGGTTACGCGGTCAGCGCCCTGCGTATCTGGGCGCCGGTGTCGAGCACCAGCAGGATCAAGGTTCTCAGCGCATCATCGGTCAGCCCGCCGCCGGGGAAGTTGTAGCGCAGCATCACGTCGGCGGTTTTCGACGCGCTTTTACCCGAATTGCGTTGCACGGCTTTCTCATTGATTTTCTCGATCACAGTCACACTTCCGAAATTGCTGTCGCGGGCCTGCTTGGCCACTTGCTCGCTGATCTTTTTGGTCAGCGGCAGGTCCCACGCCAATATCTGAGTGAGCGACACCAAATCGAGGCCCTCGGCGATGGTCACCACCCGCAGCGAGGCGATGGTGCCGTCGTGGCGCACCGTCACCGCACCGTCGGCCTCCTCCTCGAGCGGCAGGACGTCGCCGAGTATCGACGCCAGGCGCTCCTGCAGTGACGGCACTATGCGCTCCCGAATCTGCGATTGCGGGAGGCGTATTCCTCACAGGCCGCCCATAAATCGCGGCGGTCATAGTCGGGCCACAACTTGTCCTGGAAGATGTATTCGGCGTACGCCGCCTGCCACAACATGAAATTGCTGGACCGCTGTTCCCCCGACGTCCGCAAGAACAGATCCACGTCGGGGATGTCGGGCCGTTGCAGGTGATGCGCCACCGTCGACTCGGTAATGCGCTCCGGGTTCAGCCGCCCGGCGGCGGCCAGGCGCGCGATTTCCTTTGTGGCCTCGGCGATTTCGGCGCGACCGCCGTAGTTGACGCAGTAGTTGACGGTGATGACGTCGTTGTCCTTCGTCATGTCCTCCGCGATCGCCAGTTCGTTGATCACGCTGCGCCACAGGCGTGGCCGCGAACCCACCCACCGGATCTTGACCCCGATCGTCTTCAGGTTCACCCGGCGCATACGCACCACGTCGCGATTGAACCCCATCAGGAAGCGGACCTCCTCGGGGGAACGCTTCCAGTTTTCGGTGGAGAAGGCGTAGAGGCTGAGCCATTTGATACCGAGTTCGATTGCACCACAGACGATGTCGATGACCACCGCCTCGCCCGCCTGGTGGCCCTCGGTGCGGTTCAATCCCTGTTGGGTGGCCCAGCGGCCGTTGCCGTCCATCACGATGGCCACATGATTGGGCAACCGATCGGCCTCGATTTTGGGCGCGGCCGCCTTGGAGATGTGCTGTGGTGGCCGGCACGGCCCGCCGTCGGCGGACGGCGGCAGCTCCGGAAAGGCGACCGGCCAAGTCGACTTGTCGGGAAACACCGGATAATCATCGGGCGCGGGCGGCAGCTGCGGGAAATCGACTGACACCGTTGCGCGCTCAGCCTTTCGGGCAGAGCCGCCGGCCCAGAGTTTAGCCACAGTCCATATCCTGCCCGATCAGCGCCGCGCGCTGTTCGGCGATGGTGCGGTCGACGTGATACGTCCGTTCCACTAGCGGCAACGTCTTGAGCTGTCGCTCCAAATGCCACTGCAGGTGTGCGGCCACCAGGCCGCTGACATAGTTGCGGTGCGATTGCGGCGTCTTTTCGGCGAAGTCCCAATCGCCGTCGTGAAGCGCGGACATCAGATCCAGCACCCCCGGCGGCGGCGTCGTCGAACCGGCCGGGCGGCAGTGTGTGCAGACGCTGCCGCCGGCGCCGACATGGAAGGCCCGATGGGGGCCCGGTGTGGCGCAACGGGCGCACTCACCCAGCGCCGGTGCCCATCCGGCGATGCCCATCGCACGCAGCAGGTAGGCGTCCAGCAGTAGGTCTCGGGACCTGCGGCCGTCGGCCACCGCCCGCAACGCGCTCACCGTCAGCCCGTGCAGGGCCGGGGCGGGCGCCCGCTCCTCGCCGGCGAGACGTTCGGCGGTTTCCAGCATGGCGCACCCGCAGGTGTAACGGCCGTAGTCGCTGACGATGTCGGTGGCGAATGCGTCAATCGAGACGACTTGCGTGATGATGTCGAGGTTGCGGCCGGGATGTAGTTGCGCGTCGATATGCGCGAACGGCTCCAGCCGAGCACCGAATTTGCTGCGGGTGCGGCGCACGCCCTTGGCCACCGCGCGGACCAGCCCATGATCACGAGTCAGCAGGGTGACGATCCGGTCGGCTTCGCCGAGCTTGTGCTGGCGCAACACAACAGCTCGGTCTCGGTATAGCCGCATCACAATAGTTTTGCACCCCGCCGCGACATTACGGGTATCCGCGCCGTTAGTCTCGTACCCCGTGATTGGCGCTTCTGGGTCGGGTCCCGGATCCATTTCCGGATCCGGCCATCGGCGCCTGCCCACGCTCACTGACCTGCTCTATCAGCTGGCCAGCCGTTCAGTGACGTCCACCACACTGGTCGGTCGCTCCCTGCACGCCATCCACGCCAGCCAGCCCACGCTGAACGCCTTTCGGGTGGTGCTCACCGAGTCGGCCCTGGCCGACGCGGCGGAGGCCGACCGGCGACGCGCGGCCGGGGACACAGCCCCACTGTTGGGGATTCCGATCGCGGTGAAAGATGACGTCGACGTTGCTGGGATGCCCACCGCCTTCGGGACGGAGGGATCGGTCGCGCCCGCGACGCACGACGCCGAGGTGGTGCGCCGTCTCAAGGCGGCCGGCGCGGTGATCGTCGGCAAGACCAACACCTGCGAACTCGGTCAATGGCCGTTCACCAGCGGGCCCGGTTTCGGGCATACCCGCAACCCCTGGTCAAGAAGGCATACCCCCGGTGGATCGTCCGGCGGCAGCGCCGCGGCGGTGGCGGCCGGGCTGGTCACCGCCGCCATCGGCTCCGATGGCGCCGGCAGCATCCGCATCCCGGCGGCGTGGACGCACCTGGTGGGCATCAAGCCGCAGCGTGGGCGCATCTCTACCTGGCCGTTGCCGGAGGCGTTCAACGGCATCACGGTCAACGGTGTGCTGGCCCGCACCGTGGCCGATGCGGCGCTGGTGCTCGACGCCGCGTCCGGCAATGTCGAGGGCGACCGGCACAAACCGCCTCCCATCACCGCCTCCGACTATGTGGGGAAGGCGCCCGGTCCGCTGAACATCGCCCTCTCCACGCGGTTCCCCTACACCGGCTTCCGGCCCAAGCTGCACCCGGAGCTGCTGGCCGCGACGCGCGCGGTCGGTCAACAACTCGAACTGCTAGGCCACACCGTGGTGCCCGGCAACCCGGACTACGGCATGCGGCTGTCGTGGGACTTTCTCGTCCGGTCCACGGCCGGTCTGCGGGATTGGGAGGAGCGGCTGGGCGACGGCGTGGTGCTGGACCCGCGCACCCTGTCCAACCTGCGCATGGGTGCTGTGCTGGGACAGGCGATCCTGCGCAGCGCACGCCGCCACGAAGCGGACGACCAGCGCCGGGTGGGCTCGATCTTCGACATCGTCGACGTGGTGTTGGCGCCGACCACGGCGCAGCCGCCGCCACTGGCGCGAGCCTTCGACCGGTTGAGTGCCTTCGGCACCGACCGCGCCATGATCGCGGCATGCCCGCTGACGTTCCCGTGGAACGTCCTGGGCTGGCCGTCGATCAACGTTCCGGCGGGCTTCACGTCCGACGGCCTGCCGATCGGTGTGCAGCTGATGGGTCCGCAGAACAGCGAGGGCATGCTGATTTCGCTGGCCGCCGAGCTGGAAGCCGTCAGCGGCTGGGCCAGCCAACAGCCCCAGTCGTGGTGGGACCAGACCACCGACGCTCCTGGCGCGCCCGGGCCCCGAGCCTGACGCTCAGCGGGGGTCCGACCCACCTTCCTGCGGATATTCGGGGCGAATTAGCCACTGACAACACGGGTACCCGTGGGCGATGGACCAATCGACCGCCCCCCTGCTCGACGCGTTGGCCGATTATCGGGAAAAGAAGCGGTACGGATTCACCCCGCCAGGCCACCGGCAGGGCCGCGGCACCGACGATCGCGTCCTGGAAGTTCTGGGCCGCGAGCCGTTCCTGGACGATGTGCTGGCCAGCGGCGGGTTGGACGACCGTAGATCAAGCAACAAATATCTGAAGCGCGCCGAGGACTTGATGGCCGAAGCCGTGGGCGCCAAGGTCGCCTGGTTTTCCACCTGCGGCAGTTCCCTGTCGGTGAGGGCGGCAATGATGGCGGTGGCCGGCGGCGACGGC
>NZ_LZTA01000012.1 GCF_001665875.1 Mycobacterium sp. 852002-40037_SCH5390672
CGATCAGCAACCGGTCCACCTCGAGGTGAACGACCATCCCGAGAATTCCCCTATCTGCTG
This sequence comes from Mycobacterium sp. 852002-40037_SCH5390672, assembly GCF_001665875.1. GTDB lineage: Bacteria > Actinomycetota > Actinomycetes > Mycobacteriales > Mycobacteriaceae > Mycobacterium. The sequence goes on from NZ_LZTA01000012.1 coordinate 61, forward strand.
ATATTTCAGCGTTCTAGATGATATTTAGACACTGTAGACGAGACTATGGCATCGGTACAAGGAATTGGAGGGTAGGGCGGTTCGTGGCTTTTGCGTCACGCGGCCGCAATGGTGACCTAGAAAGGATGCTGCCGGTGCCTCTCATGGAGTCACGGACCCCCCAATGCCGGGGTGGACGGTGGCCGATGACCACAGACCACTTGCACTCGATGCAAGGGGGGTGACATGCAGATCGGCTAAATCGTCTGCCACGAACCGGCTGACGCGACGGCCCCGGTACTAGTTGGGTGGTTTTGCCGGCAAGGTCTGCCAGTGCCCGCATTACGGCTACGTCTTCGAGGGGTCGATCCGCGCGGACTTACCCGACACAAATGAGCCCGCCGAAGTCGCGGTCGCCGGCGAAGCCTACTTCTTCCCAGCCGGCCACATGCTCTATCCCGAACTCGCTAAGGCGCTTGAACTCAACCCCGCGTACGCACTGCAGCGCTGCAGGGACCTGACTCAGCGGGCGCTAGAACGGCCCTCGGCCGCCGGGAGCCACTGATCGTCGACAAGCGCAAACCCCCGAGATGCGCTAGTATTTCAGCAGCATCGCTGGGCACTGGGTTTTGAGGTTGCGGCTCGGCGCATTCGACATCGGGAGGTTGCTCGCTTGCCCATTAATCCGTCACCGGCGGTACAGCGAGCTGCTCAGGTGCTCTGGTACCTGGCCGAGCACCCCTCTGAAGCCCACACGGTCTCCCAGCTGTCACGCACCCTGAACATCCCCCGGGCCACCTGCGATTCGATCCTGCAGGCGCTGACCCAACAAGGCTTCGCGAATCGCCGCAACCACGATATGGGCTACGAACTGGGTGCGTCCTGCCTGGCGCTGGCCAGCGCGGCCCAGGCCACTAACCCCGTGCTCAACATGGCCAACCGGCAGGCCGACCGACTCGCGCGAGACCTCCAGGCCTGCGTCGTGGTGTCCACCATCATTGATGGGGAGGCAAGGGCAGTCGCCGTCTTCGACCGGGGACCCGCCACCTTGCTCCGGGCACGCGTCGGCCAGGCGATCCCACTGGCTCCGCCCTTCGGAGTGGTCTTTGTGGCATGGGACTCGGCAACAAGCGAGCACTGGCTGAAACGCGGCGGGTCAGAAACGCACCAAGCCGAGGCGGAACGATGGCGTCAGTCCCTGCAGTTCGCCCGCCGACACGGTTACAGCTTCTCGGTTTTCGCTACCCCCGGAGTTCCCTTCGGACGCGTCCTCGAAGATCTGTTGGAAGTCCCCGACTCCGAACCCTACCGCCGCACCCGCGACGAGTTGATCGACCAGCTACGCCACAGCGAATACCTCGCGACCCAGCTCGACCACAACACAGAGACCCAACTCATTCAGCTGTCGGCCCCGGTGTTCGACGCGGACGGGGCCGTGGCCGCCTCACTCATGGTGCTCGGCTCGATGCGCCCCATGCGCGGCCAGGAGGTGGAAACCCTCGGTCGACGTGTCGTCCAAGCCGCCGACCAGGCGACCACCACGGCACGCGAACTGCGACTCGGCGAGCCAACCGCCGGAATCTGACTCAACGCCCACACCATCAAACAATTACTCCCGCGTGTTCACCAACCTCCACGCACAGGTGTGACGCTGGTGATCTTCATCGGCGACGACTGGGCCGAAGACC
>NZ_LZTA01000013.1 GCF_001665875.1 Mycobacterium sp. 852002-40037_SCH5390672
GGCCGTCCACCCACAGCCTGGTGCTGGAATCGAACGGTGCGCTGGGCGGCAGGGCGGGCACCCCGCGGGCGCCGCGACCGGCGTCTGAGCGAAGTCCGGACAGCATGCCGGCCAGATATGAGCGGCCGCGCTCGTCGAATTCCGGCCTGGGTTGTGTTGTCACACCGAGCAATTCGCCGAGAGCGTCGACTTGTGACACGCTGATTTCTCGTACCTCCATGGGTGCGGATTCTGGTGTGTCGGTGGGTGCCGGGACCTCTGCGCCCGAATCGGGTTGAGACACGGCAATCTTCGTCAGCGTGACGGCGCACGCCTTGAATTCCGGTTGGCTCGAGATGGGATCGACCGCATCGCTGGTGACGGCGTTGATCGACAAGTATTCGCCGAAAGTGTCGTTCCAGTGGAAGGGCGCGAAGCAGTTACCGGGCCGCACCCGGTCACTGATGACGGCGGGCAGCACGGCACGGCCGCGGCGGGAAGCTATTTCGATCTGATCGTCGTCGGCGATGTGCAGGCGGGCGGCGTCGTCGGGGTGGATCTCGATGAACGGACCGGGATTGAGCTTGTTGAGTTTGGCGACCTTGCCGGTCTTGGTCATGGTGTGCCATTGGTGTGGCAGACGACCGGTGTTCAGCAGGTACGGGTAGTCGTCATCGGGCATTTCCTCGGGCAGCAGGTGTGGGCGGGCGAAGAACACCGCACGGCCCGTCGGCGTAGGGAAGGCCAACCGCGGCACGCTGCCGTCCTCGCGGACCAGCTGGGTCTGGCTGACACCGTCATTGAGATAACGGATGGGGTTGCGGTCTGCATCGCCCTCCGGTGCGCACGGCCACTGCAGCGGGCCCTCACGCAGCCGCTCGTAGCTGACGCCGCGCAGGTCATAACCGGTCTTGGGGTTCCAGAACCGCTTGATCTCGTCGAATACTTCCTCGGCGCAGTTGTAGCTGAATGCCTCCGAAAAGCCCATCTCGCAGGCGATGCGGGCGATGATCTGCCAGTCCGGCAAAGCGTGGCTCGGCGCCTGGACCGCCGGCTGGAACAACGTCATGTTGCGCTCGGAATTGACCATGACCCCTTCGGACTCTGTCCACAGGGTTGCGGGCAACAGCACATCGGCGTATTCGTTGGTCTCGGTCTCCAAAAACGCGTCCTGGGCCATCACCAATTCGGCGCGCTCGAGTCCGGCCAGTACCGTCTTCCGATTGGCCACGGAGGCAACGGGATTGGTGCAGATTATCCAGCACGCCTTGATCTGTCCGTCGGCCATCCGGGAGAACATGTCGATGGTGCCGCTGCCGACGTCGGTGCGTAGCGTCCCGCGGGGGATGCCCCAAAGCTTTTCGACGAACTCTCGGTCGTCGTCCGATGCCACCGAGCGCTGACCCGGCAATCCCGGCCCCATGTAACCCATCTCGCGGCCGCCCATCGCGTTGGGTTGGCCGGTGAGGGAAAAGGGGCCGCTGCCCGGCTTGCAGATCGCGCCCGTGGCCAGGTGCAGGTTGCAGATGGCGTTGGTGTTCCAGGTGCCGTGGGTGCTCTGGTTGAGGCCCATCGTCCAGCAGCTCATGAAATTCTCGGCTTCGCCGATCATTTGAGCCGCTTTGCGGATGTCCTCTTCCGGGATACCGGTCACCGAGCTGACCATCTCGGGGGTGTACTGCTCCAGGAAACTGGGCATCACGTCCCAGCCCTCGGTGAATTCGGCGATGAAATCGGGGTCGGTGTGGCCGTTCTCGACGATCAGGTGCAGCAGTCCGTTGAGCAGTGCCAGATCCGATCCGGGCGCGATCTGCAGGAACAGATCGGCCTTGTCGGCGGTCGCGGTGCGACGGGGGTCGACGACGATCAGCTTTGCGCCGGCCTTGACCCGCTCCATCATCCGCAAGAACAGGATGGGATGGCAGTCGGCCATGTTGGCACCGATGACGAAAAAGACGTCGGCACACTCGAAGTCTTGGTATGACCCGGGCGGTCCGTCCGCGCCCAGTGAGAGCTTGTAACCAGAACCCGCGCTGGCCATGCACAGTCGCGAGTTCGACTCGATCTGGTTGGTGCCGATGAAACCCTTGGCCAGCTTGTTCGCCAGATACTGCGCCTCGATGGACATCTGGCCGGACACATACATCGCGAAGGCGTCCGCGCCGTGTTCATCGATGATCGCCCGTAACCGCTTCGCGCACTGGGTGATCGCCCTGTCCATGTCGACGGGCTCGAGTGGCTCGCCGCGATCGGCCCGCGCGTGCGCCGAATCCATCCGGCCCGGTGCGCCGAGCATGTCCGCGGTGGTAGCACCCTTCGTGCACAGCCGGCCGAAGTTGGCGGGATGTTCTTTGTCCCCAATCGACTTGGCGACGTGACCGCGGCCCGTTTCCGGGTCCGTTGTGATCTGCAACACCAAGCCGCAACCGACGCCGCAGTAAGCGCACATGGTGTTCACGGCGTTCTCAGGCGCCATGGACTCCCTGGTCACGCTTACGTCCCTCCGTCGAGTGCGTACGAGTTAGCTCCGTATCGAGTGAGTTGATTGTGGAGCAGGCATGTTTCGGCATCGCTGCCCGAAATTTCCCCCGGTTTACTTCTTCCTCTCAACGGCCGATACGCCGATGTGAAATCGCCGGGGAATTCACGGCTGTGGATCGCGTTACCGCAGGTCACCGTTGACCGGTCGCTCCGTTCGAGGTTACGCACGACGCCCCGTGAAACGCTTCTCAGAACGGGGTTTTTGACCAAACCGATGGGACATTCACAGTCTTCGCTAAGCTCACCGCGTGCGTCAGCTCATTGTGATCTGTCTGGTTTTGCTGGCCTCCGGCTGCGGCTGGAAGCCGACCGCGCCACCGCAGGCCCGACCCGATACCTGCAAGGCCACCGACGGGCCGACGGCCGACACCGTGCGCCAGGCCATCACCGCGGTTCCCATTGCCATCCCCGGCACCATCTGGGTCGAGATGGGTCGGGGGCACACCCGGAATTGCCGGTTGTACTGGGTGCAGATCATCCCGACGATCGCGAGCGAATCAAGTCCCCAACAGCTGCTCTTCTTCGACCACAACAGGCCGCTGGGTAGCCCCACGCCGAACCCGAAGCCGTATATCACCGTGCTGCCGCCCTCGGATGACACCGTCACCGTTCAGTACCAGTGGCAGAAGGGAAATGACCAGCTGTGCTGTCCCACCGGAATCGGAACGGTCAAGTTCCGGGTCGGTTCAGATGGCAAGCTGCAAACCCTTGGCAAGGTTCCGAATCAATAACGTTTCAGGCCAATGACTTTCTTGCGCACCGCGGCTTCGCCTGGCCGGCAGGGTCAGGACACGATCGCCGATCAGGCGGTCAGCCAGTGACGGCCTCGGACAGGTTCTCCGGGTGCAGCATCTCGACGTAACGCAGCCGCTCCGGGACCCCGAAACCGTCGACCAGCGTCTCGGCGTGCGGGCGCAGCGCGCGGCAACGGTCGTTGATTCCCCGGGTGACCGCCTTGGCGCGTTCGGTGGACAGGTAGCGGTGCTCGATGTACCAGGCCTTGTCGTCCTCGATGACCGACAGCGCGTACAGGTCGCACAAGATGCCGAGTAGTTCGCGGGCCTGCTCGTCGGGGCACGCGTCGATCCCGGCGACGAATGCCTCCAGGATGACTCGATCGATGTGCGCGCCGGCCGCATGCAACACATGATCCTGCACCGAGTTGAACGCGTCGAATGCCGACATCTCTTTGGATTTGGCCTGTAGCCGGCGGGCCACCGACGCCAGCAGATACTCCTCGCGGTCCTCGAACATCGTGATCTGGGTGCCGCGGTTGAACAGGCTGCCCTCTTCCTCGCTGTCTTGCCGGGCATCCACGATCGTTTGGATAATCGCTTCTGCGGCAGTGCGTTTGACGACACGTTCGCCCACGGTGCTGGCGGCGAAGCGCACCCATTCGACCGGACTCATGCTCTTGATGTCGTCGGCGTAGGCCGTGAGCAGTTCCTTGGCCACCAATTGGGTCAGCACGTGGTTGTCGCCCTCGAATGTGGTGAAAACGTCTGTGTCGCCGCGCAGCCCGATCAGCCGGTTCTCGGCCATATAACCCGCGCCACCGCACGCTTCGCGGGACTCTTGGATCGCCCGGCTGGCATGCCAGGTGTTGGCGGCCTTCAACCCGGCGGCACGCGCTTCGAGTTCGCGCTGCTCGTCGGCGTCGGGCGCGTCCGCGCTCTGGACGTCATGACATTTGCCGACCAACTCGTTCTGCGCGAACTGCAGCGCGTATGACTTCGCAATCAACGGAAACAGTCGCCGCTGGTGCACCAGGTAGTCCATGATCAGCACTTCGCCGCTGTCGTCGGGTGCGCTGAACTGCCTGCGTTGCAACGCATATCGGGTAGCGATATCCAGCGCGACGCGTCCGGCCGCACCGGCGCTGCCGCCCACCGTGATACGGCCGCGGACCAGGGTGCCCAGCATGGTGAAGAACCGGCGGTTGGGGTTCTCGATCGGCGAACTGTACGTGCCGTCGGCCGCGACGTCGCCGTATTTGTTCAACAGGTTGACCCGCGGGACGCGGACATGGTCGAACACGATGCGGCCGTTGTCGACACCGGGCAGGCCGCCCTTGTATTCGCAGTCCGACGTGGTGACTCCGGGCAGGTCGTTGCCGTCCTCGTCGCGGATCGGAACCAGGACGCAGTGCACGCCGTGATTGACCGGCTCGCCGTCTTCGCTGGTGATCAGTTGGGCGAAAACCGCTGCCATGGTTGCGGTTTCGGCGGCCCCACCGATGTAGTCCTTGCGGGCCGAGGGGGTGGGGGAGTTGATGACGAACTCTTGAGTCTGCGGGTCGTAGGTCGCGGTGGTCTCCAGCGACTGCACATCGCTGCCGTGTCCGGTCTCGGTCATCGCGAAACAGCCGCGCAGCTCCAGGCTGATGATCTTGGGCACGTAGACCTCATGGTGGCGCTCGGTGCCCAGGTTCTCCACGGCCCCGCCGAACAGGCCCCACTGCACGCCGGCCTTCACCATCAAGGACAGGTCCGACATCGCCAGCATCTCGATCATGGTGATCGCCGCACCGACGTCGCCGGTGCCGCCGTGTTCTTTCCGGAAACTGTCGGCAGCCGCACCGAACGCCGCCATGATCCTCATCTGCTCCGCCACCTTGGTGCGGGCGATCACGGTGTTCGGGGTGTAGTGCGGGCGGAACAGGTCCTCGGTGAGCGTGGCCCTCATCCGGTTTCTCACATCGCGCCAGCGCCCGTCCAAGGCGTTGCGCAGATAGTCGGCAGTGCTAGTCGTCTCAGGCGCCATAAGCCGACAGTAACGGGCGGTCAGCGTCGCGGCGAACAACGACGACAGTTCATGTCGCCGAACGAAACTTCGCGGCGGCCGCCGCCCCGGGGCGCACGACCGCGAGCACGCCTCAGCCCTGGCGGCGAGGGGGCTCTTGCGGCTTGCGATCGTGGGACGGGTGGCGACTTTCGCCGAGGGGTGACCGCAATCGGTACAGCGTGAACCCGGCGGCGATGACACCGAATAGCACGAGCATCCCCATGTCGAACACCCACCAGCCGCTGTAGTGAGTCCATGTCACGGCGTTGGCGGCCAGCGAGTCGACCCTGCGCAGATTCGCGGTGGACGCCGTGGCCGCGAAGCCCCACTGGGCCGGGACGAACCAGCTGATCTGCTGCAGGCCCCACCGGCTCACCAGCTGCACCAGGCTCCCGTTGAACAGCGCAGCTGCCAGGATCACCGGAACCACCAGCGGCAGGACTTCGCGCAGTGACTTCCCCAGCGACGACAGCCCCAGGCCGATGACCGCGGACACGATCGCGGTGACGGCCACACCGACGTAGAGCTCGGCGGTGGCGTTGTGCAGCAAGACGGCACCGTTCCCCGGCCCGCCCTTGACCGCGATGACGATCGCGAATACGACGGCCGTCCAGACGGCGGCGGCCAGGCCGTAGACCGTGATCTTGGCGGTGAGGTAGGCCGGTGCGGACAGCCCGAGCTCTTGCTCGCGCCGGAAGATGCGATGTTCGCAAACCAACGCGCGGATGGTCAGAGCCGTGCCGATGATCACCGCGGCGACGTTGAAGGCTGCCAGGACCTCGATGGCTTCGTGCGCATTGGGGCTGCTGGGGCCGGGTCGCGCCAGGCCCGAATCGCCCGGAATCAGCAGTGTCAGCCCCGCCAGGACGAAAGGCAGGACCGCCAGGAACGCAAAGTAGATGGGATTGCCGAGGAGCAGGCGAACCTCCCGCCGGGCCAGCAACCGAATTTGCCGGATCCTGGACAGCCTGG
>NZ_LZTA01000014.1 GCF_001665875.1 Mycobacterium sp. 852002-40037_SCH5390672
CCCGGGAGTATCGGTAGGGATGAGCAGCGCGCTGATTCCCTTGTGTCTGGGAGCGTTTGGGTCGGTGCGGACGAAGGTGAGAATGACGTCGGCGTCGTGGGCTCCGGAGGTCCATACCTTTTGCCCATTCACCACGAACTCATCACCGACCAGCTCGGCCTTCGTCCGCAGGCCGGCCAGATCCGAGCCGGCTCCGGGCTCACTCATTCCCAGCGACGCGGTCTTTTCGGCTCGCAGGATCGGAACGGCCCAGCGCCGCTTTTGCTCCTCGGTACCGAAGGACAACAGCGAAGCGGCGATGATGCCGACGCCTTGGGGATTGAAGCAGTGATAGATCCGGCGCCGCGACAGCTCCTCGCGATGCACGAACTGCTGCAAGATATTTGCGTTGCGACCGCCGAATTCCGGGCGGTTGCCCGGCAGTAGCCAACCGTGGTCGAACTGGAGTCGCTGCCAGCGGCGCGACCATTCGGGCACGTGCGAAGTCGACGAAGGGCGCTCCGCGGCTTGAGCTTGCGTCGGAAGATGTTCGGTGAGAAAGCGGACGAACTCCGCACGAAACGCTTCTACGTCGGTGTCAAAGGTGAGTTGCACGGCACTAGGTTTTCGGGTGGGGATCGCTCAACGCGTGAATCCCCACTCCGCCTCGTTCTCTTCGGTTTTCAGGTGCTCGGCCGGATCCTCGGTGTCGGCCAGTGGCGGCTGGGAAGCGCGGGAGGCGCGCTGACCAATTTCGGTGATGGCGTGCACCGGGCAATCGAGCAACGCCCGCATGACCTCGTCGCGATCCGCCTCCGCCACGGTGCCGTCCCCGATGAGGGATGCGTACCCCCAGTCGTCCAGCGAGAAGTATCCCGGCGCGTGTTTGGCGCAGATGCCGAAGCCGTCGCAAATGGTGCGGTCCAGACGGATTTTCATGCTTGCCTCGCAGGTTCCGCCTCGTAGGGACGGTCGGCGCGGAACGCATGACGGGTACAGTCCGGGCACCTGCCGTCGAGATGGGCACCGACGTCGTCCCGGAACTGATCGAGCAGGCTGGCGGCAACATTGGTGGCGGCATCCAGTGTTGCGCACGCACCGCGACCTCGCAGCAGCACCGACCAGCGACGCAACCGTTCGACATCTTCTGTAGTCGCGGCGCCGTCGCGCAGCGCACCGGCGGCCGCGGCCATCGCCGCCGTTCCGTTGAAGCACGATCCGCATTGCCCGGCGTTTTCGCGGTCGAAGTACGCGAGCACCGATGCCGCCACCGCAACGGGGCAGTCGTCGGTGATGACCGAAATCGCGCCGCACCCCAGGCCGCTGCCGACACGCCGCATCGTCTCGTGGTCCAGGGTTGTCTCCAGCACCGAGCGATTGAGCAGACCGGCAAAGTAGCCGCCCATCAAGGTTCCGCGCACCTGGTCAGGCGAAATACCGTGCAGGGCAATCAGTTCTGTGAACGGTAGGCCGTGCGGAAGCTCATAGAGCACGGGCGGCCGCCCGGCCCCGGTGATGGTGGCCAGGAAGGTGCCCGGCGACAGCGTCGTGCCCTGTGACCGGAACTCCGCCGAGCCGTGGCACTGCAGGTAGGGCAGGTTGGCCAGGGTCTCGACATTGCTCACCAACGTGGGCCGCTCGTCGACGCCCGCTTCGAAGGGGCGCGGCGGCTTGTCTGTCGGCTTGGCCGGCCCGCCGTTGATCGCCCGAACCGCGGCGGTCTCCTCGCCGGCCACGTATCCGGCCTGCACGCTGAGCATGTCGATGGTGACGCTGAGCGCGCCGGGATCCAGCTCGCCGAGCGCCGATTCGACGCTGTGCGCCGATTCGGAGTCGGATATGTAGATGTAGGCGCGGTCGGCCGCAACGATTGCCGCGGCCAGCCGCAGTCCGTCCAGGACGAGGTGAGGACGATGGCGCAGCAGCCAGCGATCCTTGATTGAAGCCGGTTCTCCCTCTTCGCCGTTCGCGACGACGATTGGAACACCGGTGTCCGCTATCAGGCGCCCGTTGTCGCGAACCGTCCGCAGCTTCAGCGCCAGCGGGAACGCCGCACCCCCGCGGCCGGCCAGACCACTGGATTCGATTTCGCCCAAGAATTCATCGGTGTCGGCAAGCGGGCCGTAGCCGCCGAGCTTCCGATAGGCAGTGAGGTCTTCCCGGGCCTGGGCGGCTTGCTCACTCAGCAGCCGTGGTGTGCACCCGGGGAAGGCCGCGGTGGTGATGGTGGTGGACGCAGTGGTGTTCAAAGCTGGCCTGCCATCGTGTTAGTTAGGCTTGCGCACATGCGAACTGCGGTGGTGCGTGTCAACGTCGACCCGGAAAGCGTGCTCACGCCCGCGCAACTACGTGACGGCATGGTCGCTCTCCTCGAGCTCGTGGCCACGGCCGGCGCGGACGTGGTCGACAATGACCTCGCGTCCCTGCCCGCATCCCGCCGCGAAGTCGAATTGCTCATTGCGGCCGAAGATGGTGACGCGGCCAAGGCCGCCGCAATTGGGTTGTGCGCCAGAGCATTCGGCGCTGACCCCGTCCCGGGTGTGATCACTTTTGTCAGCCGGGGGACCGACGACGACGCCCACGGGGTGCTGTCCGCATTCGGGCTCACCGGTGATATCGAGCGCACGCCCGGTGATGACGGGTTCGACATCGTCCACGTGACGCTGCGGGAGAAGGACCTGGAACGCATTCCGGAAAGCCGCGTGCACACGGCGCTGGAGGCGTCGCTCAACTGCGAGGTCCACATTCGCACCGTGTAGCGCCATCAGGAACCCAGGAATTCCAGGATCGCGGGTGCCGCCTGCACCCAGGTATCGAACATGTTGAAGTGTTGCACCCGGCCTGCGGCACGGTCTTCGGACGCACGCTCCCAGGCGTCCTCGGGCCACGGCGGGTCGATGAGCTTGGATCCTTTGATCAGGCAGCTGACCTCCAGCGACGTCCGCTTCGGGTGATCCATGTCGTTCTCGCCGCCGCGAATGATCAGCGTGGGGACCTTGATCCGGTCGAACATCTCGTCTTCGACGCCCGGAATCGTCTGTCCCGGTTTGGAGACGAAGGCGTTGAGCCAGCGCAGCATCAACTTCAGGAATTCATCGGAGTCGAAGTCGAGGAACCGCTGCTTGTTGTTCGGATTCTCCTCGATGCGCTCACGCCATTCCTGTACCTTCACCACGCCGTCCATGCCGGTGCCGCGCACCGCGAGGATGCTGGGGATGATGTAGAAGGAGCCCAAGACGAAGCTGCCGTAGATGCCGCCGACGATGTTCCACACGACGAGCTTGGTGACCATCTCGGGGTAGAGCATCGTGGTCAACATGGAATCCCTTGCCCCGCCGGACCCTCCGGCGAGGATGCAGCGCTCGAAACCGAGGCCGGTCACCAACTTGTGCAGCGTCTCGGCGCGCATGTGGGATTCGCTTTGTCCGTAGAACTGCACATCGGAGGCTCCGCAGTTGGGCCTGTCCCACAGCAGCACCCGATAGCCGCCCGCGGCCAGAGCGTCGGCCAGCGGACGTAGGCCGGGGATCTCCTTGCTGAACCGGCCGCCCGGCGTCAGAGCAATGAGATCGCCGGAGTCACCGAGGATTTCGTAGACGACGTTTCCCCCGTTGATCTCAATAGAAGGCACCGATTCTCCTGTAGTTAGGCCTGAACCAAAACGTCGTTGCCGACGATGCGCACCGGATAGGTACGGATACTCCATTCGGGCTTGACCGCGGTGGTGCCGGTCGCCAGCTCGAAACCCCATTGGTGCCAAGGGCAGTAAATGTATTCCAGGTCGCGCACCATGACGGAGTCACCCGGCGCCGTCTCGTCGACGATCGTGCGCCCCCTGGCTCGTCCCGAGCACAGTGGGCCGCCTTGGTGGGGGCAGTAATTCGCGATGGCGTAGAAGGTGCCGTTGACGTTGTAGACGCCTACGCCGTGCCGTCCGATCGGCACCAGTTTGTGTGTGCCGGGCGGGATTTCGTCTACCGTGGCGACGACATGCTCGCGGCCCTGGGCGAGACGTGGCTCGGGCCGCTTGGTTTCTTCGGTCAACTCAGAGCACCCGGGTCTGACCCTCGAGGACCGGTACGGTCTCGGGCAGGTGGTAGGTCGCGATGCCGTTCTTGTACATCACCGCGTCGCGGGCGTGCTTGGGCAGGTGCTTGACCAACCAGCGCGGGTCATCAAATGTCCAGTGCGGGTAGTCCGAGGAGAAGAGCAGGATCTTCTCGCACTCCATCCATTCCAGCGCGCGGGTCAGCTCGGTCTTGTCTTCGGGGTAGTCCAGCGGCTGCGTGGTGAACTTGATGTGGTCCTTGACGTACTCGGACGGCCTGCGCTTGATGTCGAGCCACGACTTGCGTGCGTCGTAAATCGCGTCCATGCGCCACATCAGCGGCAGGATCCAGCTGAACGCGTGCTCGACGAACACGATTCGCAGCGTCGGGAACCGGTCGAACACACCGTCGAAGATCAGGCTCATCACCTGGTTGGCCGCCAGCAGGGAGTAGGTCACCATGAAATCGTGGTTGTAGCTGGGGAATCCCACCGGCGGGATCGGCAGCTCATCGAACTGGCTGCGCGACAGGTGGCAACTCACGGTGATGTCGTGCTTGGTGGCGGCCGCCCAGATCGGGTCGTATTTCGGGTGGCCCCATGACGGCCGCGGCTCGGCCTTGATCAGAATCTGCGCCATGTAGGGGTGTCCGGCCCAGCGCTCGATCTCGCGCACCGACTCTTCCGGCTCCTCAATGGCGATGCAGATCGAACCGCGCCACCGCTCGTGCCAGTTGTTGTGGCTGTCCAGCCAGTGATTGGCCTGCCAGTCGTTCAACGCGGCCGACATCGCGTGCTGGGCTTCATGAATGCGCGCCGGGTAGGCCGCCGGCTCCAGGATTGCGATGTCGGAGCCCGCCTCCATGATCAGCTGGCGAAATGCCAAATCCGGGTCACTGCACGGGAACTCACCGTTGGGGGGGAAGGAGTCCACGCGCATCGCGTAGGAGTGCGCGTAGTCTGGGGCGTCGTAATAGATCTGCTCGCCTACCGAGCGAGTGAGGAAGTACTTGCTGCGCCACGGCTCGGGAATGTACGGGAGCAGCTCGCCGCGCTTGGGGGCCGGGTGGACATCCGAGTCGACGCAGCGGACGGCTATGCGCTCGGTAGCGGGAATCCGCTCCTGCGAATGGGTCAACGTCATCTGGCTCTCCTCAGTCTTTCGCGATACTTCTACTGTGCGCCCACCCCGGCGGGAATGTCTATGCCGTAGAGCAGCGCCGCGTTGCGCCAGCACAGCTTCTCGCGCTGCTCGGCGGACAAGGCGCTGGGCAGCTTTGTGACATCACCGCACTGCCAGTGTGGATAGCTCGAACCGAACATCACCATGTCGTCCTTGCCGGTGAACCCGAACCATTCGCCGGCGAACTCGACGTCGCCGGGGCCGTCGAGACTTCCCTGAACGAAATACACGTGACCGGGCAGGTAGTCGCTGGGGATCCGCGGGGCCCACGGCGTCTGCTCGAGGTGCGGGCGGCCGAAGGTGTCCATTCGCCAGATGAATGGCGTGATGAAGTCGGCGGCGCCGTCGCCCCAAACGAATTTCAGGCCGTCGAACCGCTCGAACACTCCCTCGGCGATCATGTTCATCAGGTGGTACAGGTAGTTCAGCGCCATGAAGCTGACGTACTGCTCATAGGTACGGGTGTTCCCGTTCGGCGTCGGCGGAAAAGCAATGCCGGAACCGACTTCGATGTGCGCGGCGACGGGCAGTCCGGCGTCGACGGCGGCCTCCCAGATCGGCCAGAACTGCGGTTTGCCGTAGAGCTCGCGGGATTGCAGCGGGACGCCGATCTGGACGACCCGCGGATGCGCACGCCATTTCTCGATTTCGCGCAGTGCGCCGGGGATGTCGTCGGGGTTGACCCGGATGGTGCCGCGGAACCGCTCGCCGAACTCGCCGGATTCCAGCCAGTTCGACACCATCATCTCGTTGTGTGCGGCGTGCAGCGCGCTGCCCAGGTGCCGGTCCGGCATGATGCCGCGTGCCATCGGATGCAGCACCGCCACATCGACCCCGCGCTTCGAAAACAGTTCATTGGCAACGAATTCCGGATCCGAACCCGGGTACTGACGGTCCGGTCCCTCGGTGTTGGGCGCGTACTCACCGCCGGGGGCGCCGTACCAGTCCATCTCGTAGTCGGGGAAGCCGCGGCTCTTGAACGGTTCGCGCAGCACCTTGCGCAGTGCTTTGGTGGACGGGAAGAAGATGTGCACGCTCGCGTCGATCAACGGTGTGCTGGTTCCGTCGGCGTGTTTGATCACGAGGGCCACCCTTCGGCTACGGCAGCCAAAGCAAGCCGTGCGAGGTCACAAGATAGCCAATCTAACATTTTATTCTGCGGTCAATCAATGGGTTTCCGGTAAGCATTTCGTTTAATCATCGTCCCTGGTAACAGGCGGTTTGCGATCCTTGGGGCAAGTCGGGTTCTTCAATCCGGATAATACCATTCTCAGGATTGGCGACGGTGCCATCCGCTCGGCTGGTTACTCCGACGGGCGGCCCGGTGGGCTAGTCGAAGGCCCGCCCACCGTGACGCCGGCGGCCCGCTCGAAGGGTTTGATCACCGTCGTGAAATCGGAATCGGGCCCTTCAACGCGGGCGAGTGCCTCCCACAACCGGCCGGTGGTCTCGGCAACCTCGGCGGGCACGCCGAGCGCTCGCGCTTCGTCGAGGTAAAGACGCACATCTTTGAGCATCAACGCGGTGGCAAAGCCGTAGTCGAAGGTGCGCGGCAGGATCGCGCGGGGGAACTTGTCGCGGCTCGCACTCGTGGCGCCCGACCCCGCATTGAGCACGTCGATCATCACCGATGGGTCGAGGCCGGCTTTGACGCCCATCACGACGACTTCCGCGGTGGCGACCAAGACGTTTGCCGCCAAGATGTTGTTTGCCAGCTTCATCGTCTGCGCCGATCCGGGCTGTTCACCGACGTACAGTGGGCGGCCCAAGGCTTCGAGTGCGGTTCGTACGACATCGAATTCGGCGCGGCGGCCGGACACCATGAGCGCCAGCGTCCCCTTCTCGGCCCCGCCGACGCCCCCGCTGACCGGGCTGTCCATCGCCACGATGTTGCGCTCGGCCAGCAGGTCATGGATCCGCACCGCCATTTGGCTACCGACGGTGGACAAGTCGACGTAGCGCTTCACCCGCGCGCCTTTGATCACACCCACCGCACCGGTTGCCACCTCGAGTGACGCGCCCGGCGTGGGAAGGCTGGCCATCACCGTTTCGGCGCGGTCGGCGACCTCTTTGGGCGACGACGCCGGGCGTGCCCCCAGCGCGACGACACGCTCGAGCGCCTCGCTACGGGTGTCGAAGGCGATGACGTCGTGCCCCTCCTGAATCAGGCGGCAGGCCATGGGACAGCCCATGTTTCCCAGGCCGATGAATCCGACTTCCATGACAGCCCCTAGTCCCGGTCCAGGTCGGCGAACGCCTCGCGCGCGATGCGAAAACTGTCGACGGCGGCCGGCACGCCGGCGTAAATGGCCACCTGCAGGAAGACCTCGCGGATCTCCTCGCGGGTGACACCGTTGGTCAGTGCCGCCTTGACGTGCGTACGCAATTCGTTGGGCCGGTTGAGCACCGAGATCATCGCCAGGTTGAGCATGCTGCGGGTCTTCCGCGGTAATTCCTCACGACCCCACACGGCACCCCAGCAGTACTCGGTGACGAGATCTTGCAGGGGACCGGTGAAGTCATCCGCGTCGGCCAACGCGCGAGTGACGTACTCCTCGCCCAGCACCTCGGAGCGGATGTGCAGCCCCCTGCGGTAGGTTTCGCGATCCAACGGACTCTCCCTTCAGTTCGGGGCAGCGGCCCTCGTTGGTGTCGTGCGCGCGCTGTCGAGGTGTCCGATTGCCTGAGCGCAGTCTTGCACCGTGGCCGCTGCGCTGGGTCTACAGTCGAGGATCAAATGGACCTGTCCACCCGTGTCCTCGTGCCCGTTCGGAGACTGCTGGAACTTGGCCGTCATCCAATTCCGCTGCAGCCGTTGGAGATACGCGTGATCGAGGTGCAGGTCTCGGGTAACTCTAGATGTTGAGGAGAAGCAGTGGCCGGAGCAAGCGCTGACATCTGGGAAGTGATGTCGACCGCCCGAACGATCCGCCGTTTCACCGAGGAACCGGTTGACGACGCGACCCTGGCGCGGTGTCTCGAGGCGGCCAGGTGGGCTCCCTCGGGGGCCAACGCACAAGGCTGGCGTTTTGTGGTGCTGCGCTCGCCCGAGCAGCGGGCCGTGGTGGCCAAGGCGGCGGCCCAGGCGCTGGAAGTGATCGAGCCGGTCTACGGCATGAGCCGGCCCGCCGACGACGACACCAGTCGCCGCGCTCGCACCTACCGTGCGACGTACGAATTGCACGACCGCGCCGGTGAATTCACTTCGGTCTTGTTCGCCCAAGCGCATTACCCGACGGCGTCGGAACTCCTGCTGGGCGGATCGATCTTTCCCGCTATGCAAAACTTTCTGCTGGCCGCCCGCGCCCAGGGGCTCGGCGCCTGCCTGACCAGCTGGGCCTCGTATGGCGGTGAACCGTTGCTCAGGGAAGCCGTCGGCATACCCGAGGGCTGGATGATCGCCGGCCACATCGTGGTCGGGTGGCCCAAGGGCAATCATGGGCCGCTGCGCCGCCGCCCGCTTGCCGAATTCGTGAACCTCGACCGCTGGGACAACACCGCCGACGGCCTCGTGACCGGCACCTAGGTCGCCGGGGGAATTCCGCTCGTCACGGGCATTCCGGTGACCCCATGCCCGGATTCAGAGATGATTACTTCCGCAACCGAGAATGGTATTCTCGCCCTGACAGTCACGACGAGAGGCGGCGCGGATGCTGTTGGAGTTCGATGCTGATCAGCGACTGTGGCAGGACACGGTGCGCGACGCTGTCGCAAAGCAGTGCCCGTCGTCGCTGGTGCGCAGCGTGGCCGAAGAGGGCGTCGACCCCAGTCCGCTGTGGAAATCGTATGTTGACCAGGGCTGGACCGAGCTCAGCGATTCCGACAGCGCCGTCGAGCTGACCATCGTGCTCGAAGAGCTCGGGCGCGCCACCGACCCCACCCCGTTCCTGGCCACGATGAGCCAGTTCGCACCGCTTGCCGCGGACCGGTTCGACCCACACCAGTCCGGCACCGCGGTCTACGGCGGGGTCGCGGCGCACCGCGACGCGCAGGGCTGGGTGCTGGAAGGCACGGCACGCCATGTGCTCGACGGGGATCGCGCGGATCGGCTCGCGGTGGTGACCGATGCCGGGGTGTTCCTCGTCGCGTCCAGTGAGGTGTCGGCCCGGCGCGCAGCGGTGTTCGACCCGGTGCTACACGTCGCCGACCTGTCCTTCGCGGAGATTCGGGTGCCCGACAGCGACCGGCTGACCGTCGACGCGGAACGCGCTCATCATTTCGCCCTGACCGGCATGGCCATCACGATGGTCGGTGCCTGCCAACGCATCCTGGACTTGGTGCTCGAGCACGTGAGTAGCCGCCAGCAGTTCGGCGTGGCGATCGGCTCGTTCCAGGCCGTCCAGCACAAGGCCGCCGACATGCACGTCGCCGTGCAACGGGCGCGCGCGCTGGCCTACTTCGCCGCGTTGACGATCGCGGCGGACGATCCCCGCCGCCGGCTGGCGGCCGCCATGGCCAAGGCATCGGCGGGGGAATGCCAGTCGCTGGTGTTCCGGCACGGCCTACAGCTGCACGGCGCAATGGGATTCACCTGGGAGAACGACCTGCAGTTCGCGCTGAAACGAGCCAAGGCGGGTGAGCTGATGCTCGGTGGCGCGGCGGAACACCGGGCGCGGATCGCGGAGGAATACCGTGCAGCTGACTTTTGATTCCGACGTCGAGGAGTTCCGGGCGGAGTTCTCGGCGTTCCTCGACGAAAACCTACCTCCCGCAAGCCAAACACTCGACCGGCCCAGGTCCGTCTCGCACATGCCGCAGTGGGCACGCGACTGGCAGCGGTTGTTATTCGACAACGGCTGGCTGCTGCCCAGCCAGCCGCCGGAATTCGGTGGTCGCAACGCGACGGTCATTCAGCAGTTCGTCTACCTCGAGGAACTGAGCCGTCGCCGGATCTACCACAGCTTCAACCCGCAGGGTGTGAATATCGTTGGGGCGTCGCTGTTGTCGTTCGGCAGCGACGAACAGAAGCGGCGCTGGGCGGTGCCGATCCTGCGGGCAGAGATCACCGCTTCACTGGGCATGAGCGAACCCAGCGCGGGCTCCGACCTGGCATCGTTACGCACTCGCGCGGTGCTCGACGGCGATCACTTCGTGGTCAATGGCCAGAAGGTGTGGACCTCGGGCGCCCACGATGCCGACGTCCTGTTGACGTTCGTCCGTACCAACCCGGATGCGCCGAAGCACAAGGGAATCAGCGTGCTCGTCATCCCCACCGACACCCCGGGTCTGGTGCGCCGGCCGTTCCCGTCGATCTGCGGCGCCGATGATCTGGACTTCAACGAGGTGTTCTTCACCGACGTGCGGGTGCCCGCGGAGAATCTGGTCGGCGAGCTCGACCAGGGTTGGCGGGTGGCCAATGGATCGCTGGGGCACGAACGCACCATGATGTGGCTGGGTTTCGCCGATCGCCTCGAGAACATGATCGACGACTTTCATCCCAGCACCGAGGTTGAGCGCGACCAATACGCCAGCACGATCATGGACAAGCAGGCGCTGCGATTGTTGGGCTCGGCGGCTCTGGCCCGCGCTGCGCGCGGCGAAGATGACGTGGCCGCGATATCGGTGCTGAAGCTGCTCGGTTCCGAAGCGGAGCTGCGTGGGATGGAACTGGCGCTGACGTCCGCGGGATCCGATGGGCTCGTTCACCCGGGCCTGACGGGACCGTATGCGCACATGAACCTCGACCATTACTTCGCCAGCTGGTTCGAGCGCTACGCCCGCAGCTTCTCCGGAACCATCGCCGGCGGCACCTCCGAAATCCAGCGCAACATCATCGCCCAGCGGGTACTCGGCCTCCCACGCGGCTAGCGCCATCAGAGTGCGTGCTGAGTAACGTTGTTGGGCAAGGCAATCCGAGTTACGCCCGGGGTGTGCAGCTGACCGGCCAGCCACGGCAACGCGGTGGAAAAGGCCACGCCGGCCGTCGGCCAATCGTGCTTTCCGGTCTGAGCCACCACCGCGCAATCGATGCCGTTCGCCCGGCCCAATCCGCACAGGGAAGCGGCGGCCGCGGCCTGGTTACCCGGGTCGGCGGCGGCGACGCGGCCCGCGACAGCCATCGCGGCGGTATCGACGGTCGTGATGTCGCGACGCGGCGAGCCACCCGAGGAGATCGTGAACCAACCGGATACGCCGGTGTAGCGGCCGTGGCGGTTGATCACCGTCGTCGGGTCGAATTTTGCCCACGCGTCGGCATCGCCGTCGAACAGGTTCGCGACGGTTTGTTCCTTGGTTCCGGTGTTGGGTGCCAGGTCGCCCTCGATGTCGACGAATGAGCTGAACGTGGCGGGGTGCATGACGGTCAAGTCCACCGCGCATGTTCCGCCCATCGACCAGCCGACGATGCCCCAGCGGGACGGGTCGGGGTTCACCCCGAAGTTCGAGACCATATAGGGCACAACGTCTTTGGTCAGGTGGTCGGCGGCATTGCCGCGGCTGCCATTGACGCATTCGGTGTCGTTGTCGAACGCGCCGCCCGGATCGACGAACACCAGCACCGGCGCGTTGCCTCCGTGGGTTGCGGCGAAGGCGTCGACGGCGTCCACCGCGCCGCCGGCGCGCACCCAGTCGGAGGGCGTGTTGACCATGCCGCCGATCATCATCACCGTCGGCAGCTGCGGCGGCGGGTAGCTCGCAAACCATGCCGGCGGCAGGTAGACGAGTTCCTCTCGGTGCTTGAAATGCGATGCGTCTTCGGGGATCACCACCGGCACCAGGCTGCCGTGCGGCGGCTTGGAGCCCTTCGCCGCCAGCGTGGTGACGGTGGCCTTGTCGGTCTGGTCGGGCAGCGGAACGGAGGCGAATTGATTCCATGCGCTCTGCACGGTCTGGAAGTAGCCGACCCATTGATTGAGCACGAGCAGCGAGCAGAGCAGGCACAGCGGCACGGCCAGGATCGACAATCCACGCCGCCACCAACGCGCACCGCGCCAACCCAGAATCAGCACCGCCATGGCCATGCCGACCAGCGCGATCCACCCGTACAGTGCCTGCGGTGCCCGTGCGCCGATGCAGCGGTGCGCCCCGAGCGCCGCCATGGCCCCGACGACGGCGGCGGTCGGGAGCCACAACAAATGCCAACGACGCGATCGCCACCCGGCAGCCATCCCCAGCGTGATCGGAGCGACGATCTGGGCCGTAATCGGCACCCAACCGTGCATCAGCGATATGTGGTTGCCCAGTAGCGACATGGCGACTCCTCCTCTCGGCTGCCGGCCCTCAAGCCGTGTGAGAAAAGGATCGAATGCCGACCTCGGCGAATTCTTGATGGATTCTTGGGCGCAGTCTCGGCGGTCGGCGTGTCGTCGCGCTCAGCTCACAGCCAACGCCGCGGCTTCACGGCCCGGTTCCGGGCACGCGATCAACGTCACGCTCGGCGAGGGGCCGCGGCAAACTGGCGTCGCTTACCCAGCAACGGCATTCACCAGTCGTCTAGACGGGCTCGAATTTGGTGATCAGCCACTTGCCGTTGACCCGGGTCATACTCACCAGCACGCTGCTGGAGGCCATCGCGGGGTCGGGGTTGTCCTTGCTCGTGGTGCTCTGGTCGACCAGCACGAGCACGACGGCCGAATCCGGACGTAATTCCTGCACCGCGGCCCCCAACACCCGAGCGTTGGTTTTCAGCGACTTTTGTTTGGCCGCCGGAGCGACGATCTGTTCGGTGAACTGGTTGTAGTACGACAGGAAATCTCCGGACAGGTGCGACTTGGCGGCGGCGAAGTCTTTGTCGAGTGAATCGGGCGAGTAGGACAGCAGCGCGACCGTTCCGTCGGATGCCGCATTGGCGACCGCGCTCGCGACGCCGGGGTCGGTCTGTTTATCGGGCCGGTACTGCTTGAAGTACAGCCACGTCGCCGCGCCACCGGAAAGCAGCAGCAGCACAATCAGGATCACGGGAACGACTTTTACCTTGCGCCGCGCTCGTGCCTCGCTGGGCCCACTGTGTTCGGTTTCTTCGGCAGAGTCGTCGGCGGTGTCGATGCTGGGCTTGTCCTCGCTCATGGAATGAACTCCACGTTGGACATCTTGTATTGGCCGCCGTCGTTTTTGACGGTCACCTTGAGCCGCCAATTGCGTGGCTCGTCTTTGGCGCCCGCGGCGTTGGTGATGTGCGATGTCGCCGCGACGAGAACCAACGCGAAATCTCCATTGATGGATTGCACGGCCGCCGCATTCACGGTTCCTTGGGTGACCACTTTGGACTGCTCCACGACGGTCGTGAAATCTTTTGCGCGCGCCTGGAAGTCGTCCCGGAACTGGCCAGTCGAACTGTCGATCACCCGCTGGACGTCCTCCTTGGCCTTATTGAAGTCCATGGAAGTCAAGTTGACGACACCTTGTCTGGCTCCCGCGAGAAAGTTCGCGGCGCGCTGGTTGCGCTCGGTGACTTGATGGCGGTTCCACATCATGTATCCGCTGGCCCCGATGAAGGCGCAGATGAGAACGATGACGGCCGCTTTCCACGCCACGGACCACGATGGCAACCGCACGCGTCGCCGAGAACGGGCCGGCTTGGATTCCGATTCTGCGTCTTCGGGGGTTTCGTCGGAAACTTCTTCCTCGGTCTCCGCTTCGCCGGTGTCGGTTGCCTCGGCGGTGACGTCGTCGTCGGTCGTCGCCTCGTCGCTGTCGGCTGCGTCCTCGTCGGCCTCCGTCGTTTCTTCATCCGAGGCTTCGGCGTTCTCGAGTTGTTCGCTGGCCTGCTGCTCAGCCTCAGCTTGGGCCTGCGCTTCGCGCCGGAGCCGGGCGGCGCGGGCGCGGGCGCGCGCCGCAGCCGCCAGCGCTTCGGCTTCGGCGGCTTCGGCCTCGGCTTCTTCGATCAAAGCCATCGCATCGGCTTTCGAGGTGGCCGAATCTTGCGGCGGCTTCTTTGCGTCAGCCATCGTGCTTGCTGCCCGTCGCCGTCATGCTCGACCGACTCCTGTACGTCTCACGCGGCTACCATCGCACGAGCGAGAACGGCCAACTGTTGGTGCCCCCCGGCCCGCCACCGCAGCCGGTGTCGAATGTCGAGTCGACCTGACCCGCCAGCGTCACCGCATCCCACGAGTAAACGTCGTGCGAGGGAAAGAACTGGACCACGCAGCGCACACCGTCGGGCACGTCAACAGCCAAGGTGTAGCGGCCGTTGGCCAGGTGAGCTTCTCCTCTGTAGACCGTCGCTTGTCCGTTGGGTTGCGGAGTCGCATACACGCTCACGCATCCCGGCCCTGCAGGAGTGCACGGGCTGATCGACCAAATCCAGCTGTGCCCGGGATCGCGGTTTGTGTCCACCCTGTAGTTGCCGAACAGCATGTCCGCGTGGGCGGTCGGCGTGACCGTCAGCGCGGCCGTGCCAAGCGCAAGGGCCACTGCGAGAGTCTTCACCGATGCGTCTCCCATCTCTGCACACGCGCTTGGCCCAAATATAGGGCGCGGTCACGCCGAACAGGCCTAGTCGGAAAAATTGCGGCAGTCAACGACCGGTTCGTCCAGGCCCACCTAGTCGATGACCGCGGCTTCCTTGCGTTCGGTAATCGGCCTGGCGAGCTCTTGCTCATCGCAGATGCGCTGCAGCTTCTCCAGCGTCTCGTCCAGGCCCGCGCCGACCTTGCGGCCGGGCGTGAAGGTGGCCGGCAGCTTACGCATGCCCTGGATGACACCGATGGTCTCGTAGTGGACGGTCCCCTCCGGATCGCACTTGTAGTCGGGCATCCGATCGAGGACCGCGGTCAGCATGGATTTGAATACGGTGCGCGCCACGTTCGACCCGATACACCTGTGGACCCCCAGCCCGAAGCTGAAGTGCCGGTTGCCTTTACGGTCGAGGACGATCTTGTCCGGGTCGCGAAAGACCGACGGGTCGCGGTTGGCCATCGCCCACGAAATCCACAGGCGCTCACCCTCTTTGAACTGGGTGCCGTCGAGTTCGACGTCGTCGGAAAACGTCCGGCCATCACCGGGCGCCGGGGTGAAGAAGCGCAGGAACTCCTCGGTCGCGGGGTCGATCAGCGTTTTGCGCTCATCGCTGAGCAGCTGTCGTTGATCGGGGTGCTCCGAGAGCCATTCCAGCGAGTGCGCGGTCAGGGCGGTCGTGGTGTCGAAGCCGCCGCCGATGACCAGACCGAGATTGCCCAGGATTTCCAGTTCCGGGGCCGGCTCGCCTTCGATGCGCATCTCGAGCAGACCGTTCACGATTCCGGGCCGCGGGTTTGCGCGGATCTCGATCATGCTGTTGACCATGTCGAGCCCCATCTCCCGGTGCATCGCGGTGACGCGCTCGATGTCGGGGGAGTGCTCGGGCGTGTACACCGCGGCGTGTACCGGCTCGCTGTACATGTTCCACTTCTTCAGCGGGATGCCCAGCATTGCCAGCGTGAAGACGGCGGGCACGATATTGGCGAGGTCGTCGACGAAGTCGATGTGACCACCCTCGATCTTCTCGTCGAGGCAGGCGCGCGTCACGTCGTCGATGAACGGTTCCCAGCGCTTGATCGCCGCCGGCGACAGATACGGGTTGAGCACGGTTCGGTAGGTACGGTGTTCGGGGTCGTCCATTTCCAGGATCCCGCCGCGCACCGCACTGACGCGGCTGGCCGTGGGTATCGAAATGCCTTTGTAGCCGCGGCGTTCACCGTGGATGTCGTGATCGTTGGAGACGGCGGGGCAGCGGGCCAGCTCGAAGACCTCGTGGCTGCCGGCCGCAACCCAATGACCGCCATAGGTTTCGGTCCAGGCCATGGGGCACTTGGCGTGCATCTCTTCGGTGATCGCCTTGAACTTCGACCGGTACTCGGAGGAATGCCGGTCGAAGTGGTACCGGTTCTTTTTGCGGTCGCTGTCATTCACGACGTCGTCGACACTCAACGCTCTGTCTCCCTAAGTGTTTCGGTAGCCAAGGACCCGGTACCGGCTCAGGCGTCGTCGGTGATCATGATCGCCTGCTCCGGGCAGGACTGCGCGGCTTCACGCACTTGGTCCTCGCGATCGGCGGGCACCACCTCGTCGACCGCCGACGAACTGCCGTCGATGTCGCTGAGCTGAAACGATTCCGGAGCGATCATCGCGCACAGGGTATGGCCCTGGCACCGTTCCGAATCCACCCAGACCTTCACGCGTTTTCCCCTCTCACACTGGTTACCGGGCACCGCTGACCAATCGCCACCGCTCAGGTGTTGCGGCCGCCGTTGACGCCCAGGATCTGGCCGGTGATGTAGCCGGCTTCCTCGGACACCAAAAACGCACAGGCCGCCGCGATGTCCTCGGGCGTGCCCATCCGGCGCACCGGTGTCCGCGCGATGGTCTCGTCGATATCGCCGAGGAATCCGTTCTTCTCGGCGGCGCGCAGCATCGGGGTGTCGATGAAGCCCGGCGGCACCGCGTTGACCGTGATGCCCTTGGGCCCGTACTCGAGTGCGAGCGACTTCGTCAGGCCGTTGACCGCCGACTTGGCCGCCACGTAGTGACTCATGTAGGGCGCACCGGAATGCGTGCTCGACGACGAGATGTTCACGATCCGTCCCCACCCCGCCTCGACCATGTCGGGGAGCACCGCCTGGACGGTATGGAAGACGCCGTTGAGATTGACGTCGATCACCCGGTACCAGTCCTCGAAGCTGATGTTGTTGAACTTCTTGAACCCGTCGAGGCCGGCCGCGTTGACCAGCACAGTCACCGGCCCGAGCTGGGCGCGGATGGCCGACAGCGCCGCATCCAGCTGCGACCGGTCGGTGACGTCGGCAGTGAAAGCGAAATCGGCTTCCGCCGGCCGCAGGTCGATTGAGGCGACGTTCAAACCGTCGGCGCGCAGGCGCTGCACGACGGCAAGGCCGATGCCGGATCCGCCACCGGTGACTACAGCAGTCTTCATGTTGAGGCCTCTACTCCGCAGGGGGCCATTTCAGTCACAAAGAATCTCCCTTACAATTATGAGAACCTTACTCTCCGCGCGGAGCGGCATGCAACATGCGCACAACACCGCCTCCAGCCTGCATGGAGAGGCCCAGGCCGACAGCGTACGGGCATTTGCGGCCCTGCTCAGCACCTCGATCCCATTCCTGAGACTTTCTTGAATTATCGAAACTCGAATGTAAGATTCGCCGGGGAAGAGAATGAAATTATCGTGACGGCCACCACACTAGGGGGTACGGAATGCCTGCCCAGGACACGGCAGAGCCCGCGGCGCAGACCATCGCGGATGCCGCGCCTGAGCCCCACCTCGACCGCCGTCTGTTGATCGATGGCCGGCTGGTCGGCGCCGAAAAGTCGTTCCCCTCGATCAATCCCGCGACGGGTGCGGTCATCGGGCATGCGCCGGAGGCCGGCGGCCAGGAGGCCCAGACGGCGATCGCGGCGGCCCGGCGTGCGTTCGACACCACCAGCTGGCCCACCGACGTGGAGCTGCGGATCCGCTGCCTCGACCAGTTGCACCAGGCGCTCGTCGACCACGCAGACGAGCTGCGTGAACTCACCATCGCCGAAGTCGGCGCCACCCGCGCGCTGACCCAGGGCGCTCAGCTCGACGAGCCGATCGGCATCGTGCGCTTCTACGCGGACCTGCTGCGCACCTATCAGTTCTCCGAAGACCTCGGCGAAAAAGAATCGCGGGGCATGCGTCACCACCGCTGGGTGGAAAAGGAAGCCGCCGGCGTGGTCGGCGCCATCATCGCCTACAACTATCCCAACCAGCTCGCACTGGCGAAGCTCGCTCCGGCGCTGGCAGCCGGATGCACCGTGGTGCTCAAGGGCGCCCCGGACACGCCACTGGTCACCTTGGCACTGGGCGAGTTGATCGCCAATCACACCGACATTCCCGCCGGGGTGGTGAACGTGCTCAGTTCGTCGGATCCGGCGTCCGGCGTCGCGCTGACCACCAGCCCGGACGTCGACGTCATCACCTTCACCGGATCGACCGCGGTCGGGCGCAAGATCATGGCCGCCGCGAGCGACACCGTCAAGCGCGTCTTCCTGGAGTTGGGCGGCAAGTCGGCGGCCATCATGCTCGACGACGCCGACTTCGCCAACGCCGCCCTGTTCGCGGCCTTCAGCATGGTCACCCACGCGGGCCAGGGGTGTGCGCTCACGTCCCGGCTGCTGGTGCCCAAGTCCCACCACGACGAGATCGTCGAGCTGATCGCGCAGAACTTCGCCAAGGTGCGACACGGCGACCCGGCCGACCCCAAGACCTACATGGGACCGCTGATCAACGAGCAACAGCGGGACAAGGTCGACGGCATGGTCCAGCGCGCCGTGGCGGCCGGGGCAACCCTGGTCACCGGCGGTAAGCGACTCGATCCCGGCTACTTCTATGCACCGACGCTGCTGACCAATGTCGATCCCGACAGCGAGATCGCGCAGGACGAGATCTTCGGCCCTGTCCTCGTGGTGATCGCGTTCGACGATGACGACGATGCCGTGCGCATCGCCAACAACTCGATCTACGGACTGGCGGGCGCGGTGTTCAGCCGCGATCAGGACCGCGCGCTCGCCGTGGCGCGCCGGATCCGGGCCGGATCCTTCTCCATCAACGGCGGCAACTACTTCGGCGCCGACACCCCCTTCGGGGGTTTCAAGCAGTCGGGCGTGGGTCGCGAGATGGGTGTGGCCGGGCTCGAGGAGTTCCTGGAGAGCAAGACCTTTGCCGTGCCAGCCGTCTCAGCGAGAGGAGCCGGTGCATGAGGCCGCTCGAAGGCATCCGCATCCTTGAAGTCGCCATGTACGGGTTCGTCCCGTCGGCGGGTGCCGTGCTTGCCGAATGGGGCGCGGACGTGGTCAAGGTCGAGCACGCGGTGACCGGTGACCCGCAACGGGGGCTGCGGCAGACCGGGATGCTGCGCGTCGAAGGCGATCCCAACCCCAACATCGAGCACGCCAACCGCGGCAAGCGCAGCATCGGGCTGGACATGTCGGTGCCCGGAGGCAAGGAAGTGCTCTACGAGTTGGCCCGCCGCGCCGATGTGTTCCTGACCAGTTTCCTGCCCGATCACCGGAAGAAGTTCGGCATCGACGTCGACGACATCAGGGCGGTCAACCCGGACATCGTCTACGCGCGGGGGAGTGCGCTAGGCCCGCGCGGCGAAGAGTCGACCAAGGGCGGCTACGACATGACGGCCTTCTGGTGCCGGGCCGGAACCGCCGCCACTATTACTCCCGCCGGCATGCCGGGCATGATCGCGCCGCCCGGACCGGCGTATGGCGACACCATCTCGGGCACCAACCTCGCCGGGGGCATCGCGGCCGCGCTGCTCAAGCGTGAGCGCACCGGCGAACCGTCCGTCGTCGATGTGTCGCTGCTGGGCAGTGGCCTTTGGTCGCTGGGCCACACGGTCGCGCTGACAAGGCATCTGAACCAGCGGCTGGAGTCGCCGCCGCCCGGTGTGCACGGCGCGCCCAACAACCCACTGGTGGGCCTGTACACGACGTCCGACGGCCGCTACATCTCCTTCGTGATGATGCAGCCCACCAAGTTCTGGGCCGACGTGTGCCGCCATGTCGACCTGCCCGAGCTGGCCGATGACCCACGGTTCGACACGGTGGAGAACATCGCGGCCAACACCGCCGACGCGGTGGAACTGCTGACCAAGGCCATCGCCGCCCGCACACTGGTCGAGTGGAGCGAACGTTTCGCCACGCTCTCCGGGCCGTGGGCACCGGTGCAGGACACCCTGCAAGCAGCCGACGACGCGCAGATCCGCTCGAACGAGTACATGGTGCGGGCGGGTGAACTCGAGCTGGTGGCCAACCCGGTACAGTTCGACGTCGCAGCGCCACAGACCGGGCCGGCTCCCGGGTTCGCTGAGCAGACCGACGAGATCCTGATGGAGCTCGGCCTCGACTGGGACCGCATCATCGAACTCAAGACGGCCGGTGCCGTCACGTGAGTACTAGTGGACTGGAGCAGCCCTGTAATGCGTGAGGCGACCTTCGCTTCTGTTGGGACGCAATTGCCTTGCGCCCTTGCACCGACCGCGAAATGCGCGATAACGGTTATGCATTTTTCGCT
This sequence comes from Mycobacterium sp. 852002-40037_SCH5390672, assembly GCF_001665875.1. Lineage (GTDB taxonomy): Bacteria > Actinomycetota > Actinomycetes > Mycobacteriales > Mycobacteriaceae > Mycobacterium. Next base: position 20,193 of record NZ_LZTA01000014.1, read on the forward strand.
CCGCCTGGACTTGGCATGAGTCATAATCGCCGGACGCTTCAAGACGTGGAGTTCTTCGTTTTGCAGCGCCAACTCACGAACGGAGGTCTGGCGTGAGCGAGCTAGCGGCTGTCACATCGCAGATCCTTGCCGGAATGCGGCTGCCCGCCGAGCATTTCGCCCTCGTCAGCACGCGTTTACAGCCGTCAATGCTGCCGAATCTACCGCAGCCGTTGCGCCAGAACAAGACTGTCGGTCTCGTAACGCGGGGAAGGGTCTGAGACCGATGGCAACCAAGGGAGCAAACCACTGGTCAGCAGGATTGCCGCAGCTGAAACTGAAATGGGACTTCTCGGGGCCCATGCAAGCGGTCGGAGCCTTGTTCGCAATGTCGGCCGACGCGGTCAAGTTCGCGTTCCGCCGGCCGTTCCAGTGGCGGGAGTTCTTGGAGCAATCCTGGTTTGTCGCACGGGTGTCGCTGGCTCCCACCCTGTTGGTAGCGATCCCGTTTACCGTCCTCGTCAGCTTCACCCTCAACATCCTCTTGCGCGAACTGGGCGCGGCGGATCTGTCCGGTGCGGGGGCCGCGTTCGGTGCAGTCACCCAGCTCGGCCCGCTGGTCACCGTTTTGATCGTTGCGGGCGCCGGTGCTACGGCAATGTGCGCCGACCTGGGGGCGCGAACGATTCGCGAAGAAATCGACGCGATGGAAGTGCTGGGCATCAACCCGGTGCAACGGCTGGTGACACCGCGAATGCTGGCTTCCGGATTGGTGGCGTTTTTGCTCAACAGCCTGGTTGTCATCATCGGCGTCCTTGGCGGCTACGTCTTTTCGGTGTTTGTGCAAGACGTCAACCCTGGTGCGTTCGCCGCGGGTATCACCTTGCTCACCGGCGTGCCCGAGGTGATTATTTCGTGCGTCAAGGCAGCCCTTTTCGGCCTCATCGCCGGATTGGTCGCCTGTTATCGGGGCCTGTCGATCACCGGCGGGGGCGCTAAAGCTGTTGGCAACGCGGTGAACGAAACCGTGGTTTACGCCTTCATGTCCCTGTTCGTCGTCAACGTGGTGGTCACCGCGGTCGGCATCAAGATGACGGCGAAGTAGGGACTGCGAATGGCGCTCAGGGCCGCATATCCACGATTGACCCGCCAGCTCGAGAGGCCGGTCGCCTTCTTGGGCCGGATCGGCGATCACACCATGTTTTACGGTAGAGCGCTCGCCGGAATCCCCTTCGCAGCTACTCGCTACACGCGCGAAGTCGTGCGGCTGATTGCCGAGATCAGCATGGGCGCGGGCACTTTGGCGATGATTGGCGGAACCGTTGTGATCGTCGGCTTTTTGACGCTGGCAGCGGGCGGCACATTGGCCATTCAGGGTTACACCTCGCTGGGCAATATCGGCATCGAGGCGCTGACAGGCTTTTTGGCCGCATTCATCAACGTGCGAATCGCGGCACCGGTGGTCGCCGGGATCGGTCTGGCGGCTACCTTCGGCGCCGGGGTGACCGCCCAGTTGGGCGCCATGCGGATCAACGAAGAAGTCGATGCCTTGGAGAGCATGGCGATTCGGCCGGTTGCCTATTTGGTGAGCACCAGGATCCTGGCGGGAATGATGGCCATCACGCCGTTGTACAGCATCGCCGTCATCCTGTCGTTCGTGGCCAGTCAGTTCACCACGACGTTCTTGCTCGGACAGTCACAGGGCTTGTACCAGCACTACTTCAACACGTTCCTGAACCCGATCGACTTGTTGTGGTCGTTTTTGCAGGCCATTTTGATGGCGCTCACCATCTTGTTGATCCATACGTACTACGGTTACTTCGCTTCGGGGGGGCCAGCCGGTGTGGGCAACGCGACCGGTAACGCGGTGCGCACCTCGCTCATCGTCGTGGTTTCGGTAACGCTGTTGGTCTCGCTTTCTATTTACGGTTCCAACGGCAACTTCAACCTGTCCGGTTAGCAGAGGAGGTGGAACGGCAGTGACTCAGAATGTGCCAGCGGGTCGCGGCGCGGTCGGCGGCCGACCCGCGCGCGCCGGCCATACCCGGCCGCCCGAGCGCAATTACCTGCCGCCCCTGTTCGGACTGGCCACCGTCGTCATCATTGGTGTGATCTTCGCCGTGGCGGTGGGTCTGTTTCAGGGCTCCTTTACCCAAACCGTGCCGGTGACCGTGGTTTCGCAGCGAGCCGGCCTGGTCATGAACCCGGACGCCAAGGTCAAGCTGCGCGGCGTGCAGGTGGGCAAGGTGGCCTCGATCAACTCGCTGCCCAACGGCCAAGCGGCCATTCACTTGGCGATGGACCCGTCGCAGATGCGCTTCATTCCCGCCAACGTGCTCGTCGACATCGCGTCATCGACGGTCTTCGGTGCCAAGTCCGTCCTGCTGGTAGAACCCGACCAACCCTCGGCCCAACGGCTACACAGCGGCCAGACGCTGCAGGGACAGCACGTCATGGTCGAAATCAACACGGTGTTCCAGCAATTGGTGTCGGTTCTGAGCCACATCGATCCGCCGAAGCTCAACGAGTCGCTGGGTGCGCTGGCACAGGCGTTCAGTGGCCGGGGTCCACAGCTTGGGCAGTCACTGAACGACCTGGATTCGTTTCTGGCCAGGTTGGAGCCGAGTCTTCCCGCATTCAGGCATGACCTTGCGGTCTTGCCGGCGGTGTCCAACGCCTATGCTGACGCGGCTCCGGACCTGGTGAAGACCGCATCCAACGCGGTCCGGATCAGCAAGACGCTTGTCGATGAGCAGCACAACCTGGATGCGCTGCTGATCAGCGCGATCGGCTTGGCCGACATCGGCAACGACGTCTTATCGACGAACCGCCAACCGCTGACGAATGTATTGCACCTTCTGGTGCCGACCACCGACCTGACCAATGAGTACGCCCCGGCTCTCAACTGCGCTTTTGCCGGGCTCGTACAGATAACGCACGGGGCGCCGTTGTCGGAACCGAGCATCAACATCTCGGCGAGTCTCACGTGGGGCGCCGAACGTTATCGGTACCCGACGAACCTGCCCAAGGTTGCGGCGACGGGCGGCCCGCAGTGCGTGGGCCTGCCGAAGCTGCCGTTCAACACGAGTCCACCGCAATTGATTACCGATATCGGCGCCGACCCGGTGGGGTACGGAAACCCACAGCTGTTGCTCAACTTCGACGGGCTCAAGCAGCTGTTGTACGGGCCGATCGCCGGCCCGCCACGCAACCCCGCCCAGATCGGACAACCCGGATGAGAACGCGCGCCACGCTGATCAAGTTCGGGATCTTCGCGGTCGTGATGGCGATCCTTACTGCCTTCCTGTTCTTCATCTTCGGCCAGTACCGGACGGGTTCGACGACCAAGTATTCCGCAGTGTTCACCGACGTCTCGCGTCTCAAATCGGGCCAGTCGGTGCGCGTCGCCGGGATCCGGGTGGGCACGGTCAACAGCGTGTCGCTGCAACCGGACAAGAAAGTTGTGGTGAAATTCGACGCCGACCGCAACGTCGTCCTCACCGAGGGCACCAGGGCGGCGGTCCGCTACCTCAACCTGGTGGGCGATCGCTACCTCGAACTCGTCGATGGTCCGGGCTCGACCAAGCATCTACCGGCCGGCGGTCAGATTCCGGTCAACCGTACCGCCCCGGCCCTTGACCTCGATCTGCTGCTTGGCGGACTCAAACCCGTTACCCAGGGCCTGAATGCGCGCGATGTCAACGCGCTCACCTCGGGGTTGTTGCAGGTCTTCCAGGGTCAAGGCGGGACTCTCGAGTCGCTGTTCGCCAAGACGACGTCGTTTTCCAACGCCTTGGCCGACAACGATCAAACCGTGCAACAACTGATCGACAACCTCAACATCGTGATCGGCACGGTTGCCAAGGACGGCAAACAGTTCTCCGGCGCGATCGATCGCCTCGAGCAGCTTGTCAGCGGCCTGTCGAATGACCGCGACACGATCGGGTCCGCGATTGACGCCCTGGACAGGGGGACCGCCTCGCTGGCGGATCTGCTGGCCGAGGCCCGCCCGCCGCTGTCCGGCACCATAGCTCAGCTGAATCGGCTGGCGCCGATCCTCGATAACGACAAGGACCGCCTCGACGCCGCAATCGCCAAGTCGCCACAGAACTACCGCAAGCTGGTCCGCCTCGGCGTGAACGGCGCCACCATCCCGTACTACCTCTGCCAGTTCGGGATCCGCGGCACGGATCTTTCGGGTAAGACCGTGCGCGCCAATATCTTCAGGTCAGATGCAGGAAGGTGCACGGAACCCTAATGCTCAAGTATCGCGGAGCTGGGCTGGTCAAGCCCGGACTCATCGGCGTCGTCCTGGCGGTGATGGTCATCCTGGTGGGCCTGTCGCCCGACCGCTTCATCTCGTGGGCGACGATGGTCCGCTACCAGGCGCTGTTTACCGAAGCCGGCGGCCTTGCGACGGGCAACCCCGTCATTGTGTCGGGGATGAAGGTCGGCACGGTGTCGGATGTGAAGCTGCGCCACGGCGATGCGCTGGTGACGTTCGCGATGAAAGGCAACATCCTGCTCGGGTCGGAGACTTCCGCGCACATCCGCACCGGCTCGCTGCTGGGCGAGCGGATGTTGACGGTGGAGTCCGCCGGCAGCGGCACGATGCACCCGATGACGCTGATCCCCGTCTCGCGCACGTCTTCGCCGTACTCGCTGACCGAAGCGGTCAGCGATCTGACATCGGACACGGCCGGCACCAACACCACGGCGCTGAATCAGTCGTTGGACACGCTGGCGGCGACGCTGGACCAGATCGCACCCCAAATGGGGCCGGCCTTCGACGCACTCACCCGGCTATCACGAACCCTCAACAGTCGTAACAAGAACCTGGGTGACTTGTTCAAGAGTGCCGGCGACGTCACCGGGATACTTTCCGAACGCAGCATGCAGGTCAACAAGCTCATCCTCAACTCCGATTCTCTGCTGCAAGTGCTGGTCGCGCGGCGACAAGAGGTCGTGGACCTGCTGGCCAACACCTCGGTGGTGGCCAAGCAGCTGACGGGGTTGGTGCACGACAACGAAAGCACATTGGCACCGACGCTGGAGCGGCTGAATCGGGTGACCGCGGTGCTGGAGAAGAACCGCGACAACATCGGCAAAGCGCTGCCGGGTCTCGCCAAATTCGAAATCACGGTCGGTGAGGCCATCTCCGGTATGTACGCCTACCAGGCGTTCGCCCCGAACTTCCTTGTCCCGCAACTCTTCCAGGAGTTGGTCGACTACCTCTGGGGATTCCGCACCTTCGATACTTCTAAGGGTCCCGGCTTCCCGTCCCCGGTACCTCGGGCGCTGACCCCTTGGCCGTACAACTTGATTCCACAGTGCCCTGGCTGCACGTTGGGCGGACGGATCGGAGGATCGCAATGATCTCCCGGATGCCGCGCGGCAGGCTGGTGGCCGTGACGGCGGTTGTCTTGGTCGGGCTGATTGTTGCCGGCGCCGCCGTGGTCGTCCGAAACACGTTCTTCGGCCCACGGACGATTACCGCCTTTTTCACCACCGCCACCGCGATCTATCCCCATGACGAGGTGCGGGTTTCGGGTGTCAAGGTCGGCAACATCAAATCCATTCAGCCGCAGGGCACACAGGCCAAGATGACCCTTGAGGTCGACCGCGGCGTGCCCATTCCGGCGGACGCGAAGGCGGTTATCGTCGCCCCGAATCTGGTGGCGGCCCGCTACGTCCAGCTCACACCGGCCTACCGCGATAGTGGGCCGGTCATGCACGATGGGGCGGTCATACCGGTTGAGCGCACCGCGGTGCCGGTCGAGTGGGATGAGGTCAAAACCCAGTTGATGCGGCTGGCAACGGATTTGGGGCCCAAGAGTGGGGTATCGGGCACATCCGTGGGCCGGTTCATCGACAGCGCCGCCAATGCGCTGGACGGCAACGGCGACAAGCTGCGGCAAACACTCGGCCAATTGTCAGGCGTGGGCCGGATCCTTGCCAACGGCAGCGGCAACATCGTCGACATCATCAAAAACCTGCAGACCTTCGTCGGCGCGCTGCGCGACAGCAACGTCCAGCTCGTGCAGTTCAACGACCGCCTGGCCACGCTCACCAGCGTGGTCAATGACAGCAAATCCGACCTGGACGCGGCGCTGACCGATCTGTCGACGGCGGTCGGCGAGGTGCGGCGATTCATCGCCGGGACTCGCAACCAGACCAGCGAGCAGATCGCCAGGCTGGCCGATGTCACGCAGAACCTGGTCGATCACCACATGGCCCTGGAAAACATTCTGCACACCTCGCCGAACGCGTTCGGCAACTTCTTCAACGACTACAACGCCGACACCGGAACCATCGTCGGAGGATTCGGGCTGATGAATATGGCGAATCCCACCTGGGGCGGCCAGGTTCTGCTGTCCACTCCGGGCTGCACGCAAATCGGCGCCATCGAGAACATCACCGCGGTCGAATCGGGCAAGCTGTGCTCCCTGTTCCTCGGTCCCGGCTTGCGGCAGACCAGCTGGAATAACTCGCCACTTCCCCTCAACCCGTTCATATCCAAGTCGATTGACCCGTCCAAGATTCTCTACACCGAACCGCGCCTGGCGCCCGGCGGCGAGGGCCCGAAACCCGGACCACCCGAGATCCCGCCCGCAGTGTCCGCCTACACCGGCCTGCCGGGTGATCCGGTCGGACCGCCGGGGGCGGTGCCGCCGGCGCGGATACCGGGCGCGGCGATGCCGCTGCCGCCGCCACCGTCGACGCCGATGCCACCACCACCGGCGCCGACCGTGTCGGGCATGCTGCTGCCAGACGAAGGGCCACAACAATGAGGGCCCGGGTAGCGGCTAAGCGGGTATTCGCCACCGGCTGTTGCGTGGTGTTGACGTCGACGGGATGCGCATTCCACGGCCTGAATTCGCTACCCCTGCCCGGTGCGGTCGGACGGGGGCCGGGGGCCAACATCTACCATGTCGAGCTCCCGAATGTCGGGACGATGGAGTCGAATTCGCCGGTGATGGTCGACGACGTCGTCGTCGGCAGTGTCGGTGCGATGAGGGTGCAAGGCTGGCACGCCGACGTCGAGATCTCGGTCAAGCGCGATGTGGTGGTCCCGGCCAACGTGCTAGCCACCGTCGGTCAGACCAGCCTGCTGGGCTCGATGCATGTGGAGCTCAATACTCCGCCGGGCCAGCAGGGAAGCGGACGGCTGCAGCCGGGCGCCACCATCCCGCTGAGCCGGTCATCCGCCTACCCGTCGACCGAGCAGACGCTGTCGTCGCTGGGCGCGGTCGTCAACGGCGGTGGACTGGGACAGATTGGGGAGGTCATCCACAATTTCTCGGCCGCCCTGTCCGGGCACGAGGGCGCGGTGCGTGATCTGATCACCCGCCTGGACACGTTCGTCGGAACTCTGGACGACCAGAAAGACAACATCGTCGCCTCCATCCAGGCGCTGAATCGGCTGTCGGCCACCTTCGCCGACCAACGCGACGTTCTCACCGATGCGCTGCACAAGATACCGCCCGCGCTCGAAGTGTTGGTCAGGGAGCGGCCTCGTCTGACGGCCGCCCTGGACCACCTTCGCGTGTTCAGCAACACCGCCACCCGGCTGGTCAACGATTCCCAGGCCGACCTGGTCAAGAATCTTAAAAACCTGGAGCCGACTATCAAAGCGCTCGCCGACGTCGGACCGGATTTCGGCGCGGCCATCGCGGCGGCGTTCGTGTTCCCGTTCACCCAGAACTTCGTCGACCGAGCGGTCCGAGGCGACTTCTTCAACCTGCATTTCGATTTCGACATAACGATTCCACGGCTCAAGAAGGGATTGTTCCTGGGGACCCACTGGGGGCAGCTGGATATGCCCGTGCCACCGGTGCCCGGGGACCCGTATCGCTTCAATTACACGCTCGATCCTTTGCATAACCCGCTGAGGCCACCGTGGATCGATCCCAACGCGTTGCCGCTGCCCCCACCGCCGCCGGGTGCGGTACCGGGACCTTCGTCGGCTTACGGCCCGTTGCCTGGGCCTCCGCCGGGTGCGGCTCCGCTGCCTGGTCCGCCGCCGGGTGCGGCCCTGGTGCCTGATGCGGGTCTTGGTCAAACGCCGGCGCCCGCCGACGCGCCTCCGACGGGAGCGGGTGGATAGATGCTGACGCGCTTCGTTCGTATCCAGCTAGGGATCTTCGCGGTTGTCGGGACTATTGGCATCATCGCAATGGTCCTCTTCTACATTCAAGCGCCGACCCTGCTGGGCATCGGCCGGATGACGGTGACGCTGGAGCTGCCGGCCACCGGCGGCCTGTACCGGTTTTCGAACGTGACCTACCGTGGGGTTCAGCTCGGCAAGGTCACCTCGGTGGGTTTGACGCCGACCGGCGCGAAAGCGACTCTGTCGCTTAGCACTTCACCGAAGGTCCCGGCAGACCTGACAGCGCAGGTGCTCAGTGTCTCCGCGGTGGGTGAACAGTATGTGGATCTGCGGCCCAAGACCAATTCGGCGCCCTACCTGCACGACGGCTCAGTTATCGCCGTGCGCGACACGACGATTCCGCAGCCGGTCGGGCCGATGCTCGAGCAGCTCAACGCGTTGGTCGGCAGCATCCCGAAGACCAAACTCGGCCAATTGCTCGACGAGACGTTCCAGGGCTTCAACGGCTCCGGTTACGACCTGGGGTCACTGATCGATTCCTCGAAGACGCTGTCCCGCGACGCCAACGGCGTCGTCGATCGCACCCGAGCCCTCACCGAAGACACCGGGCCGCTGCTGGATACCCAGGCGCGCACCACCGATTCGATCAGAACGTGGGCGCGTAGCTTCGCCGGCATCTCGGATGTGTTGGTGAACAACGATTCTCACTTTCGCACTATCTTGGAGAAAGGTCCTGACGCGGCGAACGAGGCGTCCCGGCTTCTCGAACAAATCAAACCGACGCTGCCGGTGTTGCTCGCCAACCTGACCACTATCGGGCAGATCGGCGTCACCTACCACCCCTCGATCGAGCAGCTGCTGGTGTTGCTGCCGTCGGGGGTTGCTATCGAGCAGGCCGCTCAGGGTGAAAACCATCCCGACGGTAGGGCTTACGGCGACTTCGCCGCCACGGTCGACGATCCGCCTATTTGCACGGTCGGCTTCATGCCACCCAACACGTGGCGTTCCCCGGACGACCTCACCGACATCGACACACCGGACGGGTTGTATTGCAAACTCCCGCAGGATTCACCGATCGGAGTTCGCGGTGCCCGCAACTATCCCTGCATGGGTCACCCGGGTAAGCGCGCACCGACCGTCGAAATCTGCAACAGCGACAAGCCGTACATGCCGCTGGCGATGCGCCAGCACACCCTCGGTCCCTATCCGCTGGATCCGAATCTGCTAGCCCAGGGCGTCCCGCCCGATGACCGGATCACCACCAATGACAGGATCTTCGGCCCGGTGCAGGGAACGCCGCTACCGCCGGGGGCGGTGCCGCGCGGCGCACCGGCGGGGCCCCGCGGGGAAAATCCACCGCCGGGCACGGCTGGGGCCGCTGTTCCCCCCGTGCCGTCGTCGGGACCAGTGCTGGCGCCGATGTCGAGAATGTCGGCGGACCTTCCGCCCATAGCGCCACTCGATGTCCCTGCGGCGGGAGAACTTCCCTCGCCGCCCGCCGCGCCGGCCCCGCCTCCAGCCCCGACCATTCCTCCCGATCCCGCGACGGCCGACACGGCCGGCGGCGGAGGACCCCAGGCTGCGCCAAGCGCGTTCGGCGCCAACGCATCTAAGCCCGCGCCCTCGGTGGTGGTGGCAAAGTACGATCCGCGCACCGGTCGTTATGTCGGTCCGGACGGGAAGTTGTACCAGCAGTCGGATCTCGTTGCTCCGAAAGCGCCCAGGACATGGAAGGACATGCTTCCCACCTGAATTCGCCCTGAGATGAAGCGGCCCGAGGGCGGGGCGATGAAGCTACGACCGCGCGGTCAGGAGAGCTGGTCCAGGCGCAACGGCATCGTGATGTCAAGCCACTGGTTTTGCCCGCAGGCGCCGCTGGGGCCGACTGTCTTGTCCTTGCCCGAGAGGACCCGCGATCCGATTTGGAATCCACCATTGTCGTTCACCGGGTAGAAAAAGAATTGCTGCTGCCCGGGGAACGCGGAACCGTCCTCGCACCGCTCCCAGTCCGGCACTTCGCGCCTCACCTTCCACATCTCCCCATCTTTCATATATAGGGGTGCGCTCCATCCCTGGTCGCTCGTCACCGTGCCATGGCATTCCAAGGTCGACTCGCACGACGAGCTGATGGTCCATACTTGGTAGACCGTCGGTTCGCCGAAGTACTGGTCATTTCTCTGGGCCCAATCGCCAATGGACGTGGCGCGGAAAGTCCCGTTGAGGGCCACGTCTTCCTTGGTTATTGCCTGGGCTGGGGATGCAGTGCTCAAACCGCCGAATGCAGTGGCGGCCACCAGCGTTGCGGTGGTGAATGTTTTGACTGAACGCATCAGGTGCTCCTCGAAGCGCGTAATCCGAGAGTGCCAATGGCACCGTTTCACCGTCGGTTGCGGCGTTCTCGAGCGATGACGTTACACCGCTTCGGCCCGCCAGTTAACGGTTAGGACAAGATCTGCCGCGCTCATCCGGATGGGTCGAATTTCGCGATCAGCCAGGAACCGTTGACTTTTGTCAGGGTGACCAGGACGCTGCTCTGCGTGTTCTCGGGATCCTTCTTCTTCAGGCTTTTCGTGGTCTGGTCGACGAAAACCAGCACGACGGCCGAATCCGGATGCAATTCCGAGACTGCGGCCCGAATCACCTTGGCGGACGCCGTCAGTTGTCCCTTCTGCGCCGTCGGCGCGACGACATCGTCGCTGAATTTGCTGTAATAGGCCAGAAGGTCGCCGGTAAGATGTGATTTCGCGTTGTTGAAATCGCGGTTCAAATGGTCGTAGGAATACGACAACACCGCCACGGCGCCATCTGATGCGGCCTGGATTGCCCGGTGCGCCGCCGCGTCGCCGACCTGCCGATCCGGCCGGTACAGGATGAAGTACACGCCGGCAGCGACTCCCACGGCGGCAATAACCAACGTTGTCGCGACTATCGAACGCCACCTTGCCAAATACCGTCGGGCCCGGCGCCGAAGGGCTGCCCGCCGGCGCAAGCGTGCCGGTCTCTCGCCAGCGGGCGCCGGTCCGTCCTCGGCGGGTGAACTAGGGGCGCCGTCAATCGCCTTTTCGGCGCCGTCCAGCGACGAGCCAGGTTCGACAGTCATCGCAGGAAATCAACTTTCGACATCTTGAGCCGGCCGCCGTCGCGGTCCAGGTTGACGCTGAGCCGAAACAAGGCCGGTGGCGGTTTGGCGTTATCCGGTCCAATGGGATCGGTTTTCGCCGCCACAAGCACGACTCCCGAATTGTCGCTCAACGACTCGACGGCGACGGCTTCGATGGTGACCTTGGTGCCGACCTTGGTGTCCTCGGCCTTCTTGACCATCAGGGTCGACAGCACAGCTAGCTGGTCCTTCTGGTCGCCCGTAGAGGCATCGATCGTGCGCTGGACATCCTCCTTGGCATGATCGGGGTCAATCGACATGAAAGCCGTGATCCCTTGCCGGGCGGCTGCACTGAACTCCGCGGCGAGTTGGCGATTATGCATCGCGATGTGGTGCTGCCACACCATGTAGCCGGTGGCTCCGAGGGAAGCGGAGAAGAGCACCATACCGACGCCGGCGGCTACTGTTTTGCGCCCCGGGCGGCGAAGCCACCGTGGCCGCCCGGGCCGCCGCGGCAGCCGTAGTCGCGCCCGGGTCGACTTGGCGGGCCGCTGCTCGTCAATTTGGTCGGCGTCCGCGTTCGCGTCCCCGGTTTCGGCTGTCCCGCGCAGTTTTAAGAGGCGTTCCCGAGCCGCCGCGGCGCGCGCCTCAGCCTCGGCAACTTCGTCTTCTGTGTCTACTTTCGAGATGGGCGCTGCGGTGTTGGCGGCCGACTGTGTTTCGTCCGATTTGGTCACCTCCGCCGGGCCATCACAATGGTCGGCGTCAGGCCCCTCTGGATCGTGCACGGAGAATGAGCTTATCACTTCGGCCTAGCCCCAACGACGTCACCGTGCGGCCGTAATCATGGGCCTCACATGCGGAAATGCCGGTCTGTCCGGCACCGGGACGCAAGGGGTTGGGGCGGCGCGGTGCCGACGGCTGTCCGGTTCAGAAGATCTTCTCCAACTAGGAGAATTTTCTTTTCAGGTGTGGCAGAGTAATCGGGTGCGATCGATCGTGGCCCTGGTTGCCGTATTGCTCGGCGCCGGTGTGCTGGCGGCACCGCAAGCTTCGGCCGGACCGAGTGTCTGCGACTACCCCGCCTGCACCCCGGGCATCATGCCGCACCAGGTTTTAGGCGCCCCGTGCGACAACACCAGCTATTACGCCTTCGGTGTCGCGGACGGTTATGTCTCCTTCGCCTCGGAGCCCGGACGGTTGATGTTCTGCGGCTCGCCCAGGCGATACCAACCGCGATGGTTCCGCTCACCTCCGATGGCGGGAGTCAAGGACGAAAACGCCGACTGCCAGAACTACCTGAACTACGTCGCGCAGGCGCCTGATGGTCTGTTCCTGATCTGTATTGCTCACGACGGCATATCGAGCTGGGTCCGCGCCGACACGTAGCAGCGTCAGTCGCGGGATTTCCGAGGCAGACCGAGCAGGCGCCGGCTCAGATCGGTAACACGTTCGAGCAAGGTGTCGTCGTCGATATCGACCACCAGCGGATGCATGACCGCGGTGCTGAGCGCGCCGGAGAACATGGCGGCCTCGATCCGCCCGTCCAGACCCGCATCGCTCAGCAGCACCTGGTACAGACGGTCCATGAAGAGTTGAAACGGCTTGTGCTCGGCCAGCAACCGGACGACGACCGGATCGAATTGCAGCGTGCGCACCAACCGGCGGTCGCGCACGGCCATCTCAACCACGCGCACCAACAAGGCATCTCGCGCTTGAGGACCGTCGTCGTATGCTTCGGCCTCCTCGAGCGCCGGCTCCAGCCGGCCCAGTTCGCGCTCGGTCACGGCGATGACGATCTGCTCCTTGGTTCGGAATTGGTGGTACACAGCAGCTTTCGTGATCCCGACGGCGTCCGCGATCATCTGCAGTGACGTACCGCTGACACCGTGTGTGGCGATCAGATCCAACGCGGCATCGAGTACCCGTGTCCGGGCCGGGCTGTGCTCGATGAGCCAGAATTGCTCACCGGTGACCGACTGCCGTGCTGTTCCCACGCACCGAGACTAGACGACGCTATTGACCGTGGCTAGCCGATCGGCTAGCTTCGCTCACTAGCCGAGTTTCCGTGTGGTTTCGTGCGGGGAAGGAGTACCAATGTCCGACGTCGGTGGAAACGATGCAGGCGGTCGCCAATCCGCGCGAACCGCGTCGCGGCGCACCGACGGCGAGCTGATTCTGTTGTGGACGTTGCCGGTGGCGCTGATCCTCTGGATAGCCTCGTTCCTCCTCTTTCCGGGCTTCAATCCGCCTATGTCACCCACGATGCCGGCGGATCAGGTCGCAGCGTTTTATCGCGATCCGGCCCACCTCCCCGAGATCCGCTCCAGCATGATCGTGTTCAACTGGTTCGGCGTGTGCCTGGTGCCGATCCTGGCCCTGATCGTGCTGCAGATCCGCAGGATGGCGCACCGGACGCCGATCTTTTCCTACGCCATGCTGGGGTGTGCTGCGGGCGGTCCGACTCTATTCCTGGTGGCCAACGTCTGCTGGCTGCTGGCTGCCTTCCGTCCCGAGCGGAGCCCGCAGCTGACCCAGCTGCTCAACGATTTCGGCTGGATCACCTTCACCATCGTGGTGCCCTTCCTGATCGGCCAAAGCGTAATCCTTGCCGTGGCAATCTATTTCGACGATCAACCACATCCGATATTCAGCCGGTGGGTGGCCCATTTCAACCTTCTGGTGGCGGCTGCGCTGGTGCCCGCGGCTTTTGTCGGAGTGTCGTTGACCGGCCCGTTGGCGTGGGACGGCTTCCTGTCCTTCTGGGTGAAAAACGTCGCCATTGCGGTCTGGATCGTCGTGATGGGAATCGTGTTGGGACGAGCCATTTATCGCGAGCGTGCCCAGAAGCCCGAACCCGGGGAAGAACTGGTCAACGCATGAGCGCGGTGATCACACCACCGACCTCGCCGACCACGCCCCCGCGGGGGCCGCTGCATCGCCGGATCGGCTGGCACCTATGGCGCAGCCCTAAGCGCGAGCTCTGGCTGGCGTGGGCGGCACTGCTGGTCTTCTATAACGTGTTCTTCCCGATGTTCTTCATCGTGGCGCAAGTCCAGCCCCCGCCGGAGCCCACCTGGGACCTCGCGACGCAGCTCCACTGGTTCTCCGAACGCCACCTGGGGATACCAGTTGGTTTCGGCATCATCTTCGCGATCAGCGGCTTGATCGCGACCAACAACGCCCTCATCGCGTACTCGATGCGCCGCATGTCCGTCAGCCGCGCGTTCGGCTATTCGTATCTGATCATCTATTCACTCAGCGCGGTTCCCGGCATGCTGCTGCTCAACATCGCGCTGATCGTCGGGACGTTGCGGCCGGAGCGCGACCCGGAAGTGATCGGCTGGCTCTATGATTTCGCCTTCTTGTCTTTCGACGGAACCATGGGAGTGTTTCTGATCGGCTCGCTGATCTGGATGGTCGCGATCCTGCTCGACAAGAATCGCGTGTTCCCCAAGTGGTTCGGCTATCTCAACCTGTGCAATGCGCTGACCGAGGTCGTCGTCGCGCCCTGCTGGATCTTCCGGCGTGGCGTGTTCGCGTGGGACGGCGAGATCGCTTGGTGGCTGGACATGGTCGTGTTCGGTATCTACCAAGTCACCTTCATCGTCATGCTCTTTCAGATGATCCGCCGCGACGACTTGGGCACCGGGCCGCTGCCGGCCCTGCCGCGGAAGAAGGCGGTTGCGCAGTGACCGATCTCAAGACCGACCTCGCCGAAAAGAGTAAACACGGCCGGTTCGTGCCGGGCCAGCACGACATGTGGGCCTTCGTATTGTTCGAGACCCTGGTCTTCACGGCCTATTTCGGGTTCTACCTGTTCTCCCGGGGCCGCAATCCCGAGCTCTTCCTGCATGCGCAGGCGCACCTCGATCTACGGGTAGGTGTTTTCAACACTCTTGTCCTGCTGCTGAGTTCGTGGTCGGTGGCGCGCTGTGTCCAGTCGGCTCGCGCCGGTGGCTACCGGGCGGCGCTCAGGGACGTCGCCATCACGGCGGCCTTTGCCGCAGTGTTCCTGTTCTTCAAGGTGTTCGAGTGGGCCCGGTTGGTCCGCGCCGGACATGGCTTCGACAGCGATGACTTTTTCACCTACTACTTCTTTTTGACCGGCATCCACTTCGTGCATCTGCTGATCGGCTTCGTCGCCCTCGGTGTCATCGTCTACCGACTCCGGAGTCCGGCGCGGCGATCCCAGGAACTTGTCGAAACCTGCGCAACGTATTGGCACACCGTCGATTTCCTTTGGGTGCTGATTTTTGCGCTGCTCTACGTGGTGAGGTGATCGGAATCAAATTCAACAAGCGGCTGCTGTTCGTCTGGCTGATTCTGGCGGCCCTCACGCTCGGCTACCTATGGATAGACCACTCGGTCGCCGGGGCGCTGAAGTCCAGCGCGGTGGTGACGTCGAGCGTCATCGTGATCGCACTTGTCAAGGTGCGCATCATTTTTCGCGAGTTCATGGAGGTGCGAAACGCTCCGGTCCTGCTGTGCCGACTCACCGACGCGTGGGTGGTGCTGATCGCCGTCGTCTTGCTCGGCAGTTATTTCGTCGGCGCGCAAGTCCGGTAGCGCTTGAGAGTGCCGTTCCTAGGCCACCGGCGCGACCGCGTCGGCGGTGGTGAACGACAGGTGCAGTTCGCTCAGGCCGCGCAGGATGTACGTCGGCTCGTAGGAGTAGCGACGCTCGGTGGCCGGCCCGTGATGGGCTTCGTTGATCTCGATGTGCGGCATCCGGTCCAGGATCCGCTCGATCGAGACACGCCCCTCGACGCGGGCGAGCGGGCCGCCGGGGCAGGAGTGGACACCACGGGCGAACGCCATGTGTTCGCGGACGTTCCTGCGGCGCAGGTCGAACTCGTGCGGGTTGTCGAACCGGCGTGGGTCGCGATTGGCCGCTCCCGGCAGGATCATCACCACGGTGCCGGCAGGAATGTCGACGCCGCCGATGGTGGTTGCCTTGCGCGCCAGGCGTGAGTCGCTCTTGACCGGACTGTCCATCCGCAGCGATTCCTCGATGAACCCGGGAATCAGGCTGCGGTCCTCACGCAACTGCTGCTGGATGTCGGGCCGGTCGCCGAGCACCTGCAGGGCGGCGCTGAGCAGCTTCGCCGTGGTCTCCTGGCCGGCGGCAAAGAGGAACGTCGCCGAGCGGACCACCTCGATGACCGGGGGCGTGGACCCGTCCGGATACTTCGCTTCGGCCAGGAAGGTCAGCACGTCGCCGCGCGGCTCGCGCCGCCGGTCCTCGATGTAGTTACAGAACTTGTCGTCGAGCCACTCCAGCGGGTTTATGCCCACCGACTCGTGGTCCAGGGCGCCTACCCGCGCGCCAGGCCGGTCGGCGCCCAATACGGTGCGGAACTCCTTGTGGTCCTCCTCCGGAACGCCGAGCAGATCGGCGATCACCAAGGTGGCGAACGGCTTTGAGTATTCGGCAATGAACTCGCACTCACCGATGCCGAGGAACTCGTCGAGCTGACGGTCGGCGAGGCGCCACATGAACTCCTCGTTCTGCTTCAACCGGCTGGGGGTCAGCAGCTTGCTCAGCACCGATCGGGCCTTGGTGTGGTCCGGCGGATCCATGGTGACCATGTGCTCGTTCATCGGGAAGGAACTGCGGTGCTGGTCGATCTGTGCACCGATATCGTCGCCTTCGGGCGTGAATGGGAGCGGCGGGAACGGCCCGCCGAGTGCGACGATGTTCGAGAACGTTTCGGGGTCCTTGTAGATCTCGCAGGCTTCGTCGTATCCGGTGACCGCGACGACGCCGTAGTGCGGCAGGCGCAGCACCGGGTTCTGGCTGCGCAGGTAGTCGAAGTACGGATGCGGATCCGGGACCAAGCTCGGATCGGTGAAGAAGTCAATCGAGTCGAAGTTGCTCATCGGAGTGCGTCCCCCTGCGCTGGGTTTACCGGTGGTGTTCGGCGGCAAGTGAGTACCGCCGCCCGATTGCGAGGTCGAAAATGTGCTGAGCACCTGCTTAGCATGGCGGTAATGTCAGGGTCAAGATCGCAACGCCGGGCCACGATACGATCCGTGTGGTCGGCACGGGATGGCACACAGTACGGAGCAGGGACATGACATCGGCCCGCAGGATCGGGGCGCCGGACGCGAAAAACCGTGGTCTGTTGCTCGATGCCGCCGAACAGTTGATGCTCGAAGAGGGCTATGCCGCGGTGACGTCGCGGCGCCTGGCCGGCCGGGCGGGGTTGAAGCCTCAGCTCGTGCACTACTACTTCCGCACCATGGAGGAGTTGTTCCTCGCGGTCTTTCGCCGACGAGCCGAAGAAGCGCTCGAAGTGCACGCGCAAATGATGAAGTTGCCGCAGCCACTGTGGGCGCTGTGGCGATTCGGCACCGATCCCGCCTTCACGCGGATCTCGATGGAATTCATGGCACTGGCCAATCACCGCAAGGACATGCGCGCCGAAATCGCCTACTACGCCGAGCGTTTCCGCGAGGAACAGCGCCAAGCGGTGGCGGAGGCGCTGCAGCGCTACGGCTCCAGAATTCAAGACGGAGGCCAAGACATCGACATCCCACCGGTGGTGTGGACTGTGCTGATGAGCAGCCTGTCGCGCTTTCTGGTACTCGAGCAGGCGATCGGCATGTCCGCCGGCCATGCCGAGACGGTGGAGTTGGTCGAGAACTACCTGCGCCGCCTGGAAGGCGATCCGCAGCCGATCGAGGGTGTACCGGAGACCTGGGTGGTTCACCAGTTCCGCAGCGAACAGAGCACGCCTTTGGGGCCGTCCTTGGATACGACGACCGCACCGTCTACGGACAAGTCACAGTGAAGTCCCGGCGTGCCGGGCTCCGTGCCCGTGCTCGCCACCACCATCGCGTAATCGTCGGGATTCGACATGTCCAGATCGAAGCCCCACGGCTTGCCCGGGGCGAGATCGACGTCGACGTGCGGCGTGAACGAGTAGGGATTGTGGCTGTAATCGGAAAATTTTTCCGGCTGGTGGTCCAGGTAATAGATGGAGGTATAGATCGGATTCTGCGCGGTGACCGTGTACTTGACGTGATGCATCACGGGGTCGTCGGCGTGTGCCCGTCCGCTTCCCGCCAGCACGCCCGCTGCCGTTAATAGACAAGCCAACGACACGACAGGACCGAGGCCCATCACTGTCTTCATGGTGGTCATGACGCTCCTCCGGCTGCCGGGCGCGGTTTGGTGTTGCGGCTCATGAGCCGTTCTGCGGCCTGCCAGTGTGGGTCGGCAACCCATAATCGTGCAAAGGATGCTATCGCCTCATCAGGAGAAACTCCGCGAATTACCCGCTTTATCTCCGTCGCCGGGCGGCGGGCCAGCGACCTCGCGATCGCTCGCCATCCTTCCTCGGGCGAGTCGAAGACGTCGCGGGGCAACACCCGGTCCACCAGCCCGATCCGCTCGGCGTCGAACGCGCTAAGGGCGGTTCCCGAACCGGCCAAGAGCAGCGCCTTGCTCTTTCCGACCAGCGCGGCCAACCGCTCGGCTCCTCCCCAGGCCGGCATGATCTCCAGCTGCACTTGGTTGAAGGCGATCTTGATGTCATCGGCCGCCACCCGGATGTCGGCGGCGACAGCGACTTCGGCGCCACCGCCGAACGCGTGGCCATTGAGCGCGGCGATGACGGGCGCGGGGAAGTCCGCCAGCTGGTCGCAGATGGACCGCATCCGCCGCGCCATCGCTGCGGCGTCCTCTTCGGTCCGCAGCGCGCTCAGCTCCTTGAGGTCACCGCCCGATACGAAGGCGTGCTCACCGGCCCCCTTGATGACCAGCGCGTCGGCTCCCTCCGCCGCATCGAGCGCTTTCTCGAGCTGTTCCATGGTGTCCGGCGCGATGGCATTGCGTGCGTGGGGGCGATCGATGGTGAGTACCGCCAGCCCATCGTCGATCTCTAGGTCCACCATGCGTTATCGCTCCTCGGACAAGAAACCCGATATTGGCATTCTCTTTTCGCGAGAATAACATCATCGCTGCAGGCCCAAGAACTTTCGTCAGTGAGGATGGAGGTGACCCGTGCGAAACCGAATCATGGCCGTTGCTGCGGCCCTGACCGTTGCCCTGGTTGGGGCATGCACTTCACGGCCACCAACCCATATCTCGAGCACGGCATCAGTGACCGTCAACGGTAACGATCGGACTTTCCACATCGTGAAGTGCAGTCAGCGGGAGTGGACCCGGACGATCGACATCGGTAGCGATTTTGCCGGAGCCAAGCTCATCATCGACGAGAGTGCGCAACCGGCGACAGCCGAGTCCGTGCGCATCCGGAACCTGGGTGGGTTCAGCGGGATGTACTCCCGCGGTGGGGACGGTAACGCCGACATGAGCATGACCGGTGACAAATTCACCCTCAGCGGCACCGCCAACGGCTACAAGACCGACAAACCCGGCGAACCGGCTACCGCCACATTCAAGATCTTCGTGACGTGCTGACCACGCGGAACGGGGGATGGGCGGGGCCACGTTGCGATTGGGCGCCTGTAGAGAATAGTATTCTCATAAATTGCGAAGGAGGATTTCATGGGCCAGTTATCGCACCGGGAAGACGTCCCATTTCCCATCTTTGACGCGGATAACCATCTGTACGAGCCGCCAGAAGCGCTGACCAAGTTCCTGCCCAAGGAGTACAAGGACTTCGTCCAGTACGTCCAGATCAACGGGCGGACGAAGATCGCGATCCGCGGCCAGATCAGCAACTACATCCCCAACCCGACCTTCGAGGTCGTCGCCCGGCCGGGCGCCTGGGAGGAGTACTTCAAGTACGGCAACCCGGACGGGAAGAGCAAGCGCGAGCTGTTCGGTGAGCCGATGCGCGCGATCCCGGCGTTCTTCGAGCCCGGCCCGCGCCTAGAGAAGATGAACGAGCTGGGTCTGGACCGCACCCTGATGTTCCCGACGCTGGCCAGCCTGCTGGAGGAGCGGCTGCGCGACGACCCGGTTGCCGTCCACGTCCTGATCCACGCGCTGAACGAGTGGCTCGACGAGGTCTGGGGCTTCAACTACCAGAACCGCATCTTCACCACCCCGGTCATCACCCTGCCGATCGTCGAGAAAGCGATCGAGGAGCTGGAATGGGCGGTCAAGCGCGGTGCCCGTTGCATTCTGGTCCGCCCGGCTCCCGTCCCCGGCTTCCGCGGCCCCCGCTCGTTCGCGCTGCCCGAGTTCGATCCGTTCTGGGAGCGGGTCGTCGAGTACGACCTGCTGGTCGGCATGCACTCCAGCGACAGCGGCTATTCCCGCTACACCTCCGAATGGGACGGTGCCGACCAGGAGATGCTGCCATTCCAAACCAATGCGATGGGCATACTCAACGAGTGGCGGCCGATCCAGGACGCGGTGGGGTCGTGGGTGATCCACGGCGCGCTCTACCGCCACCCGAAGCTGAAGGTCGCGATCGTCGAGGCCGGTTCGAAGTGGATGACTCCATTGCTGGACGGCCTGGCCGAGGTGTTCCGCAAGGCCCCGGAAGTGTTCCCGAGCGACCCCGTCGAGATGGTCAAGAATCGGATCCACGTGAGCCCGTTCTTCGAGGACGGCATCGACGATCTGGTCAACCTCGTCGGTGTGGATCAGGTGCTGTACGGCTCGGACTGGCCGCACCCCGAGGGCCTGGCGGAGCCGACGTTCTACGTCAACGCGCTGTCGCATCTGTCCGCTGAGGATCAGGCAAAGATCATGGGCGGCAACCTCGGTCGCCTCGTCACGGTGTGACAGGCCAACCAACCGGGCGGTGACGATGCAGGGCGCAAAGCGGCCTGAGGAGGAACCGGCCAATCAACCGTGGCAGACCATCCCCGAGATGGTCTCGAGTGCAGCGGACCGGTTCGGCGACGCAGAGGCCGTCGTCGACGGTCCGCTGCGCTTGACATTCAGGCAAGTCGTCGAGCGGATCCGTTGCGCCGCAGGCGCCTTCGCCGACCTCGGCATCGACAAGGGTGACCGAGTCGCGATCTGGGCGCCCAATTCTGCCGAGTGGATCATCGCGGCGTTCGGGTTGCTCACCGCGGGCGGCGTGCTCGTCCCGGTCAACACCCGGTTCAAGACCGAAGAAGCCGGCGACATCATCGTCCGGAGCAAGGTGAAGGCCGTCCTGGTCCAAAAGGGTTTTCTGGGCCAGGACTACACCGCACCCGCGGGGGTGCCGGTCATCGACCTGAAGTCCGACTTCCTGTCCAGCGGTTCACCGTTCGAGCGGCCGGTGAGCGGCACCGACACCTCGGACATCATCTTCACCTCGGGCACGACCGGGCGCCCCAAGGGTGCGATGCTGAGCCACGGTCAAACGCTGCGCATGTACGAGGAGTGGGCGACGCTCGCGGACCTGCGCGAGGGCGACCGCTACTTGCAGATCAATCCGTACTTCCACACGTTCGGCCTGAAGGCGGGACTCGTCACCTCCTTCCTGCGCGGCGCGACGATGCTTCCCGTCGCGGTGTTCGACGTCGACACGGTGGTGGATCTCATTGAACGCGAGCGCATTACGATGCTTCCCGGACCGCCGACGCTGTATCACTCGTTGTTGACGGTAAGGGACAAGTCCAAGCTGTCGTCATTGCGTGCGGGAGTGACCGGCGCCGCCGACATACCCGTCGAGCTGGTGCGTCGCATCCATGACGAACTGCCGTTCCAGACGTTGATGACGGGTTACGGACTCACGGAGGCCGGCAACGTCACCCTTTCTCTGCCCGGCGATTCCTTCGAGGATGTGGCCACCACCGCGGGCGTGCCGTGTGAGGGGGTCGAGGTACGCATCGCCGATGACGGCGAGGTGCTGGTCCGCGGCTACGGAGTCATGAAGGGGTATCTCGACGAACCGGAGGCCACCGCCCAAGCGATCGACGGTGACGGCTGGCTGCACACCGGAGACCTGGGGGCGTTCACCCAGACCGGGCGGCTGCGCATCGTCGGTCGCAAAAAGGACATGTTCATCGTCGGCGGATTCAATGCCTATCCGGCCGAGATCGAAGGCTTCCTGCTCAACCACCCGGCCGTGGCGCAGGCGGCGGTCATCGGTGTCCCCGATGAACGGATGGGCCAGGTGGGCAAGGCGTTTGTGGTCCGCAACGCCGACGTCAGTGCCGAAGAGTTGATCGGCTGGTGCCGCGAGCGCATGGCCGGGTTCAAGGTGCCGCGCGCGGTACAGTTCCTTGATTCACTCCCACTCAACGCGACCGGGAAAGTGATGAAGGACCAACTTCGATGAACAACGGCGATATTCATTCGATGGTGATCGCGTCGGACTATCGGGTCCCCGATCCGACCCGGGTATGGCCCCTGCTGGAGCGCAATAAAGCCGCCCTGGCCGATATCGGCGCGCACCACGTGCTGGTCTACACCTCCACACACGACCACGGTCGGGTATTGGTGATGATCGGCGTTCACAGCCGCGAGCCGATCGTGGAGCTGCTGCGCTCCCGGGTCTTCTTCGACTGGTTCGACGAGGCCGGCGTCGACGACATTCCCGCGGTCTTCGCCGGCGAGATCGTGGACAGGTTCATCGCGCAGCCACCGAAAGCCGCGGCGGCACCGGGCGTCGTGGTAGTCGCGATCGCATCCGTCCACGACGTTTCGACCCTTACCGCCGAAGTGTCCTCGGCACTGGACAGATTCGTCGCGGCCGGTGTTCAAAAGACCTGGGTATTCCAAGCTTTCGACGATGAGCACGAGGTGCTGATCATGTCGGAGCTGCCCGACGAAGCAGGCGCGCAGCGATGGATCGACCACCCTGATGCCGCGGCTGAATGGATGTCCGGCGCCGGAGTGGGAGCCTACCCTCCGATATTCGTCGGCCGACTCTTCGACATGATGCGCATCGAGGCGGACTGAGGAGTTCGCCGGTGTTCGTGTGCCTGTGTAACGGAGTCACCAGTCAAACCGTGGCCGAGGCCGTGGAGTGCGGTGCGTCGACCACGAAGGATGTGGCCCAGGCGTGCGGAGCGGGCGCCGACTGCGGTCGCTGTCGGCGAACGGTGCAGGCCATGCTGCGATCCTCCAGCCCGGAGCGAACCCCGAACCCGCGCTAAGCCGGGCGATGGTGTCAGCGGCGCGGGCTGCCGTCCGGTGATGTCGGTTGGACGAGTTCGACGAGCAGGTTGGGGATTTCGAGCCGAGGCAACATCACCTCGACGAAGACCATGCGGTCCTGGTGCTCCGCGGCGGCGGCCAAGGCATCGTCGAGCTCGCCGTAGGTCTGGACGCGGAACGCGAGGTGGTCGGTGACGCCCAGCGCGTGGGGAACGTCCGTCCACTTCCAGTTGACGATGTCGTTGTACGGCGCGGTCTCGCCGTGGATCGCCCGTTCGACGGTGTAGCCGTCGTTGTTGACCACCACGATGACGGGCGAGAGGCCCTCGCGCGAAAAGGTGCCGAGCTCTTGGACGGTCAGTTGCGCGGCGCCGTCCCCGATGAGCAATACCGTCCTGCGGTCCGGATGTGCCACCGCCGCACCGAGCGCGGCGGGCAGCGTGTAACCGATTGAGCCCCATAGTGGTTGACCGATGAAGGTCACCCCCTGCGGCAACCGGTGGTCAGCCATGCCATAGAAGGAGGTGCCCTGGTCCGCAAGCACCACGTTGCCCGGTGTGAGGGCTACACAAAGGCGGTCCCACAACATCTTCTGGGTGAGTGGTTCCTCGCGCGGTGGGGGTGGCGGCAGGGGCGCGGCCGGCGGCGACACCACCGGTGGTGATGAGATTTCGCGGTGGACCAGGATCGTGGCCAGCGCCTCGAGTGCGGCACCCATTTCCAGCGGCGCGAAGACTTCTCCGGCCACACTGCTCTGATACTGGCCGACGTCGATGGCCCGGGTCGGGTCGATCCGCTGGCTGAAGAAGCCGCTGACCATGTCGGTGAACACCACTCCGGCGGTGACCAACACGGGTGCCTCTTCGATCGCGGTCCGCACCGCCGGCGCGCTGGCGGAGCCCGCGTAGATGCCGAGGAAGTTGGGCGAACTCTCGTCGAGCAGACTCTTCCCCCACATCAACGTGGCGTGCGGCACCACGTCGGCCGCCAGCAACGCTTCGAGCTCTTTGATCGCCTGCAGCCGGTGCACCAGCAAGTCGGCGAGAACGGTGAGCTGATGGTCGCCGATGAGTTCGGTCGCGGCCTCGACGAACATGGCCAGCGCGCGGGGACTCGTGCCACCGGTGTAGCGGGGCAACGGCGCCTCCGGCGGCTCGGTGGGGAAGCGGGCGACGTCGATGGACATCAGAATGTATCCGGGGCGCTTCTGCTCACGCACCTCGGACAGCACCCGGTCGATCTCGCGGCGGGCCGTCGCTGGCATGAGATTGGCTTGGGCGCAAGTGATTTCGCGGCTGACCCGGAAGAAGTGCTCGAAGTCCCCGTCGCCGAGCGAATGGTGCAGCGCCCGGCGCGTGCCCTGGGCATCCTTGGACGGGCCGCCGACGATATGTACGACGGGGACCTGCTCGGCGTAACTGCCCGCGATCGCGTTGGCCGCGGAGAGCTCGCCGACGCCGAATGTTGTTACCAGTGCTGACATTCCGCGCAGCCGCCCATACCCGTCGGCGGCGTAGCCGGCGTTGAGCTCGTTGGCGTTGCCGACCCACCGGATGCTGCGGTGGGCGACGATGTGGTCGAGGAATTCCAGGTTGTAATCGCCGGGAACGCCGAAGATCTCCGAGACGCCGAGCTCGGCGAGACGGTCCAACAGATAGTCACCGACGGTGTATGCGGGATCGGTCGCGGCATCAGTCACAGGCACGACGGTACGCTCGGTCCAATCTGTTCCGGGTGAGACGCCGTGCCAGTATCGTGCGGGCCATGGCACTCAAAGAATCCCGCGAGATCGTCATCGAAGCCAGTCCGGAGGAGATTCTGGACGTCATCGCCGACTTCGAAGCGATGCCCGAATGGTCGGAGCCGCACCAGAGTGCGGAGATCCTCGAGACCGGCGACGACGGGCGCCCCGGTCAGGTGCGGATGAAGGTCAAGGTCGCCGGGATCACCGACGACCAGGTGGTCGCCTACACCTGGGGTGACAACGTCGTCAGTTGGACGCTGGTCAGCTCCTCGCAGCAGAAGGCGCAGGACGGCAAGTACACCCTGATACCGCAAGGCGACGAGACCCTGGTCAAATTCGAGCTTCTCGCGGACCCGAACGTGCCGTTGCCCGGATTCGTGCTCAAGCGTGCCGTGAAGGGAACGATCGATTCCGCGACCAAGGCGCTGCGCGAGCGGGTGCTCAAGGTGAAGAAGGCGAAGTAGTAACGGTGAGCGGCGGCGGGCCGCTGACCGGGGTCAGGGTCATCGAACTCGGCGGCATCGGACCGGGGCCGCACGCGGGAATGCTGCTGGCCGATCTGGGTGCCGACGTGGTGCGGGTGCGCCGCCAAACAGGCGGTCTCGCGATGCCGGCCGAGGACCGCGATCTGCTGCACCGCGGCAAGCGAATCGTCGACCTGGACGTCAAGGCGCGGCCTGAGGCGCTGTTAGATCTGGCCGCCAAGGCCGACGTGCTGCTGGACTGCTTTCGACCCGGCACGTGCGAGCGACTCGGCATCGGACCCGACGACTGCGCGGCAATCAATCCGCGCCTGATCTTCGCGCGGATGACCGGCTGGGGACAGGATGGGCCGCTGGCGCCGACCGCCGGCCACGACATCAACTACCTTTCGCAGACCGGTGTGCTGTCCGCGCTGGGCTACGCCGACCGGCCACCGATGCCGCCGCTGAACCTGGTCGCCGACTTCGGCGGCGGCTCGATGCTGGTGCTGATCGGCATCGCGGTCGCCCTTTACGAACGGGAACGTTCGGGCAAGGGGCAGGTCATCGACGCCGCGATGGTCGACGGGGTCAGCCTGCTGGCACAGATGATGTGGACCATGAAGTCCACTGGCGCACTGCGTGACCAACGCGAATCGTTTCTGCTCGACGGCGGCGCCCCGTTCTACGGCTGCTACGAGACCGCCGACGGCAAATACGTAGCCGTCGGCGCCATCGAGCCCCAATTCTTCGCGGCGTTGTGCAATGGGCTCGGCCTGTCACCCGACGACGTACCCGCGCAGCACGACAGAGGTTCCTACCCGCAGATGCGTGAGGTCTTCACCCGGCGATTCGCCAGCCGGACTCGTGACGAATGGGCACAGACGTTCGCCGGCACCGATGCGTGTGTGACCGGAGTGCTGACGTGGAGTGAGGCCGCCACCGATGAGCACTTGCGGGCGCGGTCCACGGTGATCACCGCGCACGGCGCCGACCAGGCCGCACCCGCCCCGCGCTTTTCGCGGACCCCGGCGGGACCGGTCGGACGGCCGCCCGCGGCGACCACTCCGCTCAACGAAATCGACTGGTAGTAAACTGTTTACGCCGAATCCGATCCGTAACGGGGTCAGCGTTGCTAAGTTGATCTTCAGTGGCCGTAAAAGCATCACGGGAATTCGTCGTCAATGCGCCGCCGGAAGTGGTCATGGAGGCGCTGACAGACGTCGGCGTCCTGTCATCGTGGTCGCCGCTGCACAAACACGTCGAAGTGATCGACCGTTATCCCGACGGCCGGCCCCACCACGTCAAAACCACCATCAAGATTCTCGGGCTGGTCGACAAAGAGGTCCTGGAATATCACTGGGGCCCCGACTGGGTGGTCTACGACGCCACCGGGACCTCCCAGCAGCATGGGCAGCACGTCGAGTACACCCTCAAACCCGAAGGGGTCGACCAGACTCGGGTGCGCTTCGACATCACCGTCGAACCCGGCCGGCCCATGCCCGCGTTCATCGTGCGGCGAGCGGCCGAGAGTGTTCTCGACGCGTCGATGAAGGGGTTGCGCGCCCTGGTCGTGGGTGGCGACGATTCGGACAAGGCAACGTAATTACGCTTTTTCGGCTCGCCGGGGTGGCGCGATTGCTAATTTGGTAGTCGGTGGCCATACGCGCATCGTCTGAAATTGTCATTGAGGCGCCCCCGGGAGTGATCATGGAGGCGCTGGCGGACATGGACGCCGTTCCCTCGTGGTCCCCGTTGCACAAGCGGGTCGAAGTCGTCGACAGATATCCCGACGGCCTGCCGCACCACGTGAAAATGACGCTCAGGGTAAGCGGCATCCCAGATACCGAAATGGTCGAGTATCACTGGGGGCCCGACTGGATGGTCTGGGATGCGCAGAAGACCGCCCAACAACACGCTCAGCATGGCGAATACAACCTGGCACGTGAGGGGGACGACAAGACCCGGGTGCGATTCAGCCTCACGATCGAGCTCAGGGCGCCGCTGCCCGGGTTCTGGGTGAGGTCGGCCGGCAACAAAATCCTGAATGCCGCACTGGAGGGCCTGCGAAAGCGGGTGACGGGGGCCGCGGGCTAGCGAGCCGACCCGGTTTTCAGCGCGGCCAGGCGCTTGATCGCTTCATCGAGGGTGTCGTCGCGTTTACAGAAGGTGAAGCGCACCAAGTGATTCCACACGTCGGCCGGACCGTGTGTCGCGGCCGGGTCGCAGAAGGCTGACATCGGGATCGCGGCCACTCCCACCTTTTCGGGCAGCGCCGCGCAGAACGCGCCGCTGTCGTCGTAGCCCAGCGGACGCGGATCGGCGCACAGGAAGTACGTGCCGGCGCTGTCGTGCACCTCGAATCCGACGTCGATCAGCCCGGTGGCCAGACGATCGCGTCTGGCCTGCAAAGTGGCGCGCAGGTCGGCCACCCACGCGTCCTCGGTCTCCAGGGCCAGGGCGACTGCCGGCTGGAACGGCGCACCGCCGACGTAGCTCAGATACTGTTTGGCCGCGCGCATTCCGGCGATGAGATGCGCTGGGCCGCAAGCCCATCCGATCTTCCAACCGGTGCAGTT
Source organism: Mycobacterium sp. 852002-40037_SCH5390672 (assembly GCF_001665875.1). Lineage (GTDB taxonomy): Bacteria > Actinomycetota > Actinomycetes > Mycobacteriales > Mycobacteriaceae > Mycobacterium. Next base: position 48,188 of record NZ_LZTA01000014.1, read on the forward strand.
GAACATCTTTGCCGCGCTGGAGATCGTGATCGTCCGCTCGGCCATGCCGTCGAACCCGGCCAGCGGAACGTGTTGCCGGCCGTCAAACACCAGGTGCTCGTACACCTCATCGGTGATCACCAACAGGTCGGCCGCAACCGCGAGCTCGGCGATGGCCCCAAGCTCGGCCGCACTCAGCACCGTGCCGGTGGGGTTGTGCGGCGAGTTCACGATCACCGCGCGGGTCCGTGGCGTCACCGCCCTGCGCAGGGCATCCGCGTCCAGGGCGAAGCCGCGGCCATGGGGAACCAGGGGTACGGCCACCCGCTGCGCGGAGGCCATCGCCACCACCGGCGAGTACGAGTCGTAGAACGGCTCGATGAGCAGGACCTCCGAGCCGGGTTCGACCAGGCCGATTACCGCCGAGGCGATGGCCTCGGTCGCCCCGACCGTCACCAGCACCTGGGTGTCGGTGTCGTATTCGATGCCGTAGCGGCGCCGGCGCTGGGCGGCGATCGCGTGGCGCAGCGGTGCGATGCCCATACTCGGTGGGTACTGGTTGACGCCGTCGGCGATGGCCTCCTGCGCGGCCTTCAGCATGGCCGGGGGCCCGTCCTCGTCGGGAAACCCCTGACCCAGGTTGACCGCTCCGACCCGCGCGGCCAGCGCCGACATCTCGGCGAACACCGTGGTCGCGTAGGGGCGCAGTCGCGACACCGTCATGGTGGTCGAGCTTAGGCGGAGTGCGGTTCCGCGAACGTCACGCCAGCGTGGCGATCGGCGGCCGCAGTCACGCTGGCGTGACGCTCAAGAAGTGGTGTCCGCCACTAGGCACCCGTGAGCTGCGCAGTTTCGGCCAACCAACAGGTTGGCCGGGGGCCCTGTTAGGGTGGTGCGGAACCTAGTCTTGAAGACGGATTCGAACCCTATTCGGAGAACAGGAAGTCGTCATGTCCGAAGAAGCTTTTATCTATGAGGCCATCCGCACCCCGCGGGGCAAGCAGCGCAACGGTTCGCTGAACGAGGTGAAGCCGCTCAACCTGGTCGTGGGTCTGGTTGACGAGCTGCGCCGGCGTTTCCCCGACCTCGACGAGAACCTGATCAGCGACATGATCCTGGGCGTCGTGTCCCCCGTCGGTGACCAGGGCGGCGACATCGCCCGCACCGCGGTGCTGGCCGCGGGGCTGCCCGAGACCACCGGCGGCGTGCAGCTCAACCGGTTCTGTGCCTCGGGCCTCGAGGCGGTCAACACCGCCGCCCAGAAGGTGCGGTCCGGTTGGGACGACCTGGTGCTGGCCGGCGGTGTCGAGTCGATGAGCCGCGTGCCCATGGGCTCCGACGGCGGCGCCTGGGCGACCGACCCCGAGACCAACTACCAGATCGGCTTCGTGCCCCAGGGCATCGGCGCCGACCTGATCGCCACCATCGAGGGTTTCTCCCGCGACGATGTCGACGCCTACGCGCTGCGCAGCCAGCAGAAGGCCGCCGAGGCGTGGTCGGGCGGCTACTTTGCCAAGTCGGTCGTGCCGGTGCGCGACCAGAACGGTCTGGTCATCCTCGACCACGACGAGCACATGCGGCCCGACACCACGCTCGAGGGCCTGGGCAAGCTGAAGACCGCGTTCGACGGCATCGGTGAGATGGGCGGCTTCGACGATGTGGCGCTGACGAAGTACCACTGGGTCGAAAAGATCAACCACGTCCACACCGGCGGCAACAGCTCGGGCATCGTCGACGGCGCCGCGCTGGTGCTGGTTGGTTCGGAAGCCGCGGGCAAGTCGCAGGGGCTGACGCCGCGGGCGCGCATCGTGGCCACCGCCACCAGCGGCGCGGACCCGGTCATCATGCTGACCGGCCCGACGCCGGCCACTCAGAAGGTTCTCGACCGTGCGGGCCTGACGGTCGATGACATCGATCTGTTCGAGCTCAACGAGGCGTTCGCGTCTGTGGTGCTGAAGTTCCAGAAGGACCTCAACATTCCCGACGAGAAGCTCAACGTCAACGGTGGTGCCATCGCGATGGGCCACCCGCTGGGCGCCACCGGCGCCATGATCACCGGCACCATGGTCGACGAGCTCGAGCGCCGCAACGCGCGTCGCGCCCTGGTCACGCTGTGCATCGGCGGCGGCATGGGTGTCGCCACCATCATCGAGAGGGTCTAAGACCATGGCAGAGAACACCATTCAGTGGGACAAGGACGACGACGGCATCGTCACGCTGACCCTGGACGACCCCACCGGGTCGGCCAACGTGATGAACGAGCACTACAGCGAGTCCATGCACAACGCTGTGGAACGCCTTGCCGCTGAGAAGGATTCGATCACCGGCGTGGTCATCACCAGTGCGAAGAAGACCTTCTTCGCCGGCGGTGACCTGAAGGGCATGATCAACCTCGGCCCGGAGAACGCCGGTGAGGCGTTTGACACCGTCGAATCGGTCAAGCGTGACCTGCGTGCGCTGGAGACGTTGGGCAAGCCCGTGGTGGCCGCCATCAACGGCGCCGCGCTGGGCGGCGGCCTGGAGATCGCGCTGGCCTGTCACCACCGCATCGCCGCGGACGTCAAGGGCCTGGTCGTCGGTCTGCCCGAGGTCACGTTGGGCCTGCTGCCCGGTGGCGGCGGGGTGACCCGCACCGTGCGGATGTTCGGTATTCAGAACGCATTCATGAACATTCTGTCGCAGGGCACCCGCTTCAAGCCGGACAAGGCCAAGGAGATCGGCCTGGTCGACGAGCTCGTCGGCTCGGTCGAGGAATTGGTGCCGGCCGCCAAGGCGTGGATCAAGGCAAACCCCGATTCGCACGAACAGCCTTGGGACAAAAAGGGTTACAAGATGCCCGGCGGCACCCCGGCCAGCCCCGCGCTGGCCGGCATCCTGCCGTCGTTCCCGGCACTGCTGAAGAAGCAACTCAAGGGCGCCCCGATGCCGGCGCCGCGCGCCATCCTGGACGCGGCCGTCGAGGGCGCGCAGGTCGACTTCGACACCGCCAGCCGCATCGAGAGCCGCTACTTCACCCAGCTGGTCACCGGCCAGGTCGCCAAGAACATGATCCAGGCGTTCTTCCTCGACCTGCAGCACATCAACGGCGGCGGGTCGCGACCGGACGGCATCGGCAAGACCCCGATCACCAAGGTCGGCGTGCTGGGCGCGGGCATGATGGGTGCCGGTATCGCCTACGTGTCGGCCAAGGCCGGCTTCGAGGTGGTGCTCAAGGATGTCAGCCTCGAGGCCGCCCAGAAGGGCAAGGCTTACTCGGAAAAGCTTGAGGCCAAAGCGCTTCAGCGTGGCAAGACCACCGAGGAGAAGAGCAAGGCGCTGCTGGACCGCATCACGCCGGCCGCCGACCCCGCCGACCTCAAGGGTGTCGACTTCGTGATCGAGGCGGTGTTCGAGAACCAGGAACTCAAGCACAAGGTCTTCCAGGAGATCGAGGACGTCGTCGAGCCCAACGCCCTGTTGGGGTCGAACACCTCGACCCTGCCGATCACCGGTCTGGCGACCGGCGTGAAGCGCCAGGAGGACTTCATCGGGATCCACTTCTTCTCGCCGGTCGACAAGATGCCGCTGGTCGAAATCATCAGGGGCGAGAAGACTTCCGACGAGGCGCTGGCCCGCGTGTTCGACTACACGCTGGCCATCGGCAAGACCCCGATCGTCGTCAACGACAGCCGTGGCTTCTTCACCAGCCGGGTGATCGGCACGTTCGTGAACGAGGCGCTGGCGATGCTGGGCGAGGGCGTGGAGCCCGCCAGCATCGAGCACGCCGGTTCACAGGCCGGCTACCCGGCGCCTCCGCTGCAGCTGTCCGACGAGCTCAACCTGGAGCTGATGCACAAGATCGCCGCGGCCACCCGCAAGGGTGTCGAGGACGCGGGCGGCACGTACGAGCCGCATCCGGCCGAGGCCGTCGTCGAGAAGATGATCGAGATCGGTCGCCCGTCGCGGCTGAAGGGCGCGGGCTTCTACGAATACGCCGACGGCAAGCGCACCCGGCTGTGGCCGGGTCTGCGCGAGACGTTCAAGTCCGGCAGCGCCGAAATTCCGTTGCAGGACATGATCGATCGCATGCTGTTCGCCGAGGCGCTGGAAACCCAGAAGTGCCTGGACGAGGGCGTGCTGACATCGACCGCCGACGCCAACATCGGTTCGATCATGGGCATCGGCTTCCCGCCGTACACCGGTGGTAGCGCGCAGTTCATCGTCGGCTACCAGGGCGCGCTCGGGACCGGCAAGGAGGCCTTCGTGGCCCGGGCCAAGGAACTGGCCGCCAAGTACGGCGACCGCTTCCTGCCTCCGGCCTCGCTGAGCTAATCCCGCACCACGCAGGCGCAAAAGCCCCCGGAACAACGAGGTTTCGGGGGCTGCTGCATCCTGCGGTCTTGGAAGGCTAACGCCGCCTTTGGAATAGGTAGTACCAGGCCGGTGTCTTCTCGGCACGGTCCAGCTCGCGTTCCGCACCGGCCGACAACAGCGTCCAGCTTTGCGTGAATCGTCGTTCCATCTCGGGGCGGTCGACGCCGCGCACCCCGACCCGGCCGCCGGGCACGAACGCGACGATCAGGAGTCGTGCGTCGGGTGCCGCCAGGGCGCTGATCTCCCGGACGTAGGCGTCGCGATCCGCGTCGCTCATGTTGTGCAGGCACCCGTTGTCGACGATCAACTCGAAGTTCGCGCCGATGCCGGCCTGGCTCAACCGCGTGACGTCGGCCTGGACGAAGTCGGCCGCGGCACCGGCGGCGCCGGCCTTGGCACGGGCGCGCTCGAGGGGCTTGGCCACAAAGTCGACCGCGGTGACCTTCCAGCCATGTTGGGCCAGATAGATGGAGCAGTCACCGGTGCCGCAGCCGAGCTCGAGGGCCGACCCGGCGGGCAGCGCGGCGGCGTCGCGCGTTCCCTCGACCAGATCGCGCACGCTCTGGGCGAGCGGATGGCCATCCCACGGGGTGAATCCAATGCGGTAGAAGATTCGAAACAGGGTCTGTTTGGAAGCCATAGCTCACCCTAGGCCCGATCACCCCGGCCGGTCAGCTCACTGTGGAGGCGGCGGCGATTCGGCGCCATTGCGCACGCGGGAATGTTCGGGGATCGGCCAGCAGCACCTGGACGCAGACGTGGTCGGCGCCCGCGGAACGATGCTCGGCGACACGGCGCATGATGGCCTCTTCATCACCCCAGGCGATGATCGCGTTGAAGAGCCGATCGCTCACCTGCGACAGGTCGTCTTCGGAGAAGCCACTGCGCAGCAGGTTGTTGGCGTAGTTGGGGAGGGCCAAATATGCTCGCAGCCAATCGGTTCCGATCTCGCGGGCCTCGTCGCCGTCGTCGGTCAGGATCACGGTCTGTTCGGGGAGCAACAACGGGCCATGGCCCAAAGTCGAACGTGCGGAAGCGGTGTGCTCAGGGGTGACTAGGTAGGGGTGGGCGCCACCGGCACGAGTGGCGGACAGCGTGAGCATCTTTGGTCCGAGCGCGGCGAGAACGCGGCGCTCGGTGGGAACCGGCCGAGGCGCGGCATCCAAGCCGTCCAGGAACGACGCCGTTGCCGCCAGCGGCTTGCGGTATCGCCCGGGATGGCCGGCATCGATCAGCGGGGCGTGGCTGACACCGATTCCCAGCAGAAAGCGGTCGCCGTGCTCGCCGGTCAGCGTCGCAAAGGATTCGGCGACATCGGCGGGCGAATGCATCCACAGATTCAGGATTCCCGTGGCGATCACGGTCCGCCTGGTCGCGGCGAGCAGATGACCCACCGCGTCGAACACCGGACCGCCGACGTCGGGTATCCACAGCGCCGGAAAGCCCAGTTCGTCGAGTTCCGCTGCGGCCTCGGCGGATTCGGCCGGGTCGCCGTAGCGCAGTTGACTGCTCCAGATTCCAACACCGGTCAGCTCCATGTGAGGCCTTCCCCTTGTGGCGCGCGACTGCTCGGGGCCGCGGCTCTACAGGACATGCTGTCAGACGTCGCTTCCGGTGTATTCGGGAACCGGCATCGAATCGTGCATCCGGATGCCCTTGGTGTTGAGTTTGGCCACGGACCGCGACAGCGCCACCGGCATCGCCGAGATCAGCTGGGCGCCGCGGGTTAACGCCCACACGCCAATTCGTGAACCGGGGATGATGCCCTTGGCTGCGCCGCGGGCGAAATTCCGGCTGCGGTGGACCGGTTCGTGCATCCGGAGTTCGTAGGAGGCGAAGGCCCGCAGGTGGTCGCCGTCCGCCTCGGCGAGTTCGCCGGCCAGCACGTAGGCGCCGAGGACGGCGAGGCTGGTGCTGCCGCCCACCGCGGGTCCCGGGCAGTATCCGGCGTCGCCGACCAGGGTGACCCGCCGGCGCGACCACCGGTCGGTGCGCAGTTGGGTGATGGAGTCGAAGTAGAAGGTGGGCGTGCGCTCCAGCTCGCCCAGCCAGTTGTCCACCTGGTCGTGCATCCCGGCGAACGCGTCGCGCAGTAATTCCTTCTGCCGCAACGCATCACGATGGTCGTAGTCCAACTCGGTTTTGCTGCGGAACATGAACACCGCGCGCGCGTCGTCCAGGTGATCGGCGGTATAAATCCCGGCGAAGCGGCCGACACCGACGTGGCCGACCATCTGGCCGGACTCGACCAGCGTCTTGGGTGCCGACACCACCGAGAGGTATCCCCCGAGGAAGCGCGTCAGGTCGGCCTCCTCGCCGAAGATCAGGCGCCGAACATGGGAGTGCAACCCGTCGGCACCCACGATGACGTCGAAGGTGCGCGCCGCCGAATGCTCGAATGTCACGGTGGCGTCGTGTTCGATCGCGGTGATCGAGTCGCCGAACAGGTACTCGACGTCGTCACGGGCGACGTCGTAGTAGATCTCGCTCAGGTCGTCGCGCATGATTTCCACGTGCCGGTCGGAGGTGGCGGCATAGATCTTGGTGAGGTCGATCCGGGTGGCCTTCGTCCGGCCTTCCCGGTACATCGTCAACCGGTCCGTCCCGGTGGCCAGCGCCTCGATGCGCGGGAGGACGCCCATCTTGGCCGAGATTTCCATTGCGGGACGGAACAAGTCGACCGCGTGCCCGCCGGTCTTGCGCAGCGTCGGTGCGCGCTCCACGACGGTGACGTCGAAGCCGTACCGGGTCAGCCAGTACGCCAGGACCGGGCCGGCGATGCTGGCGCCAGAGATGAGGATCCGCATGAGCACCTCCCGCACTTACTTAACGTTCGGTAAGCTTAGCATCCCACTTACCTATCGGTAAGTCAGATAAGGTGGTGGGGTGAGCAGGCCCCGGTCGGACACTCGTGAGCGCATCCAGGAGGTCGCCCGCGAGCTGTTCTTGCAGCGGGGAGTGCAGCGCACCAGCCTGCAGGACATCGCGAATCGGCTGGGCATCACCAAACCCGCGTTGTACTACCACTTTCCGTCACGCGAAGACCTGGTGCGCAGCATTCTGGTGCCGTTGATCGACGAGGGTGAACGGTTCGTCGCCGACCACGAGAGCCGCGGCCACAACGATGTGCGCGAGTTGTTGGAGGGCTATTTCGACTTCCACTACCGGCACCGCCGGGATCTGGTGCTGTTGTTGACCGAGCTGTCGACGCTGATCGACCTCGACCTCATCGACACCGTGCTGGCGTGGCGGGAGCGGCTGGCGAGGTTGGTCTTCGGTAAGAAGCCGACGCTGGCGCAGTCCACGCGGGCGGTCGTCGCGTTCGGTGGCCTGCAGGACTGCTGCGTGCAGTTCCCCGATGCGCCCCACGAGGAGCTGCGCGAGAAGTCGGTGGCGGCCGCGCTCGACGCGCTGGGTGCGTGACGACAGCGACTTGCGTCAGGGCGTTCCTGCACCGCTCGCGGTGCTTTGGTCCTGGGCGTTCTGGGTGAAGGTGTCACCGGAGGTCTGGCCGTTGTCGTTGACGAAATTCGTGTCGTCCGTGGGCAAGGGGGCGGTGGCCGACGGTCCCGCGGCGACCACGGCGTCGGCGTCGACGTGCGGTGCAGCGCTGAACAGGGCGAGCGCTGCGATGGCCGCGGCCCCGGCGAAGATCGCCGGCGCGCTGTGTCGGCGGCGAGCGCCGACTTTATTGGTGGGGTGCCCGATCGTTGTCATGTGTTATGTGTACAGCCGGGGCGTCAGCGGCGGCTGGGCGCGGCTTATCGATCTGCTGTGAGCTCGTTGCGGCTACAGTCCGGGTATGCGCTTTGGTCTCTTCATCCCGCAAGGCTGGCGAATGGATCTGGTCGGTATCGAACCCGAAAAACATTGGGCGGTGATGCGCGACCTGGCCGAGCACGCGGACGAGGGCAGCTGGGACTCGCTCTGGGTCTACGACCATTTCCACACCGTGCCGGTCCCTACCGCAGAAGCCACGCACGAGGCCTGGTCGCTCATGGCCGCCTACGCGGCCACCACGTCGCGCATCAAACTCGGCCAAATGTGTACGGCGATGAGTTACCGCAACCCCGTCTACCTCGCCAAGGTGGCCGCGACGACCGACATCATCTCCGGTGGCCGCATTCAGATGGGCATCGGCGGCGGCTGGTACGAACACGAATGGCGCGCTTACGGTTACGGATTCCCCTCGGCGGGCGTCCGATTGGGCCGGCTGGACGAGGGCGTGCAGATCATGCGCGATGCCTGGCGCGATGGCAAGGTCAGCTTCGACGGCAAGCACTACCAGGTCGATGGCGCGATCGTCGCCCCTAAACCCCTGCAGGACAACGGGATTCCACTGTGGATCGCCGGCGGTGGCGAGAAGGTGACGTTGCGTATCGCCGCCCAATACGCCCACTACACCAACTTCACCCCCGAGCCGGCGGCGTTCGCGCACAAGTCGGACGTGCTGGCCGAGCACTGCCGCAACGTGGGTACCGACTTTGACGCCATCGTGCGTTCGGTCAACGTCAACGCCATCGTGGGCACCTCGGACGCCGACGTCAAAGACCGGCTGCAACGCGTCCGCGACCGCCTGGTCCGCTATGTGGGCGAGGCTTCGGCGGATGCGATGATCGCCGGCACCAGCGGACCCGACTCGGCAACGGGCACACCGGAACAGGTCATCGAGCGGCTCAGGAAAATCCGCGACCTCGGCTGCCAGTACGCCATCTGCTATTTCCCCGAGGCCGCCTACGACCGTTCGGGCATCGAGCTGTTCGAACGAGAGGTCATGCCCGCGCTGAGCTAGGGCCGTTGTTCGGCGCCATGGCGGGCTCCGTCAGCCGGTGGCGCAGTTAGCGCGCTAGATGTCGCTGGTGGTGTACCTGGTCTTGGCCGGAGGCGCGGCCAGCAGCGGAGGAAGCTGTGTCAGCTTGCCTTCGCCGGCACGAAACGCGCGGTAGGCCTCGTCGTGCTCGACGGTCTCCCAGATTTCGTAGACGAGCCAGTGCGCTTCGTCGTCCTCGTCGACAAGCACGTCGGTGCGGACATTTCCGTCGAACGCCCGGGTGTCCTGCAGCGCCCGTCCCATCAGCTCGCGTCCCGCAGCGACCTCGTCGGGCTTAAACCTGAGCTCAAGTATCACCGTGACCGTCATAGCGCCAACATATCTCCCTCGTGCGGGCAGCGGCTGCCGGGCCTGGTGCTCCTAATGAGAATGCGGTTTCCACTTTTCGGAAAGCTGTTATACGGTTCAGTGAGCGATATTCTGTTGGCGGATTGCGGACAATCCTGGAGGATCCCTCGATGCAGAAGGCACTTGCCCCCGAGATCTCTACCTGGCCCGATGAGACCCCGCAGCTGATCGGAAGCCGATGCGGTAGCTGTGAGGCCACCACCTTCCCGGTGCAGCAATGGTGCCCGCGGTGCAGCGCCGGCGAGATGTCCGATGTGCTGTTGCCCCGCCGCGGAACGCTGGTGGCGTGGACCACCCAGGGCTTCCCGCCGGGAGCCCCCTATGCCGGCCCGACCGGCAAGGACTTCGTGCCGTTCGGCGTGGGGCTGGTCCAGCTCGGCGACGTCATCCGCGTCGAAGGCCGATTGACCGAGAACGACCCGACCAAGCTGCAGTTCGGGCAGGAAGTCGAACTCACCATGGTGCCGCTCAACACCGACGACGAGGGCGCCGAAATCATCACGTTCGCATTCCAGCCGGTCTAGTGGCGATCGTGAGCGCGGCGGAGCCGGGCGAAGCGGGTCGCCACCATCTATCCAGTGGTGATCGTGAGCGCGGCGGAGCCGGGCGAAGCGGGTCGCCACCATCTATCCAGGAGGAGTTGAGATGACCAACGATGTCGCCATCATCGGCGTGGGCCTGCACCCGTTCGGCAGGTTCGAGAAGACCGCGATGCAGATGGGCGCCGAGGCCGTCCAGCTCGCGCTCAAAGACGCCGGTGTGGACTGGAAGGACATCCAGTTCGGCTTCGGCGGCAGCTACGAAGTCTCCAATCCCGACGCGGTGACTCGCCTGGTCGGGCTGACCGGCATCACGTTCACCAACGTCTTCAACGCCTGCGCCACCGCGGCCAGTGCCATTCAGCAGACCGCCGACACCATCCGGCTGGGCAAGTACGACATGGGCATCGCCATCGGGCTCGACAAGCACCCGCGGGGTGCATTCACCGACGACCCCGCCAAGCTGGCCCTGCCGCAGTGGTACGCCAACAACGGCCAGTTCGTCACCACCAAATTCTTCGGGATGAAGGCCAACAAATACATCCACGACCACAACATCTCGCAGGAGACGCTGGCGCGGGTGGCCAACAAGAATTTCCGCAATGGTGCGCTGAACCCGAATGCCTTCCGGCGCAAGGAGATCTCTGTGGAGGAGATCCTCAAGTCGCCTGCGCTCAACTACCCGTTGACGCAGTACATGTTCTGCGCACCCGACGAGGGCGCCGCCGCGGTCATCATGTGTCGTGCGGATTTGGCCGACAAATTCACCGACAAGCCGGTCTATGTGCGCGCCTGCGAGATTCGGACCCGGCGCTTTGGTGCCTACGAGGTGCACGCCACGTCGGCGCCCCTGGACGAGGACGCCTCGCCGACGGTGTACGCCGCCAAGGCGGCCTACGAGGCGGCCGGTATCGGCCCGGAGGACGTCGACGTCGCGCAGCTGCAGGACACCGACGCCGGTGCCGAGGTGATCCACATGGCCGAGACCGGCCTGTGCGCGGACGGCGAGCAGGAGAAGCTGCTGGCCGACGGCGCCACCGAGATCCACGGCTCGATGCCGGTCAACACCGACGGCGGGCTGATCGCCAACGGCGAGCCCATTGGCGCGTCGGGCCTGCGGCAGATGCACGAACTGGTGCGGCAACTGCGCGGCGAGGCGGGGGAGCGTCAGGTACCCGGCAACCCGCGCGTCGGCCTGGCCCAGGTGTACGGCGCGCCCGGCACCGCGTCGGCGACCATCCTGTCGCTCTAATCGGCTGAGCCCCAGGCTAAATGGCCGGCCCCAAGAGGTCGTCCGCGTCGCGGATGATGTAGCCGTAGCCCTGCTCGGCCAAGAAGCGCTGCCGGTGCGCGGCGTACTCGGCGTCCAGACTGTCGCGTGCCACCACGGAATAGAAGATGGCGCCGCCGCCGTCGGACTTGGGCCGCAGCAGCCGGCCCAGCCGCTGCGCTTCCTCTTGGCGTGAGCCGAAGGTTCCCGAAACCTGCACTGCCACAGAGGCTTCCGGCAAATCGATGGAAAAGTTCGCGACCTTGGATACCACCAGGGTGGACAACTCACCACGACGGAAGGCGTCGAACAGCTCTTCGCGTTCCTTGGTCCGGGTGGACCCCTGTATCACCGGAGCGTTCAGCTCGGCACCGAGCTCGTCGAGCTGATCGAGGTAGGCGCCGATCACCAGGGTCTGCTCGCCGGGGTGTTTTGCCAGGATCGATTTGACCACAGCGATTTTGGTGTGCACCGTCGAGCACAGCTTGTACCGCTCTTCGGGTTCGGCGGTGGCGTAGATCATCCGCTCGTTGTCGGTCATGGTGACCCGCACCTCGACGCACTCGGCGGGCGCGATCCAACCCTGCGCCTCGATGTCCTTCCACGGCGCGTCATAACGTTTCGGCCCGATCAGGGAGAACACGTCACCTTCGCGGCCGTCCTCGCGGACCAGCGTGGCGGTCAAGCCCAGCCGGCGCTTGGACTGCAGATCGGCGGTCATCCGGAACACCGGCGCCGGCAACAGGTGGACCTCGTCGTAGATGATCAGTCCCCAGTCGCGGCTGTCGAAGAGCTCCAGGTGCCGGTACTCGCCCTTGGTGCGGCGCGTGATCATCTGATAGGTCGAGATGGTGACCGGCCGGATCTCCTTGCGTTCGCCGGAGTATTCGCCGATCTCGTCCTCGGTGAGCGACGTGCGGGCGATCAGCTCGCGTTTCCATTGCCGAGCCGCGACGATATTGGTGACCAGAATCAGCGTCGTCGCACCGGCTTTCGCCATGGCGGCCGCCCCCACCAATGTCTTACCGGCGCCGCAGGGCAGCACCACGACCCCCGATCCGCCCGACCAGAATGAGTCGGTGGCCATCTGCTGATAGTCGCGCAGGTGCCAGCCGTCCTGGGCCAGGCTGATCGGGTGCGCCTCGCCGTCGACGTAGCCCGCGAGATCTTCGGCGGGCCAACCGACCTTGAGCAGCATCTGCTTGACCCGGCCGCGCTCGCTGGAGTGGACGATGACGGTGTCATCGTCGATTCGTGCGCCGAGCATCGGGGCGATCTTCTTGTTACGCAGCACCTCTTCGAGCACCGCGCGATCCAGGCTGACCAGCGTCAGGCCGTGTGCGGGGTTCTTCACCAGCTGCAAACGGCCGTACCGGGCCATGGTGTCGACGATGTCGACCAGCAGCGGCTGTGGTACCGCGTAGCGGGAGAAGCTGACCAGCGCGTCGACCACCTGTTCGGCGTCGTGGCCGGCGGCGCGGGCGTTCCACAGCGCCAGCGGTGTGATGCGGTAGGTGTGCACGTGTTCGGGTGCGCGTTCCAGCTCGGCGAACGGTGCGATGGCGGCGCGTGCCGCGCCGGCCTGCTCGTGGTCCACCTCGAGCAGCACCGTCTTATCGGACTGCACGATCAACGGTCCGTCAGACATTTAGCGCCACTCCTCCTCATCGCTACCGCTCTGCATCGTCGTCGGCGCGCATTTAGCGCCACTCCTCCTCATCGCTACCGCTCTGCATCGTCGTCGGCGCGCATTTAGCGCCGCTCCTCCTCATCGCTACTGCTCTGCATCGTCGTCGGCGCGCATGCCACCCATTATCGGCCGGTGGCCGACACGACCGACGTGATGCGGTGGATCGCGAAGTCACGCAGCCGCCCGGACGCGGAGTCAAAGGCCACCAGCTGACCGCCCTTGATGGTGATGGGCGAGACGACGCGCTGGGTTGCCACCCCCGCCGCATCCAGATAACCGATCACCAGGGTGTCTTGTTCCTTCGCCGCGCGCTGTAACTGCGTCATGGTGACCGCCGGATCTACGCGGATATTGCCGAACGGCGCGGCGGTCACCTTGCGCAGCACCGCCACCACCGCATTGAGGCTTTCGCTGTTGGGACGCCGGACCGGCCGATACGGCCGGCGCTGCTGCGGTGTGGCCACCCGGGCGCCGCGCTGACGGACATCGACGATGGCGCCGGAGGAATCCTCGGCCGCGGGAGCGAAGCCCGCAGCCCGCAACGCCGCGAGCACCTCGCCGATCGGAGCGGGCGACACCGCCACCGTCGGCGCCAGGGCCCGCAACTGCACCTGTTCGCTCGCCGGTGCTGCCACGGCCTGGGCCAGCAGCGCGGGATCCTCGCAGCGCACGAACGACGTGGCCATGCCGATCCGCAGCTGCCCGTGCCGGCGTGCGACGTCGTCGATAAGGTAGGTGAGCCCTTGGGGCACCGGCGTTTTGGAATGCTTGGCGAACAGGGAATGCATCCAGTCGCGGGTCTTGCCGACATCGAGTGCATGCCGGATCGACTGCTCGCTGACCCGGTACACCATCGCGGTGCCGGCCGATTCGACCGTGGCCACGATGGCGAGCTGCTCGGCCAGGTCGCGTTCCAGCGGCCCGGGCACCACCACGGTCAGGTCCGCCTGCACCAGGAAGTGGTCGACCGGCTTGGGTAGTGCCCGGTTCATCGCCTCGATCGCAACCTGCGGATCGCCGGCGTCGTCCAGCAGTGCGCGCCCGGGTGTGCTGATCGCGCCGCGGCCCACCAGTCCCAGGGCGTTGCTTTCGGTGAGCAGGTCCCCGACGGGTCCGGCCTGCAACCGCTTGGCCCAGCGCGGACGTCGCCAGATCAGCGCCGCCGAGGCTGACGCCGCGTTGACGCCGGCACCGGGGGGCAGTTCGGACAGCATGCCGAGCAACAGCCGGCGATCCAGCGGGGCGGCGGTGGAGTACAGGCCGTCGGTGAGCGCCCCGTAGGGCTTGGCGTCGGGGCCGCGACTGCCGATCAGCGCCGGCCGACCTGGCAGGTCCAGCCAACTGCCGGCCAAGAGCTGCCAGCGCTCGGCGGCCGACATCGCGGCGTACCGGTCGGTGGCGAGCGTCGGCGCCCAGTACGGTGCCTCGCCGGTGATCGGTTCGGGGTCGGGCATGCCGCTGGCGATCAATCCGGCCGCGGCCGCGACTTCGAGGAGCAAACCCAGCCGCCGCTCCTCGATGCCGGTCACCTTGCTCAGCCGTTTGACGTCGCGAACTCCCAGCCCGCCGCTGCGCAGCTCGGAAACCGGTGCAGCGGAAAGCATTTCAAGCAGGACGTCGATCTCGCGCAGCAAGTCGATGACGGCCCCGGCGGCCGCGGCGTCGGCGTCGGCGGGCGTGGTGGTCGACACCACCGGGTCGGGAGCGGTCAGCTGCATGGGGCCGGGCTGCTCGCCGCGCAGTACCTGACCGACGTGACGGGGCAGGATCACCGTCTCGGCATCGATGCGGCGCAGCAGACCCATGGCCAGCAGCTGGGGCACCGGCCGGTCGGTGGGCGCGCCGGGCGCCGCGTCGCGGGTGCGGCCCATCGGGGAGCCTTCGAGAAGTTTCTCCAAAACCTCGAGCTGTGCCTGGTTGAGGTCGTCGATCAGGCCGGCGATCTGCTCGGCGCTGCGCGAGGTGTCCTCGAGAATGACCTGGCCCGGATGCCACGGCATTCCCGTCCCGGCGTCGGCTGCCACCCGCAGCGCGGTCTCGCCCCAGACCAAGGCGCGTCGCCGGAGGTCGTCCACCGCGTCCAGGACATCGGCTTCGGGAGCGCGGTCACCGATCAGGGCCAGCAACTTCGCCGTCGGTACCGGCTCCGCGTCTGCCTGCAGCACCAGTAGCGCGTCGAGCACGGCCAGCCTCAGGAAGTCGAGGTCGTCGGTGCCGGCCTTGATCGACTGGCGGGCCTGGGCTCGCGCGGCCAGTGCGGCGATGCTGCCGGGTGGGGGCTGGGCGAGGTCCGGCCGCAATTCCAATAGTCGGATCAGCCGCTCATCGGATAACTCGGCCAGCCACGACCCCAGCGGGATATCCGGGGTGTTGTCGGTCATTGCTGACCAGCGTAAAGCAGGCCACGAATACCTAGCAGACCTCGACGAGCCATCAGCTCAGCGGGACGGTGACCACAGACGGGGACGGCAACGCGTGTCGAACTCCGGTCTTGCGCCACATGCCGTTGGGCCACCTGTAAGAATGGACGTCGTGGCTGACACTGCTGAGGGCAAAGCGCGCAAAACGAAGTACGTCGACAATGGCTGGCCGACGACGGACCCCGACGACCACGCGGTCAGTGAACTCGTGACCGATCGCACGGGTGCGCTGTCCCCCTTCGGCGAGCTGGCGTTTCCGCTGCCCTCCACCGATCTGCCCTACGTGCACCCGGTCACCGTCGTCAATCGGTAGGACGCCAGATGGCTAGGGCCTCTGAGGCCTCGACAGCCTCGGCGAACTCGGCGTCGGACGAATCCGGCTCGAGCCCGCTGTCACACCTGGACGACCGTGGGGCGGCGCACATGGTCGACGTCAGCGACAAGGTAGCGACCAAGCGGACCGCGGTCGCGGCGGGTGCCCTGCGCACGTCGGAGCAAGTGGTGGCGCTGATTTCGACCGGCGGCCTGCCCAAAGGCGATGCGCTGGCCACCGCGCGGGTGGCCGGCATCCAGGCCGCGAAGCGCACCAGCGAACTCGTCCCACTTTGTCATCAGCTCGCGCTCACGGGGGTCGACATCGACTTCACGGTGGGCGAGTCTGAGATCGAGATCACCGCAACGGTGCGAAGCACCGACCGCACGGGGGTGGAGATGGAAGCGCTGACGGCGGTCAGCGTCGCGGGCCTGACGCTCTACGACATGATCAAGGCGGTAGACCCCGCCGCACGGATCGACGACATTCGAGTGCTGCGCAAGGAAGGCGGCAAAACCGGAAGGTGGGCGCGCCCATGAGCACCCGTTCAGCCCGCGTCATCATCGCCTCGACCCGTGCGTCGTCAGGAGTGTACGACGACCGATGCGGCCCGATCATCGCCGAATGGCTGGCGCAGCGAGGCTTTTCAGCCGTGCAACCGGAGGTGGTGGCCGACGGGTCCCCCGTTGGCGACGCGCTGCGCACGGCGATCGACGCCGAGGTCGACGTCATCATCACCTCGGGCGGCACCGGCATTTCGCCCACCGACAGCACACCGGACCAGACCGTGGCCGTCGTCGATTACATGATTCCCGGGCTGGCGGAAGCGATCCGCCAGTCGGGCCTGCCGAAGGTGCCGACGTCCGTGCTGTCGCGCGGGGTGTGCGGTGTGGCCGGCCAGACGCTGATCGTCAACCTGCCGGGTTCGCCCGGCGGGGTGCGCGACGGCCTTGAAGTGCTCGCCGATGTGCTGGACCACGCGCTCGATCAACTCGCCGGTAAAGATCACCAGCGATGACGCTCGTCGTGCGCGCCGCCATGACCGAGCAACCGATTTCGCTGGCTGAGCATGAAGAGTTGGTGAGCCATCAGTCGGCCGGGGCCATCGTCGGGTTCGTCGGCATGATCCGCGACCACGACGGCGGACGGCAGGTGGTGCGACTCGAGTACTCGGCGCACCCGTCGGCCGACCAGGTCATCGCCGAGGTGGTGGCCGAGGTGGCAGACAAATCCAGCGGCGTGCGTGCCGTCGCCGCCAGCCACCGGATCGGCGCGCTGCGCATCGGTGAGGCGGCATTGGTGGCGGCGGTCGCCGCCGACCATCGGCAGGCGGCATTCGCCACGTGCGCGCACCTGGTGGACACCATCAAGGCGCGGCTACCGGTGTGGAAGCACCAATTCTTCGCCGACGGAACCGAAGAGTGGGTGGGCTCGGCCTGACGTCCTAGTCACGCCGGCCGCCGAATGGTGCGCCGTGCCCGACACGCCCCGAACAGGAGGGTTTTCGGGGCGTGCGGGGAGTGCGGCGGCGTCAGGCGTTATGCGGTCGGTGACGGCTGAGCGAGGGCATCCAGCGCGTCGTTTCCCTGAACGTCCTGCGCCCGGATCGCGTCCCACAGCTGCTGGGTGTAACCGGCGTCGTCAGCATGCTGCGGCATGCCGGCCGGTACGAAACCGTGGAAGTCCGTGTCTACGACCGGCGGTGCGTCCGCTGGGGGTGCGGGCGGCATCGCATCGGCCGGCGGCGGGGCGTCGGCCGGGGGTGCGGGCGGCATCGCGTCGGCCGGCGGCGCCGGTGGCAGGTCGACTGGAGGCGCCGGCGGGACGGCGTCCGCCGGGGGAGCGGGCGGTAGGTCCGCAGGAGCGTCCGGCGGTGCCGGCCGGTCAAACGAGGCCAGTTGCACCGGAGCGGGTGGCGGAGGAGCGTCCGGCGGGGGCGCGTCCGCGGGCGGGGCCAGCGGCGCAGGGGCGCCGTTGAGGCCGGGCGCGTCCAGGCCGGACGGGACGGGCACGTCACGCTGGGTGGGACCCGACAGCGGTCCACCGCACACGGGCCACGCGCCACGGCCCTGGCTGGCGAGCACCCGCTCGGCGACGGCGATCTGCTGTTCCCTGGTGGCGAGTTCGGCCGACGGCGCGTACTGGCCACCACCGTGCGAGGACCAGGTGCTGGCGCTGAACTGCACGCCGCCGTGGTAGCCGTTGCCGGTGTTGATGCCCCAGTTGCCGCCGGATTCGCAATGGGCTACCTGATCCCATTCGCCGTCGGTGGCCGCGGCCGCTTGGCCGGCAAGGGCGATGCTGCCGCCACCAAGAACCGCGCCGGTAAAGGCGATCTTGGCGACGCTGATGTTTGAACTGCTGGGCTTACGGTGACGTCCACTCATACGCGCCGGGGTATTCCTCTCTCGTCACGCGCCTGCGAGGTCAGCTGTCGGGTTCGGGTTGGAGAGGCCACCCGGCCGGCGTGGTCGTCGTGCGAGACGACGCCGGCTTCACCCCTAGGAGCCGCGAGCGGCCCCAGTCGATCACGGTGGACCGGTGGGTCCCCCGTCTCCATCCATGTGGTTCGGTGGCCCCCCGCCTATTGGATGGAGCTCGGCGCGATAGGGAGGGGAGGTCCGCCAATCGGGGTGGCTGGCGAGCCTTCGGAGACGGTAACGGTTTCTGTCGGTCTCGTCACGTCTTGCGAAACCCGGCGTTTCCCTCTCGGCCATCTGCGAAAACCGCAGGAACACATAGTGTTTGCGCAGGTCATATCGCCCGATATCGGAGCGTGACCGCGCCGTTATAAATCCGTTACGTGAGATAACTCACAGTTTCAGCCGCCAGAAAAGGGCGGCAGAACGTCGATCGTGTCACCGGATTGCAACGCCGCGGTCTCATCGCGCACCGCGATGCCGTCGCGCAGGTACGAGCATCGGGTCAACACGTCCGCGAGGCGAGGCCCCCGAACGGCGAGCCGCTCGACCAGCTCGCCGACCGTGGTGCCCGGGCGCAGCACCACCGTCTGCGACTCGACACCCGCGGCCGCGCGGGCGGCCGCGAAGTAGCGCACCGTCACCTGGATTCCGTTTGTCTGGACAGGGGTCTGTCCCATGGGGCTAGCCACCGATAGCGCTCATCGGTCGGACGGGCTGGATGAAGTTCGGGTCGTTGATGCCGTGACCGGCGGGCTTGCCCCACATCGCGGTGCGCCACGCCGCCTCGATCGCGTCGTCGGACGCGCCGCTGCGCAGCAGCCCTCGCAGGTCGGTCTCCTGCTCGGCGAACAGGCAGCTGCGGATCTGGCCGTCGGCAGTCAATCGGGTGCGGTCACAGGCAGCGCAGAAGGCGTGCGAGACCGAGGCGATGACGCCGAATTTGCCGCTCGGTGTCCCCGGGCCGGTGTCGACCAGCCAGAGCTCGGCGGGAGCCGAGCCGCGCGGCGCCGGGTCGGGCCGCAGCCGAAAGTGCGGGCGCAGGGCCGCCAGCACGTCGTCGGCGCTCAGCGCCGCATCCCGCCGCCATTGATGTCCGGCATCCAGCGGCATCTGCTCGATGACGCGCAATTGGTAGCTGTGCTCGAGGCAGAACCGCAACAGCCCCACCACGTCCGCGCGTCCGGTGGCGGGGTCGAGCACGGCGTTCACCTTGACCGGCGTCAGGCCGGCCTCGTTGGCGGCGGCCAGGCCGGCCAGCACATCGGCGAGTCGGTCGCGACGGGTGATGGTCGCGAAATGCTGCCGGTCCACGCTGTCCAGTGAGACATTGACCCGGTTCAGGCCGGCCCGCGCGAGCCCGGCAGCGCGCCGCGCCAGCCCGACGCCGTTGGTGGTCAGCGAAATCTCGGGGCGGGGTTGCAGGGCCGCGGCCGCGGCGACCACCTCCTCCAGGTGGCGCGCCAGCAACGGTTCGCCACCGGTGAACCGCACGCTGTTCACCCCCAGCCGGGTGACCGCAATGTGCATCAGCCTGGCCAGCTCGTCGGCACTCAGCAATTGCTCGCCCGGCAACCAGTTCAGGCCCTCGGCAGGCATGCAATAACTGCACCGCAGATTGCAGCGGTCGGTCAGCGAGACCCGCAGATCGGTGGCGACCCGCCCATAGGTGTCCACCAGCGGGCCGGCGGCCGGCGCAGCGGTGGAAACGGCGCGGTCCCCGGCCGCGCCGTCAGCGCGGCTCGGCACCGAAGGAACGCCCAGCGTCGTCAGGGTCATGCGGCCACCGGCGGCGCATAGTGGGCCGTCGAGCCGACCGGAACGATCTCCTTGCCCAGCGGCATCAATGACACCGGAATCAGTTTGAGGTTGGCCAGCGCCAGGGGAATACCGACGATCGTGAGCGCCATCGCCGCCGCGCTGACCAGATGGCCGATCGCCAGCCACACCCCGAACAGCAGCACCCAGATGACGTTGCCGATCAGGGCGCCGGACCCCGCGGTCGGCTTGTCCACGATCGTGCGGCCGAATGGCCACAGGGCGTAGGAGGCGATGCGCAGCGACGCGAAGCCGAACGGAATGGTGATGATGAGCAAGAAGCTGATGAGCGCCGCAGCCAGGTATCCGACGGCCATCCACAGGCCGCCGAATACCAACCAGATGACATTAAGGATCAGGCGCATATCTCCTCCGCGGGTATTACCAAGCGTACCGACTACCCGATAACGGGGGTGCTCGTAACCGGGGCATCCGAGTAGGATCAGACTCCTAATACGGCGTCCTGCGCAGGCGGGACGCTTATTGTGTTGCCTATTTCTATTGATCCGTTAGACAAGCAGGTGAGACCAGTGCCGACGGGCAAGGTTAAGTGGTACGACGCTGACAAGGGTTTCGGCTTCCTGTCGCAAGAGGACGGCGAAGACGTCTACGTTCGCTCGTCGGCGTTGCCCGCCGGGGTCGAGGGCCTCAAGGCGGGCCAGCGGGTGGAGTTCGGCATCGCCTCCGGACGGCGCGGACCGCAAGCGTTGAGCCTCAAGCTGATTGAGCCGCCGCCCAGCCTGACCAAGACTCGTCGCGACGCGCCCGCCGAACACAAGCACAGTCCCGACGAGCTGCACGGCATGGTCGAGGACATGATCACGCTGCTGGAAAGCACCGTGCAGCCCGAGCTGCGCAAGGGTCGCTACCCGGACCGCAAGACCGCCCGCCGCGTTTCCGAGGTGGTCAAGGCCGTCGCCCGAGAGCTCGACGCCTAGCCCTGCGAACTCAGCCAATTTGCAAAGGCGACTGCGTGGTTGCGAGCCCCGCGCGGGGTACTCACACCTCGCAACGTCGTCTAGCAAGGAGGCTGCGATGGCGCAGCAAGCGCAGGTCACCGAAGAGCAGGCCAGAGCTCTCGCCGAGGAGTCTCGCGAAACAGGTTGGGATAAACCGTCCTTCGCGAAGGAATTGTTTCTCGGTCGTTTTCCGCTGGAGTTGATACACCCGTTCCCCACACCCACCGACGCCGACGAAGCCCGCACCCGCGCGTTCCTCGACAGCGTGCGTGAATTTCTGGGCGGCGTAGACGGCAGCGTCATCGAACGCGACGCGCAAATTCCCGATGAGTACGTCAAGGGTTTGGCCGACTTGGGCTGCTTCGGCATGAAAATTCCCTCCGAATACGGCGGCTTGAACATGTCGCAAGTCGCCTACAACCGGGCCCTGATGATGGTGACGAGTGTTCATCCCAGTCTCGGCGCGTTGCTGTCGGCTCATCAATCCATCGGGGTACCCGAGCCGCTCAAGCTTGCCGGGACGCCCGAGCAGAAGCGGAAGTTCTTGCCCCGGTGTGCTGCTGGGGCGATATCGGCGTTTTTGCTCACCGAACCCGACGTGGGCTCCGATCCCGCCCGACTGGCCTCGACGGCGACGCCCGTTGAGGACGGGCAGGCTTACGAACTCGACGGCGTGAAGTTGTGGACGACCAACGGCGTTGTCGCCGAACTCTTGGTGATCATGGCCCGGGTGCCCCGCAGCGAAGGGCACCGCGGCGGCATCAGCGCCTTCGTCGTCGAGGCCGATTCACCCGGAATCACCGTGGAGCGGCGCAACAAATTCATGGGTCTGCGCGGCATCGAGAACGGCGTAACCAGGCTGCACAAGGTTCGGGTCCCGAGCGAAAACCTGATCGGTCGGGAAGGCGACGGCTTGAAGATCGCGCTGACCACGCTCAACGCCGGACGGTTGTCGATCCCCGCCAGTGCGACGGGGTCGTCGAAGTGGGCATTGAAGATAGCGCGCGAATGGTCCGGCGAGCGTGTGCAGTGGGGCAAACCGTTGGCCGAGCACGAAGCGGTGGCCGGCAAGCTTTCGTTCATCGCCGCGACCAATTACGCGCTCGATGCCGTCCTCGAGCTGTCCGCGCAGATGGCTGACGAGGGGCGCAACGACATCCGCATCGAAGCGGCGTTGGCCAAGCTGTGGTCCAGCGAGATGGCCTGCCTGATCGCCGATGAGGTCATGCAGATTCGGGGTGGGCGCGGCTATGAGACCGCGGAGTCGCTGGCCGCGCGCGGCGAGCGTGCTGTGCCGGTGGAGCAGGCGTTGCGCGATCTGCGGATCAACCGCATCTTCGAGGGCTCCAGTGAGATCATGAGGCTGCTCATTGCTCGTGAGGCGGTCGACGCCCACCTCGCCGCGGCCGGTGACCTGGCCAAGCCCGACACCGGCTTGCGGCAGAAGGCAGCCGCGGCAGTCGGTGCGAGCGGATTCTACGCAAAGTGGTTGCCGCAGTTGGTTTTCGGTGAAGGACAGCGACCACGGGCATATCATGAATTCGGTCCGCTGGCGTCGCACCTCCGCTTCATCGAGCGCTCCAGCCGCAAGCTGGCCCGCAATACCTTTTATGGGATGGCACGCTGGCAAGCCAAACTGGAGCAGCGGCAGGGCTTCCTCGGGCGCGTCGTCGATATCGGTGCCGAGTTATTCGCTATGTCGGCGGCCTGCGTGCGGGCCGAGTCACAGCGCGCCGCCGATCCGGTGGTTGGTCAACAGGCCTACGAGCTGGCCGAAACATTTTGTGCCCAAGCGGCCTTGCGGGTGGAGACGCTGTTTCACGCCCTGTGGGACAACACCGACGGCAGTGATGTCGCGCTGACCGCGAACCTGCTGCAGGGCCGCTACAGCTGGCTAGAGGACGGGATCATCGATCAGTCCGAGGGCACCGGGCCGTGGATAGCTCACTGGGACGAGGGTCCGTCGACCGAGACCAATTTGGCCCGGTCGATCCTGTCCGGCTAGAAGATGCGCCGACCGTCGACTGAGACGGTGAAATCGTGCGATCTGCACCAACGGGTCGACGCTGGGCGATGAGGCAGAATCGTAGTCATGGCCACCTATGTTGCCGGGGCGGGCGAATTCACCCGCGACACCAACTACATCACCACCCGCATCACTGCCGACGGGCGCGACGGCTACCCGGTCGAGCCCGGGAGGTATCGGCTGATTGTCGCCCGAGCGTGTCCGTGGGCGAACCGTGCAATCATAGTGCGTCGCTTGTTGGGCCTGGAAAGCGTTCTCTCCATTGGTTTTTGCGGCCCCACTCACGACGAGCGCAGTTGGACCTTCGACCTCGATCCGGGCGGTGTCGACCCGGTACTGAAGATTCCTCGGCTGCAAGACGCCTACTTCAAGCGGTTCCCCGATTACCCCAAAGGCATCACGGTCCCGGCAATCGTCGATGTCGGAACCGGGGCCGTCGTCACCAACGACTTCGCGCAGATGACCCTGGATCTCTCGACGGAATGGTCGGCATACCATCGCGACGGAGCACCCGAGCTGTATCCCGAGCACCTGCGCGCGGAAATCGACGAGGTGAGCAAGCGGGTCTACACCGAAATCAACAACGGCGTGTACCGGTGCGGCTTCGCCGGCTCGCAGCAGGCCTACGAAGCGGCCTACGACCGCTTGTTCACCGCGCTGGATTGGGTGAGCGAGCGGCTGACCAACCAGCGATTCCTGGTGGGCGACACCATCACCGAGGCCGACGTGCGGTTGTTCACCACCCTGGCCCGCTTCGATCCGGTCTATCACGGCCACTTCAAATGCAATCGCAGCAAACTGAGTGAAATGCCGGTGCTGTGGGCCTACGCGCGCGACCTGTTCCAGACACCGGGCTTCGGTGACACCGTCGACTTCGTCCAGATCAAGCAGCACTACTACATCGTGCACGCCGACATCAATCCCACCCGGATCGTGCCCAAGGGGCCGGACCTGGGCGGTTGGCTATCCCCGCACGGACGAGAAAGCCTGGGCGGCAAGCCCTTCGGGAAGGGGGCACCGCCCGGGCCCCCTGTGGAAGGTGAACGCGTACCCGCCGGCCACGGGGCCTGAGCTACGCCGGTGAGGCGTGCGGCGACCTCAGAAGGTCAGCCGCACCGACCATTCCGCGTGCGGGACATCGCGGAGCTCACCCGCGGGATCCACCGCCAGCGTCAGCAACTGCACGACGATTCCGGCCAGACGCCCGCGATGCGGGTCGACCGAGGGGATCGTGACGGCGAACCGGGTGCCCGGCCGGAAGATCGTGCTGGTGGTGTTCGTGGGGTCGTCATAAACCTGCAGCAGCCGCCAGGGTGCCCGGTAAATGGCGTCGGGAACCGACAGCTGAATCGGGTAGCGCTCGCTGACCCGTAGCTCTCCCTGGTTCTGCGGTGTCTCACAGTCTTCGAGATTGAGCACGTTGCAGTACAAATAGGGCCCAACCCGGGTCAGGTGACCGTGCGAATAGGCGCTGATTTCGGGGTGCTGCGGTCCGGATCGGCCTACCAACAACCAGGTCCCGACGCCGGCGCCGACGCAGAGCACAGCCACCAGGCAGGCGAGCAGTACGGCCACACCCCGCTTGCTTCCGGGTTTCACTCGGCAACCACCGCCGTAGCGCCGACACCGCGGCGCGTGCCCTCCTGCTCGACCATGATCGGCCTATTTCCTCCCAGGCCGGGAATCAGTGAGTTGCCGCGGAAGCTGACAAGGGTCTGCGCCAGGCCCAGGATGAGCAGCGCAGAGACCGCGGTGAAGCCGACCCACAATTCGGTGTACACCAACACACCCAGCGCGCCGCCGAGGACCCAGGCCAACTGCAGCGTCGACTCCGAGCGCCCAAATCCCGATGCGCGGGATTCCTCTGGCAGGTCGTTCTGCAGCGACGCGTCCAACGATGCCTTCGCGATGGCGCTGGCCCCCGACGTCACCAGGGTGGCGATCACGGCCACCATCAGGTTGCCCGCCACCGAGGCGGCCAGCGCGACCACGCTCACCGCCACCGTGCAGCGCACCACCAGCGCGGCGGGCCTGCCCAACTTCAGGCGCGCGCTGGTGAAATTGCCGACGAAATTGCCGATCCCGGCCGCGGCGCCGATCACCCCGAGCATCGCGATCTGGGCCCAGCCGTTGGCCTGATGTGCCTTGGCGACAAACGCCGGATACAGGAACAGAAAGCCCACCATGACCTTGATGGTGCAGTTGCCCCACAGCGAGGTGATGATGTTGCGGCCCAACGGTTGCCGAAGTGCCCCGCTCACCTCCTTGTGCCAGCTACGTCGCAGCGGCTCACTGTCCTGGCGGTAGCTCAAGGTGGCGGGAACCTCACCGGCGGTCACCTCGACCCAGCGCGGTATCCGCATCGACAGCATCGCGCCGGCGATCGTCATCGCGATCACCACGAACAACGCCCCGGGCAGCTTGAACAGGTGGGTGCAGACGAACTCGACACCACCGGCGATGGCACCGCCGCCGATGGTGCCGCCCAGCAGACCGAACATGGTCAGCCGCGCGTTGACCCGCACCAGGTCGATGGTCGGCGGCATCACCCGCGGTGTCACCGCGCTGCGCAGCACGCTGAACGACTTCGAGAAGACCATCATCGCGAGCGCGCACGGATAGAGCACCCACGACGGGAAACTGCCGCTGGCGCCGTCGTAGTTCATGACCAGCAGCACCGCCAACGCGGTGCGAAGGGCAAACGACGCGGCCAGTGCGACGCGGCGGCCGTGCTGCAGCCGGTCCAGCGCCGGACCGATGAGCGGTGCGATGACCGCGAACGGCGCGATGGTGATCAACAGATACAGCGCGACCCGCCCCTTGCTCTCTCCGGTCGCCGCGGCGAAGAACAACGTGTTGGCCAGTGCGACGGCCATCGCGGCGTCCACCGCGAAGTTGGCCACCACGGGCCACGTCAGCGCCGTCAGGCCGGACTTGTCGGCGCCGTCGGCCGTCGCGGCGCGCTGCACCATCCAGTACATCCGCGAACCCATTTCGCGGCTGCGCAGTGCCGCGGCGCGGGTGACGGTGATCCGCTCACCGGAAGCCGGACCGCGAGGCGGCGCGTCGTTACTGCGTTCCGGCTCCGGCCGATCGCCCAGCGGGGGCAGATAGCGGTTGGCGCTCGGCATCGGCGACGTGCGCCGGGTGCGCCGATCGGCAGCGTCGCCGGCCGGGTAATTGGCCGCGCCCGGATGTTGGGAGGCAGCGCCGTTGCGGGGCCGGCGGGCCGGCTGAGAGGCCACCCGACCCGGATCGTTTTGCCGCCGTCCAGACACGTCCCGATTCTCCCCTATGCCGACTCCATGCGTCTGCAGGTAACAGGGCGTGGCTCGTCAACCTAGTATTGGAAACGCGATGCAGAAAGAAGACAGCGTGAACCGACCCATCGAGGAGCTCACCGTGGAATCCGCCGTGGCGACCGTGGCCGAGTGGCCCGAGGGGTTGGCGGCGGTGCTTTCGGGCGCGGCAGACCAGGCCAGGGCCGCCGTCGTGGAGTTCAGTGGGCCGGAGAAGGTCGGCGACTATCTGGGCGTCGGCTACGAAGACCCGAACACCGCCACCCACCGGTTTCTGGCGCATTTACCCGGCTACCAGGGGTGGCAATGGGCGGTCGTGGTGGCCGCCTATCCCGGCGCCGAGCACGCGACCATCAGCGAGGTGGTGCTGGTGCCGGGGCCGACGGCCTTGCTGGCACCGCACTGGGTGCCGTGGGAGGAACGGGTTCGGCCCGGGGACCTGAGCCCCGGCGACCTGCTGGCGCCCGCCGCCGACGACCCGCGGCTGGTTCCGGGCTACACCGGCAGCGGGGACCCGCAGGTTGACGAGACCGCCGCCGAAGTCGGGTTGGGCCGGCGTTGGGTGATGAGCGCCGAGGGCCGCGCGGAGGCGGCCGAACGCTGGCGCACCGGCGACTACGGTCCCGACTCGCCGATGGCGCGATCCACCAAGCGGGTGTGCCGCGACTGCGGCTTCTTCCTGCCGTTGTCGGGATCCCTGGGTGCTTTGTTCGGGGTGTGCGGCAACGAATTGTCGGCCGACGGACACATCGTCGACAAGCTGTACGGCTGCGGTGCTCATTCGGACACTCCGGCCCCGGCGGGCACCGGGTCGCCGGCGTACGAGCCGTACGACGACGGGCTGCTGGACGTCACCCAGGCACCGGTCGAGCCGGCGCTTTCGGAGTCGTCGGAGACGTCAGAAGCGCAGGCGGAAACCGGGGCCGAAGAGTCCCAACCCGAGACACCCGCCGAAACGGCGGAAGACCAAGCCGAGCCCGTGACCGAGGCGCCGGAGTCCGAGCAGCAGCCGCAGACCGGGACGCCGGACTAGCGGGTTTCGGCGGCGGCCTTGATGCGCGCCAGCGAGGCGTTCATGCCGTCGAGCAATTCGCGTTCGAAATTTGTGGTCCCGCCGAAGAGCGCATTCACCGACAGGTTCGAAAACGCGGTGACGCCGTTTTCGGCATGACGGCTCTCGGTCAACCGGGTGCCTTCGCCGCTGGGCTCGAGCTCGTAGCTCCAGATGGTGTTGTTGGTGTCGACGCGGAAGGCCAGCTTGCGGTCGGGGACGATCTCGACGACCGTGCAGGTGGTCGGCCAGAACATTCGCTTGCGGCGGTTGAGGTTGAGAGTCCGGGTGCCCTGACGCACCGGGCCGAAGGGCTTCATCCATCGACACTGCGGACTCCACTGCGGCATTCGGCGCAGATCGGAAATCAATTCCCACACCGTGGCCACCGGTGCGTTGATGTCGACGTGCGTTTGCAACAGCGGGGCTACCATCGCTCCTCCAGGTCGGCCAATCACTTGTGGTCGAGATAGTTTTCGAGTCCGGCCTGAGCGCCGCGTGCCCCGCGACGGGCCGCGGCGAGCTGGAGCAAGAAGATGCTCGTGCCGAGCACCCCCACGCCCAGCCCGGCCAGGGCAACCGGACGCCAACTGTGCAAGGCGGGCACCAGGAAAGCGACGGCCACGGCGATAAGCCAACCCAACGCACCGAGTGCGATGAACGGCCACACCTGCAGCAGCGCAGCCGGCAGCGGCGGGGCGGTGCGGTTGGGTTCGGCAGACATCGCGATTAACATAGCCCGCCGGCGGCGTCCGCCGGCGGCGCACCCGCTTGCGGGAATGGAGGATCGAATACCGCTGAAGAAAAACGGGATAGCCCTGCAGATAAGCGTTTCGCTGAAAAGCTCCGCAGCCTAGCGACAACGGGCAACACCCGTCGTTCACCGGTTGGTGTCCCGGTTTCTCAGGCTTCCGTGTAACCTCGCGCCATGCCTGACAGCGATGCGCGGCTGGCCAGCGACCTGTCACTGGCTGTTATGCGGCTGGCCCGCCAACTGCGGTTTCGGAACCCGTCGTCGCCGGTGTCGCTGTCCCAGCTGTCGGCGCTGGCGATGCTGACCAACGAAGGCCCGATGACACCCGGTGCGCTGGCGATTCGCGAGCGGGTCCGGCCGCCGTCGATGACCCGGGTGATCGCCTCACTGGCCGAGATGGGACTGGTGGACCGTGCGCCGCACCCGGTCGACGGCCGGCAGGTGCTCGTCTCGGTCTCGGAATCCGGCGCCGAGCTGGTCAAGGCCAACCGCCGTGCCCGCCAGGAGTGGTTGGCCAAGCGGCTGGCGACGCTGGACAGCGGACAACGAGACATCCTGCGCAATGCGGCCGATCTGATGTTGGCCCTGGTCGACGAAGGCCCGTGAGCCACCGGACCGAAGCCCTGAATGTTCAGGCCGTTGACGATTCCGACGATCCGAGGCTCGACGATTTCCGCGACCTGAACAGCGTCGATCGTCGTCCCGATCTGCCGTCCGGCAAGGGGCTGGTGATCGCCGAGGGTGTGCTGGTGGTGCAGCGCATGCTCGCCTCACGCTTCCGCCCGCATGCCCTGCTGGGCACCGACCGCCGGCTTGCCGAGCTCGAAGATGACCTGGCCGGCAGCGCCGTGCCGTTCTACCTAGCATCCGCCGACGTCATGGCCCGGGTGGTCGGCTTCCACCTCAACCGCGGCGTGCTGGCTGTCGCCCGGCGAGCGCCCGAACGCGGCGTCGCCGAAGTGATCGCCGGCGCCCGCACCGTCGCAGTGCTCGAAGGGGTCAACGATCACGAGAACCTGGGCTCGATCTTCCGCAACGCCGCGGGGCTCGGCGTCGACGCGGTGGTATTCGGCGGCGGCTGCGCCGACCCGCTGTACCGCCGCGCGGTCCGGGTGTCCATGGGCCACGCGCTGCTGGTGCCGTATGCGCGCGCAACCTGTTGGCCGGACGAGCTTGCGACGCTGCGGGAGAACGGGTTCCGGCTGCTGGCGATGACTCCGCAAGGCACTGCATGCGCGTTGCCGGAAGCCATGACGGCAGCGCGCGACGAACGCGTCGCGGTGTTGGTGGGCGCCGAGGGGCCGGGGCTCACGCCGGCCACCTTGCGGTGCAGTGACGCGCGGGTGCGCATCCCGATGTCGCGGGGCACCGACTCGCTCAACGTCGCGACGGCGGCGGCGTTGGCGTTCTACGAGCGGGCCCGCTCGGCGACGAGAGGCGGCGATGGACAGTCAGACTAGGCTCCGGCTGATGAGAGACGAATCCGTGCCCTGGGCAACGGGTTTGACAGTGACCGCATTCGTTGCGGCGCTCACGGGCGCCGCGATCGTGGTGCTCAGTCTGGGGCTGGTTCGCGTGCACGCGCTGCTGGCCGTCGGACTCAACATCGTGGCTGCTGGGGGACTGGCACCAACCCTGTGGGGATGGCGGCGTACCCCGGTGCTGCGCTGGTTTGTGCTGGGCGCCGCGGTGGGCGTGGCGGCGGCGTGGGTTGTGCTGCTCGCGTTGACCGCCGCGGGTCGCGCTTAGTGGTGATCGCGAGCGCGGCATAGCCGGGCGAAGCGGGTCGCCACCATCGGCCGGTGGTGATCGCGAGCGCGGCTTAGCCGGGCGAAGCGGGTCGCCACCATCGGCCGGTGGTGATCGCGAGCGCGGCTTAGCCGGGCGAAGCGGCCCTAGCGCTGTCCGCCCGAGCGCACGCCGAGCAACACGTCTTCCCACGCCGGGATGACCGGCTTGCCCCGGCGGGTGTGCACCGGCTTCTCGTCTGGCTGCGCGACGGGTGCTTCCGCGACGGGCGGCGCGGGCTCTTCGAAGTCGACGTGGGCGATCCGGGCCACCGGCCGCAGCGGACGTTCGAAGGTGGGGTCGATCAGTGCGCTGGCCGCGTCGTCGATGGCGGTGACCGTTCCGCCGTGGGCACCGGGAGAGAACCAGAAATGCGCGAGGTTGTCGGAACGGCCGACCTTCCACGCGAGCTGCACCGTCCAGCGGTTGTCCTCGTTGCGCCAGGCGTCCCAGCTGAGCTTGTCGTGGCTCAGCCCCCGTGTCACCAGTGCCGTGCTGACGGTCTCCAGCAGGGTCAGCACGGCGGGACCATCGGGGAGCATCGGGTGTGCGGCGGTTGCCAGCTCCGCGGCGCGGAACCGTTCCAACAGCACCGGATGAGCAAAGCGGCGGATCCGCGATACATCCGAACCGGACGCCGCGGCAACCTGCTCGACGGAGGCACCCGCGCGGATCTTGGCCTGAATTTCTTTGGGACTGAGCATGTTGGTGACTTCAATCTCGAGCTGCGGTTGCTCAGAGGACAGGGCCGCGTCGCGCAGCAGAGTTCGCAGGCGGTCGTCGGCCGCTAGCTTGAACCGCTCTGCGGGATCATCGCTCTCGCAGATGACATATTTGCTGTCGGCATCCAGCCCAACCACTTTGAGTTCCCGCATGGTTATCTCCTCGCAGGCTCCGTGCAGGTCAGCGACGGACCCACCACGTGCGCACTTTAGTCCAGCAACCGCCCATCACCTGTGCTGACACGCGGTGTGGTGGCGTGCTGATTGCCGGCCGGACGGTGTTTGATTGTCCGGCTTCTCAGCTGCCCGTGCCGGCCGGCATCGTCGCCGAACTACAAACGCTCGACGACCCAGTCGATGCATTGGGTCAGTGCGCTGACGTCGTCGGGATCCACCGCCGGGAACATCCCCACCCTCAGCTGGTTGCGGCCGAGTTTGCGGTACGGCTCGGTGTCGACGACGCCGTTCGCCCGCAAGATCTTCGCCACGGTCGCGGCGTCGACGTCGTCATCGAAGTCGATGGTTCCCACCACCTGCGAGCGCAGCTTGGGGTCGGTGACAAATGGCGTGGTGTAGGACCGTTCCGCGGCCCAGGAGTAGAGCCGGCTCGACGAATCCGCCGTGCGCTTGACGGCCCAGTCCAGCCCGCCGTTGCCGAGCAACCAGTCGACCTGCTCGGCCATCAGCGCCAGGGTGCCGACCGCCGGGGTGTTGTAGGTCTGGTCTTTCAGGCTGTTCTCCACCGCGATGGGCAACGAGAGGAAGTCGGGGACCCAGCGGCCGGAGGCAGCAACGGACTCGACGCGGGCCAGCGCCGCGGGGCTCATGATGGCCAGCCATAGGCCACCGTCGCTGGCGAAATTCTTCTGCGGAGAGAAGTAGTAGGCGTCGGTCTCGGCGATCTCGACCGGCAGCCCGCCGGCGCCGGACGTCGCGTCGATGACGATCAGCGCGTCGCCGGAATCGGCTGGCCGACCGATGGGCACCGCGACCCCGGTCGACGTCTCGTTGTGCGCCCAGGCGATCACGTCCACCGAGGGGTCGCTCTGCGGCTCGGGGGCGCTACCGGCGTCCGCCTTGATGACGACGGGATCGCCGACGAACGGGTTGTTGGCGACCGCGGAGGCGAACTTGGAGCTGAATTCGCCGAAGGACAGGTGCAACGAACGCTTGTCGATCAAGCCGAAGGCCGCCGCATCCCAGAACGCGGTCGCGCCGCCGTTGCCCAAAATGACCTCATAGCCCTCGGGCACCGAAAACAGGTCGGCGAGCCCGGACCGCAGCCGGCCCACCAGATTCTTGACGGGCGCCTGCCGGTGCGAGGTGCCGAACAACGGGGCGGCGGTCGTGGTCAGCGCCTGCAGTTGTTCGGGCCGGACCTTGGACGGGCCACACCCGAAGCGGCCGTCGCGGGGTTTGATGTCAGCGGGGATCTCGAGCTGGTCAGCCATGCTCTTCAGGGTAGTGAGCCGACCCGACGGGGCGGTGCGGCGGCCCGGCTCCGGACCCCCGCCGGCAGGGTAAAAGGCCAGCTCGGGTGCGGCCCGACGTTTGGTTGGCTGTGATCTGGGGCATAAAAATTCCATGACCACCGGTCAGGTCACAGTGCCCGGAAGGGGTCTAGGAAATATCCGGTACCTGCGGTACTGTCTGGACATAGCACGTCCAAATGTAAACCTCGTTGAGGAGGCCTGGATATGGCTAGGACGCGATTAGTCCGGCGTTGGCGAAGCAACATGGAAGTGCGCGACGACGCCGAATACGTCAACATGCTTGCCACACTGTCCGAGGGGTCGGTGCGGCGCAACTTTAACCCGTACACCGATATCGATTGGGATTCACCAGAATTCGCTGTCACGGAAAACGATCCGCGGTGGATTCTGCCGACGACCGACCCGCTGGGTCGCCATCCCTGGTATCTGGCGCAGTCGGACGAACGCAAGATCAAGATCGGGATGTGGCGCCAGGCCAACGTGGCCAAGGTGGGTCTGCACTTCGAATCCATCCTGATCCGGGGCCTGATGAACTACACGTTCTGGGTGCCCAACGGGTCGCCGGAATACCGGTACTGCCTGCACGAGTCGGTCGAAGAGTGCAACCACACCATGATGTTCCAGGAGATGGTCAACCGCATCGGCGCTGACGTGCCGGGCATGCCGCGAGTTCTCAAGTGGCTCTCGCCGTTGGTCCCGCTGGTGGCCGGCCCACTGCCGGTGGCGTTCTTCATCGGCGTGCTCGCCGGCGAGGAGCCGATCGACCACACGCAGAAAAACGTTCTGCGCGAGGGCAAGTCGCTGCATCCCATCATGGAGCGGGTGATGGCGATCCACGTGGCCGAGGAAGCCCGCCACATCTCGTTCGCCCACGAGTTCCTGCGCAAGCGAGTGCCGGAATTGACCAAGAGGCAGCGATTCTGGACCGCGCTGTATCTGCCGCTGACCATGAAGGCGCTGTGTCGTGCAATTGTGGTGCCGCCCAAGGCCTTTTGGCGTGAGTTCGACATCCCGCGCGACGTCAAGAAGGAACTGTTCTTCCGGTCACCGGAATCGCGTAAGTGGTTGAGCGACATGTTCGGTGACGTGCGCATGCTGGCTTACGACACCGGCCTGATGGAGACGCGCTCGGCGCGGTTGATGTGGCGGTTGTGCAAGATCAGCGGCAAGCCGTCGCGTTACCGCAGCGAGCCGCAGCGCCAGCACCTGGCCGCGGTTCCCGCCGCATAATTACTGCGAGTTCCTTTATGCCGCACGTTATTACCCAGTCGTGCTGTAACGACGGGTCCTGCGTTTTCGCGTGCCCGGTGAATTGCATTCACCCGACACCGGATGAGCCCGGCTTCGCCACCTCGGAGATGCTCTACATCGATCCGGTGGCGTGCGTGGACTGCGGTGCCTGCGTAAGCGCATGCCCCGTCGGCGCCATCGCGCCCGACAGCCGGTTGGACTCCAGGCAGCTACCCTTCATCGAGATCAACGCGTCCTTCTACCCGGACCGGCCGAAGGACGAGAAGCTGCCGCCGACGTCGAAGCTCGCCCCGGTGATTCCGGCCGCCGAGGTGCGCGCCCG
Source organism: Mycobacterium sp. 852002-40037_SCH5390672 (assembly GCF_001665875.1). Taxonomy (GTDB): domain Bacteria; phylum Actinomycetota; class Actinomycetes; order Mycobacteriales; family Mycobacteriaceae; genus Mycobacterium. Next base: position 81,834 of record NZ_LZTA01000014.1, read on the forward strand.
TCGTGCGCCGCTGACGGTGGCCATCGTCGGATCGGGCCCGGCAGCGATGTATGCCGCCGATGAATTGCTGACTCAGCCGGGCGTGCGCGTCAACGTCTTTGAGAAGCTGCCCACCCCATACGGTTTGGTGCGGGCCGGGGTGGCGCCGGATCATCAGAACACCAAGAGGGTCACCAGGCTTTTCGACAAGGTCGCCGGTGATCGCCGGTTTCGGTTCTATCTCAACGTCGAGGTCGGCAACCAGCTGAGCCACGCGGACCTGCTGGCTCACCACCACGCCGTGCTGTACGCCGTCGGTGCGCCCGATGACCGCCGCCTGGACATCGAGGGTATGGGCTTACCCGGGACCGGAACGGCAACCGAATTGGTGGCCTGGATCAACGGACATCCCGACTTCACCGATCTGCCAGTCGATCTCAGCCATGAGCGGGTGGTGATCGTCGGCAACGGCAACGTCGCCCTCGATGTCGCCCGGTTGCTCACCTCGGATCCCGACGACCTGGCCCGCACCGACATCGCCGACCACGCGTTGGCTGCCTTCCGCGCCTCGGCGGTGCGCGAAGTGGTGATCGCAGCCCGGCGCGGGCCCGCCCAGTCGGCGTTCACGTTGCCGGAGCTGATCGGGCTCACCGGCACGTCCGAGGTGGTGCTCAGCGCGGCCGACCATCAGCTGGTGGCGGCCGACCTCGCGACCGCCTCGGACGCGTTGGCCAGGCGCAAGCTGGAAATATTGAGCACCCTCGGCGACGATTCTGCGCCCTCCTCGCGTCCGAGAATCAGGTTGGCCTATCGGCTCACCCCCAACCGGGTGCTGGGGGAGCGGCGCGCCACCGGAATCGAGTTCTCCGTTACCGGGACCGACGAGACGCGCCTTCTGGAAACGGGTCTGGTGCTGACCTCGATTGGATACCGCGGCAAGCCGATTCGCGATCTGCCCTACGACGAGTCGTCGGCTGTGGTCCCGAATGACGGGGGTCGCGTCGTGGACCCCGCCTCCGGTGAACCGGTGCCCGGCGCATATGTCGCGGGCTGGATCAAGCGGGGGCCCAGCGGCTTCATCGGCACCAACAAGTCGTGCTCGTTCCAGACCGTGCAGTCTCTGGTCGCCGATTTCAACGCCGGCAAGCTGACCGATCCGGCGGCCAAACCCGAGGCGCTGGCCAGGCTGGTGCACTCCCGCCAGCCCGACGCGATCGACGCGGCGGGATGGCGCGCCATCGACGCCGCCGAAATCGCGCGCGGCAGCGATGACGGCCGGCCCCGCAACAAGTTCACCGACGTTTCCGCGATGCTCGCGGCCGCAGCCGCCGCGGAGCCGGCGCCGCCGCCGCGACGCCGACTGCTGGATCGGCTGCTCGGCTAACCGGCTCCCTGCCCGGACATCGCCGCCGAGATCTCTTCCATGCTGACCTCGCGGACCGGCTGCCCCAGCGACCAGTGGTGGCCGAACGGGTCGGCGACCATGCCGTAGCGGTCGCCCCAGAACTGGTCGTCTAACGGGGTCACCACAGTGGCACCCGCATCAAGCGCTCGCTGGAAGCTCGCATCGACGTCGGTGACCGTCAGATGGATCGTGACGGGCGTGCCGCCCAGGGACGTCGGAGTCATCGACTTGCCGCCACACATTTCCGGGAAGTCGTCGTTGAGCATCACCGTGAAGCCGTTGATGCGCACCGCGGCGTGCACCAGTTTGCCGTCTGGGCGCGGCACGCGCCCTATTTCCTGTGCCCCAAAAGCCTTGACGTAGAAGTCGATTGCCGCCGCGGCGTCGTCGACCACCAGGTGCGGGGACAGTGCGGGTTCGATGTTGATCGCCATGCTGGTTCTCCTTGGTGTCGTGTCCCTCACCTGCCCAGGGCGGGCAGGTTCACGATTTATGACTGCGTCGCCGACGAAAACTCATCGCGACGGCAACCATTAGATCGCCGGGCACCGACAACCGGTAGACCTCAGGCGTTGGTGAGACTGCGGTCCCAGCCCTCGACGGCTTCCGGACGACGAGGAGCGGGACCCACGTAGATGGCCGACGGCCGGACCAGCTTGCCCAGCCCCTTCTGCTCGAGAATGTGCGCGCACCACCCCGCGGTCCGGCCGCAGGTGAACATCGCCGGCATCATGTTGGCCGGTACCCGGGCGAAGTCCAGCATCACCGCGGCCCAGAACTCGACGTTGGTCTCGATCGCCCGGTCCGGCCGGCGCTCGCGCAGCTCGGCAAGGGCCGCCTGCTCCAGCGCGACAGCGACCTCGTGACGGGGTGCGCCCAGTCGTTCGGCGGTTGCGCGCAGCACCCGCGCCCGCGGGTCCTCCGCGCGGTAGACCCGGTGCCCGAAGCCCATCAGCTTGTCGCCGCTGTCCAGGATCTTCTTCACCAGCCCACGCGCGTCGCCGGTGCGCTCGACCTCTTCGATCATCGGCAGCACCCGCGCCGGCGCCCCGCCGTGCAGCGGGCCGCTCATCGCCCCGATCGCCCCGGACAACGCGGCCGCCACGTCGGCGCCGGTCGAGGCGATCACCCGCGCGGTGAACGTCGAGGCGTTCATGCCGTGCTCGGCGGCCGAGACCCAGTAGGCGTCAATCGCTTCGACGTGCCGTGGGTCCGGCTCGCCCTGCCATCGCGTCATGAAACGGGCCGTGACCGTTTCGCATTCGTCGATGATCCGCTGCGGGACCGCAGGCTGGTAGATGCCGCGCGCGGACTGCGCGACGTAAGACAGCGCCATCACCGATGCCCGGGCCAGCTGGTCGCGGGCGGTGGTGTCGTCGGTGTCCAGCAGCGGCTTGTATCCCCAGATCGGGGCCAGCATCGCCAGACCCGCCTGCACGTCGACCCGCACGTCGCCGGTGTGGATGGGCAGCGGGAATGGCTCGGCGGGCGGCAGTCCGTGGCCGAACTTGCCGTCGACCAGCAGCGCCCACACGTCGCCGAACGTGACGTGCTGAGCCACCAGGTCTTCGATGTCGACACCGCGATAGCGCAGCGCACCGCCGTCTTTATCCGGTTCGGCAATCTCGGTGGTGAAGGCGACCACGCCTTCGAGGCCGGGGACAAAGTCTTCGGGGACCACAGTCATGGGAAAATTCTCGCACCCCCTGATCGGGCCGACGCTACCGGCCGGTAGCAAGCGCCGGTAGCGTTGAAGCGATGGCAGGACCAGGAGACGAGCACCTGCAAAGAATGCGTGTGGAATACGGATCAGTGGAAAAAGACGGCAGTCCAGATCTCGACGCGGATTGGCTCAGCGACGGCTGGGTTTCGTTGTTGCGCAAATGGATCGACGACGCCGAGCGGTCGGGTGTTGCCGAACCCAACGCGTTGGTGCTGGCTACCGTGACCGCCGACGGCAGGCCGGCGAGCCGATCGGTGTTGTGTAAGGGCGTGGACGAGACCGGGATCACCTTTTTCACCAACTATGACTCGGCAAAGGGCGACGATCTGGCGGCCACACCGTACGCTTCGGCGACCTTTCCCTGGTACCAGCTTGGCCGTCAGGTCCACATCCGTGGACCGGTGAGCAAGGTCACCGCGCAGGTCACCGAGGACTACTGGTCCAAGCGGCCGCGCGGGTCGCAACTGGGCGCCTGGGCGTCGCACCAGTCGCAACCGATCGCGTCACGCGCGGGCTTGCTCGACCAGCTGGAGGAGGTGACCGAGCGCTTCGCCGACCGCGAGCATGTTCCGGTCCCGCCGGGCTGGGGTGGCTATCTCATTGCCCCCGAGCTGGTGGAGTTCTGGCAGGGCCGGGAGAACCGATTGCACAACCGCATCCGCATCACCGGAGGTCGGGTGGAACGCCTGCAGCCCTAACCCGCTGACGATGCACGCCGCGCGGCGGCGTGAGGGGATCGATTGCTGGCGTGACCAGCAGACTCGACCCCGGGCAGGCGCCCCATCGTCATAACGACTACCTTTTGCAGTAAGCACCAAGTCAGCAGCCATATCAGCCAGAGCGCAAAGGGGTTCTCGTGGCAGACACCGACGACACCGCCACATTGACGTACCCGGGCGGCGAGACCGACCTGCAGATCGTCAACGCCACCGAGGGCGCTGACGGCATCGCGCTGGGCTCGCTGTTGTCCAAGACCGGCTACACCACGTTCGACAACGGCTTCGTCAACACCGCCGCGTGCAAGAGCTCCATCACTTACATCGACGGCGACGCGGGCATCCTGCGCTACCGCGGCATCCCGATCGAGCAGCTCGCCGAGAAGTCGACCTTCATCGAGGTGAGCTACCTCTTGATCTACGGCGAACTGCCGAGCAAGGAGCAGCTGGCCGACTTCACCAAGCAGATCCAGCTGCACACCATGTTGCACGAGGACCTCAAGCGATTCTTCGACGGCTTCCCGCGCAACGCCCACCCGATGCCGGTGCTGTCCAGTGCCGTCAACGCGCTCTCCGCCTACTACCCCGATTCGCTTGACCCGATGGACACCGAGGACGTCGAACTCTCGACGATCCGGTTGCTGGCCAAGCTGCCGACCATCGCGGCGTATGCCTACAAGAAGTCCGTCGGCCAGCCGTTCCTCTACCCGGACAATTCACTGTCGCTGGTGGAGAACTTCCTGCGCATGACGTTCGGGCTGCCCGCGGAACCCTACGAGGCGGACCCCGAAATCGTTCGGGCGCTGGACATGCTGCTCATCCTGCACGCCGACCACGAACAGAACTGTTCGACGTCGACCGTCCGGCTGGTGGGGTCCTCGCAGGCCAACCTATTCACCTCCATCTCCGGTGGAATCAACGCGCTGTGGGGGCCGCTGCACGGCGGCGCCAACCAGGCGGTGCTCGAGATGCTCGAGAAGATCCGCCAAAGCGACGACGACGTCAGCGAATTCGTGCGCAAGGTCAAGAACCGCGAAGCCGGCGTGAAGCTGATGGGTTTCGGTCACCGCGTCTACAAGAACTACGACCCGCGCGCCCGCATCGTCAAAGAGCAGGCCGACAAGATCCTGGCCAAGCTCGGCGGCGACGACGACCTGCTGGACATCGCCAAGCAACTCGAAGAGGCCGCGCTCACCGACGACTACTTCATCGAGCGCAAGCTCTACCCCAACGTCGACTTCTACACCGGCCTGATCTACCGGGCGCTGGGCTTCCCGACCCGGATGTTCACCGTCCTGTTCGCGCTGGGGCGGCTGCCCGGGTGGATTGCGCACTGGCGCGAGATGCACGACGAGGGCGACAGCAAGATCGGCCGCCCGCGCCAGATCTACACCGGCTACACCGAGCGCGACTACGTCACCATCGACGCCCGTAGCTAGTGGCGATCGCGAGCGCGGCGTAGCCGGGCGAAGCGGGTCGCCACCATCTAGCCAGTGGCGATCGCGAGGGCGGCGTAGCCGGGCGAAGCGGGTCGCCGCCATTTAGCCGAGCGACGCCAGCACCGCCATCGCGGCGTTGTGCCCTCCGATACCCGACACCGCCCCGCCGCGGCGAGTTCCTGAGCCGCACAGCATGATTCGTTCGTGCGCGGTGGCCACGCCCCATTGCCGTGCCGGGGTGTCCAGTGGGTCGTCGTCCTCGGCGAACGGCCAGGACAGGCCGCCGTGGAAGATGTTGCCGCCGCTCATGCGCAAGGTGCGCTCCAGATCCAGCGTGGTCGTCGTCTCCAGGCACGGCCGGCCCTGCGCGTCGGTCAGCAGTAAATCTTGAATCGGTTCGGCCAGAACGGAATTCAACGACGCCAGCACGTCGGCGGTCAGTTGGTTGCGCAGCGTGCCGGACTCGGCGCCGTCGAATAACGAGTGCGGGGTGTGTAAGCCGAAAACCGTCATCGTCTGGGCGCCCGAGTCGCGCAGCTCGCCTGACAGGATGCTGGGATCGGTGAGCGAGTGGCAATAGGCCTCGCACGGCAATGGATTCGGCCGTTGACCCGCTACGGCCTGTGAATAGGCCGTATCCAGCTGCGTCCAGGTCTCGTTGACATGAAACGTCCCGGCGAACGCCCGCTCGGGTGTGACACCGTGGTCACGTAGCCGCGGCAACCGTGCCAGCACCATGTTCACCTTGACCTGAGCACCGGCGGCCGCCGGCGCCGGTTCGGCACCGAGCAGTCCGGCCAGCACGGTCGGTGTGACGCCGGCCAGCACGAACCGGGCCCGGATCAGGTGATCCTGCTCGCCGGCGCGATAGCGCACTTCGCCGTCGGGATCGACGGCGTAAACCTCTGCGCCGGTGGTGATTTCGGCGCCGTGGCCGACGGCCGCCGCGGCCAGGGCCGTGGTCACCGCGCCCATGCCGCCGATCGGGACGTCCCAGTCTCCGGTGCCCCCGCCGAGCACGTGATACAGGAAGCAGACATTCGGTGTCAGCGCAGGGTCATCGAGGCGGGCGAACGTGCCGATCAGCGCGTCGGTCGCGATCACCCCGCGAACCACGTCATTGCTCACCGCGTCGGCGATCCCATGTCCGATCGGGTCCTCGATCAGGGTCTGCCATGCGGCCGCCGCGCGACGATCGCCACTTTCCACCACATGCCGGCGGGCGCCCCCGCGGGTGCGCAGCGGTTCGAGCAGTGTCGGCCACAGTCGCTCGGTCACCAACCGGCAGCGTTGGTAGAAGTCGGCGAACCCCTGCGTATCCCCGCCGGCCCCGATGGCGGCGAAGGTGTCACCGGGCGATCCGATCAGCAGACCGGAGCGGCCGCCGGTTGCGGGGTCGGGTGTGTAGGACGAAACCGGCCGGCGTGCCAACCGCACTCCGGCGCCCAGTTCTTGGACGATGCGCGGGGGCAGCAGGCTGACCAGGTAGGAGTAACGCGATACCCGCACGCCGACACCATCGAAGGCGTGCGCCGAGACGGCGGCGCCGCCGATGTGCTGCAGCCGTTCCAGCAGCCGCACCCGGAGGCCCGCGCGGGACAGATAGGCGGCCGCGACGAGGCCGTTGTGGCCGCCACCGATGACTACGGCGTCGACGTCGGCCGCATGGTCGCTCAGCTCAGGTAGCCCTCGACCTCGTCGGGTGGGCGCACCTCCGCCTCTCGTGGGTCGCCGCCGCTCTCGCGAAGCGCCCGGCGCTGCCGCAGCAGGTCCCAGCACTGGTCGAGTTCGACCTCCACCCGTCGGAGGCGGTCATGTTCTTCCGACGTGTCGATGTCCCCGCGCTGCAGATGGGAACGCAGCGCCTTCTCCTCGGCGACCAGATCGCGGATGACTGCCAAGGTCTCGTTGTCGGTCGGTTTACTGCCGTTGGCCATCGCTCCAGTGTGCCCGACCCGCGCGGCGCTGACTCGGTAGGCTGCATATCGCCTGGCACCCGGACCGGAGCGGGGCGAGCGACATGAGGAGGGCCGTCGTGAGCGTCAAACGGCTCGGCCTGCCCTGGCTCATCGCCCTGGTGGTCATCCCACTTCTGATAGCCGCAATCGGCTACGCAACGTCGATGCGCTCTCCGTCGGGCGCAGTCTCGGCGCCTGTCCCGACCAACGCTGGCGCGCCGAAGATTTCGTTGGCGGCGTTCTCCATGACCCGCGACGGCAACAGCGTCACCCTGACCGGAGACTTCCCCGACGAGTCCGCCAAAGCGGCGTTGCTGAAGGTGCTCAACGGAGCACTGGGTCCCGGCGTCAACATCGTTGACCAGATCCGCATCAATCCCGCCGTCGACGCACTCGATTTCGCCAAGGCCAAGCCCGTTTTCTCCGACAGCGCGTCGATCGCCGATTTCACTCTCGCGGTCAGCGGAGAAACCATCACGCTGGCCGGTACCGCGGCATCGCCCGACCAGAAGAACACCATCGACACCGATGCCAAGCGCGTCTGGTCCACCCTGAATGTCGTTGACACCCTTGCCGTCAACCCGCCGGCGGGGTCTCCGTCGCCCAGTGCCGCCGCGTCGTGCACCAATCTGCAATCGGCGATCAACAGCCTGACCGACGGTGCACTCACCTTCGAATCGAACGTCGGTAGTTTGACCCCGTCCGACGAGCAGGTTCTGACACGTGTCGCCGACCAACTCAAGGCGTGCCCGAACGCGCATGCGGCCATCAGCGGCTACGCGGACAGCACCGGCAACACGAGCCTGAACGTTCCGTTGAGTGAAGAGCGCGCCCAAACCGTCGCGGGGTTCCTCGAAGCCCACGGCGTGCCCGGCGACCGTTTGAGCACCACGGGTTTCGGCTCGGCCAACCCGATCGCCCCCAATGGCACGGACGACGGCCGCGCCCAGAATCGCCGGGTCGAAATCGTGATCAGCTAAGGAGCATTCGGCATGGACTTCGTCATCCAGTGGTTGTGGTACCTGCTCGCTTTCATCGCGGGCTCGGCCGTCGCCTGGGTGATCGCCACGCTGCTCAATCGCGCCGGGAAGGGTGCGGGGCGATGAGCCACCTGCACTGGTGGCTGTTCGGGTTGTCCTTCGCGCTGGGGCTGGTGCTGACGCTCACGCTGATGATGTCCCCCGTCAAAGGTCAAGCGCCGGTGGCGAAGTCACCGGATGAGCGGACGACGCCGGAGCCCGCCACCACCAAGATCCCGGTTACCGACGAACGCACCACGAAAATCCCGGACACCCAACGGCGCACCACCAAGATTCCGGTCGCCGAAGAGTCACACACCACCAAGATTGCGGTGTCGCCCCGGGCGCCGTATGGTCCGGGCTCCGCCGACGCCGCCCCCGACGGCGGGGGCCCGCCCGGATACTTGGTCAAAGCCCGTGCGGACGGCAAGCATTACTTCACGCCCGACGATCCGACCTACGACTCGACCACCGCCGAGGTCTGGTTCACCGACGAGAAGTCCGCGGAGCAGGCCGGTTTCACGCCGTGGCGCGACAGCTCGGACAACCCGCGGCGACGGTAGAGCGCTAGCTGGGACCCGGGAGTCGCAGCACCAGCCGGGCGCCGCCCAGTGGGCTGCCCTCCAGCGCAGCCGTCCCGCCGTGCAGCTGGGCCTGTTGGGCCACCAGCGCCAACCCCAGCCCCGACCCAGAATGGGAGGCTGTCGATCCGCGGGAAAACCGATCGAACACCACGTGACGCTCATCCTCGGGCACGCCGATGCCGTTGTCGTCGATGGCGATCTCCACGCCGGCGCGCGAGCTGACCGCGGACAACTGGACCTTGGTGGCCCCACCGTGTTTCACGGCGTTGGCGATCGCGTTGTCGACGGTGAGCCGCAGCCCGGCCGGTAACCCGACAATGATGCAGGTGGGCGACGGCACCAGCGAAACGTCGACCCCGGGATAGATCCGGGCGGCGTCGTGGGCGGCGCGGTCCATCAGGTCGGTGATGTCGACGGGCACGTGGTCGTCGGACGTCGACAGTTCGCCCTGGGCCAACCGCTCGAGGGCGCTCAACGTGGCCTCGATCCGCGACTGGGTGCGGATGACGTCGCCCAGCACCTCCTTGCGTTGTTCGTCGGGCATGTCCAGGGTGGACAGCACTTCGAGGTTGGTGCGCATAGCGGTCAGGGGGGTGCGCAGTTCGTGCGAGGACACGGCGGCGAAGTCGCGGGCCGAGGCGAGCGCATCCTTGGTGCGGTCCTGTTCGGTCCAGATGCGCTGCAGCATGCCCCGCATGGCTTCGGCGATCTCGACGGCCTCGCTGGCGCCGCGCACCGCCACCTGCGGCCGCTCGTCGGCGTCTATCGAGCGGGCTTGCTGGGCCAACCTTTTGAAGGGTCGTACCGCGAAAGCCGCCAGGAGCCAGGCGAATACCGCTGCCGCGCCGATCGAGAGCGCGCAGATCAGGATCACCCGGCGATGCAGATTGTTGGTCTGGGCGATCGTGTCGTCGTAGGTCGCACCCACTGCCACCGTCGCCGGCTGCGGCGTGGGGACCTCCAGGGTTCGCACCCGATAACGCACTCCGTTGATGTAGGTGTCGGCATAGCCCACACCCAGTGGCGGCAGCGTGACGTCCGAGTTGGACTTGACCTGGCCATCGCGCCGGACCGTGATCACGGTGTCCTGATCGTTGGGAGTACGCGGGATGTCGTCGAGTCCGCGGGGCAGGAAGGGAATGGCGAAACCCGCCGCCTCGTCCAGGCGGCGATCCAGGCGGTCCTTCCAGGCGCTGGTGATGCCGAACCACACGACCGCTCCCGCGATCACCACCACGATCGCGGTGCCGATGGCCGTCGCGACCGCGACCCGGGCCCGCAGCGAGGGCGTACGGGTCAGGATCCGGGACAAGAATTTCATGACCGGTCGACCTGGTTACCTGGTTACTGCATGCGCAGTACGAATCCCACTCCGCGGACGGTGTGCAGCAGCCGGGGCCCACCGTGCGCCTCCAGCTTGCGGCGCAGGTATCCGATGAAGACGTCCACCACGTTGGTGTCGGCGGCGAAGTCGTAGCCCCACACCAGCTCGAGCAACTGCGCGCGGGACAACACCGCCGTCTTGTGTTCGGCGAGCACCGCCAGCAGGTCGAACTCCCGCTTGGTCAGGTCGACGTCGACGCCATTGACCCGGGCACGGCGCCCCGGAATATCAACCTCCAGCGGACCCACGGTGATGGTCTCCGAGGAGGACGTGGCGGTGGCGCCGCGGCGGCGCAGCAGCGCTTTGACCCGTGCGACCAGTTCGGCCAGCACGAAGGGTTTGACCAGGTAGTCGTCGGCTCCGGCCTCCAGGCCCGCCACCCGATCGTCGACCGAGCTGCGGGCGGACAGCACGCAGACCGGGACGTCGTTATCCATGGCGCGAAGCGCCGTGACGACGCTGACGCCGTCCAGCACGGGCATGTTGATGTCGAGCACGATCGCGTCCGGCCGGGTCTCGGTGGCGCTGCGCAACGCCTCGGCGCCGTCGACCGCGGTCGACACCTCGAATCCGGAGAGCCGCAGACCGCGTTCGAGCGACGCGAGCACATCTGAATCGTCGTCGACGACCAAGACCCGCGGTGCGCTAGCTCCAGTGTCCATGCCGCCATTTTGCCTGATTGTCGACTATGGCTGTGGGAGGCAGCACCGATGCACTCGCCGGCGCCGCCGCTCACACCGAAAGATAGGCCACGCACGCCCCCGTCGGTGTGTCTCGTGCGTGGTCTACGAGTCGCGCCGTGGCTGGGGCTCGCTCGGGGGCAAACCGATGTTGCGGTAGCGCCGCAACCGGGCGGCCAGCCGCTCGGTTGCGGGGAGCTCGCGCAGTGCGTGCACCTCGGCCGCGATGGCCCGCGACAATCGCTGCGCGAACTCGACCGGCTCGTCGGCGGCATCGGAATGCTCCGGCACGACGACGTCGACAATCCCGGACTCCAGCAGGTCAACGGATCGGATGCCTTGTGCCGCAGCGAGTTCGGCGGCGTGATCGGTGTCGCGGAAGACGATCGCGCTGGCGCCCTCCGGCGGTAGCGGAGCCAGCCAGCCGTGCAACGCCGCCAGCACCCGGTCGGCGGGCACCATCGCCAGCGCCGGCCCGCCGCTGCCCTGGCCCAACAGCACCGACACCGTCGGGGTATCCAGCGTCACCAGCTCGGCCAGGCATTGAGCGATCTGGCCGGCCAGCCCGCCCTGCTCGGCTTCGGCCGACAGGGCCGGCCCCGCGGTGTCGATCACCAGGACCAGCGGCAGATGCAACTCGGCGGCCAGCGCCATGCCCCGCCGGGCTTCGCGCAGCGAGGCGGGGCCCACCAATCCGCCGGTCAGTCGCTGCTGGCCCAGCACCACCACGGGCTGGCCGGCGAATCGGGCCAGCGCCAACAGCGTGGTTGCGGCCTCTCCCTGGCCGGTCCCCGACAGCAGCACCCGATCGGTGGCGCCGTGCCGCAGCAACAGCCCCACCCCGGGCCGGTCCGGCCGGCGCGAAGCCACCACTGAATCCCACGCGGGGACGTCGGGCGTCGGTTCGGGCGGCGCCGGGGCGGGCAGCGGCTCGGGAGCATCGGCGATCACGGTCATGGCGCGATCCAGCGTGCGACGTAGCTCATCGAGCGCGATGACGCCGTCGATCACGCCGTGCCGCTGCAGATTCTCCGCGGTCTGCACGCCCTCGGGGAAGGGTTCGCCGTAGAGGAGTTGGTACACGCGCGGCCCGAGGAAGCCGATCAACGCGCCGGGTTCGGCGACCGTGACATGCCCCAGCGATCCCCAGGACGCGAACACCCCGCCGGTGGTCGGGTTGCGCAGATAAACCAGGTAGGGCAGGTGCGCCTGCTTGTGCAGCCGGACGGCGGCGGCGATCTTCACCATCTGCAAAAACGCGACCGTGCCCTCTTGCATGCGGGTGCCGCCGGAGCTCGGCGAGGCCAGCAGCGGCAGACCCTCGGCCGTCGCCCGCTGCACCGCGGCGGTGATCCGTTCGGCCGCGGCCACCCCGATCGAGCCGCCCAGGAAGCCGAACTCGCACACCACCACCGCGACCCGGCGCCCGAAGACGCGACCTTCGCCGGTCAGCACCGATTCGTCCAGGCCCGTCGCGGCGCGGGCGTCGGCCAGCGCCTGGGCGTAGGACGCGCTGACCGGCACCGCGAGCGGCTCGCTGTCCCAGCGGATGAAGGAATTTTCGTCCAACACCGCATCGCGGAGTTGACCAGCCGTGATACGACTCACGAGTCGAGGCTATATAGGGTGGCTGCCATGATCGGTGTTACCCAGGCCGAGGCCGTTATGACCATCGAGTTGCAACGCCCCGAGCGCCGCAACGCCTTGAACTCCCAGCTGGTCGAGGAGCTGCGCGAGGCCGTGCTGAAGGCGGGCGACGGCTCCACTCGCGCGATCGTGCTAACGGGGCAAGGCACCGTGTTCTGCGCCGGCGCGGACCTGTCCGGTGACGCCTTCGCCGCCGACTACCCCGACCGGCTCGTCGAGCTGCACAGGGTGCTCGATGCCACGCTGATACCGGTGATCGGCGCCATCAACGGTCCGGCGATCGGCGCCGGCCTGCAGCTGGCCATGCAATGCGATCTGCGGGTCGTCGCACCCGACGCGTTCTTCCAATTCCCGACCTCGAAATACGGTCTGGCCCTGGATAACTGGAGCATCCGGCGGCTGTCCTCGCTTGTCGGCCACGGCCGCGCCCGGGCGATGCTGCTCACCGCCGAGAAACTGCCCGCCGACGTGGCGCTGCAAACCGGGATGGCCAACCGCATCGGGACACTCGCCGACGCGCAGTCCTGGGCAGCCGAGATCGCCGGCCTGGCACCGCTGGCCATCCAGCACGCCAAGCGGGTGCTCAACGACGACGGCGCCATCGAAGAGGCCGGGCCGGTGCACAAGGAACTCTTCGACAGGGCATGGAGCAGCCAAGACGTCGTCGAAGCCCAGGTCGCCCGGATCGAGAAGCGGCCACCGAAGTTCCAGGGGGCATGACGATCATGCGGGGGACGGTACGGCTGGTCGCCGGTACGGCGTCGCTGGCGGCCGGTGGTTGGCTGGTTCGGGCGCTGCACGGCGCGCCGGACGCCCTCGGCGCCCACCCCGCTTCGATTGCGGCGGTGGCGGCGGGTTCGCCGCACTACCGCGACGGCGTCTTCGTCAACCTCGAGCCCGCCTCGGAAACCAAGATGGACCGCGAGCAACTGCGGCTCGTCGCGTGGGAGCTGATCGGCAACCGGGGCGGGAGCCGGCCGAAGGGGCCGATCCCGCTGGCGTCGCCGGGGATCCTCGACGCTGACCCCAGCCGGCTGGCCGTCAGCTGGTTCGGCCATTCCACGGCGCTGCTGGAGATCGACGGTTATCGGGTGCTCACCGATCCGGTGTGGAGCGACCGGTGTTCGCCGTCGGACGTCGTCGGCCCGCAGCGGCTGCATCCGCCGCCGATCCAACTCGAAGCGCTGCCGGCCGTCGATGCGGTGGTGATCAGCCACGACCATTACGACCACCTCGACATCGACACGGTCGTGGCGCTGGCCCGCACGCAGCGGGCCCCGTTCTTCGTGCCGCTCGGCATCGGGGCCCACCTGCGCAGGTGGGGGATACCCGAGCACCGCATCGTCGAGCTGGACTGGCACCAGAGCGCCAAGGTCGACGAACTCACGGTGGTTTGCGTACCGGCACGGCATTTTTCGGGACGCTTTCTGGACCGCAACACCACGCTGTGGGCGTCATGGGCGTTCGTCGGCCCCACGCATCGTGCCTACTTCGGCGGCGACACCGGTTACACGAAGAGCTTCGCGCAGATCGGCGCCGATCACGGGCCGTTTGACCTGACGCTGCTGCCCATCGGGGCCTACAACACGGCGTGGCCCGACGTTCATATGAACCCCGAGGAGGCGGTGCGGGCACATCTGGATGTCACCGACGGCGGACTGCTGGTGCCGATCCATTGGGGCACTTTCCGGTTGGCCCCGCACCCGTGGGCGGAACCGGTTGAGCGCCTGCTCGCCGCCGCGGCGCCCGACCAGGTGAACGTGGCGGTGCCGCTGCCCGGTCAACGCATCGATCCCACGACGCCGGACGAATCCAACCCCTGGTGGCGGCTCTAGATTCACGCGGCGTGCATCGTCATAGCGTTAGGGTTCGCGCATGACCAATCGTGCGGCCACGGCCGTTGTCACCGCGGCGCTGCTCGGGCTGACGGGATGCGGCTCCGCCCAGCCGACAGCCGGGCCGCCGTCCACACTGTCCGACGTCCCGCCCAACCAGGTGTCCGGCGTGGCGATTCCCGCCGGCCGCATCGACGAGGCCGTCGCCAAGGTCGACGGGCTGGTCGGCGACTTGATGAAAAGCACCGGCATCCCCGGGATGGCCGTAGCGGTCGTGCATGGTGGGAAGGTGTTGTACGCCAAGGGATTCGGCGTCAAGGATGTGGGCAAGGGGCAGGCCCAGGGTAACAAGGTGGACGCCGACACCGTCTTCCAGTTGGCCTCGGTGTCCAAATCGGTGGGCGCGACGGTAATCGCGCACGAAGTCAGCGACCACGTCGTCGCGTGGGACACGTCCGTCGTGTCCAAGCTGCCGTGGTTCACGCTGAGCGATCCCTACGTCAGCAGCCATGTGACCGTCGGGGATCTGTACTCGCATCGCTCCGGGCTGCCCGATCATGCCGGCGACAAGCTCGAAGACCTGGGCTACGACCGTCGACAAACGCTGGAGCGGCTCAAGTACCTGCCGTTGGACCCCTTCCGGATCAGCTACGCCTACACCAACTATGGGATCACCGCCGCGGCGGAGGCGGTGGCGACCGCGGCGGGCAAGCCTTGGGAGGACCTGTCCGAGGAGGTGCTCTACCGCCCGCTGGGAATGACGTCGACCAGTTCGCGGTTTGCCGACTTCATCGCACGGCCCAACCATGCGGTCAACCACATCAAGATCGACGACAAGTGGCAGGCCCGGTTCCAGCGGGACCCGGATCTGCAGTCACCGGCGGGCGGCGTGAGTTCATCGGTGAACGACATGGCTCGCTGGCTGATGATGTTGCTGGGCAACGGAACTTACAACGGCCAGCGGATCACCTCGCCGGAGGCATTGCTGCCCGCCATCAGCCCGCAGATGGTGTCGGCACCCGCGAAAACCCCACAGGCACGCACCGGATTTTACGGATACGGCTTCAACTCCTCGGTCGATTCGTCGGGACGCACCGAGTACAGCCATTCCGGCGCTTTCGATTTGGGCGCGGCGACAAACTTCGTCGTGCTGCCCTCCGAGGATTTGGGCATCGTCGCGTTGACCAATGCCGCGCCCTACGGCATTCCCGAAACCCTGACCGCCCAATTCATGGACCTCGTTCAATACGGTCACATCCGCGAGGATTGGGGGCCGTTGTACAACAAGGCGATCGGCTGGCTGAACAACCCGGTCGGTTCGCTGGTCGGCAAGCAGCCCCCTGCCAACCCCTCCCCGGCCAGACCACTCAGCGACTACGCCGGCATCTACGCCAGCGACTACTGGGGACCGGCCGTCGTCACCGACCACGACGGCGCGCTGCAACTGGCGATGGGTCCGAAAAACCGGACGGCCGCCCTCACCCACTGGGACGGTGATACCTTCACCTTCACGCTCACCGACGAAAACGCCCCACCGGGAACGATTTCCAAGGCTACATTTTCCGGCTTCCCCCGCCCAACGCTGAACCTGGAGTACTACGACTCGGACAAGCTGGGAACGTTCACGCGATGACTCTCGCTCACACGTCTGGCCTGACCGAAGCCGAAGTGGCGCAGCGGGTGGCCGAGGGCAAGAGCAACGCGGTACGGGAACGCGCCACGCGCAGCATCACCGATATCGTGCGGGCCAACGTCTTCACCCGGATCAATGCGATCCTGGGGGTGCTGTTGTTGATCGTGCTGGCCACCGGCTCGGTGATCAACGGGATGTTCGGGTTGCTGATCATCGCCAACAGCGTCGTCGGCATGGTTCAGGAGATCCGGGCCAAGCAGACACTGGACAAGCTGGCGATCGTGGGGCAGGCGAAACCCTTGGTGCGCAGGCAATCCGGGACCCGGGCGGTGCCGCCCGACGAAGTGGTGCTCGACGACATCATCGAGCTGGGCCCCGGCGATCAGGTTGTCGTCGACGGCGAGATCGTCGAACAGGCGAACCTGGAAGTCGACGAGTCACTGCTGACCGGTGAGGCTGACCCGATCGCCAAGGCGGCGGGCGACGCGGTGCTGTCGGGCAGTTTCGTCGTCGCGGGCAGCGGCGCCTACCGCGCCACCAAAGTCGGGCCGGACGCCTACGCGACCAAGCTGGCCGAGGATGCCAGCAAGTTCACCTTGGTGAAATCCGAACTGCGCAACGGCATTAACCGCATCCTGCAGTTCATCACTTACCTGTTGGTGCCCGCTGGTCTGCTCACCATCTACACCCAGCTGTTCACCACGCACGCGGGCTGGCGGCAGGCCGTGCTGCGCACGGTCGGCGCACTGGTGCCCATGGTTCCCGAAGGGCTGGTGTTGCTGACGTCGGTCGCGTTCGCGGTCGGGGTCGTCCGGCTCGGTCAGCGGCGGTGCCTGGTGCAGGAGCTGCCCGCCATCGAGGGACTCGCGCGGGTCGACGTGGTCTGTGCGGACAAGACGGGCACCCTGACCGAAAGCGGCATGCGGGTCGCATCCGTGGATGAGCTCGACGAGTCGGGGGAGCGCGCGCCGATCGCCGATGTGCTGGCCTCGTTGGCCGCGGAAGACCCGCGACCCAACGCGAGCATGCGCGCGATCGCCGAGACCTATAGCGAGCCGCCCGGCTGGATCGCCACGGCGACAGCACCTTTCAAGTCGGCCACCAAGTGGAGCGGTGTGTCGTTCCACGACCACGGCAACTGGCTGATGGGAGCGCCGGACGTGCTGCTCGAGCGGGGATCTGCGGCGGCCGAACGGGCCGAGCGGATCGGGGCGCAGGGGTTGCGGGTCCTGTTGATCGGCGCCGGTGACGTGCCCGTCGACCATCCCGACGCGCCGGGTCGCGTCACCCCGGTCGCCCTGGTGGTCCTCGAGCAAAAGGTGCGCCCGGACGCCCGCGAGACGCTGGATTACTTCGCCGACCAAGGTGTTTCGGTCAAGGTGCTGTCCGGGGACAACGCCGTCTCGGTCGGCGCCGTCGCCGGCACGCTCGGGCTGCACGGCGAGACGATGGACGCGCGCCGATTACCCGCAGAACCCGCGCAGTTGGCCGACGCGCTGGACACCCACACCACGTTCGGCCGGGTCCGGCCGGACCAGAAACGCGCCATCGTGCACGCGCTGCAATCGCACGGCCACGCCGTCGCGATGACCGGCGACGGCGTCAACGACGTGCTGGCGCTCAAGGACGCCGATATCGGTGTCGCGATGGGCGCCGGCAGCCCGGCCTCCCGCGCCGTCGCGCAGATCGTCTTGCTGGACAACAGATTTTCCACCCTTCCGTACGTCGTCGCGGAGGGCCGTCGCGTGATCGGCAACATCGAGCGCGTCGCCAACCTGTTTTTGACCAAAACGGTGTACTCGGTGTTGCTGGCCTTGCTGGTGGGCATCGAATGCCTGCTCGCCAAACCGCTCAAAGCTGACCCGCTGCTGTATCCGTTTCAGCCGATTCACGTCACCATTGCCGCCTGGTTCACCATCGGCATACCGTCGTTCATCCTGTCGCTGGCGCCGAACAACGAACGCGCCCATTCGGGTTTCGTGCGCCGCGTGCTCACCTCGGCGCTGCCCTGCGGACTGATCGTCGGCACCGCGACGTTCGCCTCCTACCTACTGGCCTATCACGGCCGCCACGCCACCTTCGCCCAACAGGATCAGGCCTCGACTGCAGCCCTGATCACGCTACTGATGAC
Organism: Mycobacterium sp. 852002-40037_SCH5390672; assembly: GCF_001665875.1. Classification (GTDB taxonomy): domain Bacteria; phylum Actinomycetota; class Actinomycetes; order Mycobacteriales; family Mycobacteriaceae; genus Mycobacterium. The sequence continues at coordinate 99,967 of NZ_LZTA01000014.1, forward strand.
GGCACTGTGGGTGCTGGCGGTGGTGGCGCGCCCCTACGAGTGGTGGCGGGTGGCGCTGGTAATCGCTTCGGGCCTGGCCTATGTGGTGATTTTCAGCCTCCCGCTGGCCCGCAAGGCGTTTCTGCTCGACCCGTCCAACGTCGGGGTGACCTCGACCGCACTGGGCATCGGTGTGCTGGGCGCAGCCGCGATCGAGGCCACCTGGTGGATCGGGGCGAAAGTGCTGGGTGTGCAGCCGCGGTTGTGGCGCTGAGCGCGCCCAACTCACCGGCAGCGGGTTGTCACCGGCCAAGTACGATGCCGGGAAAAGGGAGGGCGCATGGGTTTCCTGGACAAGGCGAAAGACCTGTTGTCGCAGAACGCCGACAAGGTCGAGATGGCGATCGACAAGGCCGGCGAGTTCGTCGACGACAAGACGCAGGGCAAGTACACCGAAACCATCCACCAGGTGCAGGAGCAGGCCAAGAAGGCCACCGGCGCCGCGGACACGGGCGACCAGCAGGACTGAGCAATGGCGAAGCTTTCCGGATCCATCGATGTCCCACTGCCACCCGAGGTGGCCTGGCAGCATGCCTCCGACCTGTCCCGGTACAAGGACTGGTTGACCATCCACCGGGTGTGGCGCAGCACCTTGCCCGACGAGATCGAAAAGGGCATGGTCGTCGAGTCGATCGTCGAGGTCAAGGGCATGCTCAACCGGATCAAATGGACGGTGGTGCGCTACAAGCCGCCCGAGGGGATGACGCTCAACGGCGACGGCGTCGGCGGCGTCAAGGTCAAGCTGATGGCCAAAATCCAGCCCAAAGACGACGGCTCCGTCGTCAGCTTCGACGTGCACCTGGGCGGCCCGGCGCTGTTCGGCCCCATCGGCATGATCGTCGCCGCCGCGCTGCGGGGCGACATCAACCAATCGCTGGAGAACTTCGTGACGGTGTTCACCAAGTCCGATCCGAGCACGAACGGCGACGGCAGGGCTCGTCGCTGATCGCCGCGCCGATGAGTTTGCGGCCGGGCAGCAGTCGGTAGTGTGAAGCCCTTTTTCCGGGGCCCGACACCACCAGGAGGTCACCGTGCCTATCCGTGACTGCGCTCCGTTGGGCGCTCCATGCTGGATCGATCTGACAACGTCCGACCTCGCCCGCGCCCAGGACTTCTACGGCACGGTCTTCGGCTGGACGTTCGAGTCCGCCGGGCCCGAGTACGGCGGATACGTCAATGCCGCCAAGGACGGCCACCCGGTGGCCGGCATCATGGCCAACCGGCCCGAAGCCGGGTCGCCCGACCACTGGGCCACCTATTTCCACACCGCCGACCTCGACACCACGCTGTCCGCGGTGAGGCGGGCCGGTGGTTCGGTGTGCATGGCGATGGAGGTGCCCGCCAAGGGCCACATGGCTGTGGCGACCGACCCCGCCGGCGCGACGTTCGGATTGTGGCAGCCGCTGGGGCACCGCGGCTTCGAGCTCATCGGGAGGGCCGGCTCTCCGGTCTGGCACCAGCTGACCACGCGCGGCTACGACGCCGCCCTCGACTTCTACCGCGCCGTTCTCGGATGGCAGACCGAGCCCGTTTCCGAGACCGACGAATTCCGCTACGCCACAGCACGGTTCGGCGACGAGCAATTGCTCGGCGTGATGGACGGCGCCTCGTTCTTGCCGCAGGACATCCCGTCGAACTGGGTGATCTTCTTCGGTGCCGAGGATGTCGACAAGACCTTGCGGGTGATCGCCGACCACGGCGGCATGGTCGTGCGCGAGGCCGAGGACACCCCGTACGGGCGGCTGGCCGCCGCGAGCGATCCGACGGGTGCGGTTTTCAACCTGTCCTCGCTGCAGACCTAGCGCCCCGAGACGGGGAGCGTCCCGCCGGCGTGACCGTCGCCACGCTAGCGGAACGCTCGCTCACGCGGGCCGGTGTCAAAGTCCGTTAATCTCGCTACCATGACTCGCCGACTGCGCCCTGGTTGGCTGGTGGTGTTTTTCGCAGTGGTGGTCTCGATCAGTGCGTGGCTGCCGTGGCTCAGGACGACGGTGAACGGCGGGGGTTGGGCCAACGCCATCGGCGGTGCGCATGGCAACCTGGAACTGCCCCGGGGGTTCGGCGGGGGCCAGCTCATCGTGTTGTTGGCCTCGACGCTGCTGGTGGTCGGCGCGATGATCGGCCGTGGTCTGTCGGTCAAGCTCGCTTCGGTTGCCGCGCTGTTGATTTCGTCGCTGCTCGTGGCGTTGACGGTGTGGTACTACAAGCTCAACGTCAACCCGCCGGTGTCGGCCGAATATGGCCTGTACGTCGGTGCGGTCGCTGCCGTCTGTGCGGTGGCGTGCTCGCTGGTGGCCGTGATCGCCGCATTGGCGTCCGGCCGGTCCGGCCGCTGAGCCATCAGGCCGACGGGAATTCGTGCTTTCCCGAAGCGCCGCTGTTGTCGGGCTCGTTGACGCCGAATACGAAGGACGCGAACACGATTTCGCGCCCGTCGGGGTCGCGAAAGGTGACGGCGCCGGTGGCCGCCCAGTAGGGGTGTTGTTCGACAGGTTGCACTCCCGCGTCGTGCAGGCGTGCCAGGGCGGCTTGTTGCGCCTGTTGGTCGGGAAAGTACAGACACAGCTGCTCATGGTGGTCCACCGCGACGGCCTCGGCGGCCTCGACGATTTCCATGGTGAGGTTCCAGCTGGGCAACCCGAAGATCGCTCCGTTGCTTCCGTAGCTGTCCCCGAACGTTTCATAGAGCGGCAGCCCCACCAGATCGCGGTAGAACTGCACGGTTTCCGCGAAATGCGAGGAGCGATGCGCGAATCGGATGGCGCCGATGGGCGCCAGCTGCGGCGGCCAGTGCGTCATGTGGTGGTGCCTGCCGTCGCTCATCATAATCCGATGGCCGCGGCGGCAGAGGCGGCGCTGTCCCACCGGCGTAATTGAGCACCAGGTGCCCATGTCGCGTGGGTGCCGCTGGAAATCCGTTCCGGCAGTCGAAGTTTGCACACCGCGCCGTCGCCGACCCGGGCGGCGTCCAACACCAGGCAATAGGAGGCGTCGGCGTTCATGTCGGTGGTCAGTGTGATGAGGTAGCCGTCGTCTTCATCGGTGGCGCCCACGCGCGGCGTCATCGCGGTTTCGCTGCCGTAGACGCCCTCGCCGAACGAGAACCCCTCCTCGGTCCCGGTGCGCAGGTCGTGTTTGACCAGACCGTCGAACAAGAACCAGCCGGGCTTGCCGGTGGCGGCATAGGCGTAGCGGTAGTCACCTGCGGCGTAGTCAGGATTGATGGTGCCGAACTCGGTGATGGACTCCGAGAGCTGCTCTTCTCGCACCGCCCCGGTGACCAGATTGAAGCGCCACCGGTGCAGCCGAGCCTGCAGGCGGTCCAGGGCCAGAAAACGAAACAGCTTCTCCCACTTGGTTCCTCCGGTATCAAGCGGTGACGGCTCGCCTTCGAAGAAGCCGTCCAGCACGATCTCGTCGCCATCTTCGTAGGCGTTGGTGAAGTGCAGCACGAACGTGGGGTCGGCCTCGAACCAGCGAATGTCCCCGGTGCCGCCGCGGCGCGGGATCACCGCGAACCGCGACGGCATGTCGGAATAGAAGCGCGGCAGGTGCACGTCGTGCTCAAGCAGCTGGGGGTCCCAGAACAGCGGGAAATCGTTGAGGATGGCGTAGTTCTCGGTGAAGGCCATGTCGTGCGGGAGACGCGGACCCGGGAGCGGGATGTCGACAAAGTGCGCCAATTCGTTGCGCTCGTCGACCACCCCGTAATGCATATACGGCTCTTGCTTGCTGTAGTTGAAGAACAACAGTTCACCGGTTCTGTTGTCTACCTTGGGATGTGCGGACACGCCCCAATCGGCTGGAAAACCGCCGTTCCACGACTCCTTGCCGAGTGTGTCGGCCGAGTACGGGTCGATTCGGTACAGGTCGCCGCACTGGTAGAAGCTGGTCAGCGCGATACCGCGGTGGACGATGACGTCTGTGCTCGATGCGTCCTTCATCTTCGTCCGCGCGCCCCACCCTGGCTCGCGCCGGGCCAGTTGCACGGGCTCGGCCAGACCCGGCCACAGCGGTTCGCCCGCCTCGTTCTCGGCCAGGAAACCGTCGGTACGGATGAATCGGTTGCGGTAGAAGGCTTTTCCGCCGCGGAAGCCGACCACGTGCACCATGCCGTCGCCGTCGAACGGGTGATAGGTCTTCAACGCCGGGTGCAGCGGATTCTCGGTGTTGCGCAGGTAGACGCCGTCCAGGTCGCGGGGAATTTCGCCTTCAACGGCGATGAGGTCGTCGGCGTCCCACTCGGTGGTCTGGGGGCGCCACGGTCCGGTGCGGTAGGGGTGGTCGTCATCTTCGGGCAGGGTGGACAGGAACTTGCCGACGATCTCAACGTCCATGGTCATGCGCCTTCGGTGCGGGTGACGACGAAACCGTGGTGGCGGTGCGCCGGCCGGAGGCCCCGACCGGGTGTCCGCCGCCGATCAGTCCGCCGCGCGGCGTCGACGATTTCGGCGGTCAATGCGGCGAAGTCGCGGCCTTCTTTGGTGAGGTTAGGAGCGAAATCGCCTGGCTGACTGCCGAGAATCCACACACCGGTCGACCCATCCATACGCCGACGGTACTCCCGCAGGTCCGGGTTGTCGGGCCTATCGGCGAGCCGGTGCCGACGGGCGCGGGTCGGCGAAGGGGCCCAAAATAGGGCGGCCCCGTCGGCTCTCGGGCTGAACCGACGGGACCTAGACGAATGCGAAGGCCGGCCGACGCAATCGCCTCTGTTGGATCATTGCCACCAATGACGGTCGACAAACATGCTGACCCAATCTGTTTCAGTGTGACACGCAATTGGCGCCGCGCCTGCCAAATGACGATTCTCGTTATGCGTGTGTGCAACACGGTCGTTGCCGGTTCCGCCGACGCGACGCTGAGCTGCGGTAAGTGGTGCGCTTGTACCGATTGAGTCGGCGGCAGAACAGGCGGGTCGCGCGCCGCCCCGGCCCGCGTGCTGAAATGCCCGCCTCGTAGCCACAAGCCGGCTCCCCGGCGGCAGCGCCCACCTCTGGGTGCCACCGGTCCGGGGTCCATCGTGGCAACGGGCGGGGGTCCCGCGTAATCCAGTTCGACGGCAGCGGTAGCAAAGCGGGCAGCGCTTTTCAGCTGCCTATACAAGCAGCCAGCTAATCGGTCGAAGGGAGCGCTGCGGTGCGGAATCGCTGCGTTGCGACACGGTTACGGATGGATACCTATCAGCTCATCACTGGTCACATATGCCCCGCAGATCACTATCGTCACATGGGCCAGCTGAAGGACGTCAATGCGGTGTCCTACCCCTCGAAAGGTGCTACATGTCGGCGTTTCTGCGAAGTGTGTCGCTCACGATGGCGTCGGCGGCCGCTGTCGGATTCGTCCTCGTGGTGGGGCCCGCGCCAGTTGCAAACGCCACACCGTGCGGGGCGCCCGAAGCGAACGTGGATCCTCCGGCCGCGCCGCCGGCTATGCCCGCTCCTCAGCCGGTCGTCCAGCCACCGACCGGGCGCAGGCCCACGCACACCAATGACCAGGCGCCGCTCCCGCGGCTGGGTCCGCTGATCTCGTCATTGCTCAAGCCGACCGCTCCGGGCCGGCAGTACTCCGCACCGATGCACCCGCAAGCCGAGGTGTTGCCGCCCGGACCCAATCCGCCCGCGCCCGGAGTCCCCGTGGTGCCGCCGAACGCCAACCAGCTGCGCCCGAACGCCGCCGCGATTCCGCAGCCGCAACCGCAGCCCGAACCCGGACCGCCGCCTCCTTCGATCGCGGGAGCTCCGACATCGCTCGTCGACTGGGTGACCGGACCGAACGGCCCGAACAAAACCCTGCAACGCTTCAGCATTTCAGGTACGGACCTCGGGATTGCCTGGGACAACGGCGATCCCGCCAACCGTCAGGTGCTGATGGCCTTCGGCGACACCTTCGGCTATTGCAAGACGCACGGCCAGCAGTGGCGCTACAACACCCTGTTCCGCAGCAACGATCACGATCTGTCCAAGGGAATTCACATCGCCGACGGGGTGCCGAACGACAGGTATTCCGGGTCGCCGGTGTGGGCACCCGGACTTTCCAAGCAGGTCGTCAACACCATCCACAAGGCGGCGCACGAGACGGGAATCATTCCTACCGCGGCGATGTCCATGGGCAGAACCCAGTACATGAGCTACATGTCAATCCGCCAGTGGGGCCGCGACGGCGAGTGGTCGACGAACTACTCGGCGATCGCCAGGTCTAACGACAATGGCCAGAACTGGGGGATCTTCCCGACCACCATTCGTACGGCCTCGCCGGATGCCATTCCGGGAGCCGGGTTTACGCCAGGAAATGAGAATTTCCAGATGGGCGCGTTCATGAAGGGGAACGACGGTTACCTGTACCAGTTCGGCACGCCGTCGGGACGTGGTGGTGCGGCATTTCTCTCACGCGTCCCACCGAATCAGTTGCCCGACCTGACCAAGTACCAGTACTGGAACGGCGACAACGGCGGTCATTGGGTCGCGAACAATCCGGGCGCGGCGACGCCGATTTTCCCGGGACCGGTCGGCGAAATGTCGGCCCAGTACAACAGTTATCTCAAGCAATACCTGGTGCTCTACACCGACGGCGGCAGCAACGACGTCGTGGCACGGACCGCGCCGACGCCGCAAGGGCCATGGAGTCCCGAGCAACCGCTGGTGTCCTCGTTCCAGATGCCCGGCGGTATCTACGCGCCGATGATCCATCCCTGGTCGTCGGGCCGAGACCTGTATTTCAACCTGTCGTTGTGGTCGGCATACGACGTGATGCTGATGCACACCGTGCTGCCGTAGAGCCGTTGCCGTCGAACAACGATGGACGAGTGAGAGGAGGGCGACGATGATCGCCTTGAAGTGTCACGACGATTGTTGCGGCCTCGCCGACCCGCTCACTCCTCTCGCGGCGGCGGCGCTACCCGACGATGTGCCCGTTTCGTCGGCAGGCGAGTTCTGCCGGGGCGAGGGCGCCAACGGTGCGGACGCCCATACGGTGTTCGACGGTCACCGTCCGGACTTTTGGACCGCGGGCAGGCCGGGGCTGCGAGACATCGAGGTGTGCATCGAAGGGACCCGCGCCGACGGCGCGATAAGCCTGGGCCTGGTGGTCAACGGCCTGGATTGCAGTGGTGTTCCGATTGATCAGGCGCTTTCGCTCGCAGACGCCCGGGGGGATGCGGGCGTCTGCGGCGTCAGCTGCCGGGGAGGTGGACACCTCAAGGCCAGTTAGCCAGCGGCTGAGGGCTTTTCGCGAGGTCGATCGCGGGGCGATCGATTACGGGCCCGGTTGGGGTGGCGGCGGAATCCACCGCTTGCCATCTGTTGTCCATCCGCACGGCAGATAGTCCCAGTGCCCTGGCGGTTGGGGATCGAACGACAAGCACTTCGGTGAGTAGAAAGAGGGTGCTGGAGGAGGAGGTGGTGGCGGCTGGTCCTTAGCGTGGGCGATCGCCCCGCTGAGCATCACGGCCCCAACGGCCATCAGTGTCGCGACTAGCTTCCGCATCGCAGGCTCGGTAGGTCTTATGCCCCAACGAAGCGACGGGCGCTACGTTTCTTCCCTCACACGCACGGTATAGATGGTAGTCCTCTTTTCCGCGCAAGTGCGGAACCTGAATCGCTCCTGCCGACGAGGTCGGGCGCCGGGACGTGCCGCCGGCCACTGTCGCCACACAGGACCGGCATCACTACCCAGACAAGATGACGTCCCGCTGCGCCTGGGTCGCGGTGTCGGGGCTGTCCGGTGTGTTTGTTTGACCGCGGCAGACCGCAACGGCCGAGGGCTGAGCCCAGCTCGCGGCAACTTGGAATCTGGTGCGCCCGAGGCAGTTCAGCACTGGCACATAGGGCCACCTGGGGATAGCGCGAAAGAAAAAGGAACGTCCGCTTGGGCTGAACGGCGCTACGCGGCGCTGTGCCGATGCCACGGCGCATGTGTCTTTTTCATCTCGCGGCTGCCCGTCGCCAGGTGAGATATGGAAGCCAACGCCACGTCGCTGCTTCGCGCGCGATGGTCGGCGTCGCGACGGATGCACCAGACGGTCGTCATGGCCGCGGCGGCCAGCGTCAGGGCCAACACGATCACAACGTCGCCCAAGGCGAGCAACAAAACCATGCCCCCGATAATCCATAGCGTCTCAGCAATTGGGTAACGGGCATTCGAGCGTTCGCCGGTGATGGTCTGCCGCATGTCGGCCTCGCTAAGTGTGAAGGGTCGCCCTCGATTCGGTGACTACGCTGTGCAACACCCGAGCGGCCGGAAGGCTGCCCAACCTGGGCACGAGGTGACCCAACTCACTGCGCGCTTATGCCGTGGAAGCACCTGCGCGTTTTTGGTTGGCCAACGCGGCGAGCCCCAAGCCAAGAAATAGCGCTGCGCCGCCCCCGGTGACGATGGCACCGGTCGGCGGCAGCGTCTGACGCTGGATGCCGCGGAGCGCTGCGATGATGTCCAGGGCGTCGGTGAGCAGTCCGAGTTGCAGTGCGCGGGTGCGCAATCGCGGTGAGGCGTCCGTGACGGCGAGGGCCAGCGTCAGTTCGCGAGACCCGAACAGTTGGGTGATGAAGGGCTGCTGTGTAGCAGTGGCGAGCCCAAACAGACGTGCGGCCTTAGCTGGGGCAGCCCATGCGGCGAGGCCGGTGGCGAATCGCAGTGCCGCGAATGTAGGGATGAGGGCACCGTTCGGTGTGGTGGTCATAGGACCATCCTCTTCTACAGTGCTGCCGATTCGTGAGTGTTCCCGCGCCATCTGGTCGCTCGGCCAACCATCCAGCGGCTTTGGCATACTTCATCGTGGGGCCAGCGAGCAAACACAGTGTTGTCCGGGATTCACACAGCAAAGGAAGCTGGTTTCAACTTGTCGCCCGCGCTGCGCCGGACGCTGACGTGACCGCGTTTGGCGTGGTGCGCCCCGGCAGAATTCGAACCTGCGACACGGGTTTTGCAGTCGACGGTTCGCGGTGGGTGCCGGTAGATGCGTTGAATCCTTGCGCCGCAAAGGATTACGGCGCTTGATCGTTGCCGACAGTAAAGGCTCAGCGACGCGGCATATCGCCGCATAAAGTCTTTCACCGATGAAGGTGAATCGCTGCTGACCAACAAGTAGACCCATCAGTCGGCTTTGAAGTACGCCGGCTACGCCAGCCCCGCAGAGTGGGGCCGGGAAAAGGCCAATCCCTGCGAACTGGACAACGGCCTCGCATTCGTCAAAGGCGACACGATGACCGTGCCCGAGAACGTCGCCAGGAACGGGAGTAATCCCGCTGGGTTGAGCGAGTCAGCAGCAAGAGCAGGCCAATGACCCGAGCGGCCGAGCACCAAAATCGTTTGCTGATTATCCATCGTTATAGCTGGGTATTCATGCGATTGTGCGCTTCATTTACGTCGTTGTCGCGGTCGGCATAGCCATCGCCGTCCTGTTCGTCGCCCCGGCTGTGCTGATAAGTGCGTCTGCTCGCGCTGACTTCAGCGGTTACACTAATTGCGTCGGAAGCATTACTGAAGTCCCGCTGTGGGAACACGACTCCCAAAACATGCAGCTTGTCGGAGTTATTGAGCAGGATCTAAATTCTGGTGTTTCCCGTGCTGCTGAAACGCAGAAAGTAGCGCAGATGGGATTCGACGCGCGCCTTGCCAATAGTATTGTGGAGTGCGTTATTCAGGAGCACCCGTAGGGAAAGTTCGACCAGTCGTTGTCGATTCTTCCTTGCCCGAACACCGGGCAACAGTGGACCACTACGGCGGGCTCACCTCCTCACGGTCATCCATGCTGTTGCTGTTAGGTCGCAGACGTCGGATGCGGGGCGCCTGGTGTTGCTGGCCGGCTGGCTCAGCCAGGCACAATAATGAGCTTGCCCCGCTTGGCGAATCCGTTTTGTTCGAGTTGCGTAAGGGCTGAGATTGCCTGCGATAGTGGCACCGTTTTGGCGATGGGTAGCCGCAGCACCCCTTCGCCGGCGGCCCTCGCGACCGCCTCGATATCGGATGTGACCGCCTTGGCGATCACGACGTGGAATGGGCCAGGCAGGACGCTCCTGACGATGTTCGCTGGACTCGGCTTGACGCTGATGATACGACCGTTGGCCGTCAACATCTTTCGGGCATCTCTGACCGGTAACGTGCCGGCGGTGTCCAGGACGACATCGAATCGGTGTGTGAGGGCGGTGGGATCGAAGTCGAAGTCGACGATCGGATCGATACCGAGTTCGCGCGCCTCGTCCGCCGAGCCGGCCCGGCAGCTTCCCGCCACGGCCGCCCCGTGTGCCAGCGCGAGTTGTACCGCCGAGCGACCCACTCCCCCAAGGCATCCGTGCACGAACACCGACTCGCCACGCTGCATCTTCCCTTCATTGAACAGGGCTTGGTACGCGGTCAGACCGACAGTGGGAACGGCGGCCGCCGCCTCGAACGTCAAGGCAGCGGGCTTCGTGACGACACCCTTCTCTTCGGCGACGACCACGTCGGCGAACGCGCCTGACCACTTGATCGGCGGCCCCCCGAGCACTTCGTCACCCACACGCAGCCGGGTCACGTCGTCGCCGACAGCCTCGACGATGCCGGCGAAGTCGTAGCCCATCCCGCGTGGGAAGGTTCGGCCGGTCACCATCCTCATCGCGCCGTTTCGGATCCCGAAGTCCATCGGGTTAGCAGCGGCCGCGCGCACCCGGACGAGAACATCGTCGGCGCCGAGTTTCCTGGGCTCGAAGCCTTCGAGCCGCATGACGTCCGGTCCACCGTAGCGGTGGTACTGAATTCGCTTCATCGTGGGCATGTGAGTTCTCCGATTAGTGGTGTCGTGTGTCAACGGGATAGGGGCATTGCCAGAACAGATTCGAGGAATGCCAACGTTCTGTGATGCAGCGGAGCCGCGTTGAAGTGAGCAGACCCGTGGTCGCCGCCGACGATCTCCACCAGGTCCGCCCGGACCCCCACGGCTGTGAGTGCGCGATGCAGGCGCCGGCTCTGCTCGATGCCGACGCGACGATCCCTGTCCCCGTGGGCGATCAGGAAGGGTGGCGCGCCGGGATGTGCCAGGCGGCACAGGTTTCCCCGCTCCACCACCTGCGGTTGGCTGGATGGCACGAATCCGAAGAAGCGCGCCAGTGTGGTGTCTGGACCGTGCATTCGTTCGATGGCGTCGGGGTGTGCGTCCTCATCGTGTTTGAGGAAATCGGTGGGTCCGTAGTGCTCCACGACAGCAGTCAGACCGCAGGACACCTCCGAAGAGGGTTCGGTGCTGCTCACCAGGTCGCTGTCGTCTTCGGCGAGCGCAACGGCGCTGATGAGGTAGGCGCCTGCGCTGGAACCGAAGCCCACGATGCGCTCAGAATCCAAGCTGTAGCGATCGGCGTTGGTCCGCACCCAGCGCACGGCCGTAGCGACATCTTGGATGGCCGCAGGAAAGACGGCCTCGCCACTGAGCCGGTACTGGACCGACACCACCGCCAGCCCCGCCTCGAGCAGAAATCGCCATGGGCCCATTTGCTTGATGCCGGTGAAAAAGCCTCCCGGATGTGCGTACACGATCACGGGAACCGGTGTGGCCGCAGGATGGTGCGGGATGTGCAGATCCATGGTGAGTTGCCGAAATCCGATGCGAGTGGCGTACGGGCGATCCAGATGACTCGCTACCCCGGGGAAGACTTCCACCGGTGCCAGAGTGTCGAATTCGGGCCGGAGCACTGCCGAGAGCATTTCGTCAGGGATATCGACTGGCATGCCGGGAATGTGCAAGGGATGACTCCTCTCGAAATACGTTGCAGTAAAGGCTATTTACGCCTCATGGCACATGCGGCGCGGTCTCGATGAGAGCGCGGCCGAGCAGCCAGCCGAACATCTTGGCCGACAGGGATCGCGGAATCAGGTGTTTAACCAGAAGATCCGCAGCGCTGTTGGTGACGCCTGGGATGACGCGCGCCCGCGCGCCCAGGCTGTTCAACGCCGCCTCGGCAACCTGCGACGCCGCCATTCTTGGGCCGCTGATCTTCTGAGGGTCAAGGCCAAAGGATTTTTCGGTGATTTCGGTCTTCGTCATCCCAGGCGAGAGGACCAGGACGTCGACGCCGTCTTTTTTCAGTTCGTAGTGCAACGCCTGGCCCAGTGACGAGATGTACGCCTTGGCCGCGGCGTAGTTGGCCACGTAGGGCGCGGCGCTGGCGTCGAGGCTGGACGCCACCAAAACGATGGCTCCGCGACCCCGCCGGACGAACGCATTGCCGAAAACGTACGCCATCTGCAGTGGCACCACCGCATCAAGGGTGAGGACTTCGAGTTCGTAGGCAAGCGAACTGTTGACCAGCGGCCCTGCAGAAGAGATGCCGGCATTGGCCACGACTAACCCGACGTCGAGATCGGTGACCCGACGGGCCAGTTCGTCCACTGCACCCTCGGCAAGTAAATCCAGGGCGAGCACGACACTCTCGGTGCCGTGTGCACGGGAGAGCTCGGTGGCCAAGGCGTCCAGACGGTCTTTGCGGCGCGCCACCAAGATGACGTTGACGCCCGCCGCACTGAGGTGGCGTGCGAATTGCTCTCCGATGCCTGAGGACGCCCCGGTCACGAGTGCGTACTGTCCGTAGGCTGCGCGAAGATCCTTCATTCCGATTCCTGTCTGCGCAGAGGGTCATATTCCGGCGCCGACAGCACGGCACCAGGTGTCATCACACTACATCAATACGGCACTTGGTGTCATCACTACGTCTTCGCGCTTTAGAATGCGGATATGAGTCGGTGGGAACCCAACGCGGCCGAGCGATTGGGAGCCGCGGCGGTGGAATTGTTCGCCGAGCGCGGATATGAGGACGTCACGGTCGTCGAGATCGCTGAGCGCGCGGGATTGACCAAACGGACGTTCTTTCGTCACTTCGCCGACAAACGCGAGATTCTATTCCGCGGCCAGGATGCCTACCGCGGCATGTTCGCCGACGCCATCGCCGGTGCGCCCGACGAAGCCGGCCCCATGGAAGCGATCGGGGCCGCACTGACCGCGTTCGCCGCCGGCTTCACAGACGACCGCCGCGAACTTGTGGCCAAACGTCAAGCCGTCATCGACGCCAATCCCGAACTCAAAGAGCGAGACCTGCTCAAAGCCGCCGCCCTGACAACGGCGATAGCTGACGCGCTGGTCGCGCGCGGGGTAAAACCGCCTGTCGCGAACCTGGCCGCCAACTTCGGCGCACTCGCCCTCGCCGATGCCTTCCAAAGTTGGCTGCAACCCGGAAATCGGAAATCCATGACCACGCTTGTCCAGCAAGCGATCCGAGACCTCGACACCGCAATAGAAGCGCTGCGCAAAGGCCCTTGACAGTACTAGCGCGGCGAATCCAACGAGCATCACCGTGCCTCCGCTGAACTAGCCGAGATGGCCATCAGCGGTGGTGTCGAACTGGAAGTCCATCGCCCAGATCACGTTCGGTCGGATCGGGCAAATCGCCCCGACCGGCGCACCGATGCCGGTTAAGCGTTTCTTTCTGCGGCGCTGCGGAACCCGCAGGCCTTCCTGGCGCCACAGCCGGCGGATGCGCTTGTTGTTGACCTTCCAACCAGCTCGCCGTGCCGCGATCGCGGCACGGCGACATCCCCAGCGGGGCCGCTCGGTGGACAACGCGCGCAGCCAGGCCCGCAACTCGGCCTCCTCATCGCTGATCGGCGGTGATTGCAGACGCATGGTGGAACGGTGGATACCGACCACCGCACACGCCCGCCGCTCGGAGACCCCGAACCGCTCGCGCAGCATCCCAACGGCGCTGCGCTTGCGATTCGGGGTCAGAAGTTTCCCGCCGAAATCTCCTTGAGCATGTCGATGTCAAGGGCCTGGTTGGCGACCAGCTTCTTGAGCCGGGCGTTCTCGGCCTCAAGTTCCTTGAGGCGCTTGGCGTCGCTGGCCTTCATCCCGCCGTACTGGGCGACCCAGCGATGCCAGGTCGACTCGGTGATCTCGAGGTGGCGACACACTTCGCTGAGCTCCTGCCCTGTTCCGAGGAGCTTGTTGCCCTCGGCGAGCTTGCGGATGATCTGATCCGGCGTGTGCCGCCGGCGCTTGTTCGCTGCCATGTCGTCGTCGACTCTTCCTGCCCGAACATTCAGGCATCAGGGTCACACAACGACTGGACCACTACGAAGGGCTCACCTCAGTACAGCTAGGAGCGGGAGCTGAACAAGCCCAATCGAATGATGATCGGCTGCCCGAAGGAGAGTGGGGGCTGACCGATCAACTGGCCAGCTTGTGCCCCCGGCAGGATTCGAACCTGCGACACCGGCTTTAGGAGAGCCGTGCTCTATCCCCTGAGCTACGAGGGCGGACGGGCCTGAGCTTACCGGCAGGCCTGCCCATATATCGTCGCGGCGGTCAGCGCAGTTCGGCGATCACTTTCGAGAAGTTGTCAATGTTGTTGTCCTGCACGGTGAAGGACGACACGGCGTACTTTTCCCGGTATGCGGACAAGGTGTCGGCAATCTCGCGGGGCGAACCGCTGAGCACCGAGGGCTGGGACAGGATCTCCTCATCGGACAGGTCCGGCGAGTAAGTGCGGGTCAGCTTGAGGTCTGGCTCGGTCTCCCCGGCCCTCGGCATCGCCGTGATGGCCAGATTGAGCTCGAGTGAGTCGAACCGATCCCCGGCGGCCTTGCGGACAAAGTCGACACGCTCGGCGAACGGATCCTCGACGTCGCGCACCTTGGAGCCGGTCAGCCCGATGATGTCGGCGTTGCGGGCAGCGATGGTCAACACCCGGTCGCCATTGCCGGCGATGATCAGCGGCGTCGATGGATGGTGTTCCTTGAGATACTTCGTCACGTGTTCGAGGTAGTCGACCCGGGCGCCGGCGCTGGGATACGGGATCTCCGCGGCTTCGAACTCTTCCCGGACGTAGCCGGTGCCGAGTCCGATCTCGAGGCGACCGTCGCTGAGCAGATCCAAGGCTTGCATGTCCCGGCTGAGCAGGGCCGGCTTGTAGAACGCGGAATTGAGTACATACATGCTCAGCCGCAGCGTCTTCGTGACCATCGCGACCGCGGTCAGGGTCGGGAAGGGCGCGGCGGCGCCCAAATGATCGGGCACACAAAGAATGTCGAAGCCGGCGTCTTCAGCGCGCTTGGCCTTCTCCAGCAGTGCCTCGCGCGACTTGAAGAACCGCATACTCATTCCGAAGCGAAAGTCCTTGGCCACCAACAATCTCCGTTCAACGATCCGACATTGACCAACTACGGGCGGCGTCCACCAACCCCTGAATCAAGGTGCTGGTGACCGACGACAAACCGTCATCGTCCGGCAGCGGGCTGCGCGGGCTGATCCCCCGGACCCGCGCCGAGAGCTCCAGTTGGGTTCCGCCGTCACGCACCCGGTTCACCGGGTTGCGCGGGTGCAGGCCCCGCAATTCCGGCGGGATGTCGTCGAGGTCGGTGATCACCTGGTAGCCGGGCAGCTGGATGTGCCTGCTTAGGTGAGCGGCCAATGTCCGGTTGCGACCGCCTGCCAGCAGCTGGGTGCTGCGACCATGGCGGCCGTACCCGTGCAGGGACACCGCGACCTCGACATGGTCGAGGAACTCCGCGAGCCGCGTCGATTCGGCCGGGTCGAACCGTGCCGACGGCAGGTGGTGCGGGTAGTGGTCGGGGTGGCGCACCACGTACACCGACGCTCCGGCTGCCTCGGCGGCGCGTTCGGCGATCACATCGGTCATCTCTTCCAGCCCGCCGCCGTGGATCGCCAGAAAGCCGAAACGCGAACGTAATTGGCTGAACTCGGTCATGCCCGGCTCATTCAGCAACGCTGAAAGCGACCGCGGCCCCGGCCCGGACGCCGACGATTTCGCGCGTGGCCAGCCGGCGGGATCCCAGCGGCGCAAGAAGTCGACCCAGCGTTGTGGCAGCCCGTGCTGCGTGGCGCCGTCGATGATCTTGGGCAGGTACCCCGGTCGGGGCGGGCCCGGCGTCACCCGGTGGTCGATGTAGACCCAGGCCGGTGACGGGCCGTCGTCGGTGTGGACGGTCATTTCGTCGCGCCGGTAGCGCACCGGCACACCCTCGGCGCTGTCCAACGTCGCCAAGTCACCGTCGGAGATCTGCCAGACCACGCCGTACACCCGGTTACCGGCCAGCGGTTCGACGGTGGCCACGCCGCGCTGGTTGATCAGCCAGTCGTGATCGGCCAGGACCGCGGGCCGCGGATGCGCGGCGTCGGGACAGCGTTGCGCCATCTGCCTGACGCATAGGTTCGACCCGTATGCGAAGTAGAGATGCCGGCGGGCCGGCATTCAGCCGGTCACCGTCAGCCAGATGAGCACCACGTTAAGCAGACTAATCAATACGCCGACGGCCCAGCCAAGAATCGTGGTGATGCGGTGATTGACGTCGCCACCCATCAGCTCGCGATTGCTGGTCAGCTTGATCAAAGGCAGCACCGCAAAAGGTATTCCGAACGACAGCACCACCTGGGACAGCACCAACGCGCGGGTGGGATCGAATCCCACCGCCAGGATCACCAGGGCGGGCACCAGGGTGACCAACCGTCGCACCACCATGGGAATCGACCGGTGCAACAACCCCTGCATGATCATGGCGCCGGCGTAGGCGCCCACCGATGACGACGCCAGACCGGACGCGAGCAACCCGACCGCAAACAGCACCGCGATGGTCGCGCCCAGCGTGTTGTGAATTGCGGAGTAGGCGCCCTCGATGGAGGCGCTCACGTCGCGGTGTTGCAGGTTGATCGCGGCGATGAGCAGCATCGCGGCGTTCACCGTGCCGGCCACCGTCATCGCCAGCACGACATCCCAGCGGGTGACGCGCAGCAGCAGACGCCGGTGTGACCCCTCGTCGGGATGCCCGTGCCGGTCCAGGACGAGACCGGAATGCATGTACACCGCGTGCGGCATGACGGTGGCGCCGAGGATGGCGGCCGCCAGCAGCACGCTTTCGGTGCCGCGGAAGCGGGGGACCAGCCCACCGAGCATCTCCTCCGGAGGGGCCGTCTTGACGAAGAAACTCGCGGCGAACCCGATCGCGATGACCAGCAGCAGGCCGGTGATGACCCGCTCGAAGATGATCTGTCCGCGCCGGTCCTGAATCCCCAGCAGCAGCAGCGCCACCAGGCCGGTGATCAGACCGCCGGCCAGCAGCGGCAGGTTGAACAATATGTGCAAAGCGATGGCCCCGCCGACGACTTCGGCCGCATCGGTGGCGATGGCCACGAGTTCGGCCTGAGCCCAGTAGACCAGCCGCGCCGCGGGGCCCATCCGCCTGCCGATCGTTGCGGGCAGGGAGCGTCCGGTGACCAACCCCAGCTTCGCCGACAGGTACTGCACCAGGCCTGCCAGCACATTGGCCGCCACGATGACCCACAGCAGCAGATAGCCGTATTGCGAGCCGGCGCTGACGTTGGCAGCGACATTTCCGGGGTCGACGTAGGCGATGGCGGCGACAAAAGCGGGCCCGAGCAAATACCAGTTGCCCTTGAGCGAGCCCTGGGTGCGCTGCCCCAACGTGCCGACCTCGATTCACTTCACCGAATAAGAAAGTGAGGTTAGTCGAACATCGCCGCGCGACCCTCAGCGGCTAGGGCGTTTCCCGCCCTCGGGCCTCACTGCGGGAGGTAGAGACCCTTCCCCGTGACCAGGGGAAGGTCCAGGGTCGTCACGATGCCCGGCTGGGCGGCCACCACTGCGGGGATGGCGTTGACGACCCGCATCGCGGTGGCCACCAGCCCGGCGTGGTTGTGGTCGCCTTTGCGGCTGCTCAGACAGACATCCACCGCGTAGGACGGTTCGCCGGTGATTTCGATGCGATAGGAGCCCCCCTCCTGGGCGGGCTGCGGCCAGTCGGGGCACAGGTCCTCGCGCAGCCGGGTGACGTGTTCGAGGACGACCACAGGGTGGCCGTTGACCATCCCGAACACCTCGAAACGCAGCGCCGCGGCGGTGCCCTTGGCGATATGCCCCGACGCGATGTCGAAGTCCTCGGGGGCCGGAACGCGGACGTAGTCCTGGGTGACCTCGTCAAGCGAAATGCCCAAACCCGCCGCCATCTGGCGGATCACCGATCCCCACGCCAGGCTGAGCACGCCCGGTTGCAGCAGCATGGGGATCTCGTCCAGTGGCTTGCCGAATCCCATGACGTCGAACATGACCGCGGCGCTGTCATACGTGGCGTAGTCGACGATCTCCATGCACCGGATCTGCTGGATGCTCTGGCAGGTGCCCGCCAGCGCCAGCGGCAGCAGGTCGTTGGCGAAGCCCGGATCGATGCCGTTGACGTAGACGCTCGAATTCCCTTCGCGCGCCGCATCTTCCAGAGGCTTGATAAGCTCCTCGGGGATGACCTGCCACGGATACTGCAAGAAGACCGGTCCGCTGCCGACGATGTTGATTCCCGCCGCCAGCACGCGCCGGTAGTCCTCGAGCGCCTCGGGCAACCGGTTGTCGGCCAGTGCGTTGTACACGGCGCATTGCGTCCCGGTGGCGAGCACGGCGTCCAGGTCGGTGCTGGCGAGCACACCTGTCGATTCCGCCAGGCCCGCAATCTCCGCCGCGTCCCTACCGGCCTTGGCGTCGGACGACACCCAGACGCCTTTCAGTTCGAACTCCGGATTGGTGATGAGCGCCCGCAGAGCGTGGATACCGACGTTGCCGGTGCCCAATTGGACGACGGGGATGGGCATGACTAGCTCCTTAGCGGTTGGGGGTCACAGATCCGGGACGGGGATGTCGAGATTGGGGTAGGTCAGGCCGCCGTCGACCTCAAGCGTCTTACCGGTCAGGAAGCTACCGGCGGGGGAGGCCAAATAGACTGCGGCAGCGGCAATGTCGACGGGATCGCCGAGCCGGCGCATCGGTGTGGCCTTCTCCATCGGCGCTCGCAGTTCGTCGTTGGACGCAACCACGTCCAGCGCGGAGGTCAGGATTGAACCCGGGGCGATCGCGTTGACGCGAACACGTGGGCAGAGATCGAGGGCGGTCAGCCGGGTGTAGTGCGACAGCGCGGCCTTGGCCGTGCCGTAGGCGGCGAAACCACGCCCGGCCAGTCGGCCCATGGTCGAGGTGATGTTGATGATGCTGCCGCCGTCGGAATGCTCCAGCATCAACGGCACCGCCGCCAGCGTCAGCGCGTGGGCCGTGACGACGTTGAAGGTGAAGGCTTCTTTGAGATCCTTCGTCGAGGTGGTCAGCAGCGTGTTGGGCATGGTCCCGCCGACGTTGTTCACGACGATATCTAGTTTCCCGAAGGCCTCGACGGCCTGGCCGGCGAGTTCCGCGGTGGACTCGGGATGCGCCAGGTCGGCGGCCACGACATGGGCCCGCCGTCCGACGCCGCGGACCTGTTCGGCGACGGCTTCTAGTTGTGATTCCGTGCGTGAGGCGATGAGCACGTCCGCGCCGGCCTCGGCGAAGGCCAGCGCGATGGCTGCCCCGAGGCCGCGGCCTGCACCAGTGATGACGGCGACTTTGTCGTCGAGACGGAACCTGTCAAGGATCATGGCGGCCTCTCTTGTTTTCGGTGTCAGCCGACACGGTAGCAAGCCGCACCGTCTCAGATCGGGCATTTCTGGAACAGGTTCTACTTTTGCATCCGGGCGCGCCGATCGGGCCTGTCGATGGGCCTGCGCAGGCGTGCACGCGCCCGACCGTTGGGCGACCGGACCGCGCCAGCGGTACCGCGGGGGACCGCGCGGCCATTCGCCCGCCGTTAACCTTGGTGCTGTTAGCTGAGCGGCGGCGATCATGTTTGGTCTTCACCGTGAGGAAGTAACTTGAGGCGCAACCGATTTGGTGCCGCATTGAGTGTCCTGACGGCCGGCGCGCTGGTGTTGTCGGGATGCGGGAGCAACGGCACCCGAGCGTGGGGGAGTGGGGCGACCCCGTCGGGCCAGGTCAGTTGCGGCGGAAAGAAGTCCTTGAAGGCCAGCGGATCGACCGCCCAGGCCAACGCCATGACCCGCTTCGTCAACGCATTCGAGCGGGCCTGCCCCGGCCAGACACTGAACTACACCCCCAACGGTTCGGGTGCGGGGATCGGTGAATTCACCGGAGGTCAAACCGATTTCGGAGGCTCGGATTCACCACTGGCCCCAATCGAATACTTCGCGGCCCAGACGCGATGCGGTTCGCCGGCGTGGAATCTGCCGGTGGTTTTCGGCCCGATTGCCGTCACTTACAACGTCAAGGGCCTCAACTCGCTGATCCTCGACGGGGCCACCACCGCGAAGATCTTCAAAGGCGCGATCACCGCCTGGAACGATCCCGCGATCCAGGCGCTGAACCCCGGCCCCGCGCTGCCCGCCGAGCCCATCCGGGTGACGTTCCGCAGCGACCAGTCCGGCACCACGGACAATTTCCAGAAATATCTGGACTCCGCCTCCGACGGCGTTTGGGATCGGGGCATCGGTAAGACATTCAACGGTGGCGTCGGCGAGGGCGCCGACGGCAACGGCGGCACGTCGGCGGCAGTGAAAGCCACCGAGGGGTCGATCAGCTACAACGAATGGTCGTTCGCTGCGGCGCAGAAATTGACCATGGCCAGGATCCTCACCTCGGCCGGGGCGGATGCGGTGTCGATCAGTGCGGATTCGGTCGGGAAGACGATTTCCGGTGCCACCCTCACCGGGCAGGGCAACGACTTGGTCGTGGACACCTTCTCGTTCTACAAGCCGACCCGGCCCGGTTCCTACCCGATCGTGTTGGCCAGCTACGAGATCGTCTGCTCGAAGTACCCCGACCCGCAGGTCGGTGCGGCGGTAAAGGCCTTCCTGCAAAGCACCATTGGTGCCGGACAGAACGGCCTTGCGGACAATGGATATATCCCGGTACCGGACTCATTCAAGTCCCGGTTGTCGGAATCCATCGACGCCATTTCGTGATTCGACACCGGACTTCGCGGTGCCATCGGCGCGTAGGCATACACCCGCGCTTTCCTTTGCTGAGGCATTGTGCCGAGATGTCATGGAGTTCGGCTCCCGCCCACGTCGCCGCCGGTCGCCACGGCGTTCAGCGGCGAGCGCCAGACAATTTGCTCAACGTTAACCTTGTTACTGTTAGCTTCGTGGCTGCGAGACGGGCCGGTCGGGGCGCAGCGCTACTGACCGGCGGCGATCCTGTTTCATCCCTACCGTAAGGAAGCGAATTGAAACTCAACCGATTTGGCGCCGTGCTGAGTGTCCTGAGTGCCGGCGCGCTGGCGCTGTCCGGATGCGGAAGCGATAACAACGGGACCGGCGCGAGCGCAACGAGCGGCTCCTCGGGCAAGGTGAGCTGCGGCGGGGCGAAAACCCTCAAGGCCAGCGGTTCCACGGCGCAGGCCAATGCGATGACCCGTTTCGTCAACGCGTTCGAGCAGGCCTGCCCCGGACAGACACTGAACTACACCGCCAACGGATCGGGCGCGGGAATCAGCGAATTCAACGGCAAGCAAACCGATTTCGGTGGTTCTGATTCGCCACTGGCGCCCAACGAATACGCCGCGGCGCAACAACGTTGCGGTTCACCGGCCTTGAACCTGCCGGTGGTTTTCGGGCCGATCGCCATCACCTACAACGTCAAGGGTCTCAATTCGCTGAGCTTGGACGGCGCCACGGCGGCCAAGATTTTCAACGGCGCGATCACGACGTGGAACGACCCCGCCATCCAGGCGCTCAACCCCGGTGTCGCATTGCCGGCCGAGCCGATTCACGTCGTGTTCCGCAACGACGAATCCGGCACCACGGACAACTTCCAGAAGTATCTCGATGCCGCCTCCAACGGCGCGTGGGGCAAGGGCGCCGGAAAGACCTTCAAGGGCGGTGTCGGCGAGGGAGCCAAGGGTAACGACGGGACGTCGGCGGCGATCAAGGCAACCGAAGGATCCGTCACCTACAATGAATGGTCGTTTGCTCAGGCGCAAAAACTGAACATGGCCAAGATCGTCACCTCGGCCGGCCCGGATGCGGTGTCGATCAGCGCCGACTCGGTGGGCAAGACGATCGCCGGCGCCAAGATCGCCGGCCAGGGTAACGACCTGGTGCTGGACACGCTCTCGTTCTACAAGCCGACGCAGGCCGGTTCCTACCCGATCGTGTTGGCGACCTATGAGATCGTCTGCTCGAAGTATCCCGACCCGCAGGTCGGTACGGCCGTAAAGGCGTTCCTGCAAAGCACCATCGGCGCCGGCCAAAGCGGCCTGGCCGACAATGGCTACATCCCGATCCCTGACGCGTTCAAGGCGAGACTGTCTGCTTCCATCAACGCCATCACATAACCTGAGGTGGTCGTGACACGAGGAACATCAATCAGCCCGTCGACCGCGGAGAAGCCGGCACTAACAGCGCTGAGTGAACACGTGGGGCGGCGGGCTGATCGACTGTTCAAGTTGACCGCCGCCGCTGCCGGTTCGACGATCGTGTTCGCCATCCTGCTGATCGCGGTATTCCTGTTGCTGCGTGCCGTGCCGTCGTTGCGCGTCAACCACGCGAACTTCTTCACCAGCGCCAAATTCAGCACCAGCGACCCGGACAAGCTCGCGTTCGGTATCCGCGACCTGCTCATGGTCACGGTGCTCAGTTCGCTCAGCGCGCTGGTGCTGGCCGTTCCGATCGCAGTCGGTATCGCCGTGTTCCTCACCCAGTACGCACCGAAGCGGCTGGCGCGCCCGTTCGGCGCGGTGGTGGATCTGCTCGCCGCGGTGCCGTCGATCATCTTCGGGCTGTGGGGCATTTTCGTGCTCGCGCCCCAGATCGAGCCGGTAGCGGCGTTTCTCAATCGCCACCTTGGCTGGTTTTTCCTGTTCAAGCAGGGCAACGTTTCGTTGGCCGGCGGCGGCACCATCTTCACCGCCGGCGTGGTGCTCTCGGTGATGATCCTGCCGATCATCACCTCCGTCTCGCGTGAGGTTTTTCGGCAGACCCCGCACATCCAGATGGAAGCGGCCCAAGCCCTGGGCGCCACCAAATGGGAGGTGGTGCGCATGACTGTGCTGCCGTTCGGCCGCAGCGGTGTGATCGCGGCCTCGATGCTGGGGCTGGGCCGCGCACTGGGCGAGACAGTGGCGGTACTGATCATCTTGCGTTCGGCCGCCCGCCCCGGGAACTGGTCGCTGTTCGACGGCGGCTACACCTTCGCCTCGAAGATCGCCTCGGCGGCCGCGGAGTTCAGTGCGCCGCTGCCGACCGGGGCGTACATCTCGGCCGGCTTCGCGCTGTTCGTCCTGACGTTCGTCGTCAACGCGCTCGCTCGTGCGATCGCCGGCGGCAAGGTCAACGGATGATGCGCGGCGAGAAAGACCGGCGCCCCATGATCCGCGCGGACGAGGATGCCGAGCGAAGCGATGAGGAGCGGCGCCCATGATCCGCGCGGGCGACGATGCAGAGCGAAGCGATGAGGAGGAGCGGCGCCGATGAGCGTCGAAGCGCTTGACCGGCCGGTCAAAGTCGAGGTGTTCAGGCCGCTGAGCTTCCGGCGCCGGATCACCAACAACGCCGCGACGACTTTCTTCCTCGCTTCGTTCTGTGTCGCGCTGGTGCCACTGATCTGGGTGCTGTGGATCGTGGTCGAACGAGGCTGGTACGCCGTCACGCGGTCGGAATGGTGGACCCACTCGCTACGCGGCGTGCTGCCGGAACAGTTCGCCGGCGGCGTCTACCACGCGCTGTACGGCACGGTGGTGCAGGCCGGGGTGGCCGCAGCCCTGGCGGTGCCCCTCGGCTTGATGACCGCGGTCTTCCTGGTGGAATACGGATCCGGGCGCCTGGTGCGGCTGACGACGTTCATGGTCGACGTGCTCGCCGGAGTGCCCTCGATCGTGGCGGCGCTGTTCATCTTCAGCCTCTGGATCGCCACGTTGGGCTTCCAGCAGAGTTCGTTTGCGGTGTCGCTGGCCCTGGTCTTGCTGATGTTGCCGGTGGTGGTGCGCTCCGCCGAGGAGATGCTCAGGCTGGTGCCCGACGACCTGCGTGAGGCCAGCTACGCGCTCGGTGTGTCCAAATGGAAGACCATCGTGCGGATCGTCTTCCCGATCGCTATGCCCGGCATCGTGTCCGGAATCTTGCTGTCCATCGCGCGGGTGATCGGCGAAACCGCGCCGGTGCTGGTGCTGGTCGGCTACAGCCGATCGATCAACGCCGACATCTTCCACGGCAACATGGCTTCGCTGCCGCTGCTGATCTACACCGAGCTCACCAATCCCGAACACGCCGGTTTCCTGCGGATCTGGGGTGCGGCGCTGACGCTGATCATCATGGTCGCCGTGATCAACATCGTCGCGGCGCTGACGCGCTTTCTGGCCAGCCGCAAACGCTGACCCGGGGCCGGGTCAGGATTTCGACGACGCTTTTGAGGCCGCCTTTTTTGCCGGGGCCTTCTTGGCGGCCGTCTTCTTCGCGGGGGCCTTTTTCGCCGTGGTCTTCTTCGCGGGTGCCTTGCCGTTCCCGGAGCGGGCCTTCACGCTGGCCTCCAGTTTGGCGAGCAGGTCGGAGACGTCTTCGGTCTCGTCCAGCTCCTTCGGCTGCTCCTCGGTGGTAAAGGCTTCTCCGCCTTCGAGTTTGGCGTCGACAAGCTCCTGCAGCTGCTCCTGGTAGGTATCGTGGTAGCGGTCGGGATTGAAGTCCTCGGCCATCGACTCCACCACTTGACCGGCCATCTTGAGTTCGGCCGGCTTGATCTCGACCTTCTTGTCCAGGACGGGGAAATCCGGGTCGCGGATCTCGTCGGGCCACAACAAGGTGTGAATCACCATCACGTCGCGCTTGCCGAAGTCCTTGACGCGCAAGGCCGCCAGCCGGGTCTTGTTGCGCAGCGTAAAATGAACGATCGCCATCCGATCCGCCTCGGCGAGCGTCTTGGCAAGTAGCACATAGGATTTCGATGACTTGGAGTCCGGCTCCAGGAAGTAGCTGCGGTCGAACAGCATCGGGTCCACCTCGCTGGCCGGCACGAACTCCAGCACTTCGATCTCGCGGCTGCGTTCCTCGGGCAGGGTGGCGATGTCGTCGTCGGTGATGATGACCATCTGGCCGTCATCGGATTCGTAGGCCCGGGCGATATCACGGTATTCGACGACTGCGCCGTCCACCTCGCACACGCGTTGGTACCGGATGCGGCCGTTGTCCTTGGCGTGTACCTGGTGGAACTTGATGTCGTGGTCCTGGGTGGCGCTGTACACCTTGACCGGGACGTTCACCAGCCCGAACGCGATGGAACCCTTCCAGATGGAGCGCATGTGAATCAGTATGCCCGCAGGGCCTATGGCAAAACAGCACGACAGGGCTACGACCGAGGATCGTTGGACCCGGCGTCCGAACCGTCGGGATAGGCGCCTAAGGACGCGAAGCAGCGTCCAGCGCAGCCCGATCCGGCAGGTCAGCTCCCGTGCGAGCGATGGTGAGCGCCGCACACAGGCTGGCCCCCTCGAGCGCCGCCGTCAGTGCATCCACAGCGATCCCGTGCAGTTCGCTGCGCTGGTCGCCTCCCAACGACCCCGATTGCCATAACGCGTCGAGTAGACCGGCCATGAACGCGTCACCGGCGCCGACGGTGTCGACCACGCGCACCGCGCGCGTCGGCACCCGGGCGACCCCTGCTGGGCAGAAAGCCACCGCGCCCCGGTCGGCCATCGTCACCGCAACGATGGCGGGGCCTAACCGCAGCCACGTTTGCGCGATCTGCGCGGGCGGCCGAGTGGGGTCGATCCAGCGCAGGTCTTCCTGGCTGACTTTCACGATGTCGCTGCGTTCGATGAGATGCTCGATGCGGGCAACGGCCAGTTCCCGGTCGGCGATCAGCGACGGCCGCACGTTGGGATCGAAGGTGACTGTGGCCGAGACGCGATAGGTATCGATCAACGCCGCGACCGCCAGGCAGCCCGGATCCTGCACGGCGGCAATCGATCCGGTATGGACGAAAAGCGGCGGCGCGACCGGCGGCGTTCCGGAAAGTCGCCAATCCAGGTCGAACACGTAGTCGGCCGATCCGTCTTCCGCGATGGTTGACCGCGCAGTCGCCGTGCGCTTCGCTGCCTTGCTTTCCGAAACCAGTTGCACCCCTGCGGCTTCGACGTAGTCGGTGATGCGCCGGCCATACGAGTCGTCGGCGACCGAGGTCAAGAAGTCGACCTCGCGGCCCAGCCGGCCGAGTCCGACGGCGACGTTGAGCGGACTGCCGCCGACATGTTCGTCGCTGTCGACGATGTCGATCAGCGACTCGCCGATCACCAGCCCGCGGGTCATCGCACCAAGGCCTCCAGCGTCGCGCGAGCTCCTTTGTGGTGTAACGAGTCCAGCGCCCAGCTATATGCCTGGACGAAGCGTGGCTGGTGGGCCAAATCGCCGAACACGGCGGCGATCTCGATGAACGCGGTGGGATTCTCGTACTGCGAGCGCGCGATCGGGATCAGCGAATCCGCGAGCTGATCCACCACCTCGTACGGCCTACCCCATTCGTCGGTGCCCTCGGCGTAGCGGGCCCAGCTCGCCACCACCGCGGCCGCCACCCGGACCGGGCCGTCGCTGGCGAGATTGTCACAGATCACCGGGATCAGCCATTTCGGGATGCGGTCCGACGAGTAGGCGCACAACCGCGGCACGGTGTCGCGCACGCCGGGGTTGGCGAACCGCTCGACCAGCGTGCTTGTGTAGTCATGCAGGTCGATCCCGGGCACCGGCGGCAACGTCGGAATGGCCTCGGATTCGAAATAGGCACGCAACAATTCGGCGAACAACGGATCGCTCGCGGCCTCGTGTACGAATGTGAAGCCGCACAGATGGGCGAAGTAGGCCAGGCACTGATGCCCCGCGTTGAGCAGCCGCAGCTTCATCAATTCGTACGGGGCGACATCGTCCACCAGCAGCACGCCCGCCTTTTCCAGCGGTGGCCTGCCATCAGCGAAATCGTCTTCGAGCACCCAGGCGGTGAATGGCTCGGCCACCACCGGCCACCGGTCGTTGATGCCGAAGTCGCGCCGCACCTCCGCAGCCATCTGCAGGGTGGTGGCCGGGGTGATCCGGTCGACCATCGAACTGGGGAACCGGGCGTTTTCACCGATCCACTGTGCCAGTCCGGGATCTCGGCCTTCGGCATTCGCCAGGACGGCCCGCCGGGCGATCTCACCGTTGTTCTCGATGTTGTCGCACGACACAATCGTCGGCGCTGCGATCCCGCGCCCGCGACGCCGGTCCAGGGCCTCGACAATCAACGCGAATGCGGGCCCGTCCGCGTCGCGATAACCGCCCTCGGTGATGGTCAGCGAGATGATCCGGGTGGACGGTGCGGCAAGCACCTCCAGCGCTGACTCGGGATCATCGGGCGCGTAACGGTAGTCGATGATCGAGCCGATCACGTGTGCGTCCCGGCTGCCGTCGGGATTTTCCAGGATCAGCGTGTAGAGCCCGTCCTGACCATCAAGGACGTCGCGCATGGTCCAGTCGGCGGGCATCACCCCCACACCGCAGATGCCCCACTCGTGCGCCAGGCCCTGCTGCAGCAGCAGGTTGATGTACGCGGCCTGATGTGCGCGGTGGAAATGACCGGCGCCGATATGCGCGATTCCGACGGTCACGCTGCTGCGGTCGTAGCTGGGTGCTTCGATCGGCAGCGTCGCGAGCGCACCATTGTTCAGGTTGATTCCGCCAGCCTCCATTGGCCAACTCCTCCCCGGGTCAGTGCCCGGATCGTTACCGGGCTCGGGAACCTCCAGTCGGCGTGGCCGATAACAGCAGGACATCCGCGAGAGCGCGCCACGAATCTGTGATCGCGACTGCGCCGGCACCGATCAATTCCTCACGGCGGCAATCCCGTTCGTCAGGCAGCACGAACATCAGGTTGCCGACGGTGGCGTAGCCGGCCGCGACCGCGGATCTCACGCCGGCCACGGAGTCTTCGATGGCCAGTCCTTGTTCGGCCGCGACGCCCAACACCTGGCCGCAATGCAGATACACCGCAGGGTCGGGCTTGCTTGTCGGCACCGGCAGAGAATCCTCCGCGCTGAAGGTCACCGCCTCCGATATCAGCGAGTCGAGGCCGGTGGCAGTGAAGCAGGCACGCAGACGCTGGGTGGCACTGGAGCTCACTGCCGCGAGTGTGTAGCGCGTCGCGAGGTCTCGCAACGGCTCCTGCACCTCCGGATCGGGGGTCAGGGTGACAGCCAGATGAGCTGTGACCCGCTCGCGCTCCTCGCGCACCCACTGCTCGAGTTCATCGGCGGACAACGCGTTGCCGCTCGCGAGGTCGCTGGCCGAGGCGACCACCGCTGCGGGACGGCCCTCGGTCAACGTGTGCTCGAGCGGCACCTCGCACTGCACCGCCAGGTCGAGAGCGGTGTTACGGAAGTTTTTCCCGACGGCCCGTATGCGCAACTCCTCGGAGCTCAGCGGAGCCCGCACGCCGAACCTGGCCAGGAAACGGTTGGTCACCTCGGTCGAGGCGTCGAATGCCGGTCTCTCCGACCCGAACAGGTTGTCATCTGCGTCGCAGAGCAAGGTAGTGAGCGGCGCCGGGTCGAAGGCGCGCACAAAGGTCAGTCCGCCATTCATCGCGACACCAACTCCCGCTCGTCATTGCGCATCGCGTCACGCAGCGTGGGCACCACACCGTGCTCGTCGATATCGGCGATCATGGCGCCCAGGCGCGCGGCAAAACCGGGAACCGCGCGCACTTCGGCGAACATCTCGTGCCCCAGCAGCGGATCAGGGTTACTGCGTGCCATGTTGGCCAACCTAGCCACCGGTATCGCCTGCGAGTCTTCGAGGCGAAGCTTTCGCCCGCTCAGGTCGTGGCCGCGCATGTAACGGGCCCATCCGGCGACAGCCAACATCAGCAGCGTGTGCGGCCTGCCCTGCGCGATCGCCTCGCGCAGGGAGGGCAGCACGAACGTCGCGATCTTGCCCGTTCCCCGTCGGGCCAGCCGAGACAGCTGGTCACTCATTCGGGGATTGCTGAGCCGATCGAGCAAGGTGCCCCGGTACTCGGGTGTGTTCATCCCGGGAACCGCGGGCAGCAGCGGCTGAATTTCGTCCCGAAGGAGCTTCTCGACGTAATCCAGGATGACGCGGTCCCGCATCGCTTCATCGGTGCGCTGGTAGCCGGCCAATATCGCCAGACATGCCAGCGCGATATGGGTTCCGTTGAGGAGGCGGGTCTTGATCAACTTGTGGTCGCTGACATCGGCAACGAATTCGGCACCGACCTCGTCGAGCGGTGGCCGCCCATTGCAGAAGGAATCCTCGATCACCCACTGGGTATGCGGCTCGGTCACCACCGGCCATTTATCGGCGACGCCGAAAGTCTGCTCGACGAATTTGCGCTCCGATTTGGTGGTTTGTGGGGTGATGCGGTCGACCATGGTCGCCGGGAACGCGACGTGCATGTCGATCCAGCGGGCGAGTCCGGGGTTCTTCAACGCGGCGAACGACACCAGCGCGGTTCTGGCCGGCTGGGTGTCGCCGGGAACGTTGTCGCAGCAGAGCACGGTGAACGGCGCGACGCCGGCGCGGCGACGCCGGTCGAGGGCTTCGGCCAGGTATCCCCACGCGGTGGCGTAGCCGTTGGAGGCGACGAGGTCGGCGCGCACGTCTGGGTGGGTGGCGTCGAACTCGTCGGTGACCGGATTCAGGAAGTATCCGTTGTCGGTGATGGTCAGGCTGACTATGCGGGTTTGGGGATCTGCCAGGGCGGCACGGACCGCCGCGCCGTCATTCGGTGCGTAATGAACAGAGCCGATCGAGCCGACCACGCGGGCGGTTTGGCGGTCATGGCCGCGCTGTACCACTGTGTACAGCCCGTCTTGGGCTGACAGCAGGTGTTTGACGTCGGGGGAATGGAGACTGACGCTGGTCACTCCCCAACGTCCTGAAATGCCCGAGCGGGCAAGGTCGTCGAAATAGACGGCCTGGTGTGCGCGGTGGAAGTTGCCCGCGCCGATGTGGACGACTCCTCGGCCAAGCGCCGACCGGTCGTAAGTCGGAACGTCGACTCGTCGCGAGTGCAGTCGCAGTGTCGCGTCGCTCAGGGGGACGCCGCCTTTTGGACGCCAGGGGGAGGGGATGACATCAAACATTGCCTTCCTGTGCCCCAATGTGATCGCCGATCTAACGTGTTCGTGGGTCATGTCACAAAATAAATCCACGGTCGCGCGATTACCGGTGGTCAAAACGGTTAACACGCGCGAAACGCGTAAGTTGACAACATGGCGCCGCGGGTGAAACTGACCAACGCCGAGAAGGTGCTGTATCCCGCCACCGGAACCACCAAGAGCGAAATCTTCGACTATTACACGCGCATCGCGGAGGTGATGATCCCGCACATTGCCGGGCGTCCGGCAACGCGCAAGCGCTGGCCCAACGGCGTCGACGAAGAGTCCTTCTTCGAAAAGCAACTGGCCGCGTCGGCGCCCGACTGGTTGCCACGCGCCAGCGTGACCCATCGATCCGGAACGACGACGTATCCGATCATCGACAGCCCCACCGGTTTGGCTTGGATCGCCCAACAGGCCGCGCTGGAGGTCCACGTGCCGCAGTGGCGCTTCGTCGCCGAATGGACGCGCAGCCGGGCCGAGGAACTGAAACCCGGTCCGGCGACTCGTCTGGTGTTCGATCTCGACCCGGGCGAAGGGGTCACCATGTCCCAACTGGCCGAGGTGGCGCACGCCGTCCGCGAACTGATCACCGGAATCGGGTTGACCACCTATCCGCTCACCAGCGGCAGTAAAGGGCTGCACCTCTACACGCCGCTTGCCGAGCCGGTGAGCAGTCAGGGCGCCACGGTGCTGGCCAAACGTGTTGCGCAACAGCTGGAAAAGACGATGCCCAAGCTGGTGACGGCGACCATGACCAAGAGCCTGCGGGCCGGAAAAATCTTCCTGGACTGGAGTCAGAACAACGGCTCCAAGACGACCATCGCGCCCTACTCACTGCGCGGACGTGAACACCCTACCGTCGCCGCCCCGCGCACCTGGGAGGAACTCGACGACCCGGCGCTGCGCCAGTTGCGTTATGACGAAGTGCTGGAGCGGGTCGTCCGCGACGGCGATCTGCTGGCACCGCTGGACGAGGACGCGCCGGTCCCGGATCGGCTGACCAAATACCGCAGCATGCGCGACGCGGCGAAAACCCCCGAGCCGGTCCCGGCAGCGAAACCCGCTGTCGGGCAAGGTAACAGCTTCGTCATCCAGGAACACCATGCGCGCCGGCTGCATTACGACTTCCGCCTGGAACGAGACGGCGTCCTGGTGTCCTGGGCGGTACCGAAGAACCTTCCCGACACCACCTCGGTGAACCACCTGGCCGTCCACACCGAGGATCATCCGTTGGAATACGGCGGGTTTGAAGGCGTCATCCCCACAGGGGAGTATGGCGCGGGGAAGGTGATCATCTGGGACTCCGGAACCTACGAGGCCGAGAAGTTCCTTGACGATGAGGTCATCGTCAATCTGCACGGCAGCAAGATCTCCGGACGTTATGCACTGATTCAAACCAACGGCAATCAGTGGCTGGCGCACCGGATGAAGGACCAGAAGGTTTTCGAGTTCGACACGATCGCTGCGATGCTGGCCACGCACGGTTCGGTGACGGCGTTGAAGGCGAGCCAATGGGCGTTCGAAGGCAAATGGGATGGCTACCGGCTCTTGATCGAGGCCGACCACGGTGCCCTGCGGGTACGGTCTCGTCGAGGCCGCGAGGTCACCCAGGAATACTCCGAATTACGCTCGCTGGCAACAAAGCTCGCTGAGCACCACGTGATCCTCGACGGTGAGGCCGTGGTTTTGGACGCCTCCGGTGTGCCCAACTTCCACGAGATGCAGAACCGCGGCCGAGGCTCGCGCGTCGAATTCTGGGCGTTCGATGTGCTCTACCTCGACGGCCGCTCGCTGCTGCGGGCCCGCTACCGGGACCGGCGAAAGGTGCTGGAAATGCTGGCCGCCGGCAGCGACCTCATCGTTCCCGAACTGCTGCCCGGAGACGGCGCGCAAGCGCTGGAGCACTCCGGCAAGCGCGGCTGGGAGGGCGTGATCGCCAAGCGGCACGACTCCACCTACCAGCCCGGTCGTCGCTCGTCGTCGTGGATCAAGGACAAGCACTGGAACACCCAGGAAGTCGTGATCGGCGGCTGGAAGGCCGGGGAAGGCGGACGTAGCAGCGGCATCGGCTCACTGCTGATGGGCATCCCCACCGCCGACGGCCTGCACTTCGCGGGGCGCGTCGGCACCGGGTTCACCGAACGAGACCTGGCCAACTTGAAAAAGACACTGGCCCCGCTGCATACCGACGAATCCCCGTTCCACCCCCCGCTGCCCCGAGCCGAAGCCCGGGGCGTGACGTACGTGGAGCCGGTCCTGGTGGGAGAGGTGCGCTACAGCGAGTGGACCCCGGATAACCGGCTACGCCAATCGAGTTGGCGGGGACTGCGGCCGGACAAGGAAGCAAGTGAGGTGGTACGCGAGTGAAATGGGTTACCTACCAAGGTGATGACGGCGAGCGCGTCGGGGTCCTTTCCGGCGACACCATCTACGCGGTGGCGTCGGGAATCACGCTACTCGAGCTGATCGCGCGCGGCTCAGAGGAATTGCGGCAAGCAGGCGAGGAAGTGCAGCGCTCGCCGGCGGGGACCGTGCCGCTGGCCGACGTGCGATTGCTGGCGCCGATCCCGCGTCCGCCGTCGATCCGGGATTCCCTGTGTTTCCTGGACCACATGCGCAACTGTCAAGCCGCGCTGGGCGCCGGGCGGCTGCTGGCCGACACCTGGTATCGCATCCCGGCGTTTTACTTCGCCTGTCCGGCAACCGTTTTGGGTCCCTACGACGATGCCGCGACCGCACCCGGAAGTGCTTGGCAGGACTTCGAATTGGAGATCGCGGCGGTGATCGGAACCGGCGGGAAGGATCTCACCGTCGAGCAGGCCGAACAGGCGATCATCGGTTACACCATCTTCAATGACTGGTCCGCGCGTGACCTGCAGCAGATGGAAAGCCAACTGGGGATCGGGCAGGGCAAGGGCAAAGACAGCGGGGTCACCCTGGGTCCATACCTGGTGACGCCCGACGAGCTCGAGCCGTACCGGCGCGACGGAAAGCTGGACCTGCACGTCACCGCCCTGGTCAACGACACCGTCATCGGTACCGGGTCGACGGCCCAAATGGACTGGACCTTCGGCGAGGTCATCTCCTACGCGTCGCGCGGCGTCACACTCAATCCCGGCGACGTCATCGGTTCCGGGACGGTGCCCACCTGCACACTGGTCGAGCACCTCAATCCCGCGGCGCTGGAATCGTTTCCGGGCTGGCTGCACGACGGCGACGTCGTCACGCTCCAGGTTCAGGGCTTGGGGGAGACCCGGCAAACGGTCCGCGCGAGCGGTGCACCCCATGTGTTGGCCGCCCGGCCCAATCCCGCCGCCGCGCCCGCCGCGCAGCGGGTCAACCGGGCGCCCGCCCGGGTGCCCTACACCCGCGGGCTGCATCGGGTCGCCGACCGGGTGTGGGCATGGACGCTGCCGGATGGGGGCTACGGGTGGAGCAACGCCGGACTGATCGCCGGGCAGGGAGCCTCGCTGCTGGTGGACACCCTGTTCGACCTCGCCCTGACCCGCGAAATGCTCACCGCGATGCGGCCCATCACCGAGTCAGCGCCGATCAGCGACGCGGTGATCACCCATTCCAATGGCGACCACACCCACGGCAATCAACTGCTCGACGCGTCGGTTCGCATCATCGCCGCGCACGGCACCGCCGAGGAGATCGAGCACGGCATGGCCCCCGAGATGCTGGCCATGGCGCAAACCGCCAACCTCGGACCCGTGGCGACCCCGTACACGCGAGAACGGTTCGGGCACTTCGACTTCAGCAACATCACGCTGCGCAACGCCGACCAGACCTTTGAGCGCGAGCTGTGCGTCGAGGTGGGTGGACGGCGGATCGATGTGTTGAATCTGGGGCCCGCGCACACCGCCGCAGACTCGGTGGTGCACGTGCCCGACGCGGGGGTGTTGTTCGGCGGTGACCTGTTGTTCATCGGGTGCACACCCATCGTGTGGGCGGGCCCGATCGCCAACTGGGTGGCTGCGTGCGACGCGATGATCGCGCTGGACGCACCGACGGTGGTCCCCGGCCACGGCCCGGTCACCGACCCGGATGGAATCCGTGCGGTGCGTGGCTATCTCGTGCACGTCGCCGAACAGGCCGAGGCCGCCTACCGGCGGGGCGTGTCGTGGGCCGAGGCCGCCGACACCATCGACCTCGGCGAGTACGGCACCTGGCTGGACGCCGAGCGCGTCGTCGTCAACGTCTATCAGCGATATCGTGAACTCGATCCGCAGACACCGCAATTGGAGGTCATGTCCTTGCTGGTCATGCAGGCGGAATGGCTGGCCAAACGGTCCTCGTGATTGATTGCACCGGCAGTCCGCGCGGCGAGTGTGGACCCTACGCACGGCTAAGGCAATCAACGTGGTCCATAGGCTCGTCGACTAAAGACGCACCGCCCTGACAAAGCTGATCGTGGTGGCGGGAACCTGCTGCTCGGCGGGCCCCAATTCCGGCAGGCCCGCGGCGGAAAACAGGTCGG
Source organism: Mycobacterium sp. 852002-40037_SCH5390672 (assembly GCF_001665875.1). Classification (GTDB taxonomy): domain Bacteria; phylum Actinomycetota; class Actinomycetes; order Mycobacteriales; family Mycobacteriaceae; genus Mycobacterium. The sequence continues at coordinate 134,495 of NZ_LZTA01000014.1, forward strand.
TGAGCCGAAATGTGGTGGTATCCCACCCGTTTCCCGCCAGGTGAGCGGCGACGTCGGTGTGCTCGCCCGGGTAGGCCAAGCCGGCGATGTCCAGATCGAGCCCTTGCCGTCGCCATCCCTCGGTCATGAGCCGGGCCTGTTCCTGCCCCTCTGGCGTTGTCGGGGCGAGGGTCCCGAAATCCGCGGCGAACCGGCTGCCCTCGCTGGACAACGGAATGATGGCGTCCAGCAACCGAACTTCGGCCTCGGGCGGAAGGAATCCGATCAGCACCCCCTCCGCGAGCCACGCCGTCGGCTGAGCCGGGTCAAAACCCGCCGCCTGCAATGCCGCCGGCCAGTCCTCGCGCAAATCGATACCCACGGTGCGCAGTTCGGCGGTGGGTGCCGCGCCGATCTCGGCCAGCGTCGCCATCTTGAACGCGATCACCTCCGGCTGATCGATCTCGTACACGGTCGTCCCGACCGGCCACCGCAGCCGGAAGGCCCGCGAATCCAGGCCCGATGCCACGATCACGACCTGGCGCAGCCCGGCCTGGCCGGCCGCGGCGAAATAGTCGTCGTAAAAGCGGGCCCGGGCGGCGAACGTGTCGACCATTCGCGAAAAAGCAACGCCCTTCTCGACATCTGCCGAATCGAGTTCGCCGGTCGCCAGTTTCGTGAAGACGTCCAGCCCGACGGCACGTACCAGCGGCTCGGCGAAATCATCGGTGATGACCGGCTGTGGACGTTTGGTGGCGGCCGCGCGGGCCGCGGCCACCATGGTGGCGGTGGCGCCCACGCTGTTGGCCAGGTCCCAGCTGTCACCTTCGGTTCGTGCCATGGCTTCTCCTTTGATGTGGTGGCAAAACCACGGTATGCCTCATCGGTAAACAGCCCACGTCGCCTACGGTTCCCCTATGCCTGCAGTGACACTGGAAGCTCTCGAAGACAACATCGCCTGCGTCACCCTGAACCGGCCGCAGCGCCTCAATGCCATCGATGGGTCGTTGATCGACGGCGTCGACGAGGCCCTCGACGTGCTGGACACCGGTGAGTTCAGGGTGGCGATCCTGACCGGCGCCGGGCGCGGATTCTGCGCCGGCGCCGATTTGAGCGGCACCGGCCAGCCGTGGACGCAGAACAAGCCGACCACACCGGCGTTCAAGGTCAACTACGACGCGCAGGTCCGGTTGGCCAACCTGTACACCCGGATCTACGAGATGGACATTCCGGTGATCGGCGCGGTGAATGGTGTCGCCGTCGGTGGTGGCTTGGCGTTCTCGTTGGTCTGCGATATCCGGGTCGCCTCCGAGCAGGCGCGGTTCGGGTCGGTGTTCATCAAGGCGGGGTTCTCGTCAATGGACATGGGCACCAGCTATCTGCTGCCGAAGATCGTCGGCGCCGGGGTGGCCCGCGAACTCATGCTCACCGGTCGCATCATCGACGCGGCCGAGGCCTACCGCATCAAGCTGGTACACGAGGTCGTCGCCCCCGATGAGCTGATGCCCGCCGCGCTCACGTTGGCCCGCTCGATCGCCGAGAACAATGCTTACGGTGTGTGGCAGACCAAGATTGGGCTCAACGCCGCGCTGGACGCGCCCAGCCTGCGCCATGCCATCGAGATCGAGAACCGCACCCAGATTCTCAGCGGTTTCACGAGCAATCCGGTAGAGGCCGCCATGGCGCACCGGGAAAAGCGCGCTCCGAAATGGGATGTGCTGTAGCGCTAGAGTTTCGCGATAACGTTCTCGGCGAACATCTCCAGATTGCGGATCTTGCTGTCCAGCGGCTCGGCGTCGTTGCCCTTGATATAGGGGATGCGGAAGCCGACGATGACATCGGTGACGCCCTTGTCCTCGAGCCGTTTGATGCCGTCCGCGGTGTACGCGTCGGCCGAGATGACGTGAATCTCGAACGGCCCCGTCTTACCGGCTTCTTCGCGGAACTTCTTGAGCTTGGCCAACAGGTGGTCGAGTTCCTCGGAGTCCCCGCCGCCATGCATCCAGCCGTCCAGGCGCGCCGCACGCCGCAGGGCCGCATCGGCGTGCCCGCCGATCAGAATCGGGACGGGCTTGGTGGGCGCGGGTGTCATTTTCGTCTTGGGAATGTCGTAGAACTCGCCGTGGAATTCGAAGTAGTCGCCGGTGGTGAGGCCCTGGATGATCTCGATGCATTCGTCCATCCGCTTGCCGCGCCTGGCGAACGGGACACCCAGCAGCTCGTAGTCCTCGGGCCACGGGCTGGTGCCGACGCCGAAACCCACTCGGTTGTCGGTCATCGCGGCCAGCGACCCGATCTGCTTGGCCACCAACGCCGGTGGCCGAATGGGCAGCTTGAGCACGAAGAAGTTGAACCGCAGTTTGGAGGTCACCGCGCCCAATGCCGATGTCAGCACGAAGGTTTCGATGAACTCCTTGCCGTCCAGGAATTCGCGGTCGCCGTCCGGGGTGTAGGGATACGTCGAGTCGGATTCGTAGGGATAGGCGATGCTGTCGGCGATCGTCATGGCGTCGTAGCCGGCCGCCTCGGCTGCCTTGGCCAGCGGGATGTAGTACCTAAAGTCCGTCATCGCCTCTGCGTAGGTAAACCGCACGTCATCTGCCTTCCTGGAGGGGTCGTCCCTCGACATTAGAACGTGTTCTAGTTTCAGCACAACCGGCAGCTGGGCGCGACGAAACCTGGATGGGCGAGCGGGGCTGGTTTCGAACTAGAGCTGGTTCTCGGGACCGATGACCGCCCACACCGTCTTTCCGGACGAGGTGGGCGTGCTGCCCCACGCGCGCGACAATGCGTCGACGATCGCCAGTCCGGACACGTCGATGCCCTTCGGCGGCGACGGCAGTCGCAGCGCGGGTGTGTTGCTGGCGTCGGACACCGCGATGGTCGCGGTGGTGCCTTGGGCTTCGATCCGCACCACCGGAACGCTGGCGGTGTGTTCCAGCACGTTCTCGACGAACACGTTGACGACGACCAATGCCACCGGAATGAGCTTGGATTGCGACCACGTGGTGAGCCATTCGCGGACCATGCGCCGCGACTCGCGCAGGCTGGTCAGGTCGGCGGGCAGCTGGACATCGGCGCGGCGCACCGGGCGACGGCTGTTCTGGCCGAGCGCCTTGATCGCTGCTTTTTCGCTCGAATACACCGGCATGAAGTGGGTGACACCGCTACTGCTGATCGCTTCGCGGGTCGCCCGGTTGGTGCAGACCAACGCGATCGGGATGTGGGGAGCGCTGCCAACCTGCCAGTACGCGCCCATGAAGGTCGACCATGCCGAGTCGGTGTGCATCTTGAGCCCGGAGACGTTGACGATCACGGCGGCGGCGTCGTCCAGCGTGGCCTGAAGAATGCGCTCGCGAAGGGTGATGGAGTGGGCGGTATCAAGTTCACCGTCGACGGTCAGGACGGCTACCTTGTCATCGGTCCGCATCGCAACGGCCACCGGGCTCATCCCAGTTCGGTCCTGGCGTCCGGTTCCATTTACCGCTCCTCGCATTCTGCCGGGCCGATTGCTTGAGTATCCGCTCTCAGCGGCAAAAGTCTACTTCGCAAACCGTCGGCTTCAATGCAGCCGCAAGCCGCAGGCTGAGATCGGGCTGTCCCGAACCTATGCCGCAAGCCCGTAGCAGAAGCATCATGTGCTCCCCTCCCCACCCGTCGGGGCGTCGATTCACCGCACCCCGCCGCGCTGTGGAGTCCATCACCCGGCACGCGCTTGCATCGGGATTACCACGCGGCGTGCGTCGCCAAACTTTTCGGTATGTTCGCCCGGCGGTGTTAACCAGCGCAAAGGCGGCGACGCCGCGCCGCGGTGCACATATCGGCTCAGGGGTTGCTCAGTGTGTATGGGGGGGCGCCCACTCCGGCGACGGAGTGCGTCCCCCACGGTGTGTGTTCGACGATGCGTGCCGGCGCGCTGCTTTCACCGACCGTCAGTGTGGCGGTCCGCGCTTGCTTGAGGATGTCATCGGGCAAGGGGCCCGACGCGGAACCAAATACCGTTCCCTGCCAGTGGTAGTGGCCGTCGATCGGGTCTAAATGGCCGGTCAGCCGGACCCGAACCGAGTGGCGGGTGCCGGCGATGTCCAGCGTGGCCGCTCCGTCGTACGTGTCGTCGCCGGCGGGCGCGCTGGCCGACAGGTCGAAGGCGGATGCCACCGGGGGCGGCTCGGCCGGTCGCAACTGAGCGCGCTCGTTGAACACCTGCTGGCTGCTCGCGCGCACCTCGATGCGACCGCTGGCGGTGCACTCCATGACTTTCAGGCATTCGGCGACGTAGCGCGCCTGCGCGTCGGGATCGGGTCCGGCGATGAAGAAGTAGTTGGGCAACCCGCGAACCGCCACTCCGCAGAACGGCTCCATGCCGTCGTGCCACGCCCGCCGGATCGGCAGCCCGGCCGTGCCGACCCAGGCGTCGTCGGCGACGTCCTCGGGGATGTGGAAGCCGGTGCCGTAGACGATGGCGTCGACGCGGTGGTCGACGCCGTCGACGGTGCGGACGCCCGACGCGGTCACCGCCTCGATCGCCGACGCGGCGATCGCGACCCGAGGCCGCTCCGCTGGCCGGGTGTGGCGACGAAGCCAGCGTTTGGCGCGGGTGGACCACACCGGGATGTCGGTCACGACGCGACGCGGCGCGTGGGCGAACACCGTGACCGATGCCGCTGCGTGGGCCAGCCGCCCGAGGTGGTGGGCCGCCGCGGCGTCGGTGCCGACCACCGCGATGTGCTTGCCGGACGGATCGAATCCGGAATCCCATGCCGCGGCGTGAAATGACGGACCGCGAAAGTCGTTGTGTCCGGGCAGCTTCGGTATCCAGGGGATACCCGGCTGACGGTGTGCGTCGACGACGACGTGCGCCCGAATCACTTCGCCGGCGGCGGTCTGCAGCGTCCAGCTGTCGGTGTCCTCGTCGAACACCGAACGCAGGACCGATCTGTCCAGCATCGCGACGTCGGTCACGCCGGCCGACTGCAAAACGGATCGGACGTTGTGGGCGCAGGCGTCCGCGCCGAGGATGACCAGCGGATGCCCAGCCGTCACAGAAACCTGCTGCGCTTCCAGCCGCGGCGCGCGATCGGGCCCATCAGGCCCACCTCGGTCAAAAACGCCGCCAGCGGAGCGAAGCCGGCAACCTGTATGTCGCGGCGATGCGGGCTGGTGCGCGCGATCTTTCGGGCACGCTTGGCGTCGAGACCCGTTCGCGCATAAGGAACTGGATTGCTGAACAGGTAGTTGAAGAAGTATCCGCCCAGGCCGTTGATGTTGGCCATGAACCAGCGGTTGATCCGGGGCATCTCGACGACGCGCTTGCGTGCGCCGTCCCGCGCGAACTGGATGTGGCGGGCCTCTTCGGTGACGTGAATGCGCATGAGCCGCTGGATGATTGGCTGCAATTCGGGGTCGTCCATCATCTGCCGCTGCAGCGAGTCGAAGATTTCCTCGCCGATCAGGGCGGCCACCCAGAGCATCGAGCCGCGCTGGAACGCCAGCGGAAGCGCATTGATGATCATCCGGTGAAATAGCCGGGGGCGCACCGGCTTTGCCCCGATGCGTTCAATGGCCTTGCCGAACATCACCATGTGCCGGGTCTCGTCGCCCAGTTCGGTCAGCTTGTAATGCGTCGACCTACTGGTCGGGTCCTCGTGCAGGATCGTGCGCAGCAGCGCCTGGTTGAGCATGTTCTCGAACCAGATCCCGGCCGAAAGCGTGTTGACCAGTTCGTGGCGGGACAGCTCGATTTGTTGTTCGCGGGTCATCTCGTCCCACATGGGCGTGCCGTAGAGCGAGACCAGGCGGGGCGGCAAATAGAACTTGTCCGGGTCCAGTGGGGCGTCCCAATCAATATCGACGACCGGCTCGTAGGACTTTTTGACCGAGCCCTTCAGCAATCGGTCCGAGAAGTCTTCACGACTCGGCCCCGCTGGCTTCCCAACAGCGGTCGTGGTGCCGCTGCCGGCCATCCCTTCGCTCTGCGTTGTCGCTGCGCGGGTCATCGCTGGCGTCCCTCCATTGGGTGCTTCAGACGGTACCCATGGTACCGGGTACTTGTGGACCCGACTAGATGCTGAAGGTTGCGATTCAGGCAATCTGACTGGCAACGAGCATCAGGAGGCGACGTAGTGGGCCGGCACATCCACGTCATCGGCATCGGGGCGGGCGACCCCGGCTATGTGACCGTGCAGGCGATCGAGGCGCTGAACGACACCCAGGTGTTCTTCGCGATGGACAAGGGCGAGGCCAAACGCGACCTGGTGGCGCTGCGCCGCGAGATCTGCGGTCGGTTCATCCGGGAGCCGGGCTACCGCTTCGTCGAGCTGCCCGACCCCAAGCGGGCAGGCGATGCCGATTACCGGGGTGCGGTTGCCGACTGGCACGCCGCCCGCGCCCGGGTGTGGGGGGCGGCCATCTCGACCGAGCTGGGCCCCGACGGCGTGGGCGCCTTCCTGGCCTGGGGTGACCCGTCGCTGTACGACAGCACGCTGCGCATCCTCGAGGTGGTCGCGGCCGAGGTCGACTTCACCTTCGACGTCATTCCGGGGATCACCGCCGTGCAGGCGCTGACGGCTCGGCACCGCATCCCGCTCAACGAGGTCGGTGAGCCGGTTGTCATCACCACCGGCAGGCAGTTGCGCACGAACGGGTTGTCGGGCGCGGCCGTCGTCATGCTCGACGCCGAGTGCTCCTTCCGGCACTTTCCGCCGGACACGCTCATCTGGTGGGGCGCCTACCTCGGCACGCGCGACGAACTACTCGTCGCGGGCACCGTGGGTGAGGTCGGTGCCCGCATCGCGGCGCTGCGAGCCGAAGCCCGCGCCCGACACGGCTGGATCATGGACACATATTTGCTCAGACCGGCACACTGAAACCGTGCCCGAACTACCCGAGATCGAAGCGCTGGTCGACCATCTGCGGCGCCATGCGGTAGGCCTGACGATCGGCCGGGTCGACGTCGCCGCCCTGTCCGTGCTGAAGACCTTCGACCCGCCGATCGGCGCGCTGCACGGCCAGACCGTTGCCGGGGCCGAGCGATGGGGCAAGTATCTCGGGCTGCGGACAGACGACCTCTGCCTGATCACGCACCTGTCTCGTGCGGGCTGGCTGCGGTGGTCCGACAAGCTGGCCGCGGCGCCGCTGCGGCCCGGCAAGGGCCCGATCGCGCTGCGGGTTCACCTGGGCACGCCCGGCGAGGCGCCCGGCTTCGACCTCACCGAGGCCGGCACCCAAAAACGGCTGGCGGTGTGGCTGGTCGATGACCCGGCTCAGGTCCCCGGCATCGCCACCCTGGGCCCGGACGCGATGGATCTGGACGTCGATGCGCTGGCCGATCTGTTGGCAGGCAACACCGGCCGGATCAAGACCGTCATCACCGACCAGAAGGTGATCGCCGGGATCGGCAACGCCTACAGCGACGAGATCCTGCACGTCGCGCGAATCTCGCCCTTTGCCACGGCCGGCAAGCTGTCCGACCAGCAACTCGCCACGCTGCACGAGGCGATGGTCTCGGTGCTCACCGATGCGGTGAGCCGATCCGTCGGCCAGGGGGCGGCCATGCTCAAAGGTGAGAAGCGCTCCGGATTGCGGGTCCACGCCCGCACCGGGCTGCCCTGCCCGGTATGCGGCGACACCGTGCGTGAAGTGTCCTTCGCGGACAAGTCTTTTCAGTACTGTCCCACGTGCCAGACCGGGGGCAAGATGCTGGCCGACCGACGGATGTCGCGTTTGCTGAAGTAGTCGCCCAACTCCGGACTTGACACCTGTCGATATGCTGCCCCGATGACTCGCCAGAAGATTCTCATCACGGGTGCCAGCTCCGGCCTGGGTGCCGGCATGGCGCGCGCCTTCGCCGCGAAGGGCCGCGACCTTGCGCTGTGCGCACGCCGCGCCGACCGGCTCGATGAGCTGAAAGCCGAGCTGTCGCAGAAGTATCCGGGCATCACCGTCGCGGTCGCCGCGCTGGACGTCAATGACCACGAGCAGGTGCCGAAGGTGTTCGCGGAGCTTTCCGACGACCTCGGCGGCATCGACCGCATCGTCGTCAACGCCGGGATCGGCAAGGGCGCAAAACTTGGCTCCGGCAAGCTGTGGGCCAACAAAGCCACCCTCGAAACCAACCTGGTCTCAGCGCTGGTGCAGATCGAGACAGCACTGGAGATGTTCAACAAGAACGGTTCGGGCCACCTGGTGCTGATCTCATCCGTGCTCGGCAACAAGGGCGTGCCCGGCGTGAAGGCGGCCTATGCGGCGAGCAAGGCCGGGGTGAGCTCACTGGGTGAATCGTTGCGTGCCGAATACGCCAAGGGACCCGTCAAGGTTTCGGTCATCGAGCCCGGCTACATCGAATCGGAGATGACGGCCAAGTCGAACAGCACAATGTTGATGGTGGACAACGAAACCGGCGTCAACGCACTCGTCGCCGCCATGGAGCGTGAGCCCGGCCGGGCGGCGGTGCCATGGTGGCCGTGGGCGCCGCTGGTGCAGTTGATGCGGGTGCTGCCGCCTCAGCTGACCAAGATGTTCGCCTGAGGACTTCGTCAGCTGGTTCGCCCGCGTTCACTGCGATAGCGGCGCACCAGAGCGTCGGTGGAGCTGTCCGACTGCGGCGCCGGCGAGCCGTCCGCGGTGATCACCGGAAGCAAGGCCTTGGCCTGGGTTTTGCCCAGCTCCACGCCCCATTGGTCGAACGAATCGATTCCCCAGATCACCCCCTCGGTGAAGACCTGATGCTCGTACAGCGCGATCAGCTGGCCCACGACCGATGGGGTGAGCCGGTTGGCCAGAATCGAGGTCGACGGCCGGTTACCGGGCATCACCTTGTGCGGCACGACGTCGGCTGGCGTGCCTTCGGCGGCGATCTCTTCGGCGGTCTTGCCGAAGGCCAGCACCTGGGTCTGGGCGAAGAAGTTGCTCATCAGCAAGTCGTGCATGCTGCCGCTGCCTTCGGCGGTGGGCAGGTCGTCGAGGGGTTGGCTGAACCCGATGAAGTCGGCCGGCACCAACCGGGTGCCCTGATGCAGCAACTGGTAGAACGCGTGCTGCCCGTTGGTTCCCGGTTCGCCCCAAAAGATTTCACCGGTGTCCGTGGTGACCGGGCTGCCGTCCGCGCGGGCCGACTTACCGTTGGATTCCATGGTCAGCTGTTGAAGGTAGGCCGCAAAACGTGCCAGGTCGTTGGAATAGGGCAGCACGGCGCGCGATTGCGCGTCCATGAAATTGGAGTACCACAGGCCGATAAGTCCAAGCAGCACAGGGGCGTTGGACTCCAGCGGCGCGGTTTTGAAATGCCGGTCGACGATGTGGAACCCGGATAGGAAGTCCGCGAAGGCTTCTCGGCCGATGACGGCCATCACCGACAGGCCGATCGCCGAGTCCACCGAGTAGCGGCCTCCGACCCAATCCCAGAACCCGAACATGTTGTCGGTGTTGATGCCGAAGTCGTCGACGAGGCGTTTGTTGGTGGAGACGGCGACGAAGTGCTGGGATACCGCGGCGTCGCCGAGGGCGTCGGTGATCCAGCGGCGCGCGGCCGTGGCGTTGGTCAGGGTTTCCAACGTCGAGAATGTTTTCGACGCGACGATGAAAAGCGTTGTCGCCGGGTCCAAGTCGGCCAGGGTGGCGATCAGATCGGCCGGGTCGACGTTGGAGACGAAGCGCGCTGAGATCCCGGCATCCGCATAGTGGCGCAGTGCCTGGTAGACCATCACCGGGCCGAGGTCCGATCCACCGATGCCGATGTTGACCACCGTGCTGATCCGTTTCCCGGTGGCCCCCGTCCATTCACCGCTGCGCAACCGATCGGTGAAGTCACCCATGGCGTCGAGCACCGAGTGCACGTCTTGGACGACGTTTTCGCCGTCGACGATGAGTTCGGCATCCCGGGGCAGTCGCAGCGCGGTGTGCAGGACCGCGCGATCCTCGGAGGTGTTGATGTGCACTCCGGCGAACATCTGGTCGCGGCGCTCTTCGAGGTGGGCCGTGCGCGCCAGATCGACCAAGAGCCGCAGCGTTTCTCGCGTGATGCGGTGCTTGCTGTAATCGATGTATAGGTCGCCGACGGAGACGGTCAGCTCGCGGCCACGGTCGGGATCGTCGTCGAAGAATTGGCGCAGATGGGTGTCGCCGATGTGTTCATGATGCCTGCGCAGGGCGTCCCACGCCCGGGTGGCGGTGATGTCGGGGAGGGTGTGCACGGAGGTCATGCTTCGACCCTATGGGCTGCGACGTGACGGAGCCAGGTGTAGCCGCGAGCTCTGCGCCCGGCCGATGAACCCCCGAGGTCAGTGACCGAGCCGTCCCCTGCCCAGCCGCAGCAGCAGTATCGCCAGGTCCTTGCCTTCGGGGCCGAGCTCGCTGTAGCGCTCGATGACCTTCATTTCGCGGCTATGGACCAGCCGCGTGCCGCCGGACGCCATCCGGGCCTTGCCGATCGCCTGCGACACCTCGGTGCGGCGCCGCACCGCGGCGAGAATCGCGGCGTCGAGCCGGTCGATCTCGTGGCGCAACTCGTCTATGTCGGTGGCCTCTTGGGTCGCCACCGTCTCGATGTTCATCTCTGCTGACTCCGCGTCTTCGTCGTGATGTGGGGGTTCTGGTCTCATGCAGTATCGGGCCTCACAAAAGACGAGCCCCGAGTGCCGGAAGCGGACCACGGGGCTCTGCGGAAGCAGTTAGACCACAGGTACCGCGAACTGGTACCCGTAGGGAAATCGGCGGCGCCACTCCTGGGTCGAGGAGCGTCGCCGACACTGCACGTTGAACACGAAATCGAGTGTGCCACTAAAATCAGTGAACGCGCAAAAAATGATGCTTAAGCTGCGCTTTTTGGACTTGGGTGCAATTACCGGATCGGACAAAACGCGGTTTGGAAATTGCATTCCGACACGCCGAATTTCCGGTAGCGTCCCTGACGCCGTCCCGGCCACCCGCGCCACTAGCCTGGTCTGATGCCAGGGCGCTGTGCGTCAGTGGGCGGCGGTAAGTTTGGACTGACATGAGTGTGCACGCAACAGATGCCAAGCCGGCCTCCGAGGCAGATCAACTGCTCGAGGGCCTCAATCCGCAACAGCGCCAAGCGGTGGTGCATGAAGGCTCCCCACTGCTGATCGTCGCGGGCGCGGGTTCGGGAAAGACCGCGGTGTTGACCCGCCGGATCGCCTACCTGATCGCGGAACGTGGGGTTGGGGTCGGTCAGGTGCTGGCCATCACCTTCACCAACAAGGCCGCCGCCGAGATGCGCGAACGCGTGGTGCGGCTGGTGGGCAACCGGGCCCGCGCCATGTGGGTGTCCACGTTCCACTCGACCTGCGTGCGCATTCTGCGCAACCAGGCGTCCCTGATCGAGGGCCTCAACTCCAACTTCTCCATCTACGACGCCGACGACTCACGGCGTCTGCTGCAGATGATCGGGCGCGACATGGGGCTCGACATCAAGCGCTACTCGCCACGGCTGCTGGCCAACGCCATCTCCAACCTGAAGAACGAGCTGATCGGCCCCGCCGAGGCGGTGGGCAACCTGACCGACGATTCCGACGAGTTGTCCCGCACGGTGGCCAGCGTCTACGGCGAATACCAGCGGCGGCTGCGGGCGGCCAACGCGCTGGACTTCGACGACCTGATCGGGGAAACCGTCGCGGTGCTGCGGGCCTTCCCGCAGATTGCCCAGCACTACCGGCGGCGGTTCCGGCATGTGCTCGTCGACGAGTACCAGGACACCAACCACGCGCAGTACGTGCTGGTGCGCGAGTTGGCCGGCCGCGGCAGTTCAGCGAGGCTCGCCGGAGCTGGCCCCGGGGCCGGCGCAGGCGAGGCGAAGCTGGGACCGCCGAATCGACACGGCAGTGACGAGGTATCCGACGACGTGCCGCCGGCGGAGCTGTGTGTGGTCGGCGACGCCGACCAGTCGATCTATGCGTTCCGCGGCGCCACCATCCGCAACATCGAGGACTTCGAACGCGACTACCCGGACGCGACCACCATTCTGCTGGAACAGAATTACCGCTCTACGCAGAACATCCTGTCCGCGGCCAACTCGGTGATCGCCCGCAACTCCGGGCGTCGCGACAAGCGACTGTGGACCGCCGAAGGCGCCGGCGAGCTGATCGTCGGCTACGTCGCCGACAACGAGCACGACGAGGCCCGATTCGTCGCCGAGGAGATCGACGCGCTCGCCGAGAAGGGCGAGATCACCTACAACGACGTCGCCGTCTTCTACCGCACCAACAACTCGTCGCGGTCGTTCGAAGAGGTGTTCATCCGCGCCGGAATCCCCTACAAAGTCGTTGGCGGAGTGCGTTTTTACGAGCGCAAGGAGATTCGCGACATCGTCGCCTATCTGCGGGTACTGGACAACCCCGGGGACGCGGTCAGCATGCGGCGCATCCTCAACACCCCGCGTCGGGGCATCGGTGATCGTGCCGAGGCGTGCGTGGCGGTGTATGCCGAGAACACCGGCGCCAGTTTCGCCGACGCACTGGTGGCCGCGGCCGAAGGCAAAGTGCCGATGCTGAATTCGCGTGCGGAGAAGGCGATCGCCGGTTTCGTCGAGCTGCTGGACGAGCTGCGCGGCCGCCTGGACGACGATCTCGGAGATCTGGTCGAGTCGGTGCTCGAACGCACCGGATATCGCAGGGAACTGGAATCCTCCACCGATCCCCAAGAACTGGCGCGCTTGGACAATCTCAACGAACTCGTCAGCGTGGCACACGAATTCAGCACCGATCGGGCCAACGCCGCGGCACTGGGCGAATCCTTGCAAACCCCCGAAGACGAAGACGTACCGGATACCGGTGTGCTGGCGGAGTTTTTGGAGCGCGTCTCGCTGGTCTCCGACAGTGACGAGATCCCGGAGGACGGCGCCGGCATGGTCACCCTGATGACGTTGCACACCGCCAAGGGCCTCGAGTTTCCGGTGGTGTTCGTCACCGGCTGGGAGGACGGAATGTTCCCCCACATGCGCTCATTGGACGATCCGGTCGAACTCTGCGAGGAGCGGCGGCTGGCCTACGTCGGGATCACCCGGGCCCGGCAACGGCTCTATGTGAGCAGGGCGATCGTCCGGTCCTCCTGGGGGCAGCCCATGCTCAACCCGGAATCGCGCTTCCTGCAAGAGATTCCACAAGAACTCATCGAATGGCGGCGTACGGCGCCGGCCCCGTCGTTCAGCGCGCCGGTGAGTGGCGCGGGCCGGTTCGGCACGCCACGGGTGTCCCCGACCCGTTCGGGGATGAGCAAGCGCCCGCTACTGGTTCTTGAGCCCGGCGACCGGGTGACCCACGACAAGTACGGGCTGGGCCGGGTCGAGGAAGTGTCCGGCGTTGGGGAATCGGCGATGTCCCTGATCGACTTCGGCAGCTCGGGACGCGTGAAGCTGATGCACAACCACGCCCCGATCGGCAAGCTCTGACCCCGGCAGGTGGTCTAACGGCGTCGCGTCAGGCGTCCAGCCAGCGTTTGGTTTGCGGCAGCATCACCAGCACCACCGTGGCGATCGGCAATACCGGCAGCAGGTGCACAACCCACGCGACCCGGGCACCGGCGATGAACACGCCGATGTACGTGAGAAAGGCGACCAGCGCGCCGGCCATCAGCAGGTAGCGGCTGATCGATCGGCGCTGCAGCAGCAAGATCACCCCCGACACCGTGGTGCCGGCGAACACCAGCGCCAGAAATGCGACCGCGATGCAGAACAGGCGGTCGGTTCGCCACCAACCGGCGATCAGGTCGGTGGCCACCACCGAGGTGGCCCACCCGCTGACGATGCTCACCGCGCACGCGGCGACGGCCGTCCGATCGGCGGGCTCAACGGCCGGCACTCCGGCATAACCTGGGCGACCCGCACGAGAGCCGGCCCGGTAGGGCGACGGTTGCGGGGCGAAGTGAGTGGTCGGGGTGTCCGGCGTGGTGGGTATGGGCCCGGTCGGCGCACGCCGGATGATCCGGGTCCGTGTGTCGGAGGGCGAGTCCTGCTCTGAAGTGGGCTCGGACGGACGCGGACCGGAAGGTTGTTCGTTCGGCGCGGTCACCTCAACCAGCGTAGTTGCCGACCATAAGACCACGCTTAGCGAGCCACGGCACGGGGTCGATGCGTTCGCTGCCGCCCTGTAGCACCTCGAAATGCAGGTGCGGGCCGGTGGAATTGCCCCGGTTGCCCATGGTGGCGATCTGGTCGCCGGCCATCACGCGCTCACCAACGCTGACCAACGTGGTGTTGATGTGACCGTAGAGCGTGACCGTGCCGTCGGCGTGGCGCAGCTTGACCAACATCCCGTAGCCGCTGGCCGGACCGGAGTCGATGACGACGCCGTCGGACACCGCATAGATCGGTGTGCCGATCGAGTTGGCCAGGTCGATACCGGCGTGCAGCACGCCCCAGCGGTAGCCGAAGTTGGAGGTGAAGATCCCCTTGGTCGGCATCACGTAGAGCGGCTGCGACAACCGCGCTTCGCGCTGAGCGCGGTCGTTGGCGTAGGCGACGCCCTTGGCGAGTTCCTGATTGTGCAGTGCGGCGGTGGCCGCGGGCTCCGCGGCGATCACCTGCGGGCCGCGGACGGTGTTGGTGCCGCCCGCCCCGCCGGTGAGTGCGGATGCGTTCGCGGTCAGCACGGCCTCGGTCTTGGGGGTGTCGGCGTGGCTGGTGGCCGTGTGGGCGGCAGCGGCGGCGGCGCCGGCGGCCATCGCCGAGATCAGCAGGCGGCCCCGGGCCGCGCTGGTCGGTTGCTTGCGGTGCTGCCCTCCGCGGGGTGCGACGCCGACGACGTCGGCGGTGTGGGGGCGGTCGAGGCGCCGCTCGGTGAGTGGCTCGACGACCACCCGCGGCAGCACCTCGGTGACGGGCGCGGCCAGCCACAGCGGGCGTAGATCGTCGGCGACGTGCAGGTCGTCGAGCTCCGGTGCCAGCAGCACCTGCGCTTCGTTGTCGAACGTCGAGTCGTTGCTGAAATCCAGGTCGCCGAGATCGCCGGCGTCGTCGCTGAATTCGAAGTCGTCGAAGTCAAAGCCGTCGAGGGGGAGGATTTCGGTGACTTCGGTGCGATGGGGTGCTTCCGACCACCGGGCGCCTGCTGCGCGACCCACTCTCACAACGCCTTCAGTTACGGCAGAAGGCCGGGCAAAACGGTGCTGGGACAACCTGAAATGTCCTCGTATCGTGACCATAACGTTATCTGGACCCTAGGAAGGTATCCGCTGACGCGCGGGACTGGCAACCTCGTTGCACAATCCGGGCGGAATTGTGATTTGTATCACGCGGGCGGTCAACCCATAGCCCGTGAGCTGTGCCACATCGGCGGACGCGGCCGTAATAGCCGTTTAAGGGATGGATACAGTTCGTCCGTGCGAGTCGCCGAGTGCGGCGCCGCCCACCACAAGGCCTAGTAGTTGAGTCGAGCGAAGACAGAGAGTCCATGGACCTTTTCGAGTATCAAGCAAAAGAATTGTTCGCCAAGCACAACGTACCGACTACGCCGGGACGCGTGACCGACACCGCCGAGGGCGCTCGGGAGATCGCCACCGAGATCGGTCGCCCGGTGATGGTCAAGGCGCAGGTGAAGGTCGGCGGACGTGGCAAGGCCGGTGGCGTCAAGTACGCGGCGACACCCGACGACGCTTACGAGCACGCCAAGAACATCCTCGGTCTCGACATCAAGGGACATGTGGTGAAGAAGCTGCTGGTCGCCGAGGCCAGTGACATCGCCGAGGAGTACTACATCTCCTTCTTGCTCGACCGTGCCAACCGCACCTACCTGGCCATGTGCTCGGTGGAGGGCGGCATGGAGATCGAGGAGGTGGCCGCCACCAAGCCGGAGCGGCTGGCCAAGGTTCCGGTGGACGCCGTCAAGGGTGTCGACCTGGCGACCGCGCGTTCCATCGCCGAGCAGGGCCACCTGCCCGCCGAGGTGCTCGACGCCGCCGCGGTGACCATCAACAAGCTGTGGGAGGTCTTCGTCGCCGAGGACGCCACCCTGGTCGAGGTCAACCCGTTGGTGCGCGACCCGCAAGACCAAATCCTGGCGCTGGACGGCAAGGTCACCCTGGACGCCAACGCCGACTTCCGTCAGCCCGGCCACGCCGAGTTCGAGGACCGCGACGCCACCGACCCGCTGGAGCTCAAGGCCAAGGAGCACGACCTGAACTACGTCAAGCTCGACGGCGCCGTCGGCATCATCGGCAACGGCGCGGGCCTGGTGATGTCGACGCTCGACGTCGTCGCCTACGCGGGCGAGAAGCACGGCGGGGTCAAGCCGGCCAACTTCCTGGACATCGGCGGCGGCGCCTCGGCCGAGGTGATGGCCGCAGGCCTCGACGTCATCCTGAACGACAAGCAGGTCAAGAGCGTGTTCGTGAACGTGTTCGGCGGCATCACGTCCTGCGACGCCGTCGCCAACGGAATCGTGACCGCGCTGAACATGCTCGGCGACGAGGCCAACAAGCCGCTCGTGGTCCGGCTCGACGGCAACAACGTCGACGAAGGCCGCAAGATCCTCGCCGACGCCAACCACCCGCTGGTGATCCAGGCCGAGACCATGGACGCGGGCGCCGACAAAGCCGCCGAGCTGGCGAACAAGTAAGGAACCAAGCGATGTCGATCTTCCTGAACAAAGACTCCAAAGTGATCGTCCAGGGCATCACCGGCGGTGAGGGCACCAAGCACACCGCGCTGATGCTGAAGGCAGGCACTGCGGTGGTGGGTGGGGTCAACGCCCGCAAAGCCGGCACCACCGTGTCGCACGTGGATCCCGTCGGCAAGGATGTCGAACTTCCGGTCTTCGGCTCCGTCGCCGAGGCGATGAAGGAGACCGGCGCCAACGTGTCGGTCGTCTTCGTGCCGCCGAAGTTCGCCAAGGACGCGATCATCGAGGCCATCGACGCCGAGATCCCCCTGTTGGTGGTCATCACCGAGGGAATTCCGGTGCAGGACAGCGCGTATGCGTGGGCCTATAACGTCGACAAGGGGCAGAAGACTCGCATCATCGGGCCGAACTGTCCCGGCATCATCACCCCGGGTGAGGCGCTGGCGGGCATCACCCCGGCGAACATCAGTGGACCCGGCCCGGTCGGCCTGGTGTCCAAGTCGGGCACCCTGACCTACCAGATGATGTACGAGCTGCGCGATTTCGGCTTCTCCACCTCGATCGGTATCGGCGGTGACCCGGTGATCGGGACCACGCACATCGACGCCATCGAGGCGTTCGAGAAGGACCCCGACACCAAGATCATCGTGATGATCGGCGAGATCGGCGGTGATGCCGAGGAGCGTGCGGCCGACTACATCAAGGCCAACGTGTCCAAGCCGGTCGTCGGCTACGTCGCGGGATTCACCGCGCCGGAGGGCAAGACGATGGGCCACGCGGGTGCCATCGTGTCTGGCTCGTCGGGCACCGCGGCCGCCAAGAAGGAGGCCTTGGAGGCGGCCGGCGTCAAGGTCGGCAAGACGCCGTCGGAGACCGCCGCGCTGGCCCGGGAGATCCTGCAGAGCCTGTAGTTCTTCGCCGAGACTGCGGTCAGATCGCGTTTTCACCAGAATTCGCGAGCTGGCCGCAGTTTCGTGTTGGTTCCAGCCATCGGTTAGCCTGACGAACTAACAGTTGCCAGGAGGTTTTCATGCCGGTCGATCCGCGTACTCCGGTGCTCGTCGGTGTCGGCCAGTTCACCGAGCGCATCGACGACCCCGACTATCGGGGCATGTCGGCGGTCGACCTCGCGACGGCGGCCGCCCGCGCGGCTCTTGAAGACACCGGCGCCAAAAGCGTTGCCCAGGCCGTCGACACGGTCTTCGGGCTACGGCAGTTCGAGATCTCTGGACCGATGCCGGCGAAGCTCGGCAAGTCGAACAACTACCCGCGTTCGGTGATGAACCGTCTCGGCGGCGACCCGGCCCGCGTGGTACTCGAACCAGTCGGTGGGCAGGGTCCGCAGAAGCTTGTCACCGAGGCGGGCAATGCAATCGCGGCGGGCGAAGCCGACGTCGTACTGATCATGGGCTCGGAGCCGGGGTCGACGGCCCGTTACTTCGCCGATCGGGATGACAAGCCCGACTTCACCGAACATGTCGAGGGCCAACTCGAGGATCGTGGCCACCAGATCTCCAGCTACATCGACGAATACACGATCCAGCACGGCTTGACCGGGGCGCCCGTGCAGTACGGGCTCCTGGAGAATGCCCGCCGCGCCCGCCTCGGATACAGCGTGGCCGACTATCGGCGCGAGATGGCCGAACTGTTCGCCCCGATGTCCAAAGTGGCTGCCAAGAACCCGTTTTCGTCATCACCGGTGGAGCGGTCGGTCGACGAGATCATCACCATCACCGACGACAACCGGATGATCTGTGACCCGTACCCCCGTCTGCTCGTCGCCCGCGATCAGGTCAACCAGGGCGCAGCGGCGGTGCTGATGTCAGTGGAGGCGGCGACCCGCCTGGGTGTGCCCGAGGACAAGTGGGTTTATGTGCACGGCCACTCGGACATGATCGAGCAGGCGATGCTGGATCGCGTCGACCTCGGCGCCAGCCCGGCGGCGGTCCATGCGGCCCGAGAAGCGTTGCGGGTAGCTGGAATCGGCATCGACGACATCGCCACCTTCGACCTGTACAGCTGCTTCCCGTTCCCGGTGTTCGTCATCTGCGAAGCCCTCGGCATCGACGGCGACGACCCGCGCGGTTTGACCCTGACCGGCGGATTACCGTACTTCGGCGGACCCGGGAACAGCTACTCGCTGCACGGTATCGCCGAGACGGTCACGCAGATGCGAGACAGGCCAGGGCAATTCGGCCTCGTCGGCGCCAACGGCGGCATTATGAGCAAGTACTCGGTCGGTATCTACTCGACCACGCCGGCGGAGTGGCGCACCGATAACCGTGCGGAGCTGAAGAAGGAGATCGATGCTCTGCCGAAGATCGACGTCACGAAGACACCCGACGGCGCGGCAACCATCGAGACGTACTCAGTGCGCTACGGCTGGCCGGTCCGCACCGGCATCATCGTCGGCCGGCTCGCGGCGGACAACACGCGATTCATGGCCACGACCGACGACGACGACCTCGTCGCATTGATGTGCGACGGCGATCCGCTCGGTGTGGAGATCTCGGTGTGGTCGACCGACAACGGTAACCGGGCGTCGCTGGGCTAGACCCCGTCGTACGCGCGCGGGCCTAGACCAGGGCGGCGAGCTTGCCGGCCAAGCGCTCGACGTAGGCGGCGATCTCGTCTTCGGATTTGTCCGGCAGCCCGAACAGCACCTCGGTCACCCCGAGCTCGGCCCATTTGGCGAGCTTCTCGGGCACCGGCTTGAAGTCCAGCGCGACGATGTGGGGAGCACCGTCGCGGCCCGCCGCCGCCCAGGTGTCCTGCAGCAACTTCACCGGTTCGTCGATGTCGAAGTCGCGCGGAGTGGTGATCCAACCGTCGGCGCTGCGCGCGATCCACTTGAAGTTCTTCTCGGTGCCCGCGGCCCCGACCAGCACCGGGATGTGTGACTGCACGGGCTTGGGCCAGGCCCAGCTGGGCCCGAACTTGACGAATTCGCCGTCGTAGCTGGCTTCCTCTTTGGTCCATAGTTCCCGCATCGCCTCGATGTACTCGCGCAGCATGGTGCGGCGCCGGCCCGGCGGCACGCCGTGGTCGGCGAGTTCGTCGGTGTTCCAACCGAACCCGACGCCCAGGCTGACCCGTCCGCCGGACAGGTGGTCAAGGGTGGCAATACTTTTCGCCAACGTGATCGGGTCGTGTTCGACCGGTAGGGCCACCGCGGTGGACAACCGCACCCGCGAGGTGACCGCGCACGCCGCGCCCAGACTCACCCATGGGTCTAGTGTCCGCATGTAGCGATCGTCGGGCAGCGATTCGTCGCCCGTGGTGGGGTGAGCAGCCTCGCGCTTCACCGGAATGTGAGTGTGTTCTGGCACGTAGAAGGTCGCAAAGCCGTGATCGTCGGCAAGCTTCGCGGCCCTCGCCGGAGAGATGCCACGATCGCTGGTAAAAAGCACAAGCCCGTAATCCATGCAGAGAATTAGAACGTGTTCTACCTCTGCTGAGCAAGCCGTCGTGACACGGACCGTCTCGCGAGCAGGCCGCGGGGCAGCCGGTGTGGGCGCCGCTGTCCAAGCCGGTGGCAACGGCACGGGTTACCGCACGTGCGCTAGCGTGGGTGATCGACCGCGTCGCTAACGCAGCGAGGCGCCTGGAAGCACAGCGTTGCACTGCAACCGTGGCGACCGCCAGGCAGTTCAAGGCACTGGAAGCAACAGGAGGAGCCATGACCTACTCTCCCGGAAGCCCGGGCTATCCACCGGCGCAGCCCGGCGGCACCTATGCAGGCGCCACACCGTCCTTCGCCAAGGACGACGACGGGACGAGCAAGCTCCCGTTCTACCTGAATATCGCGGTGGTGGTCCTGGGTCTGGCCGCCTACCTCCTGAACTTCGGGCCCACCTTCACCATCGGCGCCGACCTCGGCCCGGGTATCGGCGGGCGCGCCGGCGACGCGGGCACCGCGGTGGTTGTTGCTGTGCTGGCCGCGCTGCTCGCCGGGCTCAGCCTGGTGCCGAAGGCCAAGAATTATGCGGGGATCGTCGCGGTCATCGCGGTTCTGGGTGCCTTGCTCGCCATCACCGAGACGATCAACCTGCCCGCCGGTTTCGCGATCGGCTGGGCGATGTGGCCGCTGGTGGCGGCCGTCGTGCTCCAGGCGATCGCCGCTGTCGTCGTGGTCCTGCTGGACTCCGGGGTGATCACCGCGCCGGCGCCGCGGCCCAAGTACGACCCGTACGCGCAGTATGGCCAGTACGGGCAATACGGCCAGTACGGTCAACAGCCCTACTACGGTCAGCAGCCGGGTGGCCAGCAGCACGCCGGCCAGCAGCACGCCGGCCAGCAGCAGTCGCCGCAGGGATATGGGTCGCAGTACGGCGGCTATTCGCCGAGCGCGGCGCCCACCCAGAGCGGCGTTCCGACCGGCGGTTTCGGTGCACAGCCTTCGCCCCAGTCGGGACCTCAGCCGTCCGCGCAACAGCAGGGGCCGTCCACGCCGCCCACCGGCTTCCCCAGCTTCAGCCCGCCGCCGAACGCCGGCGGATCGGATGCCGGCTCGGCGACGGCAAACTTCTCCGAGCAGGGTGGTGGCCAGCAGTTCGGACAGGAGCACCAGTCGCCGTCGTCACCGTCTGGGCCAGCGCCCTCCTAACCGTGCGCTGTCGCGCATAGTCGGGGACGTGCCCCAGAGTGACACGCGTGGAGGACAACCGGGCAGCAGGCGCTCGCCAAGCGGGTGACCTTGTCAGGGTCGCGTTCGCCCCCGCGGTGGTGGCGTTGGTCATCATCGCCGCGGTCACGCTGATCCAGTTGTTGATCGCCAACAGCGACATGACCGGCGCCCTGGGCGCCATCGCCAGCATGTGGCTGGGCGTGCACCAGGTACCGGTCTCGATCGGTGGCCGCGAACTGGGTGTGATGCCGCTGCTGCCGGTCCTCCTGATGGTCTGGGCTACCGCGCGCAGCACGGCGCGGGCAACCACGCCCTACTCGTCGTGGCTTGTCGTCCGCTGGGTTATCGCCTCGGCGCTGGGCGGCCCGTTGCTGATGACGGCGATCGCCCTGGCCGTCATCCACGACGCGTCGTCGGTGATCACCGAGCTGCAAACACCCAGCGCGCTACGTGCGTTCCTCAGTGTGCTCGTGGTTCACGCCGCCGGCGCCGCGATCGGCGTGTGGTCCCGGGTGGCGCCACGCGCGCTGGCGGCGGCGTCGCTGCCGTTTTGGCTGGGCGATTCCCTGCGCGCCGCTTCGGCCGGAGTGTTGGCGTTGCTCGGGTTGTCCGGCCTGGTGACGGCGGGCTCGCTGGTGGTGCATTGGTCGACCATGCAAGAGCTCTACGGCATCACCGATTCGATCTTCGGCGAGTTCAGCCTCACCGTGCTGTCAATGCTGTACGCGCCCAACGTAATTGTGGGAACCGCGGCGATAGCCGTCGGGTCCAGCGCGCATATCGGCTTCGCCACCTTCAGTTCTTTCACCGTGTTCGGTGGCGATATCCCGGCCTTGCCGGTGCTGGCCGCCGTCCCTAGGCCTCCCTTGGGGCCGGTCTGGGTGGCGCTGCTCATCATCGGTGCGTCGTCCGGTGTGGCGCTCGGCCAGCAGTGCGCCCGCCGTGCGTTGCCGCTGTTTGCGGCCGCCGCCAAGCTGGCGGTCGCCGCGGTCGCCGGCGCGCTGGTGATGTGCTTGCTCGCGTACGCCGGCAGCGGCCAGCTGGGTAACTTCGGCCACGTCGGCGTCGACCAGGGCGCGCTGCTCATCGGTGTCTTCCTCTGGTTCGCGGTCGTCGGCGGAGTCACCGTGGCGATGACCGGCGGAATCAGGCGTCGTCCCCGGCGGCTCAAGCCTCCCAAACCGGCGCCCGCCGCGGCGACCGAGGAACCCGCGGACTTCGCGGGCGTTTTCGACGACGATCGGCTGCCCGAGGATGCGGAGCTTGGGGACGACGAGATCCCGGTGGGCTCCGGCGACCCGGCCGACCCGGGCGACGTGCGCGATGCGCCGCCGGACGAATCCGGCGAACGCGATCCGCCGGTTACCGACGGCGAGCGCCCTCCCGGCGAACCGGAGCGCGGAGCGACCGAGCGAGATTCCGGGGATTAATCGTTTTGCCCGCCTCGCAGCGACAACTTCGGTTCGCCCGAGCGCGACAGCGGTGATTGTCGCTCAGAGGCGGGCAATTCCCTATGCGGCCAGCCTGATCGTCGGGCCTACGTCGTCGCCAGAGTCGATTGCCCGACTGCTGCTCACGTCGCTGCCCGACTGCTGCTCACGTCGCTGCCCCACTCCTCCTCACGTCGCTGCGCGACGCGCATCGTCGTCGGGCTAGGCTCGCCGATGTGGTCGAACCGCTCCATGTGCCCCCGAACGCACCGGCGCGGGTAGTGGTACTGGCGTCGGGCACCGGGTCGCTGCTGAACTCTCTGATGACTTCCGCCATCGCGGATTATCCGGCCCGGGTGGTCGCCGTCGGTGCCGACCGCGACTGTCTGGCCACCGAGATCGCCGCGGCGGCCTCCGTACCGGCCTTCACCGTCCGGCTCGGCGATCACCCGGACCGCGACGCCTGGGACGCGGCAATCACCGAGGCGACCGTCGCGCATTCCCCCGACCTGGTGGTCTCCGCAGGCTTCATGAAAATACTTGGGCCGCAATTCCTTTCGCGGTTCTACGGCCGCGTCATCAACACCCATCCGGCGCTGTTGCCGGCGTTCCCGGGTGCGCACGCAGTGGCCGACGCGTTGGCCTACGGTGTGAAGGTCACAGGCTGTACGGTGCACCTGGTAGACGCCGGGACGGATACCGGGCCGATTCTGGCGCAGGAATCCGTTCCGGTGCTCGACGGCGACACCGAAGAGACTCTGCACGAACGCATCAAAGTCACCGAACGGAAGCTACTGGTGGACGTGGTGGCCGCGATCGCAACAGGAGGCCTGACCCTGGTCGGGAGAAAAGCGACGATCGGACGAAAGGCGACGAACCGATGAGCACCGACGACTGGCGGGACGATGCCAAACGGCCGATCCGGCGCGCCTTGATCAGCGTCTACGACAAGACCGGGCTGGTCGACCTCGCCCAGGACTTGGCGGCCGCGGGCGTCGAGATCGTCTCGACCGGATCCACGGCGAAGGTCATTGCCGGCCAAGGCATTCCGGTAACCCGAGTCGAGGAGTTGACCGGCTTTCCCGAAGTGCTCGACGGCCGAGTCAAGACACTGCACCCGCGGGTGCACGCGGGCCTGCTGGCGGACCTTCGCAAACCGGAGCACGCCGCCGCGCTGGAGGAACTCGGGATTGCGGCGTTCGAACTCGTCGTCGTCAATCTGTACCCCTTCACCGAGACGGTCGACTCCGGGGCAAGCATCGACGAATGCGTCGAACAGATTGACATCGGCGGCCCCTCGATGGTGCGGGCCGCCGCGAAAAACCATCCCAGCGTGGCGGTGATCACCGACCCACAGGGCTATGACGGAGTGCTCGCCGCGGTCCGCGAAGGCGGCTTTAGCCTCGCTCAGCGCAAAAAGCTGGCCTCGCTGGCGTTTGCGCACACCGCCGAATACGACATCGCGGTCGCGAGCTGGATGGAGTCGACGCTGGCTCCCGAACATCCGCCGACGACTTTTCCGAAGTGGCTGGGCCGCAGCTGGCGCCGCTCGGCGATGCTGCGTTACGGCGAGAACCCCCACCAGCAGGCGGCGCTGTACGGCGACCCCGGTGCCTGGCCGGGACTGGCGCAGGCCGAGCAGCTGCACGGAAAAGAGATGTCCTACAACAACTTCACCGATGCAGACGCGGCCTGGCGGGCCGCCTTCGATCACGAGCAGACCTGCGTGGCAATCATCAAGCACGCCAACCCATGTGGGATCGCCATCTCGTCGGCATCGGTCGCCGACGCACACCGCAAAGCGCACGAGTGCGATCCGCTGAGCGCATTCGGCGGAGTCATCGCGGCCAATACCGAAGTGAGCGTTGAGATGGCCGAGTACGTCAGCACCATCTTCACCGAGGTCATCGTCGCGCCCGCCTACGAGCCGGCGGCCCTGGAGGTGTTGACCCGCAAGAAGAACATCCGGGTACTGGTGGGCTCGGAGCCGTTGACCGGTGGCACCGAGCTGCGGCCGATCAGCGGCGGGCTGTTGGTGCAGCAGCGTGATGAGCTCGACGCGCACGGCGACAATTCGGCGAATTGGAGCCTGGCCACCGGCTCACCCGCCGATCCGGCGACGCTGGCCGACCTGGTGTTCGCCTGGCGCGTGTGCCGCGCGGTCAAATCGAACGCGATCGTGATCGCCGGCGGCGGCGCCACCATCGGCGTCGGCATGGGTCAGGTGAACCGGGTCGACGCCGCGCGGCTGGCCGTCGAACGCGGCGGCGATCGGGTGCGCGGCGCGGTCGCTGCCTCGGATGCGTTCTTCCCCTTCCCCGACGGACTCGAGACGCTGACCGGCGCCGGAGTGAAGGCGATCGTGCATCCCGGAGGATCGGTGCGCGACGAAGAGGTGACCGCCGCGGCCGCCAACGCCGGCATCACGCTGTATCTGACCGGGGCGCGCCACTTCGCGCATTAGCAGCGGCGCACGCGACCGACGCGGATGTCAATAAGCGTGCAGTGAACGCCCTTGACATGACTCGTCTGAGCGCGCGTCGTAGCGTGGAGTGGTGACGTCACCGAGCAACCTGCCCCGCACCGTCGGCGAACTGCGTGCCGCCGGTCATCGTGAACGGGGAGTCAAGCAGGAAATCCGCGAGAATCTGCTCACCGCCTTAGCCGACGGGCCAGATAGCGCAGACATCTGGCCGGGCATTCTGGGATTCGACGACACCGTCTTGCCCCAGCTCGAGCGGGCCTTGATCGCGGGCCACGACTTCGTCCTGCTCGGTGAGCGGGGCCAGGGTAAAACCCGGCTGCTGCGTGCGCTGACCGGATTGCTCGATGAGTGGACACCGGTGATCGCCGGCGCCGAACTCGGTGAGCACCCTTTCTCGCCGATCACCCCGGAGTCGATCCGCAAGGCCGCCACCTTGGGCGACGACCTGCCGGTGGAATGGAAGCACCGCAGCGAGCGCTACACCGAAAAGCTCGCCACCCCGGACACCAGTGTGGCCGACCTGGTCGGTGACATCGACCCGATCAAGGTCGCCGAGGGCCGCAGCCTCGGGGATCCGGAAACCATCGCCTACGGACTGATTCCGCGCGCGCACCGGGGCATCGTTGCGGTCAACGAACTGCCCGACCTCGCCGAGCGCATCCAGGTGTCGATGCTCAACGTGATGGAGGAGCGCGACATCCAGGTCCGCGGTTACACTCTGCGCCTGCCGCTGGATGTGTTGGTGGTCGCCAGCGCCAATCCCGAGGACTACACCAACCGGGGACGCATCATCACCCCGCTCAAAGACCGTTTCGGTGCGGAGATCCGGACCCACTACCCGCTGGAGCTGGACGCGGAAATCGGCGTGATCGCGCAAGAAGCGCACCTGTCCGCCCAGGTTCCCGATTACCTGATGCAGATCATCGCCAGGTTCGCCCGCTACCTGAGGGAGTCCAACTCCGTCGATCAACGCTCCGGGGTGTCAGCGCGGTTCGCGATTGCGGCGGCGGAGACCGTCGCCGCCGCCGCGCGGCATCGCGGCGCGGTGCTGGGGGAGACGGATCCGGTGGCCCGGGTGGTCGACTTGGGCACGGTGATCGACGTCCTGCGCGGCAAGCTGGAATTCGAGTCCGGCGAGGAAGGTCGCGAACAGGCCGTGCTCGAGCACCTGTTGCGCCGGGCGACCGCGGACACCGCCTCGCGGGTGCTGGGCGGCATCGACGTCGGTTCGTTGGTGACCGCGGTCGAGGGCGGTTCGGCGGTGACGACGGGAGAGCGGGTGTCGGCCAAGGACGTGCTGGCCGCCGTCCCGAGCCTGGCGGTGGTGGACAAGATCGCGGCCAAGGTCGGTGCGCAGTCGGAAGGCGAACGCGCCGCGGCGCTGGAACTGGCGCTCGAGGCCCTGTACCTGGCCAAGCGAATCGACAAGGTATCCGGGGAGGGTCAAACCGTCTATGGCTGAACCCGTTAAGGGGCACTCTCTTCGATACTCGGCCTACACTGGCGGGCCCGACCCGCTGGCCCCGCCGGTGGATCTGCGCGAGGCGCTCGAACAGATCGGCCAGGATGTCATGGCCGGCACGTCGCCGCGCCGTGCGCTGTCCGAACTGCTGCGCCGCGGCACCAAGGACCTGCCCGGAGCGGACCGGCTGGCCGCCGAGGCCAATCGGCGGCGACGGGAGTTGTTGCGGCGCAACAACTTAGATGGAACCCTGCAGGAGATCAAGAAGCTGCTGGACGAGGCCGTGCTGGCCGAACGCAAGGAGCTGGCCCGCGCACTCGACGACGACGCCCGCTTCGGCGAACTGCAGTTGGACGCGCTGCCGTCGTCGCCGGCCAAGGCCGTCCAGGAGCTCTCCGACTACAACTGGCGCAGCGGCGAGGCCCGCCAAAAGTACGACCAGATCAAGGATCTGCTCGGCCGCGAGATGCTCGACCAACGTTTCGCGGGCATGAAGCAGGCGCTGGAAGGCGCCACCGACGAGGATCGTCAGCGGGTCAATGACATGGTCAATGACCTCAACGAGCTGCTGGACAAGCACGCCCGCGGTGAGGACACCCAACAAGATTTTGAAGATTTCATGGACTCCCATGGTGAGTTCTTTCCGGAGAACCCGCGCAACGTCGATGAGCTGCTGGACTCGCTTGCCAAGCGCGCCGCCGCCGCGCAGCGATTCCGCAACAGTCTGAGTGCCGAGCAACGCGCGGAGCTGGATGCCTTGGCGCAGCAGGCTTTCGGCTCTCCGTCGCTGATGCAGGCGCTGAATCGGCTCGATGCGCACCTGCAGGCGGCGCGGCCGGGGGAGGACTGGAGCGGGTCCGAGCAGTTCTCCGGCGACAACCCGTTCGGCATGGGCGAGGGCACCCAGGCGCTGTCCGACATCGCCGAGCTGGAGCAACTGGCCGAGCAGCTCTCGCAGAGCTATCCGGGCGCCACCATGGACGACGTCGACCTCGACGCGCTGGCACGCCAGCTCGGCGACGAGGCGGCCGTCGATGCCCGCACACTTGCCGAATTGGAACGCGCACTGGTCAATCAGGGTTTTTTGGACCGCGGTTCGGACGGACAATGGCGGCTGTCGCCGAAGGCCATGCGCCAGCTTGGTGAGGCGGCGCTACGCGATGTGGCACAACAACTTTCCGGGCGTCGCGGCGAGCGCGATCATCGGCGCGCCGGAGCGGCCGGCGAACTCACCGGCGCGACTCGGCCCTGGCAGTTCGGGGATACCGAGCCGTGGAACATCTCCCGGACATTGACCAACGCCGTGCTGCGACAGGCGGGAACCGCCACCGCGGACGGCCCGGACGGCCGGTTGAAGATCACCGTCGACGACGTCGAGATCTCCGAAACCGAGACACGTACCCAGGCCGCGGTCGCACTGCTGGTCGATACCTCATTCTCGATGGTGATGGAGAATCGCTGGCTGCCCATGAAGCAAACGGCCCTGGCGCTCAACCACTTGGTGTGCACGCGCTTTCGGTCGGATGCCTTGCAGATCATCGCTTTTGGCCGCTACGCCCGAACGGTGACCGCCGCCGAGCTCACCGGTCTGGAAGGGGTCTACGAGCAGGGCACCAACCTGCATCACGCGCTGGCGCTGGCCGGCCGTCATCTGCGCCGGCATCCCAACGCGCAGCCCGTCGTGCTGGTGGTGACCGACGGTGAGCCGACCGCGCACCTGGAGGACTTCGACGGTGACGGCACGACCGTGTTCTTCGACTATCCACCGCATCCGCGGACCATCGCCCACACCGTGCGCGGTTTCGACGAGATGGCGCGCCTGGGCGCCCAGATCACCATTTTTCGGCTGGGCAGCGATCCGGGTCTGGCCCGGTTCATCGACCAGGTCGCCCGACGTGTCGAGGGACGGGTCGTGGTGCCCGATCTCGACGGATTGGGAGCGGCCGTGGTCGGCGACTACCTGCGGTCGCGCCGCCGTTAGCTTCTCGGCGCGCCGGGCGGCAACGCCGGTCAAGGGGTAGGTGCGTTCTCGACGGGGTACAGGGACGAAGAAGGAGGAGACGCATGAGCAAGGTTCCAACGATCGAACTCAACGACGGTGTCGGCATTCCGCAGCTGGGTTTTGGCGTGTTTCAGATCAAGCCCGACGAGACCGCCGCGGCGGTGAGGAAAGCGCTCGAGATCGGGTACCGTCACATCGACACGGCCGAGATGTACGGCAACGAAAAGGAAGTCGGGCAAGGCATTCGCGACGCGGGTCTGGACCGCGGCGAGGTCTTCGTCACCAGCAAGCTCAACAACGGATTTCACAAGCCCGACGATGCGCGCCGCGCCTTCGACCAGACGCTGAAGAAGCTGGAGTCCGACTACGTCGATTTGTTCCTCATCCACTGGCCGCTGCCCACGCTCTACGACGGCGACTTCGTCTCCACGTGGAAAGTGTTCGAAGAGTTCGCGCGCGACGGACGCGCCCGCAGCATCGGTGTCTCGAATTTCCAAGTCGCACACCTGGATCGGCTCGCCGCCGAAACCGACACCGTCCCGTCGGTCAACCAGATCGAGGTGCATCCCTACTTCGCCAATGACGAAGTCCGGGCCTATGGGCGCGAGCACGGCATCGCGACCGAGGCGTGGTCGCCCATCGCCCAGGGCAGGGTCCTCGACGACGCGGTGATCACCCGCATCGCCGAGGCCCGCGACAGGTCACCGGCGCAGGTGGTGTTGCGCTGGCACATTCAGCGGGGCGACATCGTCTTCCCGAAATCTGTGACACCGCAACGGATCAAAGCCAACTTCGACCTGTTCGACTTCGAGTTGGACGACTCCGAGATGGATGCGATCTCGGCGCTGGACAAGGGTGAGTCCGGACGCCATGGGCCCAACCCCGACACGTTTGATTACGTGCCCGACTAAAGGCTTCCGCTAGCCGCGTGGTCGGCGGGCTTTGCGGATGATTCCGACCCCGCCCCACAGCGAGAAGCCGCGAATGTGCACGGTCGGGGCTCCGGGGGTGCCCTGCCCGTGGACGGCGCGGTCGAAGTTACCCATCACGCCGCGGCCGTGCACCTCGACGTTGACCTCGGGCGGCAGCAAAATGTTTTGCACGCCCATAATCGACATCGCATGGATGTCGACCTCGGTTGAGGTGAAGTCTGCGTAGCGCAGATCGACCACTCCGCTGCCCCACAGGGTGAAGGTGGTGAGCTTCTTGGGGACGTTCCATCGGCCGCGCCGCTCGAACCCGCTCATCAAAGCCAGCAGCAGCGTCGACGGCGCCGGATTGGTTTTGCCGCCGCGGCGCGGGCTGATCGGCGTCCCCGGCAGATCGGCCCGCAGCCGATCCAGTTCCTCATAGGTCGTCGCTGCGTATGCCCTGGTCAGACGGTCTTCGTAGTCATTCAGCTGCAGGCGGCCTTGTTCGGCCGCATAGGCGAGCAACTGCGCAATCTGGATGCGGTCGGTGTCGGCCGCGCGCGACGGCTCGCCGCGCGTGTCCTCCGCATCCCGTTGCGTTGAGTTGCTCATCACCCACGAGCCTACGACGTACAGGTTTTGCTGCAAGAGGATTGGCTAAACTGCAACCTTGCGCCGGCCCGCATCGCACCGCCGGCCGTTCGGCCAGAGCCACTGTTTGACATCTGGCTAACTTCTCGGCTGGCTAACTCGTCCAGTGGGGTGCGCGCTTCTGAAGAAACGCCAGCATGCCCTCGCGGGCTTCGTCGGAGACGAAGAGCCGGGCCGACTCCTCGGCGAGGCGTTCGGCATCGCGGTCGAACCCCCGCAGCACCGCCGCCGTGGTCAGTGCCTTGGAAGCCGCGAGGCCCTGAGGCGAACCACGGCCGATATTGGAGACCAGTTTGTCGACCGCGGCGTCGACGTCGTCGGCGGCCACGGTGATCAGTCCGATCTCCGCCGCCTGGCCGGCGCCGAACGTCTCGCCGGTCAGGTAGTAGCGCGCCGCGGCCCGCGACGACAGTTTCGGCAGCAGCGTCAACGAGATGATCGCCGGGGCGACGCCGATCCGGGCCTCGGTGAGCGCGAAGGTGCTGCGCGGGCCGGCGACCGCGATATCGCACGCACCCATCAGGCCGAATCCGCCCGCCCGGACGTGCCCATCGATGGCGGCGATCACCGGCAGTGGCGAGGCGACGATGGCCCGCATCAAGGCGGTCATCTCCCGCGCCCGCGCGACGGCCATGTCGTATGCCGACGGTGGCGACCCGCTTCGCCCGGCTGCGCCGCCCTGGCGATCGCCACTAGGATCGCCCCCGCCGGCCTCGCTCAGATCCGCACCGGCACAGAAGGTGCCGCCGGTGTGGCCCAGCACCACCACCCGTACCGCGGGGTCGGCCGAGGCGTCGCGCAGGCCCTGGTGCAATTGGTTGACCAGAGTGGTGGATAGCGCGTTGCGGTTGTGCGGTGAGTTCAGCGTCAGCCGCGCGTACGGCCCGCCCGTGTCCGCGGGCCCGGCGTATTCGACGAGCGCGTCCATCAGTAGCTTCGGGGCAGACCCAGCGAGGTCTGCGCGACGAAGTTCAGCACCATCTCGCGGCTGACCGGGGCGATGCGACCCAGCCGGGCCGAGGTCAGCATGGCCGCCACGCCGTACTCCTTGGTCAGCCCGTTGCCGCCCATCGACTGCACCGCCTGATCCACCGACCGCGTAGCCGCTTCGGCCGCAGCGTATTTGGCCATGTTCGCGGCTTCGGCCGCGCCCATGTCGTTGCCCGAGTCGTAGAGGGCCGCGGCCTTCTGCAGCATCAGCTTGGCCAGCTCGACCTCGATGTGGCACTGCGCCAACGGATGTGACAAGCCTTGGTGCGCGCCGATCGGCGTGCCCCACACCTGGCGGGTCTTGACATACTCGGCGGCCCGGTCGAGGGCGAACCGCCCCATCCCGACGGAACTCGCCGCGCCCATGATGCGTTCGGGGTTGAGCCCGGCGAAAAGCTGTGCGATGGCGGCATCTTCGGCGCCGACGAGCGCGTCGCTGGGCAGCCGCACGTCGTCGAGGAAGACCTGGAACTGGCGTTCAGGGCTGATCAACTCCATTTCGATCGGGGTGTAGCTGAAGCCCGGCGCGTCGGTAGGCACCACGAACAGCGCGGGCCGCAGCTTGCCGGTCTTGGCCTCCTCAGTACGGGCGACCACCAGCACCGCCTGCGCCTGATCGATGCCGGAGATGAAAACCTTCTGGCCCTTGAGGATCCAGTCGCTGCCGTCGCGGCGGGCAGTCGTGGTGATCTTGTGCGAGTTGGAGCCCGCATCCGGCTCGGTGATGGCGAACGCCATCGTCAGCGTCCCGTCGGCGATACCGGGGATCCAGCGCTTCTTCTGCTCCTCGGTGCCGAACTTGCTGATGATGGTGCCGTTGATGGCGGGCGACACCACCATCAGCAGCAGCGCGCTACCCGCGGCCGCCATCTCCTCCATGACCAGCGACAGCTCGTACATCCCGGCGCCGCCGCCGCCGTACTCCTCGGGCAGATTGACGCCGAGGAAGCCGAGTTTGCCTGCCTCTGACCATAATTCGTCGGTGTGTTCGTGAGCGCGGGCCTTGCGCAGGTAATACTCGCTGCCGTAGTTGGCCGCCCACGCGGCCACCGATTTGCGGAGGGCCTGACGCTCCTCACTCTCGATGAAGCTGGTGTCGGTCATGCTGAATCTCCTTCTGATTGTGGCGCTTCCACTCTTGCCAGCACAGCGCCAACTTCGACTTGCTGACCGGTCTTGACATTGAGTTCGGCCAGTACCCCGTCGACCGGGGCGGCGATGGTGTGCTCCATCTTCATGGCCTCCAGCCAGATCAGCGGCTGGCCGGCGGTGACGGTGTCGCCGATCGCGGCGCCGAGCCGGATGACGCTGCCGGGCATCGGCGCCACCAATGAGCCCTTTTCGACGGTCGAACCGGGCTCGGGGAAACGCGGCCGCGCAATCAGGTGCACCGGTCCGCGTGCGGAATCGACATAGATGTCGGAATCGCCCGCGTGGTAGCGCCGCACCGAGAAGCCGTGGTCGACACCGTCCGCCCGCAGCACGACATCGTGCGCCGTGGCCGACACCAGGTGCACAGACGGGTCGTCGGGGAGTATCAAACCGGTTCTGGTGAACCGGTATTGAACCCGGTGCTCGTCACCTGCGTCGTCGTGGTAGTCCTTGACCTGGCACCCCGACGGCAGATTCCGCCAGCCGCTGGGAACGGCACCCGACACCGGGGCAACAGCCCGGTTGTGCGCGGCGTCGGCGAGTGCGGCTGCGATGGCGGACAGGCGGACCGCCGCGGCGTCGGCCAGTGGGGCCGCCAGCAGCGCCAGGTCGTGGGTCTCGAAAAACGCCGTGTCGGTGGCACCGTCGAGGAAGGCCGGATGCCGCAGCACGTTCACCAGCAGATCGCGGTTGGTACGCACGCCGTGCAGGCGGGCGCGGGCCAGCGCGCCGGCGAGAACCAGGGCCGCCTGACGGCGCGTCGGGGCATAGGAGATAACCTTGGCCAGCATCGGGTCGTAGTGGATCGAAACGGTGAACCCGTCGACGATGCCCGAATCCAGCCGGATCCCGGTCCGTTGTCCCAGCGAGCTGAACTCCGCCCGAACCGACGGCACTCCGAATGCTCGCACCAGGCCGGCCTGCGGCTGCCAGTTCTTGGCGGGGTCCTCGGCGTAGAGCCGGGCTTCGATCGAATGTCCCTGGGCGGCAGGAGGTTGCGCGTCCAGGCGGGCGCCGTCGGCGATGGCGAGCTGCAGTTCGACGAGATCGAGTCCGGTGGTCTCTTCGGTCACCGGGTGTTCGACCTGCAGCCGGGTGTTCATCTCCAGGAAGTAGAACTCGCCGTTGTTGTCGGCGAGGAACTCCACCGTCCCCGCCCCGGTGTAACCGATGGCTTCGGCGGCCAACCGGGCCGCGTCGAATAGCTTGGCGCGCATGCCCGGGATGCGCTGCACCAACGGCGACGGGGCCTCCTCGATGATCTTCTGGTGGCGGCGCTGGATCGAGCATTCCCGTTCCCCCACCGCCCACACCGTGCCGTGGCTGTCGGCCATGACCTGAACCTCGATGTGGTGTCCGGTGGGCAGATAGCGCTCGCAGAACACGGTCGGATCCCCGAAGGCGGACTGCGCTTCCCGCCGCGCTGCGGCGACTTCCTCGGCGAGCGCCAACAATTCGCGCACCACCCGCATCCCGCGGCCACCGCCGCCCGCGGAGGCCTTGACCAGCACCGGCAGCTGTGCCTGGGTGACGGTGTCGGGGTCGAGCTCGTCGAGCACGGGTACCCCGGCCGCGGCCATCAGCTTCTTGGACTCGATCTTGGAGCCCATCGCGCGCACCGCATCCACCGGCGGCCCGACCCATGTCAGACCGGCGCCTAAAACGGCGGCCGCGAAGTCTGCGTTCTCCGAGAGGAACCCGTAACCGGGGTGTATCGCGTCCGCGCCCGCGGCGCGGGCCGCGGCGATGACGGCCTCGGCGTTGAGATAGTCGTTGGTCTTGTCCAGCCGCACCCGGGCGTCGGCCTCGGCGACGTGCGGCGCGCCGGCGTCCGGATCGGTGTAGACCGCGACGGTGCCCATGCCGAGGCGACGGCAGGTGGCGAACACTCGCCGGGCGATCTCACCCCGGTTGGCGACCAGAACTCGAGTAACCATGGGGCTCACATTCGGAAGACGCCGAAGTTCGACGTCCCCTTGATCGGGCCATTGGCGATGGCGGACAAACAGATTCCCAATACGGTGCGGGTGTCCCGCGGGTCGATCACCCCGTCGTCGTAGAGCATCCCTGACAACACCAGCGGCAGCGACTCGGCTTCGATCTGGCCCTCGACCGCGGCGCGCATCGCCGCGTCGGCCTCCTCGTCGACCTGTTGGCCGCGCGCCTGGGCGGCCGCGCGGGCCACGATCGACAGCACGCCCGAAAGCTGGGCGCCCCCCATCACCGCGGACTTGGAGGTCGGCCACGCGAAGAGGAACCGCGGATCGTAGGCGCGGCCGCACATGCCGTAGTGGCCCGCGCCGTAGGAGGCGCCGATCAGCAGCGAGAGGTGCGGCACCGTCGAGTTGGACACGGCGTTGATCATCATCGAGCCGTGCTTGATCATGCCGCCCTCTTCGTAGTCCTTGCCCACCATGTAGCCGGTGGTGTTGTGCAAGAACAACAATGGCGTGTTGGAGCGGTTGGCCAGCTGGATGAACTGGGTGGCTTTCTGGGACTCCTCGCTGAACAGCACGCCGCGCGCGTTGGCCAGGATGCCGATCGGATAGCCATGTAGCTGCGCCCATCCGGTCATTAGGGAGGACCCGTACAGGGGCTTGAATTCGTCGAATTCGGAGCCGTCGACGATGCGGGCGATCACTTCCCGGGGATCGAACGGGATCCGCAGATCCGCGGGCACGATGCCGATGAGTTCCTCGGTGTCGAACAACGGCTCGATGACCGGTCTGGGTCTCGGTCCCTGCTTGACCCAGTTCAACCGGGCGACGATACGACGGCCGATCCGGATCGCGTCGAGTTCGTCGACGGCGAAGTAGTCGGCCAAACCCGAGATACGGGCATGCATTTCGGCGCCACCGAGCGATTCGTCATCGGATTCCTCGCCGGTGGCCATTTTCACCAGCGGTGGACCCGCGAGGAAGACCTTGGAACGTTCCTTGATCATCACCACGTGGTCCGACATGCCCGGGACGTAGGCACCGCCCGCGGTGGAGTTGCCGAATACCAATGCGATGGTGGGGATCCCGGCCGCCGAGAGCCGGGTCAAATCGCGGAACATCCGCCCGCCAGGGATGAAGATCTCCTTCTGCGTGGGCAGATCCGCCCCGCCGGATTCCACCAGCGAGATCACCGGGAGCCGGTTCTCGAAGGCGATCTGGTTGGCCCGCAAAATCTTCTTCAGGGTCCACGGGTTGCTGGTGCCGCCTTTGACCGTCGGATCGTTGGCGACGATCATGCATTCGACGCCTTCGACCACGCCGATGCCGGTGACCGTGCTGGCGCCCACCTTGAAGGCGCTGCCCCAGGCCGCCAGCGGGCTCAGCTCCAGAAACGGTGAATCCTGGTCGACAAGCAATTCGATACGTTCGCGCGCCGTCAGCTTGCCGCGGTCATGATGGCGCTCAACGTATTTGGCCCCGCCGCCGGCCAGCGCATTGGCCAGCTCGGTGTCGATCTCCTCGAGTTTCGCGATCGCCGCCGACGCCGCGTCGGTGAAGACGGTTGCCCCGCGATCGAGGGTGGACTGCAGCACGGTCATGACCGCCGCCGGCAATGCGGAGGGACACGATGAGAGGGAGGCGGTGCAATCATGATTGGAACCCCAGCAGTTTGGCGGACAGTGCGGTCAGGATTTCGGTGGTTCCTCCGCCGATGCCCAGGATCCTCATGTCCCGGTATTGGCGTTCGACCTCGGATTCGGCCATGTAACCCATCCCGCCGAACAACTGGACGGCCTGATTGGCCACCCATTCCCCGGCTTCGACGGCGGTGTTCTTGGCGAAACACACCTGCGGAATCAGATTCGTCTCGCCGGCGAGCTGCCGCTCCACCACGGTGCGCGAGTAGACCCGGGCGACGTCGATGCGGCGGGCCATCTCGGCGAGGGTGTTCTGCACCGACTGCCGCGATATCAGCGGGCGGCCGAACGTTTCGCGGTCGCGACACCACTGCACCGTCAGGTCCAGGCACCGCTGCGCGCTCGAATAGGCCTGTGCGGCAAGGCCGATCCGCTCCGAGATGAAGGCCTGTGCGATCTGGGCGAACCCGCTGTTCTCGGTGCCGACCAGGTTGGTGACCGGGACGCGGACGTCGGTGTAGGACAGTTCGGCGGTGTCCGAGGACCGCCAGCCCATCTTGTCCAGCTTGCGGGTCACCTCGAAGCCGGGCATGCCCTTCTCGACCACCAGCAGTGAAACCCCGCCCGCGCCAGGACCTCCGGTGCGCACCGCGGTCACCACATAGTCGGCGCGGACCCCGGAGGTGATGTAGGTCTTGGCGCCGTTCACCACGTAGTGGTCGCCGTCCAGGACCGCCGAGGTCCGTAGATGCCCGACGTCGGAGCCGCCCCCCGGCTCTGTGATGGCCAGCGAACCGATCATTTCGCCGGCCAGGGTGGGCCGTACGAAGGTGTCGATCAGTCGCTGATCACCCGAGGCGATCATGTGCGGCACCGCGATGCCGCAGGTGAACAAGGACGCGAACACACCACCCGGCGCTCCGGCCTGATGCATCTCTTCGCAGATGATCACCGCGTCGGCGCCGTCGCCGCCACCGCCGCCGACGGATTCGGGGAAGCCCGCGCCCAGCAGTCCGGCCGCCCCGGCGCTGCGGTGCAGGTCGCGCGGCAGGTCGCCGCAGCGCTCCCACTCCTCGACGTGGGGCAGGATTTCGCGTTCTGCGAACGAGCGCACCGTTTTTCGCAACTGTTCGCGTTCGGGCGTGGTCCAAAGATTCACAACAGACTCTCCGGGATGTCGAGGTAGCGGCCGCGGAGCCATTCGCCCAGCCCCTTGGCCTGGGGATCGAATCGAGCCTGGTAGGCGACGCCCTGGCCGAGGATGCCGTCGATGACGAAGTTGACCGCCCGCAGATTCGGCAGCAGGTGACGGGTGACGCCGAAATCCGCCGCTTCGGGCAGCAGTTCCTTGAGCAGCTCGACGATCAATGTGTGGGCCAGCCACCGCCATTGCT
This sequence comes from Mycobacterium sp. 852002-40037_SCH5390672, assembly GCF_001665875.1. Taxonomy (GTDB): domain Bacteria; phylum Actinomycetota; class Actinomycetes; order Mycobacteriales; family Mycobacteriaceae; genus Mycobacterium. The sequence continues at coordinate 171,723 of NZ_LZTA01000014.1, forward strand.
CGTCGGTGCGGACCCACACCCCGACGTTGGCCGAGCCGCCCTTGTCGCCGCTGCGAGCCCCGGCGACACGGCCCAGCGGCGCGCGCCGGGTCGGCCCGTCGGCCAGCGGTTCCGGCAACGGTGGCGCGGCTGCAGAGGATAGCTCCAAAGTATCTGTGGCGCAGGGGATGTCAATGCGGGTGCCGTCGGCGTGTACCGCGATGTGCGGTACCTGCCCGGCGGCGACGTAGCCCGGGGTGAACACGCCGTAGACCTGGCCGTCGCCCGGTGGGGCGGTGACGTGGAATCCCGGATAGCTGGCCAACGCCAATTCGACGGCGGCCGAAGAGAATTGGCGGCCGACGTTGGCGGGGTCGGGGTCGCGCACGACGCAGTGCAGCAGGGCGCTGGCGGCTTCCTCCGTGTCGGCGTCGGGGTGGTCGGTGCGGGCCAGGGACCACTGCAGTTCGGCGGGCTTGACGGTGAGCGCGGCATCGAGTTGCCGGCGCACCAGGTCGGCCTTGGCCTCGATGTCCAGGCCGGTCAGCACGAAGGTCATCGAATTGCGGAATCCGCCGATGCTGTTCATCGACACCTTGTAGGTGGGTGGCGGGGCTTCACCACGCACGCCGCTGATGCGCACCCGGTCGGGCCCATCGGACGACAGCACGACGCTGTCCATGCGGGCGGTGACGTCGGGGTTGGCATAGCGCGCCCCGGTGATCTCGTAGAGCAGCTGCGCGGTGACGGTGTCGACGCTGACCAGACCGCCGGTGCCCGGATGTTTGGTGATCACCGAGGATCCGTCGGCGCTGACCTCGGCCAGCGGGAAGCCGGCGTGAAGGAGGCCGGGGGACTCCGAAATTTCGGTGAAGAAGGAGTAGTTGCCGCCGGTGGCCTGGACCCCGCATTCGATGACGTGGCCGGCCACCACCGCGCCGGCGAGTTCGTCGTAGTCGGTGCGGTCCCACCCGAAGTGCGCCGCCGCCGCCCCGACGATTACCGAGGCGTCGGTGACGCGGCCGGTGACGACGACGTCGGCGCCGTCGTCGAGGCAGTCGACGATGCCCCAGGCGCCCAGGTACGCGTTCGCGGTCAGCGGGGTGCCCAGCCCGAGTTCGGCGGAGCGCGACAACAGATCGTCACCCTCTACATGGGCGACTCGGGCGTCGATGCCCAGACGCTCGGCCAGCGCGCGAATGGCGTCGGCCAGGCCGGCCGGGTTGAGGCCGCCGGCGTTGGCGACGATGCGGATCCCGCGGTCGCAGGCCTCGCCCAGGCAGTCCTCGAGCTGCGTCAGAAAGGTCTTCGCGTACCCGCGCTCGGGATGCTTCATCCGGTCGCGGCCCAGGATCAGCATGGTGAGTTCGGCCAGGTAATCGCCGGTGAGGTAGTCCACGGAACCATCCGGGCCGCCGCCGGTGAGCATTTCTCGCATCGCGGAGAGCCGGTCGCCGTAGAACCCCGAGCAGTTCGCGATGCGGACGGCGCCGGCACTGCCCGAAGCACCAGAAGCGCCGGAAGCAGAGGCCATGCCTGTCCTCCATTCAGGGATTCACCGGTTCGGACCAACCAACCAACCGGTAGGTTAGCGGGTACCGCCGGTGTCACGTCAAGGATCCCACCTCCCAGCGGGGTGTTTTGGCCGTGCCAGCGCGTAGGCGATCGGCACGGAAGCGTCCATTTTGGCGACGAGCGGACCAGCGACTATCCTGATATGCGATCGTCGCCCGTTCGGCCCACCGGCCACGCCGTGCGACATGCCGAACCAGCAAGTTCCCACATCGAGGAGTTAGGCCCGACCATGGCCGTACCCAAGCGCAGAATGTCGCGCGCGAACACCCGTAGCCGGCGCGCGCAGTGGAAGGCCGAGAAGACCGAGCTCGTTGGTGTCACGGTCGCAGGTCAGCGCCACAAGGTGCCGCGGCGGCTGCTCAAGGCGGCCCGCCTCGGTCTGATCGACCTCGACCGCCGCTAGCTTGATGGCGGCGGCCCGCTAGCCCCCGCCCCGGCGCGCCTCTCAGGTCAGTCTCAGGCGGTGGGACGAAACTAGGGGCCGTGCGAATACTGGTCGTCGACGACGATCGCGCGGTGCGCGAGTCGCTGCGTAGGTCGTTGTCCTTCAACGGTTACTCCGTTGAGTTGGCCCATGACGGGGTCGAAGCTCTCGAACTGATCGCCAGCGATCGCCCCGACGCCCTCGTCCTGGATGTGATGATGCCGCGCCTGGACGGGCTCGAGGTGTGCCGTCACCTCCGCAGCACCGGTGACGACCTACCGATCCTGGTGCTCACCGCCCGCGATTCGGTGTCGGAGCGGGTCGCCGGACTGGACGCCGGCGCCGATGACTATCTGCCGAAGCCGTTCGCCCTGGAAGAACTGCTGGCCCGGATGCGCGCGCTGCTGCGGCGCACCAAGCCGGAGGACGACGCCGAATCGGTGGCCATGACGTTCTCCGACCTGACGCTGGACCCGGTGACCCGCGAGGTCACCCGCGGGCAGCGCCGGATCAGCCTGACCCGCACCGAGTTCGCGTTGCTGGAGATGCTGATCGCCAATCCGCGCCGAGTGCTCACCCGCAGCCGGATCCTCGAAGAGGTGTGGGGATTCGACTTTCCCACCTCGGGCAACGCGCTGGAGGTCTACGTGGGCTATCTGCGGCGCAAAACCGAAGCCGATGGTGAGTCACGGCTGATCCACACGGTGCGCGGTGTCGGTTACGTCCTTCGGGAGACGCCCCCGTGATGATTCGGGTCCGTCGATGATCCGGTTTCCCCGGCCTCAACGTCCACCGCTGCGCCCGCCGTTGCGCGCTGCACCCTCCTTGTCATTGCGGTGGCGGGTGATGCTGCTGGCGATGTCGATGGTCGCCATGGTCGTGGTGCTGATGGCCTTCGCCGTCTATGCCGTGATTTCGGCCGCGCTGTACAGCGACATCGACAACCAACTGCAAAGCCGCGCGCAACTGTTGATCGCCAGCGGTTCACTGGCCGCTGACCCGGGCAAAGCCATCGAAGGCACCGCGTATTCCGACGTCAACGCGATGCTGGTGAACCCGGGCCACTCGATCTACACCGCCCAGCAGCCGGGTCAGACCCTGCCGGTCGGTGCGCCGGAGAAAGCGGTCATCCACGGCGATTTGTTCATGTCGCGGCGCACCGCCGGTGATCAACGCATCCTTGCCGTGCACCTGCAGAACGGCACCTCGCTGTTGATCTCCAAGAGCCTCAAGCCAACCGAAGCGGTGATGAACAGACTGCGCTGGGTGCTGCTGATCGTCGGCGGTGTCGGTGTGGCGGTCGCCGCGGTGGCGGGCGGCATGGTCACCAGGGCCGGGTTGCGCCCGGTGGCCCGTCTGACCGAGGCGGCCGAGCGGGTGGCGCGCACCGATGACCTCAGACCCATCCCGGTGTTCGGTAGCGACGAATTGGCCAGGCTCACCGAGTCGTTCAACCTGATGTTGCGGGCACTCGCCGAGTCTCGGGAGCGGCAGGCCCGGCTGGTCACCGACGCCGGGCATGAATTGCGCACCCCGCTGACCTCGCTGCGGACCAACGTCGAGCTGCTGATGGCTTCGATGGAACCCGGAGCGCCACGCCTACCCGAGCAGGAGATGGTTGACCTGCGCACCGATGTAATCGCGCAGATTGAGGAATTGTCAACGCTGGTAGGCGATTTGGTGGACCTTACCCGTGACGACGCCGGCCAGGTGGTGCACGAGCCCGTCGACATGTCCGATGTCGTCGATCGCAGCCTGGAGCGAGTCAGGCGGCGGCGCAACGACATTCACTTCGATGTCGACGTGACACCGTGGCAGATGTACGGCGACGCCGCCGGGCTGTCGCGTGCGGTCCTGAATCTGCTGGACAATGCGGCGAAGTGGAGCCCGCCCGGTGGTCACGTCGGTGTCACGATGCGCCAGCTCGACCCGTCGCACGCGGAGTTGGTGATCGCCGACCACGGCCCCGGCATTCCGCCGCAGGAGCGTCGCCTGGTGTTCGAGCGGTTCTACCGCTCGACGACGGCACGGGCCATGCCAGGCTCCGGACTCGGGCTGGCGATCGTCAAGAAGGTCGTGCTCAACCACGGCGGATTGCTGCGCGTCGAGGACACCGTTCCCGGAGGCCAGCCGCCGGGCACTTCCTTCTATGTGCTGCTGCCCGGCCGGCGCTTGCCCGCCTCGACGTACTCCACGGCCGCCCGGGAGCAGGAAACCGGCCAGGTAGGCGACGCCACGGACTCCACCAGCGCAGCGGCCGGCGATCAGGCGAACTCTCGGGAATCGGCGAACGTTATCTCAGTGGACTCTCAGTCCGCGCGGGCAAGGTAGGTCTGCGGCTACTGTTGAACCCAGCCGTCGACTTGCCGAAACACTGAGATAGAGGAAGAGCGACTTAGCGACATGACGAATGACCCGAGGTATTCGCCACCGCCGCAGCAGCCGGGATACCCCCCCGCGCCGAATCAGCCTGCGCCCGCCCCGAGCCATGCGGGGTCCTCCGGCTATGCCCCGGGGCAACACCAGCCGTACCACCAGCAGTACGACTGGCGCTATCGGTCGCAGCCCTCGTCGTCGCCGACCACACAGTTCCGTTCGCCGTATGAGCCCTTCGGCAACACCGGGCCGGTGCGGTTCCCCGGCGGAACCGGCGGAGGCCCGATACCGACAGGCACCGGCACGGGCCCGATTCCGGGCATGCTGCCCGGAATGCCCGTTCCGCGGGAACCCCAAAAGCGTTCTCGCACAGGGCTATTGGTCGTCGGTGCGTTGGCCATCGCGGTGGTGTCGGCCGGTATCGGCGGCGCCGCGGCGACGGCCGTGGAGCTTGGCACGCACGCAACGGGGAACGGCAGCGGGCGGGCCATCGGGGCGGCGCCCAGCGTCCCGGCCGCGAACATGCCACCGGGCAGCGTCGAGGGAGTCGCCTCCAAAGTGGTGCCCAGCGTCGTGATGCTCGAGACCGACATCGGCCGACAGTCCGAAGAGGGCTCCGGCATCGTCCTGTCCACCGACGGGCTCATCCTGACCAACAACCACGTGATCGCCGCCGCGGCGGGACCGCCCAAGGGTCCCGGCGGCCCTCCCGGAGCTCCTCCCGCAGCTCCGCCCGGGGCTCCCGTGCCGCCGAGCGTGCCGGGCGGGCCGGGCGGCGCCGGTGCCGGCGCACCAACGGCGAAGACGACGGTGACCTTCTCTGACGGCCGCACCGCACCGTTCACGGTGATCGGGGCCGACCCCACCAGCGATATCGCCGTGATTCGCGTGCAGGGCATGTCCGGGCTCACGCCGATCTCGTTGGGCTCCTCATCGGACCTTCGCGTCGGCCAGCCGGTGGTGGCGATCGGGTCGCCGTTGGGCCTGTCGGGCACGGTCACCACCGGCATCGTCAGCGCGCTGAACCGGCCGGTGTCCACCACCGGTGAGTCGGGCAACCAGAACACCGTGCTGGACGCGATTCAGACCGACGCCGCCATCAACCCCGGTAACTCCGGTGGCGCGTTGGTCAACATGAGCGGCCAGCTGGTGGGCGTCAACTCGGCCATCGCCACCCTCGGCGGTGACTCGCCGGACGCGCAGAGTGGATCGATCGGCCTGGGCTTCGCGATTCCGGTCGATCAGGCCAAGCGCATCGCCGATGAGCTGATCGCTACCGGCAAGGCCTCACACGCCTCGCTGGGTGTGCAGGTGACCAACGACAAAGGCACCCCCGGCGCCAAGGTCGTCGACGTGGTCGCGGGCGGTGCGGCGGCATCCGCCGGCGTGCCCAAGAATGTCGTGGTCACCAAGGTCGACGACCGGCCGATCAACAGCGCCGACGCGTTGGTCGCGGCCGTGCGATCCAGGGCGCCGGGCGACAAAATAACGCTGACATTCCAGGATGCCGCTGGTGGCGGCAGCCGCACCGTGCCGGTCACCCTCGGGAAGGCGGATCAGTAGTGAGAGTGGACGAACCCTCGGCGACTGGATTGTCTGAGCTCGGATATACGGTTGCACCCATGGAAACGGGTGCGGAATTGGTAGTTGGCCGGGCTCTGGTTGTGGTGGTCGACGATCGCACCGCTCACGGGGATGAGGACCATAACGGTCCGCTGGTGACCGAGCTGCTGACCGAGGCGGGATTCGTCGTCGACGGCGTGGTCGCGGTCGCCGCTGACGAGATCGAGATCCGCAACGCGCTGAACACCGCGGTGATCGGCGGGGTGGACCTGGTTGTCTCGGTCGGCGGGACGGGCGTCACCCCCCGCGATGTCGCCCCGGAGGCCACTCGCGAGATCCTGGATCGCGAAATCCTTGGTATCGCCGAGGCCATCCGCGGATCGGGGCTCTCTGCCGGGATCATCGATGCGGGATTGTCACGTGGTCTGGCCGGGGTGTCCGGCAGCACGTTGGTGGTCAACCTGGCCGGCTCCCGCTACGCGGTGCGCGATGGGATGGCGACGCTGAATCCGTTGGCGGCCCAGATCATCGGGCAGTTGTCGAGCCTGGAGATTTAGAAGTCGCGGTCGCGCGGGCTATGGGATTCGGGTTCCGCGCGGGGTCCGTACTCCGGTGGGGGCGTGGTGGTCACACTCCCGTGCTTGCCCGGCGCATCGCCGTTGGTTTGCGCGAGTAGGTCGCGGATCTCCTTGAGCAGGACGACCTGCGCGTCGTCGGCCTGTTCGACCTGACCGCGTTTGAGCAGTGTGGTGTACGGCAGCACGACCAGGAAGTAGACCACCGCGGCGATGATCACGAAGTTGATGGCGGCCGATAGAACGTTGTTGAGGTCGATGGTCTGACCGCCGCCGATGCTGATCCGCAGGACGCCGAGATTCGACTTCCCGTTGACGCCGACGCGGTTGATCAGCGGCTTGATGATGCTGTCGGTGAACTGCGTGACGAGTGCGGTGAAAGCGGTACCGATGACCACCGCGGTAGACAGGTCGACGATGTTGCCCCGCGAGAGAAACTCCTTGAACCCTTTGAGCATTGGGGATGGCCTTTCTGCGACTGGACAGAGTTTGCCGTCGGCCAGCAGACCAACAACGGCCAGGCACTCAGTGCAGGGTGAGCGTCACGGTCTGGCCCAGCGCCGACCCTGCCACCGTGTTCGCCACTCGAGCCGGCAGCGCAACCAACACTACGCGGTCGCTATCGGCCGTTTGAATCTTTTCCTTGGCCGAGACCAGTACCACCACGGCGTCGGTGGCCACCACTTTGGGGGCGGCGTGGGAGTTGTCCGGGGAACCGGTGGACGGCGCAGCCAGCACGTCGACCACGTCACCGACCCGGACGAGGTCGATCAGGGCGCCGTCCGCCAGATGCAGCGGCACGATGCGGGCACCGGGCCCCGCCTTCGACCCGATTGCGGCCTCGGCCAGCCGGCTTCCCAGTAACCGGACATCGGTGAGCACCTCGCCGCGGCGGGCCGGTCCGGCCAGCGTCGAACCCACCACGGCATCCAGGTCGGCTCGCGCTCCGTCGGGAACCGTTGTGGCCAAACGCTTTTCGAGTCGAACGTCGGTGGAAGTCAGCGCGGCACCGGGTCGCAGGTCATGGTCGGCCACCACGACCTGCGCATAGTCGCCGGCGGGATTGGAGCGCAGCGTCGCGATCAGCGCGAGCACGACGAGCGCGCCCGCGGCGACGCGGCGTGCCAGCACGGTACGAGTCCAGTCCGGGCGCACCAACAGCATGAGCCGTCTCAATAGGCTTGGGTTCAGCGATGATTCGCCCACGCCGTAACGGTAGGCGCAACCCAGTGCCCGGGCCGACGACCGGCAAGGCCGGTGTGGATAACCTCAGCTGGTCGCTGCGGCCGGGGATGTGGTGGAGGTGCTGCTCGACTTGTCGCTCGAGCTGGAGCTGGACTTCTCGCTGGAGCTCGAGCCGGACTTTTCACTGGTGCTCGCACCGCTCGACCCCGAGTCGCTCGACGAGGAGCCGTTGCTCGAACTCGACGACTTCTTGGCGGACTCGCGGCTGTCGGTGCGGTAGAAGCCGCTGCCCTTGAACACCACGCCGACGGAGTTGAAGCGCTTGCGCAGCCGCCCCGAGCAGCGTTTGCACGTGGTCAGCGCGTCGTCGGTGAAGGCCTGCACGATGTCGAAGCGATCGTCGCACTCGGTGCACTGATAGCTGTAAGTCGGCACGAAAACCTCCGGATGATTGCAAACCTGGCTAGCACTCTAGCGTCTCAAGTGCTAGAACCGCCACGTGACATGTCTCATTCCCGACAGGTCAGCGCGGAACGAGATCGATCAATCCCTGCCGGGGCGTGAGCGCCTGGGTCATGGGAACGTCGTGCGGATCGGCCGGTAACTCGTCGAGCACTTCCGCGTCGCGGACGACCGCGATCAGCCGCGCGTGTTGGTCGCGGCCGCCCAGCGAGCGATCGTAAAAACCCCGGCCCCGGCCCAGCCGCACACCGCGGCGGTCCACCGCCAGCGCCGGCACCAGCACCACCGCAGCTTCGACCAGAGCCGATGCCGGCAGCCACGGTTGTGGCGGTTCGAGCAAGCCCCACCGCCCGGTGGTCAGCGTGCCGGGCCGGTAGTCGCCCCAGGACAGCGGTAGCGGCGTGTTGTCGGCGGTGGTGCGCGCAACCGGCAGCAGCACCCGTCCGGCGCGCCGCAGCAACATGTCGAGCATCTCGATCGACCCCGGTTCGGTGCCCACCGGCACGTAGGCGCACACCGTGCTGCCGCTGGTCACCACGCCGTCCAGGGCTTCGAGCTGCTCGCACACCCGCTCGGCCTCAGCGGCGCGAACGTCGTCGGCAACGCGACGCCGCGCGGCAAGCAGCTGCTCGCGTAACGCGGCTTTGCTGGTGGTTGCCATGCGTCAACCATGACAGCCAGCTCTTTCCCCGCGCCACATCGACTCGGCGTAGTGGATGCGGGTTATCGTGTGAACGATGTCTTGCCCAAACGTGGTGGTGCCACGCACTGCGGTCGTGCCCGCCGCGGGTCTCGGTACCCGCTTCTTGCCGGCGACCAAAACGGTCCCCAAGGAGCTGCTGCCGGTTGTCGATACGCCCGGCATAGAACTGGTGGCCGCCGAGGCGGCCGAGGCCGGTGCCGAGCGCCTGATGATCATCACCTCGGAGGGCAAGGACGGCGTCGTCGCGCACTTCGTCGAAGACCTGGTGCTGGAAAGCACTTTGGAGGAGCGCGGCAAGACCGCGATGCTCGACAAGGTCCGGCGCGCGCCGCAGCTGATCAAGGTCGAGTCCGTCGTGCAGAGCGAGCCGCTGGGCCTGGGCCACGCGATCGGGTGCGTGGAGTCGCGGCTGGCCGACGACGAGGACGCCATCGCGGTGTTGCTGCCCGACGACCTGGTGCTGCCGACCGGCGTGCTGGGGACGATGTCGAAGGTGCGGGCGCACTACGGAGGCACGGTGTTGTGTGCCATCGAGGTGACGCCCGAAGAGGTCAGCGCCTACGGGGTTTTCGACGTCGAGCCCATCCCCGACGACGACAATCCCGACGTGCTGAAGGTCAACGGCATGATCGAAAAGCCGAAGGCCGAGGACGCCCCCTCGCTGTTCGCCGCGGCCGGTCGGTACGTGCTCGACCGCGCCATCTTCGACGCGTTGCGCCGCATCGAGCGTGGGGCCGGCGGCGAAGTGCAGCTCACCGACGGCATCGCGTTGCTGATCGCCGAGGGCCACCCGGTGCACGTGGTCGTGCACCGCGGATCTCGACACGACTTGGGAAATCCTGGCGGCTACCTCAAGGCTGCGGTTGACTTTGCATTGGATCGTGACGACTACGGCCCGGAATTGCGGCAATGGTTGGTGACGCGATTAGGCCTGGCCGAGCAGTAGCCGACCGGTAATCCGGCTGGCGGACGGCGGCGGGGCGGCGGAACGCGTAGCGGTCCCGGGCGGGGATGCCCCGCCCGCGCAGTGAGCGGGTCGCCTACGGCGGCGCCCGCCGGGTTTGAGGGCAGAGAGGCGCGCTGTGCGTTCGGTGGAAGAGCAGCAGGCCCGGATCACGGCGGCCGCGGTGGCCCCGCGGCCGATACGTGTGGCGATCGCCGAGGCGCAGGGATTGATGTGCGCCGAGGAAGTGGTGACCGAACGCCCGATGCCCGGCTTCGACCAGGCCGCGATCGACGGCTACGCGGTGCGCAGTGTCGACGTCCTGGGTGTCGGCGAGGTGGGCAACGACAGTCTTCCCGAGCCGTTCGACGACTCGGGTGAGAATGACGGCCGCGAGGGCCTGGTGCTGCCGGTGATGGGCACCGTCGAGGCCGGTTCGCGCACCCCCAGCCGGTTGCAGCCACGCCAGGCCGTGCGCGTGCAGACCGGAGCCCCCCTGCCCACGTTGGCCGATGCGGTCCTGCCGTTGCGGTGGACCGACGGCGGCACGCAGCGGGTGCGGATTCTGCGCGGCGCGCCGTCGGGCGCCTACGTGCGTCGTGCCGGGGACGACGTCCAGCCCGGTGACGTCGCGGTGCGTTCCGGGACGGTCATCGGGGCGGCGCAGGTCGGACTGCTGGCCGCGGTCGGCCGGGAACGGGTGCTGGTCCATCCGCGGCCGCGGGTGACGATCATGGCGCTGGGTGGCGAACTGGTCGACATCGCGCGCACTCCGGGCAACGGGCAGGTCTATGACGTCAACTCCTATGCGCTGGCGGCCGCGGCCCGCGATGCCGGTGCGGAGGTCAACCGCATCGGGATCGTCAGCGGTGGCCCGCGCGAGCTGCGCGAGATCGTCGAGGGACAGATCAATCGTGCCGAGGTCATCGTGATCGCCGGCGCGGTCGGTGGCGCCGCGGCCGAGGCGGTGCGGCAGGTGCTGTCCGAGCTCGGGGAGATAGAAGTGGTGCGGGTCGCCATGCATCCGGGATCCATCCAGGGTTTCGGGCAGCTGGGCCGCGAGGGGGTCCCCACGTTCCTGTTGCCGGCCAATCCGGTGAGCGCGCTGGTGGTTTTCGAGGTGATGGTCCGCCCGCTGATCCGGTTGTCGCTGGGCAAACGTCAGCCAATGCGCCGCGTCGTGCAGGCACGCACGTTGGCGCCCATCACCTCGGTGGCCGGGCGGAAGGGCTTCCTGCGCGGCCAGCTGATGCGCGACCAGGAGAGCGGGGAGTACCTGGTGCAGGCGCTCGGCGGCGCCCCGGGCGTGTCGTCGCACCTGCTGGCCACCCTCGCCGAAGCGAACTGTCTGGTGGTGGTGCCCAGCGGCGCCGAGCAGATTCGCACCGGCGAAATCGTCGACGTCGCCTTCCTGGCCCAGCGCGGCTGAGCGAAACGACTGCGCACACGGTGAACCTGTTGCGTTCCAATTCCCGCCATCCAGGATGGCCCATGAGCGTTGGGCCGCTACGGGTTCCGGCCGGCGTTGTCCGGTTGCGGGCGGTGCGGCTGCGCGATGGCGCGCAATGGAGCCGGATCCGTCTGACCGATCGTGCGCATCTGGAGCCGTGGGAGCCCAGCTCCGAGGGCGATTGGACGGCCCGGCATGCGGTGGCCGCCTGGCCGGCATTGTGTTCCGGTCTGCGCGCCGAAGCGCGACAGGGACGCATGCTGCCCTACGCCATCGAACTCGACGGTCGGTTCTGCGGCCAGCTGACCATCGGCAATGTCACGCACGGCGCGCTGCGGTCGGCGTGGATCGGCTATTGGGTGCCGCGGTCGGCGACGGGCGGCGGCGTGGCCACCGCCGCGTTGGCGCTGGGGCTGGATCACTGTTTCGGCCCGGTGATGTTGCATCGGGTCGAGGCCACCGTGCGCCCGGAAAACGCTGCGAGCCGGGCCGTGCTGGCAAAGGTGGGGTTCCGCCAGGAGGGCTTACTGCAGCGCTATCTGGAAGTCGACAGGGCGTGGCGGGACCACCTGCTGATGGCCATCACCGCCGAAGAGGTGAGCGGATCGGCGGCATCGTCGCTGGTCCGCGCCGGTAACGCCAGCTGGGTGTGACCGCGTCTCTTTATCGGCCTGGGCTTCGTCGCGTCTCGCCGGGATCTCCGAAGGCTCACGCGGGGAGTCCAATTGTTGTCGATCTGGGACTGGCGCGACACGAGTGACTCGTGGTGCTTGTGAGAGACAAATTACAGGTGTGTAATTGTCCTGGTCAGTACGACCCGGCCGCGTTGGCCAGCATTGGGCTTCGCGTCGGATGGACACCGAAGAGAGCAGGTCATCATGCCAAGCATCCCGCAGTCTTTGTTGTGGATATCGCTCGTGGTGCTGTGGCTGTTCGTCTTGGTGCCGATGCTGGTGAGCAAACGCGACGCGGTGAGGCGCACCAGCGACGTGGCCCTCGCGACCCGGGTGCTCAACGGCGGGGGCAACTCCCGGCTGATCAAGCGCAGCGGTCCGGCCGCCGGGCATCGCAGCGATCCCAACTGGACGCCGCCGGAAGACTCGGCCGACGCCGACCTCGACGACGAGCACGACCTCTCCGAGGATGAAGACCGCGACCACGAGCCCGATGGCGACGCCGACACCGACGAGTTGAGCCGTCGGCGCCCGGTCGTGATGAGAATGGCCGTCGCCGAACCCACCGAGCCGGACTACCTTGACGTCGATGTCGTCGAGGATTCCCACGTACTTCCGGTGGGCGCCAGCGGTTCTGCGGCCGAGCCGGAGACGGCCGACATCGAGCCCATCGAAGACGACGAGCACGACACCGACGCCGTCGCCAAACGCGACGAGTCCGACGAGGACAGCTACGAGTACGTCGAGGATTCGTCCGGGTTGGAGCCCGCAGCCGAGGGCGACGAGGCCGACGAGGAGGTGCCGGCGCCGATGCCGCGCAACGCCTCGCGGCGGCGCCGGTTCGACAACAAGACCGCCGCAGCGGTCACCGCCCGCAAGTACGCCTTCCGCAAGAAGGTCTTGGTAGTGATGGCGGTCGTCCTGGTCGGCTCGGCCACCGCGGCATTCAAGATCTCGCCGAGCGCCTGGTGGGTGTGTGGCAGCGCCACCGCGATCACTTTGCTGTACCTGGGTTACCTGCGGCGCCAGACGCGCATCGAGGCGAAGGTGCGCCACCGCCGGATGAAGCGGATGGCGCGGGCCCGACTTGGCGTGGAGAACGCCTACGACCGCCACTACGACGTGGTCCCGTCGCGGCTGCGGCGTCCCGGCGCGGTGGTGCTGGAGATCGATGACGAGGACCCCGTCTTCGAGCACCTGGACTACGCGATGGCGATGCGGACCTTCGGTTGGCCCAGGGACTTGCCGCGAGCCGTCGGCGAATAGTGCTCGCAGTTCGGCGGTTGGTGCCGCGGCTGGTAGCCTGCTAGCGATCAGGGGCTATGGCGCAGTTGGTAGCGCGACTCGTTCGCATCGAGTAGGTCAGGGGTTCGATTCCCCTTAGCTCCACCCATTTACCAGGGGTTTCACTGCCCCAATGGATTACGACACAGGCGCGTGCCGCAGCAGATTCGATCGCCGCATCCAAATTTGCGGCCACGGCGTCGAGTTCTTCGTCGAAGAGGTCGGCGTACACGTCGAGCGCCATGCTGGCCTTCGCGTGCCCCAACATGCGCTGCACGGCCTTCACGTTGGCGCCGGCACTGACCGCCAAACTTGCCGCAGTGTGCCGCAAATCGTGCGGGGTGATCGTCGGGAACTCCGGTGTGCTCGCCTCGCCGCCAGTCGCCACCTCGCGCGCCCGCTGCGCCGCGGCGGCCGCCTGCACCGCGCGCACCGCCGGCTCAAACACCCGGGCCCGGTAGTTGGAGTTCCGTAGCACGCCGCCGCGCTGGTCGGTGGCGCGACCCCGGCACCCGCTCTTGGTGGGTCCAGGCGTTCGTGGTGCCCGCGTTCGCCGTGGACCGGCCGTTCGCAGCGAAGAAGATCACCGGCCTGTCATAACGAAAGGTGCTGACACACAATGGCTCTCACTTTTGACGACGCGCAGGCGGCGATCGTGCTCGCCCTCCTCGGCCTGCCAGAGGACACCGACAACCTTAGCCTGGTCATAGACACCGTGAAGGACGTCACGCGCGACCCGCTGCTGCCCGTGACCGACGACGCCTCGCCCTCCCAGGTCGCCGCTGCCGCCAAGAAGCACGGCCTGGAATTGCTGGACGCCGACACGCTGGCAGCCTTGCGGCGAGACGCGCAGGAGGGCCGGCGCATTGCTGCCGCAGCCGCTAAGGCGCAGGTCGAGGCTGCGGTGGATAATGCGGTGAACAGGGGCAAGATCACCTCGGCGCGCCGCAAGCATTGGGTCTCCCTCATCGAGGCCGACCCGGCGATGGCCGACGTGCTCGCCGGTGTCCCCGACGAGACGGCAGTGCCCCTGTCCGAGTTGGGGCACAGCGCGGACACCAGCGACGACACCGCCGGCGCCGGCTGGTTCTATTGATGGCTATCCGCCGAACACCGACTTTGTTGCCCAGCCCAAGTTAAAACGGCGGCATGTCGTCGCCAGACGGTTGACCTTGGCTCTGGAGCCACTCGCGGAATAGTTGGCGTTCCGCTAGACGTAGTGCTCTCCCAGTGCCCCTTGGCGTCAGGCGTCGACATGTTCCCTCCATTCCGGTATCGGTGGGCCGACGTCCTCGGCCAAACTCTGCACAACTGACGCGGCCGCGAGCGAACCTGTCGCGATCGCCGAGGCCACCTGCGGCATCTGCGCACTGGTGTTGTCGCCGGCCGCGAAGACTCCGGGAACCGTTGTCCGGCAGAGCGCATCGACTGCGATGGGATTCGCCGCCGCCGGCGTCGGCTCACCCAATCCGACCCCGAGCTGTTCAACCAGCTGCGACCGCTGATGCAGTGTTGTCGCGACGAGCAGACCGCTGCGTGCCAGCCGAGTTCCGTCGGTGAACACGATTG
>NZ_LZTA01000015.1 GCF_001665875.1 Mycobacterium sp. 852002-40037_SCH5390672
TGAGCTCCGTGGGGTGAGCCCGTGTCACATCAGCCACTTTGTCCCCCGCATCGGAGGGCATGCCTCTTGCCCGCCTTCTAGCGACAACTTGGTTGCCGCCTCCCTTAATGCCAGCACGCGCTGGTGGATCCGGTGTTCGGTGCCGCGCGGCATGTAGCCCGGCCCATACCGGCCCCGCCCGAGTCGGTGCACCCTGCCACGTTCGATCTCCCACCGCAGCGCATCCGAGATCGTCTTCGATGGTCGGCCGCGCACCGAAAAGCTGTGCCACCTCAGCGCATCGATCAACTCCTCGACGGTCGCGGGCCCATGCACCGCCAGCTGCATCGCGAGCACGTAACGCAGCTCAATTCCGCGAAGGTTCATCGTCGGACAGTCGCATACGGGTACGACACCGCCGAAGTTGTCGCTGAAAGGCGGGCAAAAGACATGCCCACTCCGGCAGGGGCCAGTGTGGCGTATGTGGCCTACTCGGCGATGGACAACACGATGCCGTCCAGGATGTCGTGCTCGCTGACGGTCAGCTCGTCGATGCCCGCACGGGCGCGCAACTCGCGCGCCAACTCCTCGACCACGATCGCGCCCCCGCCGATCACGTCGGCCCGCCCCTCGTGCATCGGGGGCAGCCCCGCGCGCTCGGCCCGCGTCATGCCGATCAGCCGTTCGCACACCGACTGCAGGTCATCGCCGGCGACACGCGAAAGATGAATGGCCGCAGAGTCATACGTCGCGAAGTTGTGGGCGAGCGCGGACAGCGTGGTCATCGTCCCGGCCAATCCCACCCAGGTCTTCGCCCCCTCGACGGGCACCACACCCAGCGCGACGTCGAGCCGCTCGCGCACCGCCTGGCGCGCCGCGGCCACTTCCCCGGGCGTCGGCGGGTCCGAATGCAAGCAGCGTTCGGTCAACCGGACGCAGCCGATGTCTGCCGAGTAGCTGGCTGTCACCGCATCAGCGCCGACCACGATTTCGGTGGAGCCGCCGCCCAGGTCGACGACGACGAAAGGCCCAGCCACACGGTCCAACTCGCCGACGGCACCGCGGAACGAGAGCTCGGCCTCTTCGGCGCCGGTAATCACTTCCGCCACCGCTCCAGGCAGCACCGCGCCCAACACGTCGGCCGTCATCGCAAAGAAGGCGTCGCGGTTGGCGACGTCGCGGGCGGCCGATGTGGCCACCATCCGGACCCGCTGCGCGCCGTGCTGCTTCAGCAACGCCGCATAGTCGGTGAGCGCCGCGCGGGTGCGGGCTATCGCATCCGCCGCGAACTCGCCGGTCGCGTCGACACCCTGACCCAGCCGCACGATCCGCGTCTCCCGGTGCACATCGCGCAGCCGCCCACCTTCGACGTCGGCGATCAGCAACCGAATTGAGTTGGTACCGCAGTCAATACCCGCGAGCCTGCCGTTCACCATCGACCGGGCACCAGAATGCCCGCCATCGCGGGCTCGTCGGCCAGGATCGCCAGCGCCTCGTCGCCGAACGGATTCACGCCGGGACCCTTCGCCAGTGAATGGGCGATCAGCACGTGCAGGCACTTGACCCGGTCGGGCATTCCTCCCCCGGAGAACGTGGTCCCCAGCGATTCGATCGCGTCTCGTTCGGCCAGATACGACTCGTGGGCCCGCCGATAGGCGCCCGCCAATTCAGCGTCCTGGGCCAGCCGTTCGGTCATCTCGCGCATCAACCCCGTCGTCTCCAGCCTGCTGGCGGCGGCCGTCAGCACCGGATGGGTCAGGTAATACAGCGTCGGAAACGGCGTGCCGTCAGGAAGTTTCGGCGCCGTCTTCACCACGCCGGGCTCACCATTGGGACAACGGTAGGCGATGTCGAGCACCCCGCGCGGCTCGCGCCCCAGTTGGCGAGCCACCGCCTCCAGGTCGGCATGCTCAACCACCGGGACCCGCGGGATTAGGTCCGGGCGCCGGACCGGGTGATCCCGGCTCGGCCGGAGCGGACGGGCCTTGGGGCGCAGGCGAATTGGTCGGCGGCAGGTGTGGAGCGTCGGCGATGGTATGCCACAGCGACGTGTACCACGGGTCACTGTTGGCCGGTTTGGCTGACGGCGATCCCTGCTGCGTGGGTTCGGCCGCCGACGCCGGAAGCTGCACCTGGAACGGGATGTCGCCCGGCTTGACGAAGCCGAGCCGCTCACGGGCCTGCGCCGCAATGTAGGCCGGGTCACCGAGTTTGGCCTTCCGTTGCTCCAGATCGGTGACCTGACGGCGCAGGGCCGCTTCACTGGCGGTCAGCTGATTCATCTCGGTGCGCTGGGCAAAGTAGGTGCGCACCGGTCCGGCGATGGTCAACGTCAGTACGCAGATCACAGCGGCCAGCACCGCCGCCCGGCGCGCGGTGAAACCGAGCCGTTGTTCGGAGCGCTGCTCAACGGATTCGGCGGCTTGCCGCGTGATGGGCTCGACGACATGCTCTTGCTGCGTTCGCGTGGTGTTCCGGCCGGCCTGGTTCGCCGTCGGCGACGTTCGCGAAGACGGCTTGGAGGATGGCTTGGCCGAACGGCGGCGCCGAACCGAATCGCCGACTTTCCCCGGGCGCGATGCCGGGGAACGCCGTTTCGAATCAGGCCGTTTCGCGTCAGCCATGCCAGCCGTTGAACGTCAAGCTATTTCGCCTCCACGGCATACCGGGGAAAAGCCAGGTCGCCGGCGTAGCGGGCGGCATCACCGAGTGCCTCCTCGATCCGCAGCAGCTGGTTGTACTTGGCGACGCGCTCGCTGCGGGCCGGTGCACCGGTCTTGATCTGCCCACTGCCGACCGCCACCGCCAGGTCGGCGATGGTGGTGTCCTCGGTTTCGCCACTGCGGTGACTCATCATCGTGCGATAGCCGCTGTGGTGGGCGAGCGCGACGGCGTCCAGCGTCTCGGTCAGCGTGCCGATCTGATTCACCTTGACCAGCAAGGCGTTTGCCACCCCCTTGTCGATGCCCTCTTCCAGACGTTCGGGATTGGTGACGAAGATGTCGTCGCCGACCAGCTGCACCCGGTCACCGATCGACGCGGTCAAGGTCGCCCAGCCGTCCCAATCGTCTTCCGCCAGCGGGTCTTCGATCGACACCAGCGGATACGAGCCGAGCAGCCCGGCGTAGAAGTCCGCCATCTGCTCCGCCGTGCGGGCGCTGCCCTCGAATGTGTAGCCGGTCTGATCGGTGAAGAACTCGGTGGCCGCAGCATCGAGGGCCAGCGCCACGTCGGCGCCGAGTTTGAAACCGACCGACTCGATGGCCCGGCTGATCAGATCCAGGGCCGCGGTGGTGCCCGCCACGTCGGGTGCGAAGCCCCCTTCGTCGCCCAGGCCCGTGCTCAGGCCCTCCTTCTTCAGCACCGACTTCAGCGCGTGGTATACCTCGGTACCCCAGCGCAGCGCCTCGGCGAAGCTCGGCGCACCGATCGGCGCCACCATGAACTCCTGGATGTCGACGGCGGTGTCGGCGTGCGCGCCGCCGTTGAGGATGTTCATCATCGGCACCGGCAAGATGTGCGCGTTGGGGCCGCCGAGATAGCGGAACAGCGGCAGCGCGGCGGAATCGGCGGCGGCCTTGGCGACAGCCAGCGATACGCCCAGGATCGCGTTGCCGCCCAGCCTCGACTTGTCCGGGGTGCCGTCCAGGTCGAGCAGGGCCTGGTCCACCAACCGTTGATCGTCGGCGTTCAGGCCGATCACCGCCGGACCGATCTCGTCCAGCACGGCCTGCACGGCTTTCCGAACACCCTTGCCGCCGTAGCGCTCGCCACCGTCGCGCAGTTCGACGGCCTCGTGCTCGCCCGTCGACGCGCCGGACGGCACCGCCGCGCGGGCAAACGTTCCGTCGATCAGGGCAATCTCGACCTCGACCGTGGGGTTGCCGCGGGAATCGAGGATCTCGCGGGCCCCGACCTGCTCGATAATCGGCACTGAGTTCTCCTTGCGTCGTAGCCGGTGCGTGCTTTTCGCCGGTCAGCGATACATCCTGCTACAGCGGGTGGCCTTTGGCGTAAGCGGTCGCCCAATCGCGAACCGCCCGGGCGTAGACGCCGGAGTTGTTGTAGGCGCGCAGCGCGGTGATCCAGCCTCGGGGAGTTCCGAGATCCTTTCCGCGCCAGCACAGATAACCGGCCGCCGCGAGCGCGGCGTCGTCGATGTTGTCCGGGCTGACGCGGCCGTCGTTGTGAGCGTCGACACCATAGAGCCGCCACGTCTCCGGGATGAACTGCATCGGTCCCATGGCGCGCGTCACACCGTCCTCATCCGTGACGGCTTCCTCGGTGTCGACGATGCGCAGCGTGCCGCCGCTGCCGTCGAGGCGCACGCCCCGAATCGGGGGGCTCACATCACCGTTGGGGGCCAGCCGCGCTCCGCGGTAGGTGCCGTGGTGGCTCTCGACCTGGCCGATGCCGGCCAGGGTGGTCCACGCGATGTGGCATTTCGGGTTCTCGACTTCGGCGACCCGCGCCGCGTAGGCGTAGGCCTCGAGCGCGATCACCGGGATCTCCAGTGCCGCTGACCGTCGTTGGGCCCAGTCCCGCA
The DNA here is from genome assembly GCF_001665875.1 of Mycobacterium sp. 852002-40037_SCH5390672. Taxonomy (GTDB): domain Bacteria; phylum Actinomycetota; class Actinomycetes; order Mycobacteriales; family Mycobacteriaceae; genus Mycobacterium. The sequence continues at coordinate 4,526 of NZ_LZTA01000015.1, forward strand.
ACTGATCCGCGGGCCGACCGCTGGCATGAGTGTTCACCGCGGGCACCGGATCCCCGGCCGGTGGGGGGACACCGTCGGGAATGAACAGGCTGAGCTGCCAGGTGCAGCTGGAGGCCAGAACGATCGCGGTCGCGCCGATCACGGCGGCCGCGCGCATCCAACGCCTCGGCGACACCATGCTTTCCTGAGCTCCCCTAAACTCGCCTGCACCAACTCCGCCACACCATCGTCCCATGTGTTCGGGACGTACCCGGTTGCCTCGAGCCTCTGCGCACCGACGTTCGGTCGGTTGCAGCTAACCCGTGGTTAGCTGCTGGTCGCTTTGGCTAGCGCAGTCAGACCAAGGCCGACCACGGGGATTCGCAACCTCATCCGCGATATTACCGAGCGGCCGATGACTAATTCGGCAAACATTCCGGCGATCGCTCCGACCTATTGGCCGAAAGTGGGAAATTAGGGCGCGGCAGCGCCGCGGTAGGGGCGTTCCCGGCCCGTCAGGCGTCGTCGGCCGGGGCGTCAGCGGTGGAGTCCTCGGCCGCCGAGTCGGCCTCACCGTCGGTCTCGAGCTCCCACTCCCTCGGCCGATCGTCGACCGCCGGGGCACCCCCGGGCCAGTGCTCGCGCCACTGGTCCTCGGAGATCTCACCAAGTGGGGCCACATCGAACTCCTCGGGAACACCGGTGCCGCGGCGCGCGGCCGCTATCGCCCGCTCGGCTCCGCGGACCGCCGCCACGAATTCCAGAACGGCGGTACGTAACGCGCTTTCGGCATCGACATCGGCCGACACCGAGACCGACGTGATCTCGTCGGGGATCAGGTCGGCGGGCAGACCTGCCTTGTCGGCACGCGCAATGACCTTCTGGGCCAGTGCCAACGCGGGTTGCCCGGTGTGCACATCGTCCATCACCGATTTCCGCGGCTTCTCGGCCGCCTTCCGCTCTTCCCACTGGGCCAGCTGCTCTTCTAGCGAAATCGATTGACCGGCAAGCACTCCCGGCACCCGGTTACCCAGCTTGCGCATCAGGGCGGCGGCGACGTCATCGATGGTGAAGGGAGACTGCGGCGCGTCCTCGGCGATGCGGGCGTGGAAGAGGACCTGCAGCAGCACGTCACCGAGCTCGTCGCGCAGCTGCTCCGCGTTGCCGCTGCCGACCGCGTCCAGCAGTTCGTAGGTTTCCTCCAGCAAAAACCTGCGCAGCGAGTCGTGGGTTTGCTCGCTTTCCCACGGCCCGGCCGTGCGCAGTTTGTCCATCATGGCCACGGCATCGACCAGCCGTTCACCGCGCGGAGTCTCGGGCGCCGAAATCAGCCGCGCCCCCGCCGCCAACCGGGCGGTGACCGCGGGGTGGTCGGGGTCCGATGACAGCAATACCGGGGCGTCTTCACCCGAGTGCACCGGGCGCGCCGCGGGTAGCGACCAAGGCACCGCGACCGGCATCTCTTCGGTGTATTGCACCTCGCCGGTCAGGTACTCGATGGCCTCGACGGGCACCAACGAGGGACGGCGGGGGTCGAACAAGACGACTATCATCGGCGCCCCTCCTCCTCATCGCTTCGCTCTGCATCGTCGCGGGCGCGGATCATCGGCGCCCCTCCTCCTCATCGCTTCGCTGCGCATCGTCGCGGGCGCGCATCATCGCGCTTGCCGCTCTTCACTTGCCATCGGTGCAGGTAGTTCACTCGTTATACCAATATCTGCCTGGGGTTTGCCCTGCAGTGCCGTCACCAGGTTTGCCACCATCTGCACCAGCTCGACATCGCGCAGTCGCGGCGCGCCCACCCCACCGGCTCGCGGGATGGGAACCACCACGGTGGACGTCGTGGCGCGGTAGTTCGCGGCCGGGTACATCCGCTTGAGCCGCACCTGAGCCGAATCCGGCAGCGTCATCGGGGAGAGCCGCACGGTGGACGCCGACGGCGCCGACACCTCGGTGATCCCGGCGGTGCGGCACAGCAGCCGCAGCCGTGCCACCGCCACCAGCCGCAGGGCCGGTTCGGGCAATGCCCCGTACCGGTCGATGAGTTCCTCCACGACCGCGTCGATCTCGCCATCGGAGGCCGCGGCGGCCAGCCGCCGGTACCCCTCCAGGCGCAGCCGGTCGCTGGCGATGTAGTCCGGCGGCAGGTGCGGATCGACCGGCAGGTCGATCCGCACGTCCTTGGGTTCCTCGGCGGTCGTGACGGTTTGGCCGTCGGCGGCGGCTCGGTAGGCCTCCACGGCCTCGCCCACCAGCCGCACGTACAGGTCGAAACCGACCCCGGCGACATGCCCGGACTGCTCGACACCCAGCACGTTGCCGGCGCCGCGGATTTCGAGGTCCTTCATCGCGACGGCCATGCCCGCGCCCAGCTCGTTGTTCTGCGCGATGGTGGCCAACCGGTCGTAGGCCGTCTCGGTCAGCGGCGAGTCCGGCGGATACAAGAAGTAGGCATAGCCGCGCTCACGGCTGCGGCCGACCCGGCCGCGGAGCTGGTGCAACTGCGACAGGCCGAACGTGTCGGCGCGCTCGACGATCAGCGTGTTCGCGTTGGAGATGTCCAGGCCGGTCTCCACGATCGTGGTGCACACCAAGATGTCGTATTCGCGGTTCCAGAACCCCTGGACCGTGCGTTCCAGCCGTTCCTCGGGCATCTGCCCGTGCGCGACGACCACCCGGGCCTCCGGCAGCAGCTCCCGGATCCGGGCCGCCGCCCGGTCGATCGAGCTGACCCGGTTGTGCACGTAGAAGACCTGCCCGTCGCGCAGCAGCTCGCGCCGCAGAGCCGCCGCGACCTGCTTGTCGTCGTGTGGACCGACATAGGTCAGCACGGGATACCGCTCTTCGGGCGGCGTCAGGATCGTCGACATCTCCCGGATGCCGGCCAGGCTCATCTCCAGCGTCCGCGGAATGGGGGTGGCGCTCATGGTCAGCACGTCGACGTGGGTGCGCAGCGACTTGATGTGCTCCTTGTGCTCGACACCGAACCGCTGCTCCTCGTCGACCACCACCAGGCCGAGGTCCTTCCAGCGCACCCCGGTCTGCAGCAGCCGATGCGTGCCGATCACCACGTCCACCGACCCGTCGGCCAGGCCCTCGATCACGGCCTTGGACTCCGTCCCGTCGGTGAACCGGGACAAGCCCTTGACGGTGACCGGGAACCCGGTCATCCGGTCGGTGAAGGTCTGCAGATGCTGGTCGGCCAGCAGAGTGGTGGGCACCAGCACGGCGACCTGCTTGCCGTCCTGGACCGCCTTGAACGCCGCCCGCACCGCGATCTCGGTCTTGCCGTAGCCCACGTCGCCGCAGATCACCCGGTCCATCGGGACCGGCTTTTCCATGTCGGACTTGACCTCGGTGATCGCGGTGAGCTGGTCGACCGTCTCGGTGTATCCGAACGCGTCTTCCATCTCGGCCTGCCAGGGGGTGTCCGGCCCGAACGCGTGCCCGGCGCTGGCCTGGCGCTTGGCGTACAGCGACACCAGCTCGCCGGCGATCTCGCGCACCGCGCGGCGCGCCTTGGTCTTGGTGTTGGTCCAGTCGCTGCCGCCCAACCGGCTCAGTGCCGGCGCCTGGCCGCCGACGTACCGCGACAGCTGGTCCAGCGAATCCATCGGCACGTACAGCTTGTCCGATCCGCCGCCACGCTTGCTCGAGGCGTATTCGAGCACCAGGTACTCGCGGCGGGCGCCGCCGACGGTGCGCTCGACCATCTCCACGAACCGGCCGATTCCGTGCTGGTCGTGCACCACGAGATCACCGGCGGTGAGCGCCAACGGATCAACGGTGTTGCGCCGCTTGGCCGCCAGGCGCTTGCCCTCGACGGCCGTCACCCGGCTGCCGGTCAGATCCGTCTCTGTGATCACCACCAGCGCGGCGCCGGGGATGATGACGCCGTCGTGCAGCGGGCCCTTGAGCACACCAACCACGCCGGCCTTGGGCGCAGCACCCGATTCGAGCATGGCCGCGGGGGTGTCACATTCGGCCAGCCGTTCCACCACGCGATGTGCGGTGCCGGTGCCGGGCGCGACGACGACGGCGTAGCCGCCGGTCGCGACGTGCGCGCGCAGCATGGCGAAGATGCCGTCGATGTCGTGCTGATGCCCGCGCGCCGACGGCGCCGCCCGGATATCCAGCTCGACAGCCGACTCGTCGGACAGCTGGCTCAACGTCCACCACGGATGCCCGGCGCGGGCCGCCGCGGCCCGCACCTCGTCGAGTTCGGAGAATCCCGATCCGCCGAACTGCGCCACGTCGACCGGGGCGTCGGTACCCAACGCGGCGACCGACCACGACGCTTCGAGGAATTCGCTGCCGGTCTTGATCAGATCAGCGGCCCGGGTGCGGACCTTCTCCGGGTCGCAGAGCAAGACCGGTGTGCGCGGCGCCAATTGATCGGTGAGCAGCACGTGCTCGCCGGGCCGAAGCACCGGCAGCAGCGCTTCCATGCCATCGACCGAAATGCCCTCGCCGATCTTGGCCAGCATGTCGGTGACACTGCCCGTGATGGCGGGCTCGGTGGTGCGGTGCCGCGCGGCCAATTCTGCGGCACGCTCGCGCACCTCGTCGGTCAGCAGCAGTTCCCGGCACGCCACCGCGATCAGGGTGTCGACGTCGATCTCGGGGATCGAGCGCTGATCTGCGACCGAGAACATCCGCATCTCGCTGACCTCGTCGCCCCAGAACTCGATGCGCACCGGGTGCTCGGCGGTCGGTGGGAAGACGTCGAGAATCCCGCCGCGCACGGCGAATTCGCCGCGCCGCCCCACCATGTCGACCCGGGTGTAAGCCAGCTCGGCGAGCCGGGTGATCACGCTCTCGAATTCGATTTCCGCACCGACGCTCAACGTGACCGGCTCCACCAGCCCCAGCTGCGGCGTCATCGGCTGCAGCAGCGAGCGCACCGCGGTCACCACGACCTTCAGCGGCGGGCCCAACCGCGCATCGTCGGGAAGGGCCAGCCGGCGCAGCACCGTCAAACGCGCGCCGACGGTGTCCACGCCCGGTGAAAGTCGTTCGTGCGGCAGTGTTTCCCACGACGGGAAGACCGCGACGGCATCGCCGAAGACGCCGCGCAGTTCAGCGGTCAAGTCGTCGGCTTCGCGCCCGGTCGCGGTGACTACCAGCAGAGGACCCAACCGCGCCAGCGCACTGGTCACGAACAGCCGCGCGCTGGCTGGACCCACCAGGCTCAGTTCGGCGGGCGACGCGGCCGCGCTGTCGATCAGTTGCTGGAAGGTCGGCGCGGTGAGCGCCAATTCAACGAGCCCCGCGATCGGGGTGTCTGGGCAAGCAGCCCCCGGTGCGGTCATGATGAATTCCATTCTAGGGGCCCTCAGGGACAGGGCCGGACACACCGAACCACGTCAATATTGAGCTCGCCGCCGTCAAGGGATCGTAAGAAAAGCACCGCCGGATTACCCGCGGGCGCACGTTGAATTCATGACACTGCTGGACCTCCTGCCGTCTCTCGGTCATGCGGCTCCCCCGCGCTTCGATCCCGCGATCTGGCCCATCACCGCCCACCCCGACGAGGAGGGCAGGCTTTGCGTCGGCGGTGTGCTACTGGCCGATATCGCCGACGAGTTCCACACCCCGGCCTACGTCATCGACGAAGCCGACTTCCGGCATCGCGCCCGCCACTACCGCAAGACGCTGCGTGGCTCGAACGGTTTTGAGGTGGTCTACGCCGGAAAATCGCTCCTGAGCACCGCGGTGGCCCGCTGGGCCCGCGAAGAGGGCCTCGGCATCGACGTCTGCTCGACCGGCGAGCTGGCCGTCGCGCTTGCCGGCGGACTCGACCCGGTCCGCATCGTCATGCATGGCAACGCGAAATCGCCCGAGGAGCTGCGCGAAGCGGTGCGCGTCGGCGTGGGGCGCATCGTGCTGGATTCCTGCATGGAAATCGCCTACCTCGCCGGTCTGGCGCAGCGACGCCAGCCGGTGCTCATCCGGGTGACCCCCGACATCAACATCCACGGACACCGCGCCCTGTCCACCGGAGTCAGCGACCAGAAGTTCGGATTCACCCTCGCCGGCGACCACGCCGCCGAGGCGGTGCAACGCGTGCTGGCGCATCCCATCCTCGACCTCGTCGGCCTGCACTGCCATATCGGCTCACAGGTCGCCGACCCCACCCTGTACGGCAAAGCGATCCGCCGGATGATCCCCGCGATGGCCGATATCCGTGCCCGGCACGGCGTCATCCTCACCGAGCTGAACATCGGCGGCGGGCACGCCATCCCCTACTTCTCCGGCGACAGCGAGCTCAACCTCGAGCAGCTGGCCGACGTCATCGAGAACGCCCTCGACGAGGCCTGTGCCGCTGAGCATTTCCCCCGCCCGCAGATCGTGGTGGAACCGGGCAGGGCCATCTGCGGCCGGGCCGGCGTCACGCTGTATCGGGTGCGCTCGATCAAGACGCAAAACAACGGCCGCACCTTCGTCGCCGTCGACGGCGGCATGAGCGACAACCCGCGGGTGTCGTTGTACGGCGCGCGCTACGAAATCGCGCTGGCGAACCGGCATCCGCTGGGCCTCAAGCAGCGCGTCACCGTGGCCGGCCGGCACTGTGAAGCGGGCGACGAGATCGCCCGCGACGTCGAGCTCCCCGCTGACCTGCGGCCCGGCGACCTGCTGGCCGTGGCCTGCACCGGGGCGTATCACCACGGCATGGCGTCGAACTACAACATGGTCGGGCGCCCGGCTCTGGTGGCGGTCAAGGACGGGCGGGCCCGCGAACTGGTTCGCCGCGAGACGGTTGCCGACCTGTTGGCCCGCGACTGCGGCTAGGTTGCCCCGCGCCGGCCGCCGAGCAGGACCGCCGCGAATTTGACCGCTACTCGTCCTGCAGCCGGGGGTCGGCTTCCAGGTGGGTCAGCCCATTCCACATCAGGTTGACCAGGTGCGCAGCCACCACTTCTTTCTTGGGCTCCCGCGTATCGAGCCACCACTGCGCTGTCATCGACACCGAGCCGACCAGCGCCTGCGCGTACAGCGGCGCCAGCCCGGGATCCAGGCCACGCCGGGAGAAGTCGCCGGCCAGGATGGAGCTGACCTGGTTGACGGCGTCGTTGAGCAGGCTGGAGTAGGTGCCCGAGCTGATCGCGGCGGGCGAGTCACGGATCATGATCCGGAAGCCGTCGGTGCGCTCTTCGACGTAGGTGAGCAGCGCCAATGCGACCCGCTCGACCCGCACCCGGGACCGGTTGTTGGTCAGCGACGAGGTGATTCCGTCCAGCAACGCCGACATCTCCCGGTCGACGACGACGGCGTAAAGGCCTTCCTTGCCGCCGAAATGCTCGTAGACGACCGGTTTGGACACGTTGGCGCGCAGCGCGATCTCCTCGATCGAGGTGCCTTCGTACCCGCGTTCGGCGAACAGCGTGCGTGCGATGCCGACGAGCTGTTGGCGGCGCTCGGTGCCAGTCATCCGCGCGCGCGGCGCCCGCACCTCTTTGTCCGGGTCCTTGTCCAGCACGGCCACGTCGATCAGCCTATCGGTCATCGGGCCGTAAGCGGCCCGCATCGTCGTCGGACTAAAGTCTTCTTGGCGCGGTCGGTGTCAACCCGCCGCTCGCCATGGGTTAGCGATCCGTCGTGGTGTAATCGGCAGCACCTCTGATTTTGGTTCAGATAGTTCAGGTTCGAGTCCTGGCGACGGAGCTTCAATTGCCGATTGCGATATCCCATCGTTTTTTGCCTTCATCGCAGCTGAAGTGACACGCTTGACGGCGTGTCGGCGCTTCCGCGCGCAGCCTTGCGCGGACAAACCCGAAGAGGAGGGGTGATGTCGTCTCCTGGTGACACCGCGGTCCTGGTGCTGGCGGCCGGGCCCGGCACCCGGATGCGGTCGGACACCCCGAAAGTCCTGCACACCATCGGTGGGCGCAGCATGCTGTCCCATCTCCTGCACGCGATCACCAAGGTGGCTCCCCAGCACCTGGCCGTCGTTTTGGGCCACGACCACGAGCGCATCGCACCGCTGGTCGCCGACTGGGCCGACGCCCTGGGACGTCCCATCGACGTGGCGCTGCAGGACCGTGCCCGCGGCACCGGCGACGCGGTGCTGTGCGGCCTGTCCGCCTTGCCCGCCGATTACGCCGGGGTGGTGGTGGTCACCTCGGGCGACACCCCGCTGCTGGATGCCGACACCCTGGCCGACCTGATCGCCGCCCACAGCGCGGCGCCGGCCGCGGTCACGGTGCTGACCACCACGCTGAGCGACCCCAGTGGCTACGGCCGCATCCTGCGCACCCAGGACAACGAGGTCATGGCGATCGTGGAACACGCCGACGCCACGGCCTCGCAGCGCGACATCCGTGAGGTCAATGCCGGCGTCTACGCCTTCGATACCGAGGCGCTGCGCTCGGCGCTGAACCGGTTGAGCTCCAACAACGCCCAGCAGGAGCTCTATTTGACTGACGTCATCGCCATTCTGCGCGGCGACGGCCTGGCCATCCACGCCCGCCATGTCGACGACAGCGCGCTGGTGGCCGGCGTCAACAACCGCGTCCAACTCGCGCAGCTTGGTGCCGAACTGAACCGCCGCATCATCGCGGCCCACCAGATGGCCGGCGTCACCGTCGTCGACCCCGCCACCACCTGGATCGACGTCGACGTCACCATCGGTCGCGACACGGTCATCCATCCGGGGACGCAGCTGCTGGGCCGCACCCAGGTCGGCGGGCATTGCGTCGTCGGCCCGGACACCACCCTGACCGACGTCAGCGTGGGCGACGGTGCCTCGGTGGTGCGCACACACGGCACGTCGTCGTCCATCGGTGCCAGCGCGACCGTCGGCCCGTTCACCTACCTGCGGCCGGGCACCGTGCTGGGAGACGACGGCAAGCTCGGCGCGTTCGTCGAGACCAAGAACGCCACCATCGGCACCGGATCCAAAGTGCCGCATCTGACCTACGTCGGGGACGCCGACATCGGCGAACACAGCAACATCGGCGCGTCCAGCGTGTTCGTCAACTACGACGGCGAATCCAAACGGCGGACCACTATCGGCTCGCACGTGCGCACCGGCTCCGACACCATGTTCGTGGCGCCGGTGACGGTCGGCGACGGCGCCTACACCGGAGCCGGCACGGTGGTGCGCAACGACGTCCCGCCCGGAACGCTGGCGGTATCCGCGGGTCCACAACGCAATATCGAAGGTTGGGTGCACCGCAAGCGCCCCGGCAGTGCCGCCGCCCAAGCGGCCCAAGCCGCCGAGAAAGCCGCCGGTCAGACCCCTGCGGCCGGCACGGCGCCAGAAGCCGAACAGACACCGTGAATTTGGTAGCTGGCAACCCGGCCACATTTCCGTACGATTCGCTTCGTACGATGGGGCCTTCCATCCCCCACCCCGATTTGGCGAGGGCAGTGCGTTGAGCCACGACTGGACCGATAACCGCAAAAATTTGATGCTCTTCTCCGGCCGTGCGCATCCGGAGCTGGCCGAGCAGGTGGCCAAAGAGCTCGACGTCCACGTGACCGCACAGACCGCGCGGGAGTTCGCCAACGGCGAGATCTTCGTGCGGTTCCACGAATCCGTTCGCGGCTGCGACGCGTTCGTCCTGCAGTCGCACCCGGCGCCGGTCAACCAGTGGTTGATGGAGCAGCTGATCATGATCGACGCCCTCAAGCGGGGCAGCGCCAAGCGGATCACCGCGGTCGTGCCGTTCTACCCCTACGCCCGGCAGGACAAGAAGCACCGCGGCCGCGAACCGATCTCGGCCCGGCTGGTCGCCGACCTGCTCAAGACCGCCGGCGCGGACCGAATCGTCACCGTCGACCTGCACACCGACCAGATCCAGGGCTTCTTCGACGGACCCGTCGATCACATGCGCGGACAGAACCTGCTGACCGGGTACATCCGCGACAACTACCCCGACGGCAACATGGTGGTCGTCTCGCCCGACTCCGGCCGGGTGCGCATCGCCGAGAAATGGGCCGACGCACTCGGCGGCGTCCCGCTGGCCTTCATTCACAAGACCCGCGACCCGAAGGTGCCCAACCAGGTGGTGTCCAACCGCGTCGTCGGCGAAGTGCATGGGCGGACCTGCGTCCTGATCGACGACATGATCGACACCGGCGGCACCATCGCCGGCGCGGTGAAGCTGCTGCACGACGACGGCGCCTCCGACGTGGTGATCGCCGCGACGCACGGTGTGCTCTCCGATCCGGCCGCCGAGCGGCTGGCCGCCTGCGGCGCCCGGGAAGTGATCGTGACGAACACCCTTCCGATCGGCGAGGAGAAGCGTTTCCCGCAGCTGACGGTCCTGTCCATCGCGCCATTGCTGGCCAGCACCATCCGCGCCGTCTTCGAAAATGGTTCGGTCACAGGGCTATTCGACGGAGACGCCTAGATGGCTGCTAAGGCAGACCAAGCCGTTATCTACCACAACCCACGCTGCAGCACCTCGCGAAAGACGCTGGACTTGCTGCGCGACAATGGCTTTGAACCCAAGGTTGTCGAGTACCTGAAGACACCGCCGTCGCGCAGCGAGCTGGTGAAGATGATCCGCGACGCCGGCATCGACGTGCGCACCGCGATCCGCAAGCGTGAGTCGCTGTATGACGAGCTCAATCTCGCGGACGCGACCGATGACCAGTTGCTCGACGCCATGGTCGAACACCCCATCCTCATCGAACGACCCTTCGTCATCACCCCCAAGGGTGCCCGGTTGGCCCGCCCGATCGACGCGGTCCGCGAGATTCTGTGATTCGGCTCGGCAACTGCGCGGTCGTCGCCGCGATAGTTGCGGTGGCGTTCTCCGCTGGCGGCTGTGCTCCGAAACCGCCTGATTATCAATCGATCTTGTCCAAAACTTCGACGGCCGCCACCACCACGGCGACGGAGAAGCCGGTCCCCCTATCGCAGTATCTGCAAAGCATCGGAGTGACCGGGCAACCCGTGGCACCGGGATCGCTGCCCGATCTGACGGTGTCGATACCGACACCGCCGGGCTGGTCGCCGTTCACCAGTCCCAACATCACCCCGCAAACCCTGATCATCTCCCAAGGCGGCAAATTCCCGACGGCGCGGCTGGTGGTTTTCAAATTGACCGGCAATTTCGACCCGGCCCAAGTCATCAAGCACGGCAACGACGATGCGCAACTGTTCGAGAACTTCAAGCAGCTGGACGCCTCGGGCGCGCCCTACAACGGATTTCCCTCGTCGATGATCCAGGGCAGCTACGACATCGACGGCATGCGGCTGCACAGCTGGAACCGCATCGTCATCCCCACCGGATCACCGCCGGCGCACCAGCGCTATCTGGTGCAGCTGACCATCACCGGCCTGGCCAATCAGGCGGCCGCACAGTCGACCGACATCGACGCGATCATTCACGGATTCGTCGTCGCCGCAAAGTGATTCAGGCGCGACGACCTGCTTCCTGCACGAGCTGGAAACGGGACGTCAGGCCGAGTTTGGCATACACACGGCGAGGCTGCACCGTGTGGGGCGAGATGAAAAGCCGCGTGCCGATGCCTTTGTTGTTCACCTTGCGCGCAGGGAACTGACCGAGGCGCTGCGGTTGATCACCCAGCGCATGCCGGGCACTCGGCGATCCCGCGCGGTTGACGATTAGTGTTGTCAGCCATGACTGGCTGGAGCGCCGCAGATCTACCGTCGTTTGCCGAACGAACCGTCATCATCACCGGCGCCAATAGCGGGCTGGGCGCCGTGACCGCCCGCGAGCTGGCGCGCCGCGGGGCCACGATCATCATGGCCGTCCGCGACATCCGCAAGGGCGAGACCGCCGCCCGTCAGATGGCCGGTCGGGTCGAGGTGCGTGAGCTCGACCTGCAGGACCTGTCGTCGGTGAAGCGGTTCGCCGACGGGGTAAGCCAGGCCGACGTGCTGATCAACAATGCCGGCATCATGGCCGCCCCCTTCGCCCTGACGGTCGACGGCTTCGAGACCCAGATCGGCACCAACCACCTGGGTCACTTCGCGCTGACGAACCTGTTGCTGTCCAAGCTGACCGATCGGGTGGTCACGGTGTCATCGATGGCGCACTGGCCCGGAAGCATCAACCTCGACGATCTGAACTGGCAGAAACGGCGGTACTCGCCGTGGCTGGCCTACAGCCAGTCCAAGCTCGCCAACCTGCTGTTCACCAGCGAGCTGCAGCGCCGCCTCGCCGCCGCCGGCTCCCCGCTGCGCGCGCTCGCGGCCCACCCCGGCTACTCACACACCAACCTGCAAGGCGCCTCCGGCCGCAAGCTGGGTGACACGCTGATGTCGGCCGCGACCCGGGTGGTCGCCACCAACGCCGATTTCGGCGCCCGGCAAACCCTGTACGCGGCATCCCAGGATCTGCCCGGCGACACCTTCGTCGGCCCCCGATTCGGTCAGATGGGCCGCACCCAACCGGTTGGGCGCAGCCGGCGAGCGCGGGACACGGCCACCGCGGCGGCGCTGTGGGCGTTGTCCGAGCAGCTCACGAAGACGAAGTTTCCCCTCTGAGGCCTGTGAGCCACATCGGTCACGGCCGCCACATCAGTGCCCCGCCGGACCAATAGAACGTTGTGCCCGCCTTTGAGCGACAACCCGGGTCCACCCGCCGCACGGCCCGCCAAGCGGCCGCCGATTTGTCGCTCAAAGGCGGGCACACGCAACTTCACCTAGGCGAGTGACAGGTGTGACGCTCGCGCACGCCGCGGGCACTGGATTTCCCCTCCGAGGCGCGGATGCGCTAGCCTGACCGGGCGTCACGGCGAGGGTGGCTGGCTGACCAGCACCGTTATCGACGGAGAACGACGGAATCGTCGCGACCCTGGCCGTGCCCCGAAACACCGGCGAGCACACAGGAGCGACAAGATGGCCAAGCAAGTAGTCAACCAGTTGAAGGTCGCGGTCCGCGCCGAGACGGGCAAGGGTGCGTCCCGGCGAGCCCGCCGCGACGGCAAGATCCCGGCCGTTCTCTACGGCCACGGCGCCGATCCGCAGCACCTGGAGCTGCCCGGCCGCGACTTCGCGGCGGTGCTGCGGCACGCCGGCACCAACGCGGTGCTGACCCTCGACATCGAGGGCAAGGAGCAGCTGGCGCTGACCAAGTCGCTCGACATCCACCCCATTCGCCGCAGCATTCAGCACGCCGACCTGGTGGTCGTGCGTCGCGGCGAGAAGGTCGTCGTCGAGGTCCGCGTCATCATCGAGGGCGAGCCGGTATCCGGCACCCTGGTGACCCAGGACGCCAGCACCATCGAAATCGAGGCCGACGCCATGTCGATTCCCGAGCAGCTGACCGTGTCGATCGAGGGCGCCGAGCCCGGCACCCAGTTCAGCGCCGGACAGGTCCCCCTGCCCAAGGGCGTCACCCTGATCTCCGACCCGGAGACGCTGGTGGTCAACGTGGTCACCGCCCCGACGGCCGAGGAACTCGCCGAAGAGGGTGCGGGCGAGGTCACCGAGCAGGCCGCGGCGTCCGCGGGCGAAGAAGAAGCCGGAGCCGGCGAAGAAGAGGCCGCCGAAGCCGAGTCCGAGTAGGCGGATCACACCGTGGCCGAGCCGTTGCTGGTCGTCGGCCTGGGCAATCCCGGAGACAACTACGCCCGGACCCGACACAACGTCGGGTTCATGGTCGCCGACCTGCTCGCGGCGCGGCTGGGTTCGAAATTCAAGGCGCACAAGCGTTCCGGCGCCGAGATTGTCAGCGGACGCCTCGCCGGGCACTCGGTGGTCGTGGCCAAGCCGCGCTGCTACATGAACGAATCAGGCCGTCAGGTCGGCCCGTTGGCGAAGTTCTACTCGGTGACCCCGGGTGACATCGTCGTCATCCACGACGACCTCGACTTGGACTTCGGCCGCATCCGGCTGAAGATCGGCGGCGGCGAAGGCGGCCACAACGGTCTGCGTTCGATCGTTAACGCCTTGGGCAGCAAGGAGTTTCAGCGGGTTCGTATCGGCATCGGCCGTCCTCCGGGACGCAAAGACCCGGCGGCGTTTGTGCTGGAAAGCTTCAGCGCCGCCGAGCGCGCCGAGGTTCCCACCATCTGCGAGCAGGCCGCGGATGCCACCGAGTTGCTGATCGAACTGGGGCTAGAGGCCGCCCAGAACCGCGTCCACGCCTGGTAATCCGGCGCGATGCCGGACTAGGTGACCAGGTTGACGGACGTGGACCGGCGCAGCTTGCCCGACGGTGTCTTCGGGATGGTTCCCGGACCCAGCACTACCACGTTGCGAGGGCGCACGTCGACCTCGGCCACGACCTCACGGGCGACCTGGTGCTCGATACGGCGCACCTCCGCCTGGTCTTGGAAGGCGTTGGACTCCACGGCCACGGCGAACGTCTCGCGGGAGTGCCCGGCGTCCAACCGCACCGCCACGGCGCAGCCGGGCCGCACCCCCTCGACGCGGCAGGCAGCGCGCTCGATGTCGGTGGGATAGATGTTGCGGCCCGCCATGATGATGACGTCCTTGACGCGGCCGCAGACCACCACGTGGCCCTCCTCGGTCAGGTAGCCGAGGTCACCGGTGTCATACCAGCCGTTCTCGTCCTGGGCCGAGATGAAGCCGCCCATGGTGAGGTAGCCGGGCGTGAGTGATTCGCCGCGCAACTCGATGACACCAACACCGCGGGCGGGCATCACATCGCCGTTCTCGTCGATGATGCGCGCCTCGAGATCCTTCAGCAGCGGGCCGAGCGTGGCCAACCGACGGGTGTTGCCCTTGGCGGACGGCACGGCGCGGCGCAGGGCGGCCAGCAGGTCGGCGTCGACCTCGTCGACGACCAGACCGGCGTTGCACTCGGAGAACGACACGGCCAGCGTGGTCTCGGCCATGCCGTAGGCGGGCAGGATCGCCGAGGGCTGCAGGCCGAACGGCTTGCCGGCGTCGAGCAGGTCCTCGACGTCGGCGGGTTCGACGGGCTCGGCGCCGGACAGCGCGAACCGCAGGGTCGACAGGTCGAAGTCGCCGGGCTTGGCGTTGCGGCGCAGCCGCTTGGCCAACAGCGCGTAGGCGAAGTTGGGCGCCGCCGTCATGGTGCCCTTGTACTTGTCGATGAGCTTGGCCCACAGCAGCGTGTCGCGCAGGAAGTCCATCGGGGTGACCTTGACCAGCTCGGCACCGAAGTACATGGGGATGGTGAGGAAGCCGACCATGCCCATGTCGTGGAAGCAGGGCAGCCAGCTGACCATGACGTCCTTCGTGACGTCGTACTGGGCGCCGATGAACATCGCCTCTGCGTTGGAGTAGATGTTGCGGTGGGTGATCTGCACCGCCTTGGGCGATCCGGTGGACCCCGACGTCAGCTGCATCAGCGCGAGCGCGTCCTCGCCGACCTCAACCGGTTCGATCGGTTCCGCCGCGAGCAGGTCGGCGACGGTGACGACCTGGATGCCCTTCTCCTCGAGGACCGGGATGGCTATCAGGAAGGGCTCCGAGACGACGACGGCCTTCGCCTCGATCATGCCGATGACGTTCATGGTGTCCTCCGCCCACACGGCGAGGTCCGTGCGCGGCGTGGGCTGGTGCAGCATGGTCAGGCTGGCCCCGCGCATCCAGAGGCCCTGCGCAGTAGGCGCGATCTCCACCGGGTAACCGGCGAGCACACCGACGGCGTCGCCGGGTCCGATGCCCGCGGCGGCCAGGCCGCCGGCGATACGGCGGGCGCGCTCGTGGACCTCGCCCCAGGTGTGGCGGACCGGTTCGTGGGGTTCACCGGTGACCATGCCCGTCGCCACGGACCGGGCATTGCGGTACATCTTCTCGGTAAACCTGCTCACAAAATCCTCCTCGGTTCCAGCCCTCGTCCCAATGCCCGGGATCTCATGTTCCGCCCGCTGGGTAACACTTGGCCGCAAGCACCCAAACACAGTTGGGTGGCGGTTAGGTCTCGGATCGGTGATGCGTCCGCGCCCGCCGCGAAGGAGCGGCGGCCGCTCGCTCGATAAGCGCGAAACGGGCCCGAGCAACCTCGTCGGGACCCATGCATGAATCGTCCGCCGGAACGCCCGGCGGACGATGGAATTAAGTGATCTTGCTCAACGCTTCCCGTCACCGCGCATTATCTTAAGCTCCTCTTAGGGACGCGCCAAACTAATGCGCAAAATGGGAAAATATTCACACCTCGGTGGGTGCGGGGACCACACGCGCGCCCGCCACCGGCCCGCTGGCGACCCGCACCGTGCGGCAGACACCCGCGCCGGACACCTCGGTGCCGACGTCGACCGCGGCGCCCGCCGACGAGCACAGGAAGGCACACGTCGGGCCCGAACCGGACACGACCCCGGCCAGCGCCCCGGCGTCCACCCCGGCGCGCAAGGTGCGCCGCAGGCCGGGGTGCAGGCTCACCGCGGCCGCCTGCATCTCATTGCCCAACAGCGGCGCCAACTGCTCGGCGTCGCCGGCAGCCAGGGCCCCCAGCACCGGCCCGGGCGCCGGCAGCCGGGGCGGACTCCCCGCCTCCCGCAACCGGTCCAATTCGGCAAAGACGGCCGGCGTCAGCAGCTCACTGTCGGCGAACGCCAACACCCAGTGGAAGGTGTTGCGGGACAACACCGTCGCCAATTCCTCGCCGCGACCGGTGCCCAGCGCGGTTCCGCCATGCAGCGCGAACGGCACGTCACTGCCCAAGCGAGCGGCCAGCATGCGCAGATCGCGGCGGGGCACGTTGAGATCCCACAGCGAGTTCATCGCGACCAGCACGGCCGCCGCGTCGGCGCTGCCACCGGCCATGCCGCCGGCCACCGGAATGGACTTGTCGATCATGATCGACACATCCGGCGCACGGCCGACGTGTTCGGCCATCAGCTCGGCGGCCTGCCAGGCGAGGTTGCGTTCGTCGGTGGGCAGTTTCTCGGCGCCCTCGCCGACGATCTCGAGCGAGAGCACATCGGCATTGCGGACCGTCACCTCGTCGAGCAGCGAGACGGCCTGGAAGATCGTGTTCAGCTCGTGATAGCCGTCCGCGCGGCGGTCACCGACCGCCAGGTAAAGGTTGACTTTTCCGGGCGCCCGAACGGTGACCGACCCGGTGGGAACCCACTGGGCGGCGGTATTTCCCTCGGACGCTGGCACGGCAGCAGACTATCGCTGCTTTCGCCGAACCACACGCAACGGCGCCCTACGGGCCGCGGTCAGCCGGCGGAGGTCTCCTGCTCGGCCGTCGGTGGACCCGTCCTGCTGGTGGTATGGGCGCGATCCCCGGACCGCTGGAACAACCGCACGAAGTCGTCGATCGAGAGCGTCTCGCCGCGGCGTGCGGGGTCGATGCTGGCGGCCAGCAACCGGTCTGCCGACTCGTTGCCGGATCCGGCCCAGTCCACGAACGCGTTGCGACAGGTCTTGCGCCGCTGTCCGAACGCGATGTCGACCAGTTGGAACACCTGGCGGCGGAAGGCTTCGTCGGTGGGCCACGGCGAGGTCGCGTACCGGTCGATGCGGACCAGCCCGGAGTAGACGCGCGGAATCGGCCAGAAGACGGTCGGCGACACCATGCCGCAACGGCGAACCCGGCCGAAGAAGCGGACCTTGACGCTGGGCACGCCGTACTCCTTGCCACCGGGCTCGGCGGCCAGACGTTCGGCGACCTCGGCCTGCACCATGACCGTCACGACCTGAATGGACGGGAACTCGGCCAGCAAGTGCAACAGCGCCGGAACCGCGACGTTGTACGGCAGGTTGGCGACCACGGCGGTCGGCTGCACGGCCAGCTCGTCACGGCGAAGGGTCAAGACGTCGCGGTTGATCAGCGTCAGGCGTTGGATTTCGCTCGTGGAGTGCTCGGCGATGGTCTGGGGCAGCCGCTCGGCCAGCACCGGATCGATTTCCACGGCGGTGACGGCGGCGCCGCGATCGAGCAATGCCAGGGTGAGTGACCCCAGGCCGGGCCCGACTTCGAGGACATGGTCAGACCGGCTCACCCCGGAGGTCGAAACTATCCGGCGCACGGTGTTGGCGTCGTGCACGAAATTCTGGCCGAGCGATTTCCGTGGCCGAAATTCAAGTTCTTTGGCCAGCCGCCTGATCTCGGTGCGCCCGAGCAGCCGGATGGTCAGCGTGCACCAGCTCTTCCGCTGCACACTGGCCACGCACCCCAACCCTGGCGCTCTCGGGTCACCTCGGCAACGGTGATCTGCTCCTCGCGGGTGGCGAGGTCGGCACGGGAGGCGAACCGCAACCCGCCGTTTCGCTCCCACGTGCCCTGATCGAACTGCACACCGCCGTAATACCCGTTACCGGTGTTGATCGCCCAGTTTCCGCCGGCCTCACAGCCCGCGATCGCATCCCAGATGGAGCCGTCATTGACCGGAGGCACCTCGGTGCCCGGCTTGGTGCCGATGCGGACCACCGAGTCGCGTGCGGGTGTGATCACGGTGTTGGCGATCGGCAGCCGGCCGGTCTCGACGCCGTTGACCGTGGCCACCGAGAAGGTGACGTCCTGCGTGCCCGGGCTGCCCGGATCCTCGACGACCTGGCGGCTCATGTTCATGCCCGGGTCTTCGATCCGGCGGGCGTTGGGTGGCAGCGGGATCCGCTCGGTGACCTGCTGAATCCGGTTGCGGGTCACCTGAACTTCCATCCCGTCGACGATCGGCATCGTCGCGGGGGGGACCACCTGGTCGCTTTCGAGCAGCGGCGCGCCGGCGGCGCTGAGCACGCCGGCGACATTCGGCGCCGCCAGATGCACCGTGCGGATCGCACCGCCGTCGTTGATGCGGACCGTCTTGGCACTGACGACGGGCAGCGCCATCCCGGCCAGCGGGACGCGGCTGCCGCGGTTGGCCGCGGCCGGCGCGGTGTCGGTCATCGCCAGCTGGGCCAGCGCCTCGTCGACGGTGGACGCGGTGGTCCACACCTGTTTGGTGTCATGGCCGTCCAGCGATATCTGCAACGGGCGGCTGCGCCGCAGCACGATCTTGCCGGCGTCGTGCACCTTCACATCAGCGGCGGGATACAGGTCGTCACGCTCGTCGATGACGAAACCGTTCTCTTGCACGACGTCGATCACCCGCGACTTCATGGTGGTCACGTGCATGGCGATTCCGTCGACGGTCAACGTCACCGTCTTGCACACCGAGACCGCGTATCCACCGGCGAATGCCAGGACTACCAGCAGCCCTCCGACAACGAGACGCAACATCGGCGAAGGGTTCTGATGAAGTTTTGTCAATACACTCAACGTGCGCTACCCAACCTCAACGACCACTCATTCAGCAGCAGGTCATAAATTAAGGGCCCGCAGGCCCATACCGTTCGATCACAAGACGGTAACGAACCGGTCACTGTTGGGCAACTCTGACGTGGCGATATCAAACGTCGTTTACGTCACACCGCGACCAATCCATACACCCGTTGCGCATTGCCGGTTGTTATCTCGGCCAGCTCCTCCGGGCGACGATCCACCAGTTCGGCGATCGCCCGAACAGTATAAGGAAGGCAATACGGCTCATTCGCCCTCCCCCGATAGGGATGCGGCGTCAAGAATGGCGCATCGGTTTCCACCAGTAGCTGCTCCGGCGGTATCAACGGGACGGCTTCGCGCAGGGCGTGCGCGTTGCGAAAGCTTGCGGTGCCGGACAAACTCAGCAGCCACCCGGCGTCCACGCAGCGGCGGGCCATGGCGGCGTCCGAGGAAAAGCAGTGGAAGATCACCGCCTCGGGAGCGCCCTCGGCCATCAGGACGTCGAGTACCTCGGCGTCGGCGTCCCGGTTGTGGATCATCAGCGGTTTGCCGCACCGCTTCGCCAGGTCGATGTGCCAGGCGAAGGCCTCCCGCTGCACGGCCGGCTCGGCGCAACCGTCCAGACGCCCGGGCCAGTACAGGTCCAGGCCGGTCTCGCCGACGGCCACCACCCTGGGATGGGCCGTGAGTCGCTCGATTTCGGCGCGGGCGGCCTCGTCGAGCGCGTCGGCGCGGGTCGGGTGCAACGCCACCGCCGCATAGACCCGCGGGTCCCACTCGGCGGCGCGCGTGACCCAGCGCGCCGAGTCCAGGTCGTCGGCGATCGTGACGACCGCGCCCACTCCGACGGCCGCGGCGCGGTCCACGATGGCCCGCACTCCCTCGGGGTCGGTGGCGCCGCACGCGTCCAGGTGGGTGTGTGCGTCGACGAGTGGCCGCAACGGCTCGGGAGCGGGGGGCGGCTGACGTTTGGAACTCACGCGCACACAATAGGGTGCCCACCAATAGAGTTGGGGCCGATGAGGCCCTATTACGTCACCACCGCGATCACCTACCCCAATGGCGATCCGCACATCGGGCACGCGTACGAGTACATCGCGACCGACGCGATCGCCCGGTTCAAGCGGCTCGACGGCTTCGATGTGCGGTTTCTGACCGGCACCGACGAGCACGGCCTCAAGATGGTCGAAACGGCGGCGGCCGAAGGCATTCCGACGGCCGAGCTGGCCCGGCGCAACTCCGATGTGTTCCAGCGGCTGCAGGAGCGGTTGAACATCTCCTTCGACCGCTTCATCCGCACCACCGATCCCGACCACCACGAGGCGTCCAAGGAGATCTGGCGGCGGATGTCGGCGGCCGGTGACATCTACCTGGACGCCTACTCGGGCTGGTACTCGGTGCGCGACGAACGGTTCTTCGTCGAATCGGAGACCAAACTCCTCGATGACGGGACCCGGGTGGCCGTGGAGACCGGCGCCCCGGTGACCTGGACCGAGGAGCAGACCTACTTCTTCCGGCTCTCGGCGTATGCCGACAAGCTGCTGGCCCACTACGAGGCGAATCCGGACTTCATCGCGCCCGAGGTGCGACGCAACGAGGTGGTCAGCTTCGTCTCGGGCGGCCTGCGTGACCTGTCCGTCTCGCGCACCTCATTCGACTGGGGCGTGCAGGTGCCCGAGCATCCCGACCACGTGATGTACGTCTGGGTCGACGCACTGACCAACTATCTGACCGGGGTCGGCTACCCGGACACCGAGTCCGAGCGGTTCCGGCGCTATTGGCCGGCCGACTTGCACATGATCGGCAAGGACATCATTCGATTCCACACCGTGTACTGGCCGGCGTTTTTGATGTCGGCCGGAATCGAGCTGCCGCGAAGGGTTTTCGCGCACGGATTTCTGCTCAACCGTGGCGAGAAGATGAGCAAGTCGGTGGGCAACGTGGTCGACCCGGTAAACCTGATCGACACGTTCGGCGTGGATCAGGTGCGCTATTTCCTGTTGCGCGAAGTTCCGTTCGGCCAGGACGGCAGCTTCAGCGAGGACGCCATCGTCACCCGGATCAACTCCGACCTGGCCAACGAGCTGGGCAACCTGGCCCAGCGGTCGTTGTCGATGATCGCCAAGAACCTGGATGGCGTCGTTCCCGAACCCGGTGACCTGATCACCGCCGACTCCGAGTTGCTCGCGACGGCCGACGGTTTGCTGGAGCGCGTGCGGGCCAATTTCGACTCGCAGGCGATGCACCTGGCCCTGGAAGCGATCTGGCTGATGCTCGGCGAGGCCAACAAGTACTTCTCGGCGCAGCAGCCGTGGGTCTTGCGCAAGAGCGAGTCCGCGGCCGACCAGGAACGGTTCCGCACCGTCTTATACGTCACCTGCGAGGCGGTGCGCATCGCCGCGCTGCTGGTCCAGCCCGTCATGCCCGAATCGGCCGGCAAGCTGCTGGATCTGCTCGGACAGGCGCAAGGTCAACGAGCGTTTGCCGCCGTCGGCACGCGCCTGACGCCCGGCACGGCGCTGCCCGCTCCCACCGGCGTATTCCCCCGCTACCAGGCGGTCGCCGAAGTCGAGTGAGCGAACGGCGTGATGCGAACGAGACGAGCATCCGGCACCGAAAACGAATGAGCCTCGGTCAAAGACCCGGAAAATTCGGTTGAGAATCAAGCGAGTTCGACGACAGGCAATACTTCTGTGCCGCTTTGGACAAATGTGTCCAACATATCTTCTGGCATAGACCATAATCTTTCGTGTGGAACGACGCCAGAACAGGCAACAGAGCCAATCGCCGATGACGACCCTGAAGGAGCTGCCCGCACTGGTTGTGCTGGAGCGGATCCCGGTTCCGGTGCTGGCCATCGGCGATGACGGCAGTATCTTGTTCGCCAACACCGCATTTGCCGACATGATGGGCTACGAACCAGACGAGACGTTGTCGCTGCGATTCGAACAGATCTTCCATCAGGCCCCGGCATCGGATTCGCTGTTGGCGACGGTTCACGCACTGGCGAACATGGTCGTCGAACTGGCGCACAAAGACGGCTCGGTCGTGCGCGCGATGATGAGCAAGTCCGCGTTGCGGCGGGTGGACGACCAGTTCGCCCTCGCGGCGTTCCAGGACCTGACCGAACAGCTCTGGGAAGAAACGCGCTAGCGGCGCCGGGGGCTGCATCAGTGGCTCGCCGCACCGGCCGTCCCCCGCGGCCGCGGCAGACCGCCGGAGACCGTGAGCCGGAAGTAGTCGAAAGAGGAATCGCTACCCACCGCCAACCGCGGCAACGCCAGCGGGTCGCAGAAGCGATCGGCGAATCCCGGTGCGGTGGACAGCGCCCAGCGCACTCCACGGCGACGCAATACGTTCTTGGCCCGGGCGTCGAAATCCTGCGGCCGGCCATTCGGATAGGCAAAAACCGTTGGCATTACGCCGATTTCACGCTCGAGCGCGGCGCACGAATCGGTGATCTCGCGCTCGACCTTGTCGTCGTCGCACCGGGCGAGGATGGGGTGGGTCACCGTGTGCGGATACAGCGTCACCAACGGATCGCCGGCCATTTCGCGCGCTTCGTCCCAGGTGAGCATTCGGAACGGGCCGGCGTCACCGTCGTCGCGATATCCCAGCGCGACCAGGACCTCATCCAGCACCGCGATACGTTGCGCGTCGGCAAGGTTCTTCAACGCCTCGACCGTCGCCGCGTAGACGCTGCCACGCTGGACGTCACCGTCGAGTGAACGCGTTCCCAATCCCAGTGGGGCCAAATCGACTTCGGCTGCCACGGCGCGTGCGATCGCCAGCCAGAGCCGGTCGGGCCACAGGGCGTCGCCGGTGCCGATCGGGCCCGTCGCCAGGAACACCGCCGCGGGCAGGTTCAGGTCACGCAGCACCGGCAGCGCCTGTGTCGCCAGGTTGCGGGTGCCGTCGTCGAATGTGATCGCCATCGCGCGTGGTGGCAATGTCCCGGCGGCCAGGGAAGCGAGGGCCTGCTCGAGTGGAAGGACGTTGAAGTGCCTACGCAGGTACTCCAGTTGGCGGCGGTACAGCGCCACGTCGCTGACATGCCAGCAGGGCGGCGACAGCGGTTGGTCCTCCACGCCGTGGAACATCACGATGGCGAGCAGGTCGCGGTGTCGTCGCCGCGCCAACGCCGGAACCCCGGCGGCACACAGCAATCCGGCCGCGACGTTCTTGATGGCCGGGCGCATCACGACGTCCCTGACTCGTGCCATCGAATGTCAAACGCTATCGGCGCCGCCATGATTCGCGTCTCACGCGCCACAGGATCACCCCTGCACCGACGATGGCCACGACGATCCAACCGGCGCCGAACCACCACAGCCAGTCGAGTTTGGAATGATTTCCGGCTGCTGCGGCGGAAGCACCGGCGGCAAACGTCGGGTGATCAACGGTAACCGGGTCTTGCCCGGGCACCGACACCACCGCAACGCCTTTGAGCCGCTGCCAGTGTTTGTTGTTGTCGCTCTTGAGCCACCTGATCAGCTCGTCGAGTTGTCCGGGTGCTCCGTTGGACGTCGCGATCAGCAGTGACCGTCCCCGGTTGAAAGCCGTTTGGAGAGAGGCGAACCGCAGCACCGGGTCCAACGTGAGCTTGGCAGGCTTGTCACCGGGTCCGACCGCGCTGACCGTGATCGGCCCGCTGGGGCCCGCGGCGACCGGGAGCACCACGTCGGACTGGTTCCATCCGTCGGCGGAAATCAGTAGCGCGGGATCGGCCGAGTCGATCGCCTGTTTGACGCTGGTGACGGTGGTGTCGATCGGTATCGAGCTGATCCGTTGCAGGCCCACCATGATGTCGAGCGCGCGCACGGTGTCGATGAACGAGTGCTCGGCGATGCCCACCTGGACGCGGGGCATCAGGGTTTGGGGCACGGATTGAAAACCGTCGGGCATCGGTGGCGCGGCCGGGCTACTCTCAACCGTGCTGTCGCCGTTGATGTTCAGCGTGAGGAGCTGGTTTCCGGGCCCGGCGGTGTAAAAGTCGCCGCAGTGCCCGACATTGCTCGCAAGATCGAGTACCAACTCGAGGTTGGTGTAGCGCTGCAGCAGCCGGTCTGGCACGTCGATCCAGCGATCGATGGTGCCGTGGCCGTCTGTCGGCCAGTGGTCGATGGTCTCGGGGCCGATCGTTACCGCGATCTGGCCGACGATGTTGTTCGACGTCGGGGTGTAGGACCCCTGCAGATGCACCCGCACCGAATGAATGGATCTGCCGAACCGGGTCTGGTCCACTCCGATCGACACCCGAGGTTGCAGGGAGGTCGAGTTGGCGAAGGGCTGCCCCAGCTCGCGCAGTGAGGCGCTATTACCGGGCAGTTGCACTTTTGGCTTCGGTGAGTCCACCGCGACCTTGGCCGACAGGGCCAGCTCCGACAGGTCGCTGAACAACACGGCCGTGTCCGAATCGTCGGTTCGGTTCAGTGGCCCAGACATCAACAGCCACGGCACACCGGACGAGCCTTGCAGCGAAAGCCCGTTGTCCGGGCCCTCTTTGACGACGATCTGGCGCTCCAGCGATTGCGGCGGGTTCGGGGGCGCGGCCTGGCCTTCCGGCAAGGGCAGCACCACGATGTCGGGAACCTGCTTGCCGTAGTGCGCGGCGGCGGAGGCGGCGAGCTGAATTGCCGTGTCGGACTCGGCGGTCGACGGCGATTGCGGCAGATAGATGCTCAGCTTCCGCAGCACGGGCGGCAAGAAATGCGCCACCGTGGTGGGCGGCAGTTCCGCCCCGCTGTAGGTGACGGTTCCATTGGTCAGACGCAAGGGGCTTTCCTGGTACAAGCAGTATCCGTCCAACGGAACCAGATACGCATGCACGGTTACCGTCAGCCAATTGTCGGTCACCTCCGCTCCGGCCAACGGTATGGCGATCGGTGTCTGATCCGCGGTTGGCAGGTTCAGCCTCGCCAGCGTCCGCTCGCCCTGCGTCACGGTGATCAATCCCGAGCGCAGATTGATCGGCAGTTCGACCGTCGTATTCAGAGCGGTCGGCGTCAGGCCGTGAAGCACCGGGACGGTCAGCTGCTGGCTACTCGTCAGCCCCCAGAATTCCAGGGTGGCGGCGGACCCGACGTCGAGCAGCGACAGGGTCGTCGTCGAGTCCGGCGAGGTGGCCGGGTCGGCGGGCGCACCCCATGATGCCGGAGCACTCATCACCAAGAATCCGACGACACCGGCCAGCGCAATTACTCGGCCGAGAGATTTCCGGTACATCACCGGAACAGTATGCATTGTTGAAAGCGGTTCAACCCCAATAACGGAATCGCCGTCGTGGCGACCGCGAAAAGGTATCTCGCACCATCTCTTCAAGATCCTGCGACGCCGCGGCAGCGGCTCTCACCGGTATCTAATCGGTTTCCGATTCCGCCGCAGCCTGTTCCCGGGATGCCCGGGCCGCGGCGTGGCGCATTTCTTCGCGCCGGAGGAATTGCTGGAAGTAGGGCAGCGACGCCTCCGAGACAACACCGGGGAGCAGCAGGTTCCATATCTGATGTAAGCGCACGGTGGGGTCGCCGATGATGTTGCCGATTCTGCCGTGGCTGGATATCGAGTTGGCTACCAACCGCGCCCCGAATATGGTGCCGATGATCGACGCGCTGAGCACGTCGGGGTCGATTTCGTTACGGAGGTCTCCCTCCTTGATCGCCCGCCGCGCCTCCTGTGCGGTTTCCAGAATCAAGTTGGCGTAGAAGCGCGAGGCCGCTGCGTTGAATCCGCTTAACGCTGTGGCCAATTGCGCGGCCGCCCGGGCCATCTTGTCCGAGCTCAGCACCTCGACAATCGTGAATGTTCCGTGCAGCAGGTTCTCCAGGCCGGGCGACGACGCCCCACAGACATTGCGAAAAGCGCTGAGAAGCGTGTCCGAGCCTTCCTCGATGATGTTCGAGGCCAACGATTCTTTCGAATCAAAATGGTGATAGAGGGCGCCCTTGGTCATTCCCGTCCGCTCGATGATGGTGCTCCATCCCGCGGCGGCATACCCGACGTCACTGAAGACTTCGATTGCGGCATCAAGGATTTTTCGACGAGTGGCTTCAGAGCGAACTTGGCGCGCCATTGTGCACGCACCTCCGGAGTCTCATCGGATGCGCAAATCGCTCATCTGGTTTCACATTGCCCGCAAGACGGCCCACAGTATCAGCCGCCACCGCAACGATCCGACCGTACGAGCGGCCAGCGTCGCTACTTCTCGTCGGCATCCGCTGAACTGGAGTTGATGGCGAGCGCCGCACGCCGACTGAGGAATTGGCGGAAGTACTCGGTGCGGTCCGCCTGCAGAATCCCGGTCAGTAGCAGGGACCAGCACCTCTCCAGGTCCCGCAGGAAGCGCTCGGGCGCGTCAAGATTGCTGGTTTTTCGCAGCCCCATGTGGAGCGAAACCATCAATCGGCCGATGTCCTGCGGGTCGCACTCTTCGTTGATGTCGCCCTCGGTCTTGGCCTGCTCGGCGACTTTGGCCAGGGCTTTGATCCATTGATCGAACAACTTCTCCTGCAGCCCGTCCGCCAGGCCGACGGACTCCATCAGGTTCAGACCCGACCTGACGACGTCGGTCTTGATGTCCTTGATGGCGATCAGATACGAGAAGTCGATCAGGGTCTCGAGACCCGACAGCCCGCGCGTCATCAGGTCTTGCACGGCGGCGGCGCCGGCTTCGGTCTGACCGTCGATGATCGCGACGGCCAACGCGTGCTTCGACTTGAAATGGAAGTACATCGCACCCTTGGTCAGTTCAGCCTCGGCGAGAATGTCGTCGAGGCCTACATCGTGGTAGGGGCGTCGGGCGAACTGATGGGATGCGGCCCGCAGAATCTGTTGCCGGGTCGCGTCCGCTCGTCCGTCAGTCGAATGGGTCGTCATCGCAATCGAGAGTTCGGTTTCCCCATTGTGCGAGTTTTGATGCAAATGCCCAGACCGAGACTGACCCCGCGGGCCGGGTCGCCCGCCGTGACGTCGACAAACGCCTTGCTCATGCAGGGCACAACTACCTCGGTTCTTCAGGGGTGGGAGCGAACACGCACCCCGCGCCGCTCAAGACATGTAGCCCACCCCAGAGGTTAGCAGTCATACGGCTGTCCCTGTTGACGCGCGCGCAAATACCTGAGGCCTACGTCACAGGGTATTGTCAAACTATTGGTATGTTTTGTACGCTATTGTCATATCGTCAGTTTGCAATCAGCCTCAACATCGTCTCGACCGTCTGCACCGCATAAGGGGAAGCACATGTCGTTCGTCACGGCGAACCACTGGTCACAGGGCCCACGGGACCACCAGACCAGGGCTGACCAGCGGATTGTCGACGTATCGACGGTCCACTCCACCTCCTACGCCGCCGGCTCCGCCTCGGCCCGACTGACCACCACGGTCTGAAATGATCGATTTCGGAGCGCTTCCCCCGGAGATCAACTCCACCAGGATGTACACCGGTGCCGGCCCGCTATCGCTGATCGCTGCCGCGATGGCCTGGGACGGATTGGCCGCCGAACTGCATACCGCGGCGAGTTCCTACCGCTCCGTGATCGCGGGGTTGACTACCCAGCGCTGGATGGGGCCGTCGTCGCTGACCATGGCCTCCGCATTCGCGCCATACATGGCGTGGACGGCAGGGGCCGCCGCGCGCGCCGCGGAATCGGCCGGTCAAGCCAGGCTCGCGGTAGAGGTGTACGAAGCCGCCTTCGCGATGACCGTCCCCCCACCGGCGGTCGCCGCCAACCGGGCCCAGCTCGCGGCGCTGGTCGCGACCAACTTCTTCGGCCAGAACACGGCGGCGATAGCGGCGACCGAGGCCGAGTACGGCGAGATGTGGGCGCAGGACGCCGCGGCGATGTATGAGTACGCCGCGGGCTCGGCGGCCGCGTGCTCGGTGACACAGTTCAACCCGGCGCCGCACGTGACCAACGAGGGCGGCATGGCCGAGCAAGCCGCAACGGTTGGGCGGGTCACCGCGCAAACTGAGCAAGCAAACCTCGCGCAGGTGGTGTCCAAGGTCCCCACCACGCTGCACCAGCTTTCCTCACCGATGACCGCCACGACCAGCACGATCACCGACGCCGGCGGCACCGTTGGGACCGTGGGGACAACCGGAGCCACCGGGGCAACCGACGCGACCACTTCGTCGATCATGACGGGCCTCGCGTCGGGTTTGCCCGGCGCTATTCCCAGCGCTTTCTCGGCGTCAGCGACCCCTTTGTATGGGATGTCCTCCATCCTCGGCATGGCCCAGACCGCGCAAGGCTTGACGAAAGCCGTCGGCGACGGGGCCATGGCCGCGGCGTCGGGGGCCGCGAGCGCGGCCAGTTCCGGTGCGGGTTCGCTCGGATCGCTCGGGTCGGGCGTCTTCGGCAGCCTCGGCAGCGCGGCCTCATTGGGGCCGTTGTCCGTACCGGCGAGCTGGACGAGCGTGATCCCCGCCGCTAACAGCGCCGTTTCGGCGTTGCCCGCCATCAACCTCGCCGGCGCAAACGTGCCGCCCAGCGTCATGGGTTCGCTGCCGCGTCTGGCGGCCGCCTCGGGTAAATCGCTCGGACCCCGATACGGCGTTATCCCGACCGTGATGACGCGCCCGCCGGCTGCCGGATACGCATAAGCGATCGCATGAGCGCAGAGGATTTTCAGGCCCGGTACAGGAGAAGGAGCGGTAAGTGAAGTACACGCCCACCAAGGTCGCCGGGGTGACGATCATCGATCTCGAACTCCACCGCGACCATCGCGGGTTCTCATCACGGTCGTTCTGCGCCAGGGACTTCGCTAACCACGGGCTGAATTTCGATGTCACGCAGACCAATGTCGTCTTCAACTACACCCGGGGCACCGTGCGTGGTCTGTACCGTCAGGTGCCGCCACACGCCGAGGCCAAGCTCGTCCGCTGCACCCGGGGGGCCATCGCCGCCGTTGCGGTTGATGTCCGCCCCGACTCGCTGACCTATGGCGACCACGTCATGGTCGAATTGAGCGCCGACGACCACCGGACGCTGTACTTGCCGCCCTATGTCGCTCACGGCTTCCAGACGCAGGTCGACGACACAGAAGTCAGCTATCAGGTCAGCGGGGATCACGCGATGACCGAGGAGCAGGGGATCCGTTGGGACGACCCCGAATTCGGCGTCTCGTGGCCAATCCCAGTCACGGTCATCTCCGAGCAGGACGCGAGCTGGCCGTCACGTAAACCCAGATTGGTTCCAGTGGAACAGGTGGCGACATGCATCAGTCGGTAATGATTCGCAACACCGTGGATATCATGCCCGGCCGGCGGCCGCTGAAGCCCTGGCCCGCAGGCGTCACCGCGCTGTATCGCGGCGACACCCATGGTTCGCCGGTAACCTCGGGTCCGGCGCATTTGGCTGCTGGCAACGTTTTACGGCGCTGGCAGGACCGATACTCGCAATACCTGCGTATCAGCGACTCCGCGATCGTCTGCGCGTCGGTAATGCTTGCTCAGTACGTTCGGTTCGGGGAGATCGCGAACACCTCGGGTTACTCGGACCCGATGATGACGCTGTTCTCCTTCCTCTTCGCGGCGCTGTGGCTGTCCGCCCTCGCGGTGTTCCAAACGCGCTCCAGCCGGGTCATCGGGGCGGGGATCGAGGAGTACCGGCGGATCGGCACCGCATCCTTTTGGACATTCGGAATCATCGCGATGGTCACGCTGCTCGCCAAGGTTGATTTGGCCCGCGGCTATCTGGCCATCGCACTTCCCGTCGGGACGCTGGCACTGCTGGGAAGCCGCAGCGGGTGGCGTAAGCACGTCAATCGCAAGCGCGCCGAAGGTCATTGCCAGACCCGGGTTTTGGCGATCGGAGACCGCCAGGCGGTTACCCACCTTGCGCATGAACTGGCGCGCAATCCGCTGGCCGGCTGCGTCGTGGTCGGTGTCTGCATTCCCGGCTACGGGCCGGGTCGCGGCAACACGCTGACGATCGGAGGCCGGGAGATCCCGATCTTGGGCGACCAAACCCATGCGGCCACTGCGATCGGCAGTTGCGGCGCGGACACGGTGGCGCTGACCCAGACGGATCACTTTGGCATGCACGGGATCAGGGAGCTGATGTGGCAGCTCGAGACCATGGACGTCGACCTGGTGGTTTCTCCCGGCGTGATGGACGTGACCGCGGCGCGATTGACCCTGCGCCTCACCGCGGGGCTGCCTCTGCTGCATGTCGACAAGCCGCAATACGAAGGGGCGCACCGCTTTCAGAAGCAGGCCTTTGACTTCTTGTTCTCGCTGGCGGCGCTGGTCGCCACCGCACCGCTTCTGATTGCGGCTGCCATCGCCATCAAGCTGACCAGCAAGGGACCCGTCTTCTACCCGTCCGAACGCATCGGCGTCGACGGAAAGCCCTTCACAATGCTGAAGTTCCGCACCATGACCAACGGGGCGGACACCCAGCTCGAGCAGCTGCTATCGCTCAATGAGGGCGCCGGCGGCATGCTGTTCAAGATGCGCGAAGACCCCCGGGTCACCCCCGTCGGCAAGATTCTTCGCCGGTACAGCATTGACGAACTGCCCCAATTCATCAACGTCCTCAAGGGAGACATGAGCGTCGTCGGGCCGCGACCTCCGTTGCGACGCGAAGTCGACAACTACGAAAGTGACGTGAAGCGCAGGTTGTTGGTCAAGCCGGGAGTCAGCGGATTGTGGCAAGTGAGCGGCCGCTCGGACCTTTCCTGGGAAGAGTCGGTGCGGCTGGATCAGTCCTACGTCGACAACTGGTCGATGTCGGGGGATCTGGTGATTGTCGCCAAGACCGTGAAAGCGGTTCTCACGAGCCACGGAGCCTACTAGGCTCGCGAGCCATGACCGAGCCGACGGCACCTGACGCGATGGTGCCCTCGGTGCCGCTCACGCGGATGGCTCACGCGTTCTCGATCCAATTGACCTGCCGGGCTCTGGGCATGCTGGCCTCCGTGGTGTCGGTGGCGATGACCGCTCGTTATCTGGGGCCCGGGCGCTATGGCCAACTTTCCATCGCGGTCCTCTTCATCGCCATGTGGACCAGTCTGGCCGATCTCGGAATCGCCACCGTCATCGTGCGCCGGGTGACCTCCGGCCGTGGCGACCTGGAGCGCCTGGTGCGCATCAACAGCGGCTTGGCCCTGATCTATTGCGTCCCGCTGGCCGTACTGGCCGCCGTTTCCGGGTTGCTCATCTATCACGACCCCGAGGTGCGAGTGATGCTCGTCGTGCTCTCCGGGGCACTGCTGATGCAGACCATGGTGACCCGCTTCGAGCCGGTATTTCTGGCCACCGTCCGGTTCTCCGCGGTGGCCATCTCCGACGTCACCGCCCGAACGGGCACCCTGGCCATGGTCGCCTGCCTCGTGGCGATGCGGTCGGACGTCGTTTGGTTCGCCGTCGCGCAACTGATCCCGCCTGCTGTGCAGCTGTTGATTCAGGGCGCCGCGGCGACGCGACACATCTCGGTGCGCCCGATCTTCGCACCGCGGGAGGCGGCCGACCTGTTACGGGAAAGCCTTCCGCTGATCGGTTTCCTGGTGGTCGGTCTGCTGTACTGCCGTGCCGACGGCGTGATCCTGTCCCTGCTGAGCACGCATTCCGAAGTTGGCGTGTACGGGCTGGCGTTCACGATCGCGTTCAATACCATCGTGGTATCGCTGATCTTTCACAAGTCGACGCTGTCGACGGCCACCGAGCTGTTTGCGCGCGACGTCGCCGCTTTCGCAGGCTTTCTGCGTCGCAGCGTCGAGCTGATGTGCTTCGTGGCCGTGCCCGTCGCAATCGTCGGTGCGCTGCTGGCCCGACCGTTGATCGCGTTCTTCGGCGACAACGCGTTCGTCGATCGCGGCACGCCCACGCTGGCGTTGCTGTTCGTGGCGGCGGCCCTGCGATTCGTCGGCGGCACCCTGGGCCAGGGTTTGGTCGCCAGTCATCATCAGCGGATCTTGTTCTGGTTGACGATGGCCACCCTGGTGCTCAACGTCGCACTCAATCTCAGCCTTGCCGGACGCTACGGCGCGGTCGGTCCAGGCATCGCGCTGGTGTGCACCGAGCTCTTCAACATGGTGGTCAGCACCTGGTGGTTGCGCCGTCGCTGCGGCTACCGCACACCGGTGCTGTTCTTGCTGCGGTTGCTGATACCGACGGCAGCGAGTGTTGCTGTGGCGCTGCTACTTTCGGGTCACCACGTCGTTGTGGCTCTGCTCGCCGCCGCTGGCGCCTACCTGGCCACCAGCGCGATCGTCGGCCCGATCGGCTGGTCGAACCTGACCGCCCTGCGCGGGAATCAGCTGGCGGCATGAAACACGAATCGGATCGGGCGTATCTGAAGCGCCCGATCGGCGACCCGCCCGAGCTGCCCACCACCCGCCCGCTGGCGGTCCTGATCGTGAACCGTCGCGGCCACGAGTCGCTCAACAGCTGCCTACGCAGTGTGGCCGAGCATTTACCCGCGCTGCCGGTCTATGTCTACGAGAACAGCGGCGAAGAACATCCAGAGCGTGCCGGGCTGGCCGCGAAATACCCTGCAGCGCAGTGGGTGTCGGGACAGGACAACATTGGCTTCGCCGCGGCCTGCAACGCGCTGGTCGACCACGCACCCGCCGACGCCGACCTACTGTTACTGGATGTCTGTGCCCGCGTGCTAAGGCCCCTCACCCGCACCCGAGAGTTACTTCGTCAGCCCAAGGTGGCAGCGGTTTCACCGATGGTGCGCGACGTGACTGCGCCCGGCCTGGCACCATGGGACATCGCAACCCGGCGACCGACATTGGGGCGATCCCTCACCGAGGCTGCCGGCTACTCCGTGTCGCTGCGCCGCACGCCGATCTCACCGCTGTACGCCCGCCGGCCTCCCGAATCACAAGGCTTCGACGGTGATTTGAGCGCGACGTGTCTGGCGATCAACCGCGTGGCCTGGAACGCCATCGGCGGGTTCGACGAGGAATTCTTCGAATACGGTGAGGCCGCCGACTGGCAGGCCCGGGCCCGCTTGGCGGGCTGGCGCGTGCTACTGGCCGACGAACTCGGTGCCGAACGCCCGGTGATCCGCGGGGATCCGGACCATCGCGGCGGTCCCCGCCGCGATCGCGACCTGGCGCGGGCCAACACCGCGCTGCTGCTCGAGCATCAAAAGAGTGTGCACCACGCCGACACGTATCTGGCCGGCACCATTGTGCTGGACCGGTTACAGCGGGCAGGGGGCGGTGCGCGCGGCGTCGGTCGCGCCCGCCGGCGCGCGCACCTGCCGTCCATCGTGATCACGACCAACCGCCTGGTCTACGGCGGGGCTGAGCGGCAAAAGGCGTTACTGGCAACGGAGTTAGTCCGCCGCGGATTCGCTGTCACCATTGTCTGCGTCCAGCGGCTCGGCCCCTTGATTTCGGAAATTCCGCACTCCGTGCGGGTGGTGCGCCAGCCCTGGTGGGCTCCGATCGTGGACATCCCCGAAGGCCCGGCGGTGGTTGTCACCGGCGACACCAACACTGAGGTGGGATTCGGTAGTTTGTGGCGCGCGACCGGTCGAAACCGGCACTGGTTGGTCGCCCCACATGTCCCTCCCGAGGAGGACAGGCCCATCTACTCGCGGCCACTGACCGCAGCGATGCGCCGCGCGGACGGCTTTATCGTTTTGGCGCAACGCCATTGGGACATGCTGACCGCACAGCACCGGCTCTGGGGAAAACGATTCATCGCGCCCAATGGCGTCGCCGACATCGGGGAGCCGAGCCCTCGGCACCGATGTGCCGGCGATCCGCTGCACCTGGTGATGCTGACACGCATCGTCGAGCACAAGAACCCCCATCTGCTGATCGAGGCGCTGAGCGGCCTCGTCGAGATTCCCTGGCGGCTGTCCATTTTCGGTGACGGACCCGATCGAGCGAGACTGCAGGCGGCCACGCCTGCCGGATTGGCCGAGCGGGTCCAGTGGCGCGGATGGTCAGCGGGGCCCGGACCGGCACTGGCCGACGCGGACCTACTCTGCGTTCCGAGCCGCTCCGAGGCTTTCCCGGTGGTGATTCTCGAGGCGATGTCGCGAGCGATACCGGTTGCGGCATCGGCGGTTTGCGCTGTCCCGGAAATGTTGGATTTCGGCAGGGCCGGATTCCTCGTCGAACCCGTGTCGGTCTTGGGCTGGCGAGAACAACTGGCCCAGGTCCTGGCAGACCCGGGGGCGCTGCCATCGATTGGGCGATGTGGCTACGAGCGGATGCGCAAGCACTACACGATAGAGGCAATGGCTGATGCCTACCTCGACGCGATCGGAGCGGTGCTGTGAATGCGCCTCGGGTGCTTTGGCTTTCGCCGTGGACACGACCGGCGGTACGCGTGCAGGCCGAAGCGCTGCTGCGCCACGGCGCCGACGTGCTGTTGGTCACCTCCGACCAGCATCCGGAGTCCGATACCGCGCGCGATTACGAGTTGGTGCTTGACCCGCGATTTCGCACGGCCACAACCTGGCCGCCGACCTTCAAGGCCTGGCGCCGCGTGCGCCAGTACCGGCCTGACGTCGTGATCGCCGAACTGGTCCGGGATCCCCGGTGGATCGCGCTGGCCGGCCGAGTCCCGCGCATTCAGGTGGTGCACGACGACCGGCCACACGATCCCGACGAACTGACACCGGCCTACGAACGTGCGGTATTCGACCGCTGGGGCGCGGGTGCGGCGGCCACCGTCACCTACAGCGGCTATGTCGCGGCCGCCGTCGCCGCGCGCCGCGACATCGCCGGCACGCCAGTGCATGTCGTGCCGTTGGCCAGCGACCTCGACCTGGACCGGCTGCCACCGTTCGTGGGGCCCGAAGGACGCCGTGATTTCGTGATGTTCGGCCGCCTCAACCCGTACAAGAACGTCGACGTCGTGCTGGAGGCCTGGCGGCGACACGTGATCGGCGGCTGCTGGCGCGGGGATGACATGGTGCTCATCGGCGATGGGCCACTAGACGCGGCCGCCCTGCCCAAACACACGCACTGGCGCAACGGCAGCTTCCGCTACGCCGATGTCATCCCCGCGCTGGCCGCCGCGAAAGGTTCGATCGCGCACTATCGGCGAGCTTCACAAAGCGGTGTGCAAGTGCTTTCTATGCAGCTGGGCGTCATGCCGATTGTGTCCACCGCCGGTGCCCTGCCCGAGTATCAGCCGCCGGGCTGCCCCCCGGTCGGCATCGACGACGTCGCCGGGCTCACCGCCGCGTTCGACGCCCTGGCGGATCCGGATATCGCGGCGGCGCAAGGAGCCGACGCCGCGCGCCACTACGCGCGGCGATGCTCCGTCGATCTGGTCGCGGACCGCTTGCTGGACGTCATCGCACAGGTGATCACCAATCGCCGCTGACGAGTGGGTTCAGGCGAGTCCACGCCAGAAGGTTTCCAGCCACCCGGTCAGCTCGCGGGCCCGGCCCAGCGCATCGGGCGGGGCCGCTTGAGACCGCGTCGCCGCGATCGCTGCCGGCAGCTCGTCCATTTCTCGGACCACGGTGGCCAAACCGCCCGCCTCCAGTTTCTCGGCGAACGGCAGCTGGTGCTCGTCGACGTGCTCGCCGAGCCGCGAGCGACGGGGGACCATCACCGGATGCTTGCCCTGCTCGATGCACAGCAAGGTCGATCCAGCGCCGGCGTGGGTGACGGCCACGGACGCGGAACGTATCCGTTCACGGACGTCCCCGAAGGACAGGAAGCGCTCGAACCGGGCGTGCCGCGGCTCATAGCCGCAGGTTCCGAGCTGCACGAAAAAGTCCTCCCCGGTCGTGCCCGCCCGGGCCAGCTCGTCGACCGCGCGCGCCAGCCGGTCGAACGGATGCACTTCCATCCCCATGATCACGAAGATCACACGATCCTCCCGTGATATTCCGTGCCGGGAATCCGGTCGACCAACTCGGGCCATTGCACCAGAAACCGCGAGGCGAAAGGCTTCACCATCCGGGCGGTGAGGGAGAGCTCGGTGATGCGGGTGATCGACTCCACGAAGACCGTGGGGATCCGCAGCAGCCAAGCCAGCCAGAGGAAGGGCGCGGCCACCCCCGAACCGGTGGTCAGGATCATCGCGGGCCGGTGGCGGATCAGGAGCCGCAGCGCCAGCACCAAATTGCGCAGCAGGTTGGGGACATTACGGACGGTGGGGTGCGCCGCCCAGTGAATCTCCTTCTCGTCGCGCAGCAGGTACCGGGCGTCGGCGGTACCGAAACTCACCCAAAACCGATCCTTGTCCTGCCAGAACTCCCGCAGGCAAAACATTTCGTAGATATGCCCGCCGGATGACGCGATGAGGAGCAGGCGGCCCATGTCCTCCCCCGTCTCAGACGCTCGCGACCAAACTCGGCCGCACGACAAGAGCTTTCGCTCCCGCCCCTCGTTGCATCAGGCGAGGCGGCAGCTCAATGGTAATGAACCCGGCGTCGCCTCAATCGCGTTCTCGCATATACCAACGAAACTCGGCGGGCACCGGGCTGGCGTCTCGCCCGGGGCGGCGGCAACGAGATCGACGAGATCGCCGAAATCATCAACGCTGCGATGCTAACGTCATCATCGTTGCGTTGAGCGTCCCTAAAGCGGGCGATCACTGCGTACGAGGACAGGGATGCCCGGTATGTCTTGATAGGCGTCGGCGCAGCAATCGACTGCGAGGCGGCCGTGGCGGATCCATGCACACGGGCGCCAATATCTGAGCAAAGCGGAACTCCTCCTGCCCATCTGGCTCGACACCTTCGCTGCACACGTCGCCGCGGGACTCGAACGAAGAGTGAAAGGCGCACAAAATGATTCGCACGGCCCTAGTCGGCCTCGGAAAAATGGGGCTGTCACATCTTGCGATCCTGCGTACCCACCCGGATCTCGAGGTGGTGGGTATCTGTGATTCGGCCGGCTATGTGCGCGATGTTCTCTCCAAATACACCGGCCTGGACTGCTACGACGACTTCGATCGGATGCTGGCGGCGACCAAAATCGAAGCGGTTGTCGTCGCCGTCCCGTCGAGGCTGCACGCGCCGATAGTCGAGAAGGCGCTGAAGGCCGGGGCGCACGTCTTCTGCGAGAAGCCGTTCGTCCTGGATGTGGCGGACGGCGAACGCCTGGTGGCCCTGGCCGAGTCGAGTCGGCTCGTTACTCAGGTCGGCTATCACTGCCGCTTCGTTGGTTCTTTCCAAGAGGCGGCGCGGATCGCCGCGTCGGGCGCACTGGGGCGCCTGCACCATGTGCGGGCGGAAGCATATGGCCCGGTCGTCCTGCGCGAGAAAGGGAGCACGTGGCGCGGAGTGAAGGCCGAGGGCGGGGGCGCCCTCTACGACTACGCTTGTCACGCCATCGATCTGATGAACTTCGTGGCCGGCGTACCGCATTCGGTCGACGGGGTAGTCCGCCATGGTGTCTTCTCGCGCGATGTCGACGACGAGGTCTACTGCACGATGCGTTATCCCGACGGCGCAACCGGCCAGCTGTGCGTGAACTGGAGCGACGAGAGCTTCCGCAAGATGTCGACGAAGGTGTCGGTATGGGGAACGAACGGCCGCATCACCGTCGATCGACAGGAGTGCCAAATCTACCTGCGTGAAGCACACCCCCAGCTCCCCGAGTTGGCACAGGGATGGACAATCCGATACACGACCGACCTCACCGAGGAGGTTTGGTATTACCTTCGAGGCGAGGAATATTCGGCGCAGATCGATTATTTCGCCAGCAGCGTGAAACAGCACCGGGTGGATGGCGAAAACACGTTTCGCTCGGCACTCGACGTCGATCGCGTGGTCGACATGATCACCGGCGGCACCGGCGGCATGCGCTCCGTGCCGCCGCCGCAGGGGTCGGTGAACGGATCCCCGCGCGGCGCATTGCGGCGTGAGATCGTCGCGCGCATCAAGAAACTCGCAACCTCCAAGGCATCGTGACCATGGACCGCGTGCTGTTCGGGGACAACCAGTTTTTCGGCGTCAATCACATGTCCGAGGAAAAGGCACGGGCACAGGCGATACGCTTCCAGCATCTCCCGGCCGTGCTGGCGACGCTGGACGACGCCTATCGGGAAGGCATCCGCACGTTCGTCTGCACGACCCATGATCGTGTTGGCGAGGTCTGTGATCACTTCCGCGCCAACAGAACTGAATACCCCGACTACGTCTTCTACCCGTGCATGCCGTACGCGCATAAGTATGCGAATGCCGTGACCGAGTTCGGAATTGTCGAGGCGCTCCGGAAGTTCCTGCCGGACGACGGGGCGGTCAGGTCGATGTTCAAGGGCGGCGTCGCGATCGCAAGCAAGGACGTCGAGCCCTTGATGCAGCTCTTGGTCGATGCCGAGATGAAGATGTTCGCCGGAATGTCTACCCCCGTCATTTTCATCCAGAACGTCGTCACCGATCTGCTTCTCGGGCTCGGGATGAACGAGGCCTTCAGGTTGTTCTCCGACCACGTCAGGCTCAAGTACAACGCCGAGCCGGGCTTCATCACGATGAACCTGCCGAGGCTCCTCGATGCTCTGGATCGGCAAGGGATCGAGAACCCGATCGTGTGCGCCAATTTCAACAAGATCGGCTTCCGGATGTGCGGGGGCGTAGAGCTTTACGAGAGAACCGTCCGCGAACGCCAGTGCCGGCTGATTGCGATGTCCGTCCTCGCATCAGGCGCGATTCCGCCACGCGAGGCGATCGAGTATGTCTGCAGCCAGCCCCAAATCCAGTCGATCGTTTTCGGCGCGTCCAGCCGCACCAACATCCAGCAGACGAAGTCCCTCATCGACGACATGTGGCAGACGGCGACATGATTCCTTTACCGGGGTACGCGCGCCACACATACTCAGTGTCAGTTAGTGCGCGCCCCGAATTCGGGCGGACTGCAAGCTTTTCGGGCGTCGGCAAGGCGCTGAGCTAGCCGTACGCCCAACGCGATCCCGAGGAGTGTCGGGTTGGCTTGACTCGACGTCGGCAGCACCGACGTGCTCGCAACGTGCAGCCCGCGCACGCCGTGCACCTGCAGGTGCGGGTTTACGACGCCGTCTCGCGGCGAGTTCGACATCCTGGTGGTTCCCGCCTGGTGGAAGCCCGTCCGCTTCTCCATGAACGCGCGCACCGCGCCCTCGACATCGTCGGTCAGCCACTCCACGTAGCCCACGCCGTGGTGACGAAGGTGCTCGTCGATCGCGACGATGGCCTGGCGCACGCTGCGGTAATCGGCGTCCGAGAAGTGCATGTGGGTGCGTATCCGCCTCATGCCCAAGGTATCCCGTTCATCGGTCAGCTCGACGCGACTCTCCCAGTGTGGCAGATGCTCGCCGTGGTACTGGAGCAGGTAGCGATTGTCGGCGCTCTTCACGAAGAATCCCGGCGCCTTTCTGCCCCTGCGCAGGAACCGGGCGTAGCAGAACGCGATCGCGAACCGGATCGAGGGGATCAGGTCTCGCACGATATTGCGCAGGTGCGCGACGATTCGGGACGACGCGTC
Organism: Mycobacterium sp. 852002-40037_SCH5390672; assembly: GCF_001665875.1. GTDB lineage: Bacteria > Actinomycetota > Actinomycetes > Mycobacteriales > Mycobacteriaceae > Mycobacterium. The sequence continues at coordinate 44,029 of NZ_LZTA01000015.1, forward strand.
GGTCTTGGTGTGTGCCTCACGAATGGCCCCGGCGAGCAGGAACCGGCCCACCGGGGAGATGAGGGTCAGATAAACCCCCGAGAGAATCCCGCTTCCGTGTCCTGGGTCGCTGATCGGCGGGTTCACCAACCAGACTGCGGCGTTCGGCATTGCGGATTCGCGCAGCAGGTGCGGATCGAAGGTGAAGCGCCGGCGAACGTACACGCCCTCGGCGTCCCGTTCGTACGCGTAGAGGATCCGGTCGGTGGTGAATTGCACGCGCGCCACCCGGCTCTCGACGTGAGCCATGTACCACCGACCCAGGTGCCCGCCCGCATTCCCCAGCCCCCCGGGGTGATGGCGGTCCGACGCCAGCAGTAGACGGGTGGCCTCCAAACCACCGGTCGCGATGATGTAGTCCGTCGCGAGGACTCTCCCCTGCCGACCGTCAATCGTCTTGACCACGAGGTGATCGACGCGGTCACCGGCCGGCGCCGTCACGATTTCGGTGCAGGTGAGGCCGGTCCACAGCGTGACGCCGGAAGTGTCGCGCAATGCCGTGCGGTATTCACGCCCGAAACGCGTTGGCAAGGCCCAACGTTCGAGGTCCGTGGTGCGCACCCGGCCGTCGGGAAGTCCCACGATCATGTCGCGGTGCGCGATTTCAGGAATATCGCGCGCGTTGAATGCCGCCTGGCCGCACACCGCATAATCACAGGCCCGTTGGAGATACGGCTCGACATCGTCATGCTCGATTGGCCACGGCGCATGCGCGGTGATGGGTCGAAGCTCGAAATCGATGGGGTCGAACTTGACGCAGCGCCCACCCCAGAGGGCCGAGGTTCCTCCGACTTGCCGGCGGACGGTGAGCTCACTACGCGAATGGAAGTAATCGTCCTGGCGAGAATCGAACGCCGATAGCTCTTGTGCCGCCCGGTCCGTGCGATCGAGACCGACGTAGCGATCGTCGGGGCCGGTCCGATCGGCATCACGACAGCGCTCGAGCTTGCGGCAGCGGGC
>NZ_LZTA01000016.1 GCF_001665875.1 Mycobacterium sp. 852002-40037_SCH5390672
GCGGTGCTCACCGATAGTGGCGCCGACGTCAGCGCCGAGTCGTTGAAAGCCAACTCCGGCCTGTACGACGCCCGAAAAGCTTATGAGAAAGGCGATTACGGCGCGGCACGGGCGCATCTGCGGGTGGTGGAGTCCACGGTCGCCAAGGCCAATCAGAAGCTCAACCCGCGGCCAACGGCCGACGTCGCGGCCGTGACGTCGGTGCCCGCCGATGAGCGCAAGCAGGCCACGGTGCGCACCAAGAATCCCGACACGGGTGAGTCGGTGACGATCAACAACAACAACTACAGCACTACGGCGCAGCCGGGTTACCCGCACTACTACGGCGGTGGCTACCACAACGGGATGTTCTTCTACCCCGGCTATTACCCGTACGCATTCTGGGGTGCGGGCTGGACGTGGGCGCTGACCGATGTGCTGCTGATGGACGCGCTACTGGACGACCATTGGGGTGGCAGCTACGAGCGCGGCTTCGAGGCCGGCCAGGACTCCGCCTTCGCGGATGCCAACAGCTACAGCTATGACGGCGGGCAAGCAGCCGGTTACGACAGCCCGCCGGCCGATGTGGGGTTCACCGGCGGCTATCAGGACTCGGGTGGCGCGGACGTCGGATTCGCTGGTGGTGACGCGGGCTTCGGCGGCGGCTGGGACTCCGGGGGCGGCTGGGACTCCAGCGGCTCCGATTTCGGCGGCGGATCGGACTTCGGCGGCGGGTCGGATTCCGGTGGTGGCGGCGACTTCGGGTTTTGACGCCTTACGACACCTCGTCGATCGACAGGTTAGGTTTCTTCAATGAGTACAGACAAGATCAATCGCGCCATTCTGCTCGTCATGGTGGTGATCGGGGCGGTCGCGTACTGCTTGCTGTACAGCCACGCATCCATCGTCTTCAAACTGCTGGTGCCGCTCGGTCTGATCGTCTTGCTCGGATTGATCGTGCGGGATGTGTTCAAGGACCAGGACTCCGGAAAGCACTGACGCCCTGTCGCAATCGTTGGGGTAGCGTCTCCGAGAGCCTTCGGTAGTCCCCACGGCGGAGCAAGGACTGGAATATGAGTTCGTCTTTATATGGTCTGCTGACCG
>NZ_LZTA01000017.1 GCF_001665875.1 Mycobacterium sp. 852002-40037_SCH5390672
GTCATGGTGTTTCCCGGGCAAGGTTCCCAATGGGTCGGAATGGGCCGGGAGTTATATGAGCACTACCGGCCTTTTGCAAGGGCGTTTGATGTGGTGGTCGAGGCGTTAGATCAGCATCTGGCACGACCATTGCATCAGGTGCTGTGGGGTGATGGTGAGGGTCTGCTCGATAGCACCGAGTTCGCTCAGCCGGGATTATTCGCTGTGGAAGCAGCCCTGTATGCCTTGTTCAACCATTGGGGTGTTGTCCCTGACTTCGTCATGGGCCATTCGGTGGGGGAGTTAACCGCAGCGTATGTGGCAAAGGTGTTGTCTTTAGCAGACGCCGCCATGCTGGTGGCGGCGCGGGGGCGGTTGATGCAGGCCCTGCCAGCAGGTGGGGCGATGGTGGCCGTGGCGGCCACCGAAGGCGACGTTAAACCGTTGTTGGTCCAGGGGGTGGGCATCGCCGCGATCAACGCACCAGAATCGGTAGTGATTTCTGGTGCACGCGATCCGGTGAACGCTATCGCGAATCGGTTGGCCCATCAGGGCCGACGGGTGCACCCGTTAGCGGTCTCTCATGGATTTCATTCCACGCTCATGGAACCCATGCTCGAAGAATTCGGACATATCGCCGCAGCGATCACGCCCAGTAATCCTGAGATCCCGGTGATATCGAATGTGACCGGCGAGCTAGCCGGATCCGACTTCGGGACCGCCCAGTACTGGATGGACCACATCCGCCACCCGGTGCGCTTCGCTGATGGTGTGCGGCTCGCTAAGTCACACGGAGCCACCCGATTTATCGAAGCGGGCCCCACCGGAGGACTCACCGCCGCCATCGAGCAGACTCTGCCCACCGCCGACACCCTAACTGTGCCAAGCCTGCATCCAGACCGCCCAGAAACAACCACCACGCTAGGCGCAGCAGCACAACTGTTCACCGCCGGTGTTGATCTGGACTGGCCGGCGGTGTTTAACGGGCATGGACACCCGGTGCAGTTGCCCACCTATGCATTTCA
>NZ_LZTA01000018.1 GCF_001665875.1 Mycobacterium sp. 852002-40037_SCH5390672
CGCCACCGCAGATCGCGATGTCGGCCTCGCCGAACACGATGTTGCGCCAGGCCTGCGCGATGCCCTCCGAACCCGACGCGCACGCCGACACCGACGTCATCACCCCGGCCTTGGCGTGGCGCTCCAGCCCCACCGCCGCCGACGCGGCGTTGGGCATGTACTTCGACACCGCCAGTGGCGAGACCCCCTGGATCCCACGAGCGCGCAAATCGTCATAACTGAACACGATCTGCTCCGCGGACCCCAGGCCGGTACCGACGGACACCATCAGCCGGTTGCTGTCGACCTCGGGAGACCCGGCGTTCTCCCAAACCCGCCGTCCCAACACGGTCGACATCCGCTGCAGGTAACCCATCCGGTGACGTTCGGCACGGGTCAGTCCGTCGTCGAAGTCCTCCAGTAGATGCCCGCCGATGCGCACCGGCAGATCGAACTCCTCGACGAACGAGTCTTCGAGCTTGCGGATACCGCTTTGGCTATCCAGCAACAACTTCCAGGTGGTATCGGCATCGGTTGCCAACGCGGTTGTCATGGCGACGCCAGTGACAACCACGTTGGGCAGCGATTTGCCGGTAACCAGCTCCGTCATGACTCGCGAAACCTTTCACTTGATAAGAGCTGATGGCGCGTGACGTCGAGCCCCACATCCCACCAAATCATGAACACAATCCTCCATTGTCCCCAACGTCGAGAAGTCACGGCAACGAGACACGGCGAAAGCGCGGATTTCCGCTGGACAGAGCCGCTAATGGCGGCAAATTCTTCGTTTTACGGCTGCTTTTCGCTTGACGGATCTTGCATTGCCGTATCCGACCAAGGCTATTGTCAGCACCGATCACTCGGCGCTATCCGGCGCGCACCGCCTGCGCTCGCGCCATCAGCGCGCGCCCGCCGGGCAGGGCGCCCACCACGGTGCGGGCCAACCGGTCGCGGCCGCGGATGCCGTCGGTCCTGACCCGTCCGGCGCGCAGGTGGCGCCAGCCCAGGCCCGCCCATGACGCCGCGACGACGGCGTCGGTCACCCCGCCGCGAGCGCGGCGCCGGTCGAGCGCGGCCAGGCCGAGAGCGGTCGCCGAATGCACGGTGTCCACCCAGACTCCGGCTGCCAGCACCTCTGGGCCGGGGTCAACTCCCGACAGCAGCGCCTGGGCCAGATGGCGTGCGCCCAGGATCCGGGTGACGACGAGCGCCTTGCGATCGACTTGCACCCCGTGGATGTGCTCGAGTACCTCGGCGGGGGCGGCCAGCAGCACGGCGCCCCACCCCGCCCGGATCAGCTCGATCGCACGAACCTTCATCCGACACCCCCTAATTGACGTGCAAACGGCCCCACCCGTTCGATGAACCGATCGAAGAACGCCGCAGCGTCCACATCAATCCCGATGAGCGCGTTAGGCTCTCGACGATCCGACCAATCGGTCACCGTCATGGCGCGGGTCAGGGTTCCGGTCAGTTCGATGTCCACCGTCGCCGGACGCGTCGTGACGAGCTCGGGATCCAGCGCGACCGCGGCGGCCAACGGGTCGTGCATGTGTGCCTGATACCCGTGACCGAGTTCGTGATAGGCCTCCAGGTAGAACCGCGTCGCGTCCTCGATCACCCGAATCAGCGGGTTGGATGCCCTCGACCGGGTTCCGGGTTCATCGTGTTCGCTGAGCCGCGTCGTCGTCGACTCCGCGGCGGCGGCCAGCCGGGCAAGGTGATCCGGCGTCATCGCGACCTTGCGGGTCAAGTCCAGGCCGCACAGGATCGGAAGCCGCTGTCGGCCTATGGTTTCGGAAGACCAGGCCGCCAGCACCTCGGCCGCAGCCTCGGGATCCACGCTGATGTTCCACTCCGCCACCGCGGTGGTGTTACCCCGGTGGTCGTAGGAACCGCCCATGATCACCAGCCGCTGCAGCAGCGTCGGCAACTCGGGCTCGGCGCGCAGCGCCAGCGCCAGGTTGGTCAACGGGGCGGTCGCCACGCCGATGAGCTCACCGGGAAAGGCCCGCGCCGCGCGCACCCAGGCGCCGGCCGAGTCATAGCCGGTGAGCAGGTGGCCGCTCGGAGGAAGGTCGGCATAGCCCAATCCCCTGGGGCCGTGGACTTTTGACGGCAGCCGCATCGGGCCGGTCAGGGTCTGCGGTGACCCCTTGGACACCGGTATGCCGTTGAGTTTGCACAGCTCCAACAGGCCCAGGTTGTTTTCGCAAACCTGTTCCACCCCAACGTTTCCCCCGGTCGAGGCGATGCCGACCACTTCGGCGTCCGGGCTGGCGAAGAGGTACATCAGCGCCAGCGCATCATCCACGCCGGTATCGACGTCAACGAAAACAGGGGAGTTCATTGTGTCAAGATACTCAATCCGGGGATTAGGCTGACACGATGCCAACGACGTCGGAGCCCCCCGAGGGGACTGATTTAACGCCGCATTTCGACGATGTGCAGGCCCACTACGACCTGTCGGACGACTTCTTCCGGCTATTTCTCGATCCGACCCAGACGTACAGCTGCGCGTACTTCGAGCGCGAGGATATGACGCTGGAAGAGGCCCAGATCGCCAAGATCGACCTCGCGCTCGGCAAACTTGGGCTGCAACCGGGCATGACGTTGCTCGACGTCGGCTGCGGTTGGGGTGCCACCATGATGCGCGCCCAGGAAAAGTACGACGTCAACGTCGTCGGCCTCACCCTGAGCCGCAACCAGGCCGATCACGTCGAGCAGCTGATCGCCCAGTCCGGGAGCTCTCGGTCGGCACGGGTCCTGCTGGAGGGCTGGGAGAAGTTCGACGAGCCGGTCGACCGGATCGTCAGCATCGGCGCCTTCGAGCACTTCGGGCACGAGCGTTACGACGCGTTCTTCACCTTGGCGCATGACCTGCTGCCCGACGACGGGATCATGCTGCTGCACACCATCACCGGGTTGCACCCGACGGAGATGGTGGAACGCGGCATGCCGATGTCGTTCACGTTCGCCCGATTCGTCAAATTCATTGTCACCGAGATCTTCCCGGGCGGGCGGCTCCCGTCGATACCGATGGTGCAAGAGCGCGCCACCGCGAACGGCTTCACCGTGAGCCGCGTGCAGTCGCTGCAGCCGCACTACGCGAAGACGCTCGACATCTGGTCTGCCGCGCTGCAGGCCCACAGGGACGAGGCCATCGCGGTGCAGTCCGAGGAAGTTTACGAGCGGTACATGAAATATCTGACCGGTTGCGCCGAGATGTTCCGCATCGGCTACGTCGACGTCAACCAGTTCACGCTGCAGAAATGACTACCAGTGCACTCCGGGCACCAGGCGCACCAGCCGCTTGACTCCCCGGGGTGTCCGGATGCCGCCGGTGACGGCGCGCACGGGCCGGTTGGGTTTGCGGCGCGCGGTCCGTGGCGTGGGCGCCGGCGCCGGTTCGGCGGGTAGCCCGCGCGCCGCGGGCGAGTCGGGATAGCCGAGGTAGAGCTGGTGCAGGACTCGTCGCGACGTCCGCGGTGCGAAGTAGTTGCCGGCTTCGGCGAGCGTGCCCAGCGGGGTGTCGATGCGGGCGGGCTTTTCCACCAGTCCGCGCACCACCATCGCCGCCGCGCGTTCCGGGCTGATGGCCGGCACCGGGTTGAGCCGGTGCGACGGCACGATCATGGGCGTGCGTACCAGCGGCATGTGGATGTTGGTGAAGGTGATGTGGTCGGACAGCACCTCCGAACCCACCACGTCGGAGAACGCGTCCAGCGCCGCCTTGGTCGGCAGGTAGGAGCTGTACTTGGGGTTGCGTGCCTGCACGCCGGCGCTCGACACGTTGACGACGTGTCCGAATCGGCGCTCGCGCCAATGCGGTAGCAGCGCCAGTACCATCCGCACCGCGCCGAAGTAGTTGACCGCCATCACCCGTTCGTAATCGTGCAGTCGGTCGGTGGAGTTGACCACCGAGCGGCGGATGGACCGGCCGGCGTTGTTCACCAGGTAGTCGACGTGGTCGAAACGTCCCAGGATGTCTTTGACGGTGTGTTCCACCGACGCGGAATCGGTGACGTCGCAGGTAAAGGCATGGGCGGCACCACCATTGGCGCGGATATCGGCGACCAGCTGGTCCAGCGCCGCGCCGTTGCGCGCGAGCGCGAACACTGTTGCCCCCCGCTCGGCGATCGCGATGGCCGCCGCCCGGCCGATGCCACTGGACGCGCCGGTGATGATGACGTGCCGGCCCTGCAACGGTCCTTGCGGATCGTCGCGGCGCGCGCGATCCGGATCGAGGTGCTCCGCCCAGTACCGCCACAGCTTGGGGGCGTAGCTGGAGAACTCCGGGACGCCGATACCGGTGCCCTGCAGGGCATTTCGCGTTTTGTCACTGACAAAGGTGGGGGCCAGGTCGACGAGGTCGAACACCTCGGCGGGGAGGCCGAGCTGGGTGGCCGCCATGTTGCGTATCACCCTGGCGCGCCCGCGCACCTTGAGCACCGGGGCGGCCACCGAGCGCGGTAGTGACCCGCGCAGCGGCGGCAGCCCGGCCGCCTTGGCCACCCCGCGGTAGATACCGCGCAGGCCGATGGTTTTCTCGGCGGTCAGGTGGAACGTCTGTCCGTCCCGTCCGTCGGCGTGCATGAGCGCGACCAGCGCGTCGACGACGTAATCGACGGGCACGATGTTGGTGCGGCCGGTATCGGGCAGCAGGATGGGGGTCAGCGACGGCAGCACCGCCAACTTGGCCAGCACGCCGAAGAAGTAGTACGGCCCGTCCACCTTGTCCATCTCGCCGGTGCGTGAATCGCCCACCACCACCGCCGGGCGGTAGATGCGATGACGCAGTCCGGGCGCCGAGCGCACCAGCAGCTCGGCCTCGAACTTGGTCTGGTGATAGGGCGTCGGCCGCTGCTGGCCGACGTCGAAATCGTCCTCGGTGTATTCGCCGGCGAAATCGCCCGCCACGGCGATCGACGACACGTGGTGCAACGTCGCGTTCAGCCGCTGCGCCAGTCCGATCACGGCGCGGGTGCCCTCGACGTTGCTGGCCCGCTGCTCGGGTTCACCGGCGGTGATGTCGTAGATCGCCGCACAATGCACCACGTGAGCGATCTCGCCCAGCTCGGCGAGGGCCTCGTCGCTCACCTGCAGCTCCGGTAGCGCGCCGACCAGCGGTTTTACCCGCTCACCCCACTGCGCCGCGAGCCGCTCGAAGCGGCCCAGCGACTGCCGTCGCACCAGCACCCACACCTGCGCATCGGGCCGGGATTCCACAAGACGAGACACGACGCGGCGACCAATAAACCCGGTACCGCCGGTAACGACATACCGCATGAAGACATGGTGGCGGTGGCAGCCGCGCACGTCAACTGCCGATCTTGCGATCGCCACTGGTCCGATGGTGGCGACCCGCTGCGCCCGGCTATGCCGCGCTTGCGATCGCCACTGGTCCGATGGTGGCGACCCGCTGCGCCCGGCTATGCCGCGCTTGCGATCGCCACTGGTCCGATGGTGGCGACCCGCTGCGCCCGGCTATGCCGCGCTTGCGATCGCCACTAGTTGTGGAAGTCGCGGATCCCGTCCCAGTCGACCAGCGTCCAGCCGGTCATCGGGTTACCGCTGATCACCACGCGGCCCGTGTTGGGGATCGGGTGGCTGTTCATCAGGCTGTCCTTGGCGTTCTGGGCGTTCAGCAGCGTCCACACCATGATCGCGTTCATGTGCGAGAACACCACCGGGTTGTGGTGGCCGCTGTTGTAGATCTTGTTGACGGCCGCGGTGAATTGATCGTTGAACTCTTTGCCGCTGATCGAGCCCGGGATGCTGTCGGACACGTCGCCGTTGATCCAGTTCACCGGCGCCAGCATGTACGTCGAGGACGCCATCGACTCGGGTTTGCCGTTGTACCAGCCGGCGTTGATCTCCTGGATGCCGGGCAGAACCTCCACCTGCTTGCCGAGTTCGGCGGCCAGCGGGGCTGCGGTTTGCTGCGCCCTGGTCATGGTGGAGGCGTAGACGCTGTCGTAGTCCTTGCGGCCGAGTTGGTGCGCGACCTGTTCGGCCTGCGCCTTGCCCTCCGGGGTCAGGCCCGGACCCGGCACCTCGGTGTCGATGGTGCCGCTGGCGTTGGCCTCCGACTGGGCGTGCCGGATGAACGTCACCGTAATGGAGCGCGCCTGCGGTGAACCGCCCCCGCAGCCGGCCACGATCATCGTGGCGGTGAGCGCGGCGACTGCTACTGCGGCCTTGCGGATCATGCTGCGCTTGGGCATGTCGATAGCCTGCCCTGCCGACGGCTCCGGTGGGAAGGGTTTGCGAGGGTTTGTTACCGTGCGGCCTCGGGGAGATCGGCGGAGCGGGTGATGATCGCGCTTGCGCTCAAAGCGCTGTTGATCGATACCTCCGCCAGCAGACCGGGCGCGGCGACCATGTCGCCCACCAGATAGCGATCATCGCCCCGGTGGATCGACGGCCGGTCCCGCCAACTCTGACCGGGAAGATCCAGTGCACCGGTGCGGAAGTTGGCCGATTGATCGCGCCGCCACGTGACACGATCCCGCCACCGCGGGAGGGCGAGGTCGAACAGCCGCTCGAGCCGGTCCAGGCCGGCGGCCTTGGATTCGCCGGAGAGCAACGGGATCTCACCCTGGATCAGCGAATGGCCAGGCGGGGCCAGAGATTCGTCTTGGCTGGTGAAGCGCTCGACGAACCCGCCCTGATCGAGGTCGAACACCGCGAAGGCGTCACGGCGATGTCGCTCTATCCCGACATCGAGCAGCGCGGCCCGACCGCTTTCCCAGCGCAGCGAGTCATCACCCAACAGGGCGCGCGCGGCCTCCAGCGCGGTCGCGACGACGACCGGTCCCGTCTCGGGCAGTGCGGTGATCCGGGAATCGGTGTGGATCTCGACCCCCAGCGACCGGGCGTAGTGCTCCATGCGGGAGATCACCGCGGCCCAACCACCGCGCGGATACCGGGTGACCGGCGGATAGCGCGGCGTCGTCACCCGCAGGAACCGCTCGAACACGAAGCGAGCCGACAACCGACCCGGATCGGCCTCGTAGATCGCCGGACCCACCACCCCCGCGGCGGCATCGCATGCGGCCGTGCCGAACTGCTCCGTCGCCCAATCGCGAAAACTACGGTCGACCGGGGCCCGGCGGCGGCGGCCGAAGCATGCCATCGCCGTAAAGCCGGCCGGCGGAACGCGCCGCAGCCGCCCGGCATGGCGGAATCGCACCCGCGCCAACTGCCCCACACCCAGCCGCTCCGCCGGAGCGACCAGTTTGCGCGCGGCCAACCACCGCCAGGGCACGCCTTCGTAGAACGCGTGCGTGCCGTCGTTGGCGACGTAGGGCGGCGCTGTCGAGCGGGCCCGGCCGCCAAGCGTCGAATGCGCTTCATGCAGAGCGACATTCGCGCCACGCTCGGCACAGGCGATGGCCGCGGTCAGACCGGCGAGCCCGCCGCCGATGACCGTCACGCTTCTCGTCGGAACCATCGATCACCTCTGTGCGGACCGCGGGGCAAGCTACTACGGACAGTAGTACCGCACCCTCGGGATGGGAAGGGCCGAAGCGTTCGTCATTTCGTCGGATGCCAGAGTGGACCGAGGATCCCTACTCAACATCAGGAGACTTTCATGGCGATTGATCCGAGTGCCGTCGGCGCGGTCACCGAACCCATGCAGTTCGAATGGACCGACCGGGACACGCTGCTCTACGCACTCGGTGTCGGCGCCGGGATCGACGACCTGCCCTTCACCACCGAGAACAGCCACGACATCGACCAGCAGGTGCTGCCCACCTACGCGGTGATCTGCTGCCCGGCCTTCGGCGCGGCCGGCCTGGTCGGAAAGTTCAACTGGGCCATGCTGTTACACGGATCGCAGAGCATCCGGCTGCATGCACCATTGCCGCCCGCGGGAAAGCTCTCGGTGGTTTCCGAGGTCGCCGACATCCAGGACAAGGGCGAGGGCAAGAATGCGATCCTGGTGCTGCGCGGCCGGGGCACCGAGCCGGAATCCGGGCAGCTGATCGCCGAGACGCTCACCACCCTGGTCATCCGGGGCGAGGGCGGCTTCGGGGGAATGCCGGGTCAGCGGCCGGTCGCACCGGAATTTCCGGACCGCGAGCCCGACGCCCGGATCGCGCTGCCCACCCGCGAAGACCAGGCGCTGATCTACCGGCTCTCCGGTGACCGCAACCCGCTGCACAGCGACCCGTGGTTCGCGCGCGAGCTGGCCGGCTTCCCCAAGCCGATCCTGCACGGCCTGTGCACCTACGGGGTGTCGGGGCGCGCGCTGGTGTCCGAGCTCGGACAGGGCGTGGCGGCCAACATCACCTCGATCGCCTCGCGGTTCACTTCGCCGGTGTTTCCCGGCGAGACGCTGACCACGCTGATCTGGCGCACCGGGCCGGGCAAGGCGGTGTTCCGCACCGAGGCGTCCGGACCTGATGGGGCCGACACCCGGGTGGTGCTCGACGACGGTGCGGTGGAATACGCCCAGCCCTGATGGCAGCGGCCCGCTGCGCCCGGCTTTGCCGCGCTTGCGACCGCCGCTAGCGCGCCAGCTGATCCGCCAGCCGGTCGGTGAATTCGGCCGCCCGCGCGGGGCTGTCCAGCGCGAAGAGGGCGGCGGTGGCGCGGTCGCCGTCGTCGTTGTGCCGCACCAGGATCGGCAGACCATCGGTGCGCACCGCGTCGAAGGCGTCCTCATCGGTGATGTCGTCGCCGAGGTAGACCGGCGTCAGCGAACCCGACCCGGCCTCGTGCAGGTGATCGATCACCCAGCGCAGCGTTTTGCCCTTGTCCCAGTCCAGGTCTGGGCGCAGCTCGATGACCTCGCGGCCGGTGGTGACCCGAAGCCCATCGCGGCGACCTGCGGCCCGCACCACCGCCAGCGCTTCGCCGACCCGGTCGCGCTCGGCATTGCGGTAGTGCACGGCGACCCCGAATCGCTTGTGCTCCACCACGACACCGGGAATCGCGTCGAGCCGGCCGCGCAGCTGACCGGCCGCCTGCTCGAGCACCGGGATGGCGGCAGCCGCCGCCTCGTTCTGATGGTGGGTGCCGTCGGGGGCGGTCAGTTCGAAGCCGTGGCTGCCCGCATACCAGATGCCCGGTACTCCAACGCGTTTCGTCACATCGGCCAGGTCGCGGCCGGACAGCACCGCGACCGGGCACCGCGCGGCCAGCTTTTTCAGCGCCTCGGTGACCCCGGCGACGGGCCGCGCCGAGTCCGGATCGTCCACGATGTCCGAGAGCGTGCCGTCGAAGTCGAAGAATACGGCCGGTCGCCGGGCGGCCAGCCCGTCGGCCAAGGCCTGCAACGCATCGGGCAGGCGCGACATCCGGCGGTCCCCGGTCCGCACGGTGACGTCGCGTAGGTCGGCGACCACCGCGTCGGCTCCGGCGTCCCGCATCGCGTCGTCATGCCCGGCCGGGTCGACGCCGATCACCAACGCGAACCCGCCGGCGCGCGCGGCCTCGACGCCCCCTGCATCCCCGGCTACCACGACGCAGCGGCCGGGGCGCACCTGCAGACGGTTGGCCACCCGCACCGGGTCATCCGCCGACATGACCACGGTGCCGACCCCCGCCTCGCGCAGTTGTGCGGCCAGCGTGGAGCCGGGCGCGCTTTCGGCGTCGAAGAGCACCGCGTCATGGCGGCGCGGGTCGATGATGACCGGCCCCAACTTGCCCATGACCAACCTTCTCACGCTGGCCGGTGCCCTACAGAGCCGGTCAGTGGCGCGCGTGCCCCGGCGCCGACGGGTGCGTCGGCGGTACGGGGCGCAGGACCGGACGCGCGGAACGCCTGCGGGTGAACAGCAGCACGGAATCGTCGCCGAGGGCCACCAGTCGCGCCATGCCCAGCTCGATCCCGGCAGCCAGCTGCTTGACGTCGAACGCGTCGCCGTGTTCGGCGGTGATCCCGAAGACCAGCTCATCGCCATAGCTCAACACCGCGACGCCGGTGTGCAGCGCGGTGGCGGTCGGGGGAATCGGCAGCAGCCGTTCCAATGTCTGGCCCATCACCCGAAGCCGGCGGCGTGGCCCGGGTACGTTGGTGGCCAGCGTCACGATGGCGCGCTGCGGCAGGCGGGCGAACAGTTGTAAGACGTTGCTGCGCAACACCGTCGGCAGGAGGCCGATCGCCGACTCCACGATGCCCAGCGGCTGGGCGGTCGGCTTGGCCTTCCACCTGGTGTGCACCGTCTGCAACCGCCGCACCGGGTCGTCGTGTTCGACGGGCAGGTGCGAGAGCACGGCCGAGCGGACCGGCATCGGCACCAGGGTGCGCAGCGAGTCGGCCCGCGGTTCCTCGCCGCGGCCGATCATCGCCGTGCGGAATCCCTCGGTGATGGCGGCCAGCGCGACGTCGTTGGCGCTGACACCGAATTTGCGGCAGACGCTGTCGACGTCGGCGATCGGGACTCGCACGGTGCTGTAGCGCCGCAACGTGGTCATCGCATCGGTGCGCACGGCCGGCCACAGCGCGCCGATCAGGGCGCCGGTGAGGCTTCCGGCGGCCGACGAAGCGCGCCACAGCGCATCCACCCAGCCCGATGTGCCCGCAGCGATCGGCGAAACCTGTTTGCCCGCAGCGCTGTTGGCAAACGTATCGGAGTCGGCGTCGTCGCAGAGCCTGCTGATCAGCCGGGCGGCCGGGTTGCCGTCGAGCAGGCCGTGATGGGTTTTCATCAAGATCGCCCACCGGTTGCCCCGCAGGCCCTCGATGACCCAGCACTCCCACGGTGGCCGGTCCAGATCGAGGGGCCGTTCCAGGGCATAGGCGATGGCCCGGGACAGCTCGGCCTCGTCGCCGGGCCGAGGAATGGCCACCCGGCGCACGTGGTGGGACAGGTCGAAGTCCGGGCAGTCGACCCACTCCTGGTTGCGCGAATGCGCCCGCAGCAGCTGCGTGCATCGTGCGATCGGCTGGATACGTTCTGCCAGAAGGCTTTTGAGTCGTTCGTAGTCGGGCGCGGTGCCGTCGACGATGGCGACCGTCCCGATCGCCAGGCTCGCGTGCTGATCCGGGTCGTGGGCTTGAAGGAATGCCGTATCCAGTGTCTGCGCCATGCTCGCCCCCGGCCGTGTCCGCTTTTTGAACTTGTACCAGTATCTGCGGAGCTGGTGAGCCGCGGTAGTGCCGCAGCGTTAAGACCTTGTTTAGGAGTTGAAGATCGGTTTAACGGCGGTTGTACTGAGCCCTGGTTAAAATCGAACACCAGTTCGATATACTCGCATCCATGGACTGGTTTAACGGGCCGCCGAGTTGGGCGGAAATGGAGCGGGTGCTCGACAGCAAGCCGCGCCATGCCGGGGAGTCGGCGGGCCCGGAGCAGGAGGGCCCCCTGTCGCGCAGGCGCGCGACGTATCAGCCGCCGGATGACGGCCGACCCTGTCGCTCGTCCGTGGCTTATGCCGAACTGCATGCGCATTCGGCGTTCAGCTTCCTGGACGGGGCGAGCACTCCCGAGGAGCTGGTCGAGGAGGCGGCCCGGTTGGACCTGCGCGCCCTGGCGCTCACCGATCACGACGGCTTGTACGGGGCGGTGCGGTTCGCCGAAGCGGCGGCCGAGCTCGACATGCGCACCGTGTTCGGCGCCGAACTGTCCCTTGGCCCGGGTGCACGCACCGAGCAGCCGGATCCGCCCGGTCCGCACTTATTGGTGCTGGCCCGCGGGGCCGAGGGTTACCGGCGGTTGTCGCGGCAGCTGGCCGCGGCGCATCTGGCCGGCGGCGAGAAGGGCAATCCCCGTTACGATGTCGACGCGCTGACCGAGGCCGCCGGTGGACACTGGCACATCCTGACGGGCTGCCGCAAAGGGCATGTGCGACAAGCCCTTTCCGAGGGCGGCCTACCGGCGGCCGAGCGGGCGCTGGCCGATCTGGTGGACCGGTTCGGTGCCGAGCGGGTCAGTATCGAGCTGACCCATCACGGTCAACCGCTCGACGACGAGCGCAACGCCATGCTGGCCGGGCTGGCGCCGCGCTTCGGGGTCGGCGTGGTCGCCACCACCGGTGCGCATTTCGCGGGGCCGTCACGGCGCCGGCTGGCCATGGCGATGGGCGCCATCCGGGCGCGGGAGTCCCTGGATTCGGCCGCCGGGTGGCTGGCCCCGCTGGGCGGTTCACACCTGCGCTCCGGTGAGGAGATGGCCCGGCTGTTCGCCCAGCGGCCCGACGTGGTGACCGCGGCCGCCGAGCTGGGCGAGCAGTGCGCGTTCGGGCTGGCGCTCATCGCGCCGCAACTGCCGCCGTTCGACGTGCCCGCCGGGCACACCGAGGACAGCTGGCTGCGGCAGTTGACCCTGGCCGGGGCGCGCGAGCGCTACGGGTCGCCCGATTGCGCGCCGCGCGCGTATTCCCAGATCGAGCACGAACTGAAAGTCATCACCCAGCTGACTTTTCCGGGCTACTTCCTGGTGGTGCACGACATCGCCCGGTTCTGCCGGGACAACAACATCCTGTGCCAGGGCAGGGGATCGGCCGCCAACTCCGCGGTCTGTTATGCCCTCGGTGTCACCGCCGTCGACCCGGTGGCCAACGAGTTGTTGTTCGAGCGCTTCCTGTCGCCGGCCCGCGACGGGCCACCCGACATCGACATGGACATCGAGTCCGATCAGCGCGAAAAGGTCATCCAGTACGTCTATGACAAATACGGCCGCGACTACGCCGCCCAGGTCGCCAACGTCATCACCTACCGGGGAAAGATCGCGGTGCGCGACATGGCCCGCGCCCTGGGCTTCTCGCAGGGGCAGCAGGACGCGTGGAGCAAGCAGATCAACCACTGGAACGGGCTTGCCGACTCACCCGATGTCGAGGGCATCCCCGAACCGGTGGTCGATCTGGCGAACCAGATCCGGAACCTGCCGCGGCACATGGGCATTCATTCCGGCGGCATGGTGATCTGCGACCGCCCGATCGCCGACGTGTGCCCGGTGGAGTGGGCGCGTATGGAGAACCGCAGCGTCCTGCAGTGGGACAAAGATGACTGTGCGGCAATCGGTTTGGTGAAGTTCGACCTGCTCGGGCTGGGGATGCTCTCGGCGCTGCACTATGCCATCGACCTGGTGGCCGAGCACAAGGGGATCGAGGTGGACCTGGCCCGCCTCGACCTCTCCGAGCCCGCGGTCTACGAGATGCTGGCCCGCGCCGATTCCGTCGGTGTGTTCCAGGTGGAGTCGCGCGCGCAGATGGCCACCCTGCCGCGGCTGAAGCCGCGGGTGTTCTACGACCTGGTGGTGGAGGTCGCGCTGATCCGTCCCGGCCCCATCCAGGGCGGGTCGGTGCACCCCTACATCCGGCGGCGCAACGGTGCGGCCCCGGTGATCTACGACCACCCGTCGATGGAACCGGCGCTGCGAAAGACGTTGGGAGTGCCGCTCTTTCAGGAGCAGCTGATGCAGCTCGCGGTCGACTGCGCCGGCTTTAGCGCCGCCGAGGCCGATCAGCTGCGCCGCGCCATGGGGTCCAAGCGCTCGACCGAACGTATGCAACGGCTGCGTGGCCGGTTCTACGAGGGCATGCGCACGCTGCACGGCGCCGGCGACGAGGTGATCGACCGCACCTACGAAAAGCTGGAGGCCTTCGCCAATTTCGGCTTCCCCGAAAGCCATGCGCTGAGCTTCGCGTCGCTGGTGTTCTACTCGTCGTGGTTCAAGCTGCATCACCCGGCGGCGTTCTGCGCGGCGCTGCTGCGCGCCCAGCCGATGGGTTTCTACTCGCCGCAGTCGCTGGTGGCCGATGCGCGCCGGCACGGCGTGACGGTGCACGGCCCGGACGTCAACGCCAGCCTGGCGCACGCCACCCTGCACAATGCCGGAACCGAGGTTCGCCTCGGCCTGGGCGCCGTCCGCCACATCGGCGACGACCTGGCCGAACAACTCGTCGACGAACGAAAAACCAACGGCCCGTTCGCTTCTCTGCTGGACCTGACGACCCGGTTGCAGCTGTCGGTACCGCAGACCGAGGCGCTGGCGACGGCGGGGGCGCTGGGTTGCTTCGGCATGTCCCGGCGCGAGGCGTTGTGGGCGGCCGGCGCGGCGGCCACCCAGCGGCCGGGCCGGTTGCCCGGGGTGGGATCGTCCTCGCACATTCCGGCGCTGCCGGGGATGAGCGAGCTGGAGCTGGCCGCCTCCGACGTATGGGCCACCGGCGTCTCCCCGGACAGCTACCCGACGCAATTCCTGCGGGCCGATCTGGACGCGATGGGGGTGGTGCCCGCCGAGAAGCTGGGCTCGGTGCCCGACGGCGACCGGGTGCTGATCGCGGGCGCGGTCACCCATCGGCAGCGGCCCGGCACCGCACAGGGGGTCACGTTCATCAACCTCGAGGACGAGACCGGGATGGTCAACGTGCTCTGCGCGCCGTGGGTGTGGGCGCGGCACCGCAAACTGGCGAACTCGGCCCCGGCGCTGCTGGTGCGCGGGCAGGTTCAAAACGCCAGCGGCGCGATCACCGTCGTCGCCGAGCGGCTGGGCCGCATCACGCTGGCGGTCGGCTCGCGCTCGCGCGACTTCCGCTAGCCCGTCGGCGTCGTCCACACTTTGGACGGGGTGATCGCCAGCCGGGTGCTATAGGAACCCATCGCCTCGGTCAGGCCGAACTTCGCCGCAACCTCGCTGTACTTCGCCCAGTAGGACCCGTCCTCGCGGCAGTCGACGTCGGTGGCGTCCACCGCGGCGATCCCTCCGAGGACGATGATGCCGCCGCCGTTGCCGTTGGAATCCAAATTCAGGCTCACCTGGGGATGGGCCTGGATGTGGGCGAGCTTGGCGGCCTGCGGCATGGAGTACACGGTCACCTTGGCGCCGTCGAAGTAAAACCAGATCAGCCGCGGAACCGGTTGTCCCGATTTCGCGACGGTGGTCAGCCATCCATAGTGATCGGACCCGAGTCTGCTGGAAACCTCTTGTGTCAGTTCGACGCTCATACGACTGAATGTAGCCCGAAGGTAGTCTCCACACATGACCCTCAACTTGTCCGTCGACGAAGTCCTGACCACCACCCGCTCGGTCCGCAAGCGCCTCGACTTCGACAAGCCGGTGGGCCGCGACGTGCTGATGGAATGCCTCGAGCTGGCGCTGCAGGCGCCCACCGGTTCCAATTCGCAGGGCTGGCAGTGGGTGTTCGTCGAGGACGCGGACAAGAAGAAGGCGATCGCCGACATCTACCTGGCCAATGCCCGCGGTTACCTCAGCGCCCCCGGGGCCGAATACCCCGAAGGGGACACCCGGGGGGAGCGGATGGGCGCGGTCCGCGATTCGGCCACCTACCTCGCCGAGCACATGCACGAGGCGCCGGTGCTGCTTATTCCCTGCATCGAGGGCCGCGCAGACGAGACGCCGTTGGGTGGCGTCTCGTTCTGGGCGTCGCTGTTCCCGGCGGTCTGGAGCTTCTGCCTGGCGCTGCGCTCGCGCGGACTCGGGTCGTGCTGGACGACGCTGCACCTGCTGCGCGACGGCGAGCAGCGAGTGGCCGAGGTACTGGGCATCCCGAACGACAAATACAGCCAGGGCGGGCTGTTCCCGATCGCCTACACCAAGGGCACCGATTTCCGCCCGGCCAAGCGGCTGCCGGCCGACCAGGTCACCCACTGGGACACCTGGTAGGTCACCCGGTCAGGGGCCACACCTCGACGACCCCATGCGCGACCGCACACGGCGTTTGGCTCACCAATTCGATTGCAGCATCGAGATGCTCGGCCTCCAAGACCGCGAACCCGGCGATCGGCAGTCCCGATTGCAGATAGGGCCCCGGTTCGGTCTGTATACCGGCTCCCTCCGGGTTGCGCACCTGAACGGGGCGTCCGGCGCGTCCGATGAGTGCGCCCGCCGCTCGCAACGCGTCGTCCCGCGCGTGCGCAGCCTGCCGGCACTCATCGCTGACGCGGTTGTAGCCGGCCGCGTCCCCGTACCCGATTGTGATGAAGGTAGCCATGTCAATGCTGACTGGCGCGGGGCGCGTTACTCATCGCTACTGGTCGGCTGTCGGGCGCCGGGCGTCGCCCCGGCGTAGCCGTGTTGGCGCCAGGCTTCGTACACGGCGATCGCCGCGGCGTTGGACAGGTTCAGTGAGCGCCGGCCCGCCAGCATCGGGATGCGCACCTGCGCGGTGATGTGCGGGTCGGCCAGCGTCGCGGCGTCCAGCCCGGTGGGCTCGGGACCGAACATCAACACATCGCCGGCCCGGTAGCGCACGTCGGCGAACGAGGTGGGTGCATGCGCCGTGAAGGCGAACACCCGCTGCGGTGACAGCGCCGCCCAGGCGGCCGTCAGCGAGGCATGCACGGTGACCGACGCGAGGTCGTGGTAGTCCAGCCCGGCCCGTCGCAGCTTGGGCTCGGACAGGTCGAACCCCATCGGCTCGACCAGATGCAATTCGCAGCCCGTCGCCGCCGCCGTCCGAATGGCGTTGCCGGTATTGGGCGGGATCCGCGGCGCCAGAAACATCAGCTTGAACACAACGGGGATAATGGTCGCATGGTCGAGCAGAGCATCTGGATGCAGAAGGTCGCTGCCGATCCCGGGCATTCGCATTGGTATATCGAGCGTTTCCGCGCGATGGCGCGCGCCGGTGACGACCTGGCAGGCGAGGCCCGCTTCGTCGATGCCATGTCGCCGCGCGGCGCCCGCATCCTCGACGCCGGCTGCGGGCCCGGCCGGCTGGGCGGGTATCTGGCGACGGTGGGCCACCGGGTGGTGGGTGTGGACGTCGACCCGGCGCTCATCGATGCGGCCGAGCAGGATTACCCCGGTCCGCGCTGGCTGGTCGGCGACCTCGCCGAGCTGGACCTGCCCGCGCGCGGCATCGCCGAACCGTTCGACGTCATCGTGTCCGCCGGAAACGTCATGGCGTTTTTGGCCCCCAGCACCCGGGTCCAGGTGCTGAGCCGCCTGCGCGCCCACGTCGCGGACGACGGCCGGGCGGCGATCGGCTTCGGCGCCGGCCGCGATTACGAGTTCGACGTCTTCCTCAACGACGCGGTCGACGCGGGCTTCGCGCCCGATCTGCTGCTGTCCACCTGGGATATGCGGCCGTTCACCGACGACTCCGACTTCCTCGTCGCACTGCTACGGCCGGCCTAGTTTCAGACCCGCCGGTGTTTGCCAGGGGTGACCGCGGGAGAGCGGCGCCACCTTGGAGGGACCTGTCTGCTCAGTAACGATTCTGGTGGCCTGCGCCGCGGGCTGTCATACTCGTCGGATTGCCACACCTACACGCGCACGCCTATCTGGCGCCGGGCGGGCGAAATAAAGCAGGAAGTTTCATGAGGCTCTCGTTTCTTTCAGCGCTCAGCGTCAGCGCAGCGGCCGGTCGTGCGGCCGCGATGACGTGACCATGTTCAGCCGCCCGACCAACCCGGCCGAGGCGGATGTCGTAGAGCCCGCACCGGCCGGCGCCGCCGACGCCGCGCCGGCCAAACGCCCGCCCACCTGGTCGCTGAGCAACTGGCCGGTCGGCTGGAAAGTGCTGGCGATTGTGCTGGTCCCGCTGATATTGGCGACGGTCTTCGGCGCGTTGCGCATCAACGGCGCCATGGCCAACTCGGCGGGTCTGCGGCTGGCCGCCACCCGCGCCGACCTGGTCCCGGTGATCACCAAGTACATGTCCGCGCTGGACGTCGCCCTGCTGGCGAGCTCCACCGGACGCGACGTCGAGGG
Organism: Mycobacterium sp. 852002-40037_SCH5390672; assembly: GCF_001665875.1. Taxonomy (GTDB): domain Bacteria; phylum Actinomycetota; class Actinomycetes; order Mycobacteriales; family Mycobacteriaceae; genus Mycobacterium. Next base: position 17,613 of record NZ_LZTA01000018.1, read on the forward strand.
TGCCAAAAAGAACTACGAGGCGCGCAAGTACGAATTGCAGTCCAGGCTGGACGACACCGACGTCGGCGACGACGTCCGCTCGGGGTTGAACAATCTGCTCGACGGCGGTCAGATGCTGGTGAACAAGGCGGCCGACGCCGGCCTCGGTTTGCGGGAGCGGGTGACCCTCTACGCGCCGATCCTGCTGACGGCCGAGGACGTCATCAACGCGTCGGTGCGCGTCGACGACGAGAAGATCCGCGCCCAGGCGCAGGGCCTGAGCCGGGCGGTCGGTGCCCGCGGCCAGATGACGATGCAGAAAATCCTGGTCACCCGCGGAGCCGAACTTCCCGAGCCGCAACTGCGGACCTCGATGGCCACCCTGGCGGGCACCGAACCGTCGACGCTGTTCGGCATGAGTGAAGTGCTCGGCGCCGGATCACCCGAGGCGAAGACGCTGCAACAGCAGATGGTGAGCCGGATGGCGATCATGTCCGATCCGTCCAGCGTGCTCGTCGACAACGCCGACCTGCTGCGTTCGATCCAGATCACCGACGACATCGCCGACCAGGTCATCAAGAACGCCACCGCGTCGGTGACCAAGTCGGTGCACGCCCAGGCCGCCGAGCGCCGCTCGGCCGCGATCCTGGACACCGTCCTGGTGCTGGCCGCCATCGTGATCGCGTTGGTGGTCGTGCTGCTGGTGGCGCGCGCCCTGGTTCGGCCGCTGCGCATCCTGCGCGACGGCGCGCTCAAAGTCGCCCACACCGATCTTGTCGAGGAGATCGCCCGGGTGAAAGCCGGTGGGGCCGAACCGATTCCGAGTCCGCTTCCGGTGTACACCACCGAGGAGATCGGCCAGGTCGCCCACGCGGTCGACGAGCTGCACACCCAGGCCCTGCTGCTGGCCGGCGACGAGGCGCGGTTGCGGCTGCTGGTCAATGACATGTTCGAGACCATGTCGCGGCGCAGCCGCTCGTTGGTGGACCAACAGCTGGCGCTCATCGACAGGCTGGAGCGCAACGAGGAGAACCCCGACCGCCTCGAGAGCCTGTTCCGGCTCGACCACCTGGCGGCGCGGCTGCGCCGCAACAGCGCCAACCTGCTGGTACTGGCGGGCGCGCAGCTCGCCCGCGACCAGCGCGACCCGGTGCCGCTGGCCACGGTGATCAACGCCGCGGTGTCCGAGGTCGAGGACTACCGCCGCGTCGAACTCGCCGGGCTGCCCGAGTGCGCGCTGATCGGAGCGGCCGCGGGCGGCGCCATCCATCTGTTCGCCGAGCTGATCGACAACGCCCTGCGCTACTCGCCGCCGACGACCTCCGTCCGGGTGTCGGCGTCGCGCGGGGGCGACGGGGGAGTCGTGGTGCGCATCGCCGACTTCGGTCTGGGGATGAACGACGCCGACCGGCGCATCGCCAACATGCGGCTGCAGGCCGGCGGCGACGTCAGCCCCGACAACGCCCGGCACATGGGTCTTTTCGTGGTCGGCCGGATCGCGGCCCGACACGGCATGCGGGTGGGGCTGCGCGGCCCCGCGGCCAATGAATCGGGCTCCGGTACCACGGCCGAGATCTACCTGCCGCCGACGGTGCTCGCCGGCCTGGCCGGCGCCGAGCCGGCCGGGCCCCGGCACATCCGGGCGGTCTCCTCGCCGAGCGCCAAGCTCGCCAGCGCGAACGCCGTGACCAACGACGAAGCCGGGCAGGATGGCTCGCTGGAGCCGGCGGCGCGCACCGCCGCGGACGCATCCGGGCCGTCGGTCACGTTGCTGCCGCGCCGCAACCCGGGCTCCAGCGGTATCACCGAGGTTCCCGGCCCGCCCGCCGAACAGCTGCCCCGCCGCCAGCGCCGCGAGCTGGCGACGCCCTGGTGGGAGAACGCGCCCAAGCCGGCACCCACGCCGCCGACTCCCGAGCCGGCGCCGCGGCCGAAACCGGCACCCGAAGCCGCGCCGGCCCAGCCGGCCCGGGCCGCGTCGGACACTTCGGCCTTCTTCGCCGCCCGGTCCAGGGAGGCCGGCAGCCGCCAGGAGACGACCCCACCGGCCCCGGCCGCGCCGACCGACGATGACGTCATCTACCGGCGGATGCTCTCGGAGATGCTGGGCGATCCGCACGACCTGGTCAACAGCCCCGACCTGGATTGGCAGTCGGTCTGGGACCGTGGCTGGACGCTGGCGGCCGCGGCCGAGGAAAAGCCCGTCGAGGCTCACACCACCGACCACGGCCTGCCGGTGCGCACGCCGGGCGCCCGGCTGGTGCCCGGCGGCGCCAACGGCGCGGGCCTGGCCGAACCGGACGAGCCGGCGGAGCCCGACCAGGGGCGCAGCGGCCGATCCCCGTCGCAGCGGGAGCCGCAGCACGCGGCCGTCACCCGGGACCCCGAGGCGGTTCGCGCCTCGTTCAGTAACCATTTCGGTGGCGTGCGCACCGGACGTTCGCATGCCCGTGACACCACTCAAGGACCCGACCAACAATGACGTCGCCCGACAACTCCCTGGACTGGCTGGTCACCAGGTTCGCCCGCGAGGTCCCCGGCGTCGCGCACGCGCTGCTGGTGTCCGTCGACGGCCTGCCCATCGCCGCCAGCGAGCACCTGCCGCGGGAACGCGCCGACCAGCTGGCCGCCGTGGCCTCCGGGCTGGCCAGCCTGGCCACCGGCGCAGCGCAGCTGTTCGAGGGCGGGCAGGTGCTGCAGTCGGTGGTCGAGATGCAGAACGGCTACCTGTTGTTGATGCGGGTCGGTGATGGGTCGCATTTGGCGACGTTGGCCGTGACGTCGTGCGACATCGGTCAGATCGGCTACGAGATGGCCGTCCTGGTCGAACGCGTGGGCGGCGTGGTGCAGTCGACCCGCCGGTCGTCCGTGCAGCAGCACTCGCCAAGCCTGTGAGCCGCGATGGACACCCCCCAGAACTGGCCGGCGCACCGTAAGGGGAACCTGGTCCGCCCGTACACCCTGACGTCGGGGCGGACCGACACCAATGTCGACCTTCCCCTGGAAGCGCCGATTCAGACGTTGCAGGCCGGCCTGACCCATCGGTGGCCGCCGAACGACGCGAGGGGCAGAATCATCCAGCTGTGCGTCGACAGTCCATCGGTCGCCGAAATCTCTGCCCGGCTGGATCTTCCGCTCGGTGTCGCGCGCGTCCTGGTCGGAGATCTGGTGCTGTCCGGCTACCTTCGGGTGCACAAGACCTTGTCCGAGCGTTCCACCACAGATGAACGCCACGAACTCATAGGGAGGACACTGCGTGGCTTACGCGCACTCTGAGGTGGCCCCCGACGCCGGCGCCCACGCCTCGACGAAGATCGTGATCGCCGGCGGATTCGGGGCCGGCAAGACCACGTTCGTCGGGGCGGTGTCGGAGATCATGCCGCTGCGCACCGAGGCGATGCTCACCGACGCTTCGACCGGCGTCGACGCGCTCGAAGCCACCCCGGACAAGCGCACCACCACCGTCGCAATGGATTTCGGCAGGATCACCCTGGCCGAGGACCTGGTGCTCTACCTGTTCGGCACGCCCGGGCAGCGCCGCTTCTGGTTCATGTGGGACGACCTGGTCCGCGGCGCGATCGGCGCGGTCGTGCTGGTCGACTGCCGCCGTTTGGCGGACAGCTTCGCCGCGGTCGACTTCTTCGAGCACCGCAACCTGCCGTTCCTCGTCGCGGTCAACGAGTTCGACGGCGCCCCGCGCTACCCGGTCGGCGAGGTGCGCGAAGCGCTGACCCTGCCGCCGCACATCCCGGTGATCACTGTCGACGCCAGGGATCGCCGCTCGGCGACCGACGCCCTGATCGCGGTCAGCGAATACGCCCTGGCCAACCTGTCGGCCAATTGACCACGCGGTGGGTCGACCAAGAATTCGAGGGCCACGACTTCACCGACGAAGACCTCAGTCGGCTGCAGACCGAGCGGGTGGTGTTCACCGAATGCAATTTCAGCGGCGCCAACCTCGCCGAATCGCAGCACCGCGGTTCGGCGTTCCGCAACTGCGCATTCCGGCGGACGTCGTTGTGGCACAGCACCTTTTCCCAGTGCAGCCTGCTCGGATCGGTGTTCGTGCAGTGCCGGCTGCGGCCGATCACCTTCGATGAGGTGGATTTCACGCTGGCCGTGCTCGGCGGCATCGACCTTCGCGGCGTGGACCTGAGCGGCTGCCGGCTGCGCGAGGCCAGCCTGGTGGAGGCCGACCTGCGCAAGGCCGTGCTGCGCGGCGCGGACCTACGTGGCGCGCGCACCGCGGGCACCCGGCTGGACGACGCCGATCTGCGTGGCGCAGCCGTGGATCCGACGTTGTGGACGACCGCCACGCTGGCCGGCGCCCGCGTCGACGTCGATCAGGGCGTGGCCTTCGCGCTGGCCCACGGGCTGCGGCTGGACGGCGACAGCTGACCGCTCAGCGGGTGAGCCGGATGCGCCACCGCACCAGCGCCGCGTAGGCGACGGTGAGCACCGCGAGCATGGCCATGTCGAACAGCCAGGCCACCGACGTGTGCTCGAAGTGACTGTCCCGCGGGCTTTGCGGGCCGGGCGACACCGTCCACAGGTCGACCGTCGACGCCTGCGCCGCGTACCCCCACCGCGAGGGCACCAGCCAGGACAACTGGTCGAGAAAGATCCGGTGGGTGACCGGCACCATCCCGCCGGACAGCACCATCTGCATCATCAGCGACACCACCAGCAGCGGCATGATCTGCTCATTGGAACGCGCCAGCGCCGAGAGCAGCAGCCCCAGCATCGCCGCCGCCACGCACGTCGCCGCGACCCCGGCGAACAGCTCGAGGGTGGCGTTACCCAGCAGCACCGGCGGCCGCGTCGGCGGCCCCTTGCCCACCACCACGATTGCCGTGGCGATGGCCGCCTGAATGACCGCGAACGTGCAGAACACCGCGACCTTGGCCAGCAGGTAGGCCGTGCTCGACAGGCCGACCGCCTGTTCTCGCCGGAAGATCGGTCGCTCGCCGATGAGGTCGCGGATGGTCAGCGCGGTACCCATGAACGCGGCGGCCATGGTGAGCAGGGTCAGGATCATCCCGGCTTCACCGGCCGACTCGCTCATCGGATCGGCATAGCCGAAGCCGACGCTGCCGGGCACGGTCAGCGACAGCGCGCCCATCACAAACGGCAGCACCGCCAGGAACAGGAAGTAGGCGTGGTCGGAGACCACCAAGCGGACCTGGCGCCGGGCGATCGTGGAGAACTGGCGGCGTTTACTGGTGTGCGCCGGGGTGCCCAGGTCGGCCGGAGCCTCGGTCCGGGTGGGCGGCGGGGGCCGGTTCTGGGCTTGCCATTGGGCCCTGAAGCGGCGGTTGGCCTCGTCGGGATCGGCGCCCACCTTGGCGAAGATGTGCGCCCAGTTCGTGGTGCCCATGGCCGCGCCGATCTCGGCGGGCGGACCGAGGAACGCCGTCTTGCCGCCCGGCGCCATCAGCAGCACCTGGTCGCAGACCTCGAGGTAGGTCAGCGAGTGGGTGACCACCAGCACGACGCGGCCGGCGTCGGCGAGCTGCCGCAGCATGGTCATGACCTGCAGATCCAGCGCCGGGTCCAGGCCGGAGGTCGGTTCGTCCAGGATCAGCAGCGACGGCCCGGTGAGCAACTCCAGGGCCACCGAGGCGCGTTTGCGCTGACCCCCGGAGAGCTTGTCGACCCGGGTGTTCGCGTGCTCGGTCAGCCCCAGCTCGTCGAGGACCTGGGCCACGACCTGCTCGCGGTCGGCCTTGCTGGTGTCGGGCGGCAGGCGCAGCTCGGCGGCATAGCCGAGCGCCTGGCTGACCGTGAGCTGGCGGTGCACGACGTCGTCCTGGGGGACCATCCCGATCCTGGTGCGCAGCGACGCGTACTCGGTGTGGATGTCGTGCCCCTCGAAGGTGACCGAGCCCGAGGTCGGGGTGGCATACCCGGCGATCAGCCGCGACAGGGTGGTCTTGCCGGCACCCGACCCGCCGATCAAGGCGGTCAGGGTGCCGGGGCGCGCGATCAACGAGATCCGTTCCAGCAGGTTCTTGCCGTCGATGCCGAAGTTGACCTCGTGCACCTCCAGGCCGCCGGCGCGGGTCGCCGCCTCCTGACGGCGAATCAGCATGCCGTCGTGGAACACCAGGTCGACGTTGGCGATGGTCACCACGTCGCCCTCGGACAGGACCGCCGACCCGACCTTGACGCCGTTGACGAAGGTGCCGTTGCTGCTGTTCGCGTCGCGGATCTCGGCGCCCGTCGACGTCGGCGTCAGGAAGGCGTGATGGCGCGAGGCCAGGACGTCGTGGATGACGATGTCGTTGTTGAGCGCACGCCCGATCGAGGCGCCGCGTCCGGCCGGCGACCGCCGACCGGAGTCGGGACCCCCGACGCTGACGAGCGTGGTCGGGAACTCCCCGGCGTCGCCGCTCCGGACGGCCCGGGCGGGTGGGTTCGGTGCGGCGGGGTGCGGCCCGGACTGCGGTACGGCACGGGTCGCGGCGGGCGGTGGGACGGCCGGAACGGCGGACCCGCGCTGGGGATCTCGCCGTCGGAAGGGACGCGACGGCGGCGGGGCGGGCGGCCTCGGCGGATGCCCGAGTGGCCGGTGTGGCGCGGGCGCGGGACGCTTGCCGGTGGGCTGCGCCGGCGCCGACGCGTCGGGCGACGCCGTGATGAGGGGAATCGACTTCGTGGTCGGCGGAAGCAGGCCGACGCTGCCCGTGTGCTGGCCCACTTCGAAGGTGATCCGCGGACCGTCGGGCTTGCCGATGTTGATGGTCTGGCCGTTGTGGATGTCGACGACCGGCACCCGATGGCCGTCCAGGTAGACACCGTTGAGCGAGTTGTTGTCGACCGCGAGCCACCGCCCCTGATCGAAGCGCAGCAGCACGTGCGCGCGGGCGATCAGCGGGTGCGCCACCCGCAGGTCGGCGCGCAGGTCGCTGCCGACGACCACGTCGCGGCCGGGGGCGAAACTACCTTCGGAGCGCTCAGATCGAGCCGTCAGCACGGGCTGCGCAGATCGAGTCATCACATCCAGATTAGAGATCGTTACCTGTGAGCAGGCTCAGCGTTTCAGCCGGATATGCCAGCGGACGAAGACGGTGTAACCGATCGACAGCGCCGCGAGCATGAACATGTCGAACACGAAGATGTGTTTCGAGTGCTGCCAGATCGGGTCGTTCAGCGGGATCTGCTTGACCTTCACCAGCGACGGGAAGTCGATCGAGGACGCGCCCGCGGCGTACCCCCAACGCGCGGGTGTCAGCCATGCCATCTGCTCGAGACCGACCCGCTGGTAGACCGGGATCATTCCGCTGGAGAACACCAGCTGCGACATGATCGACACCACCAGCAGCGGCATGATCTGCTCGTTGGACTGCGCCAGGGCCGACAGCAGCAGGCCGAGCATGGCCGAGGCCACACAGGTGCCCGCGACGGTGACGAACAGCGAGAAGGTGGAGTTGCCGAAGAACTGGGGATGCGCCGTCGGTGCGCCCTTGCCCAGCCGGACGATGATGGTCGCGATCGCCGCCTGGCCGGTCGCGAAGACGCAGAACACCGCGATCTTGGCCAGCAGATACGCAGTGGTCGACAGGCCCACGGCCTGCTCGCGCTTGAAGATGGCGCGCTCGCCGATCAGGTCGCGAATGGTCAGCGCGGTGCCCATGAAGACGGCGCCGATGTTCAACAGCACCATGATGTACTGCGGCTGCGTCGGCGCCGGGCCCATCGGGTCGGCCGGGCCGAGGCCCGGGTGCGGGCCCTTCACCGTCAGCGACAACGCGCCGATGAGGAACGGCAGGACCGCCAGGAAGATCGTGTAACCGCGGTCGGACACGACCAGGCGAACCTGGCGGCGGGCGATCGTGGACAGCTGCCGGAACAGGTCGGTCTGGGGTGGTTCGCCCAGATCCGCCGGACTCTCCGGAGTCGGTGGCTGCGACGACTGCTGATTGCGCTCCTTGAAGCGGCGGTTGGCCTCGTCCGGGTCGGCACCCACCCTGGCGAAGATGTCGGCCCAGTTGCGGGTCCCCATCGCGGCCTCGACCTGGTCGGGCGGTCCGCAGAACGCGGTCTTACCGCCGGGCGCGACCAGCAGGATCTGATCGCACACGTCCAGGTATGACACCGAGTGGGTCACCACCAGCACCACGCGGCCCGCGTCGGCCAGCTGGCGCAGCATCAGCATGACCTGGCGGTCCAGTGCCGGGTCCAGACCCGACGTCGGCTCGTCGAGCAGCAGCAGCGACGGCTGGGTGAGCAGCTCGAGGGCGACCGAGGCACGCTTGCGCTGGCCGCCCGAGAGCTTGTCGACCCGCGTGTCGGCGTGCTGGGTCATGTCGAGTTCCTCGAGCACCTGCGCCACGACGCGGGCCCGCTCCTCTTTGCTGGTGTCGGGTGGCAGGCGCAGTTCGGCGGCGTAGTTCAGCGCCTGGTTGACCGTCAGCTGGCGGTGCACCACGTCGTCCTGCGGGACCATCCCAATCCTGCTGCGCATGGACGCGTACTCGGTGTGGATGTTGTGGCCCTCGAAGGTGACGTTGCCCGAGGTTGGGCTGGTGTAGCCGACGATCAGCCGCGACAGGGTGGTCTTGCCGGCACCCGAACCGCCGATGATGGCGGTCAGTGTCCCGGGGCGCGCGGTGAGCGAGATGTGGTCGAGCAGCTGCTTGCCATGGTCGACGGTGTAGCAGACGGAGTTGACCTCCAGCCCGCCGCTGCGCGTCGCCGCCTCGGTGCGCCGGACCAGGCTGTCACCGGTGAACACGAGGTCGACGTTGCCGATGGTGACCACGTCGCCCTCGGTCAGCACCGCCGAGCCGACCCGGACGCCGTTGACGAAGGTTCCGTTCACGCTGTGCGAGTCGCGGATCTCGGTGCCCAGCGGCGTCTGGATCAAAAACGCGTGGTGGCGTGAGGCCAGGACGTCCTGGATGACGACATCGTTGTCGGTGGCCCGGCCGATGGTTTGCGACCCGGCCGGCTTCTGAATCGCACCGGAGCGCGACGGCATCAACGCCTGGAACATCTTCGTCGCCAGGTTTGCCACCTCGGGCGGCTTGACGGAGGCGGGGGCCATCTGGGTGTGCGGCGTCCCGGAGCCCACGGCGGGCATCTGCGCGATGGGCGGGGCGCTGAGCGGCGGGGGTGGCGCACCGGGCGGGAACGCGGGCGGGCGTCCGCCGCCCCCGTACATGGTGTGTCCCGGTGGGGCTTGGCGCTGCGCGGGCGGGGGCTGCGGCCGGCGCGGCGGCGCCGCCCAGTTGGGCGTGCGGCCGGGTCGCGGCTGTCTCTTATACACATCTGACGCTGCCGACGATCGCATA
>NZ_LZTA01000019.1 GCF_001665875.1 Mycobacterium sp. 852002-40037_SCH5390672
GCCGAATCGAGCGTTGCGGCGTACTCGTCCGGACCCAGACTTGCCGCCCGTTCCGTCAGACCGCGCGCCAGCGCATAGATCGCCTCGACGGCGCCGTGCCGATCGGCACGGCGGGCGAGCCCGCCCTCGCGGACAGCGTCCCGGACGATGCCGTCGATGATTTCGCGGAATACCTGGAACCCCGAGTTGCCCGTCGCCGTGTCATCGACGGCGATCGCATTCTCCGCCCGGATCACCCACTCGAACGCCGCGAGGTCGGGGTACTCGCGCATCACAGGGCCCGATTCGTCGAGGACCGCTTCTATTCGCGTGACCGCGGTGCCCGGGCGGGCGGCCGCCCGCCGCAGTCGGGGAACCGCGACGTCGGTTCGCGCCGCCACCGCGGCCTTCATCAGTTCGGACTTGTTCGGAAAGTAGTGATACCTGTTGCCGCCTGTCTCTTATACACATCT
>NZ_LZTA01000020.1 GCF_001665875.1 Mycobacterium sp. 852002-40037_SCH5390672
CGACCAAGCGTATGGGCGCGATATTCAACGAGTACAAATCGAACAGCTCCGTGATGATCGTCCTCGAGGGCCAAAATCCTCTGGGCGCCGACGCGCATGCCTACTACGACCAGGTCGTCAAGAAGCTCGACGCCGACACCAAACACGTTGAACACGTTCAGGATATGTGGAGCGATCCACTGACCGGGGCGGGCGCGCAGAGCAACGACGGCAAGGCCGCCTACGTTCAGGTTTACCTCGCCGGTAATCAGGGCGAGGCCTTGGCCAACGAGTCGGTGGAATCCGTTCAGAAGATCGTCAAGAGTGTGCCGACGCCCAAGGGGGTCAAGACCTATGTGACCGGCCCCGCGGCACTGTCAGCGGATCAGCACACCGCCGGTGACCGCAGCCTGCAGCTCATCACGGCGGCCACGTTCACCGTCATCATCGGCATGCTGCTGTTGGTCTATCGGTCGATCATCACCGTGCTGCTGACGCTGGTGATGGTGGTGCTCGAGCTGTCCGCCGCGCGCGGCATGGTCGCTTTCCTGGGCTACTTCAAGATCATCGGGCTCTCGACGTTCGCCACGAACTTGTTGGTGACGCTGGCGATCGCGGCCGCCACCGACTATGCGATCTTTTTGATCGGCCGATATCAGGAAGCCCGGGCTGTCGGCGAATCCCGGGAAGACGCGTACTACACGATGTACAAGGGCACCGCGCATGTGGTGCTGGGGTCGGGTTTGACCATCGCCGGTGCGACGTTTGCCCTGCACTTCACCAACCTGCCGTATTTCCAGACGTTGGGCATCCCGTTGGCCATCGGCATGGTGGTCGTGGTGGCGGCGGCGTTGACGCTGGGTCCGGCAGTCATCTCGGTAGTGACGCGCTTCGGCAAGACACTCGAACCCAAACGCACGCAACGGATTCGCGGGTGGCGCAAGATCGGAGCGCTCGTCGTCCGCTGGCCCGGCCCGATCCTGGTCATGACGATCGGGGTCGCACTGGTCGGGCTGCTGACGCTGCCGGGCTACCGCACCAATTACAACGACCGCAACTACCTGCCCGCGGACCTGCCCGCCAACGAGGGTTACGCCGCTGCGGACCGGCACTTCTCGCAGGCGCGGATGAACCCCGAAGTGCTGATGATCGAAAGCGATCATGACCTGCGGAACTCCGCGGACTTCCTGGTCATCGATAAAATCGCCAAGACGGTCTTCCGGGTGCCGGGAATCGGGCGCGTGCAAGCCATCACCCGCCCGCAGGGGACACCGATCGAGCACACCTCGATCCCCTTCCAGATCAGCATGCAGGGCGTCAGCCAGCAGATGAACCAGAAGTACCAAGAAGATCAGATGGCCGACATGCTGCACCAGGCCGACATGATGCAGACGACCATCGACAGCATGGAAAAGATGTCCAGCA
>NZ_LZTA01000021.1 GCF_001665875.1 Mycobacterium sp. 852002-40037_SCH5390672
GGCCATAGCCCGGGGGTGGGCCGTAGCCCGGAGGTGGCGGGGGTGCGCCGTAACCCGGAGGCGGCGCGCCGTAACCCGGAGGCCGTGCGCCGTAACCCGGAGGCGGTGCGCCGTAACCCGGAGGCGGTGTGCCGTAACCCGGAGGCGGTGGCGCGCCGTAGCCCGGCGGCGGGTAGCCGGCAGGGTTGGTGCCCTGAGGGTCTGCCGGGTTGCCTTGATGCTCGGGAGGTTGGCTCATGTCCGTCCTTGCTGTCGGATTTCCTCGTGGGGCGAAGTTTCCTAGGAGGGAACGCGCGCGGAACTTGGCAAACGCCGAACTTAGCAAAGAAGGGGCCCGGGCGCGCGCGGATCGCCGGGCGTGCGCGCCTGGGCCGGCGCGGGCGTCGGCCCGTCGTGGTATGCCTGAATTCGTGTCCGACGGTCTGTTCGACCTCCCCGGTACGCGGCAGCCGACCGATCATGGGCTGGGCGTATCGGGCGGTGCACCCCTGGCGGTGCGGATGCGTCCGGCATCGCTGGATGAGGTGGTCGGGCAGGACCATCTGCTGGCGCCCGGATCTCCGCTGCGCCGCCTGGTCGAGGGCTCGGGCGTGGCGTCGGCCATCTTGTACGGGCCGCCCGGCAGCGGCAAGACGACGCTGGCCGCGCTGATCTCGCAGGCGACCGGCCGCCGGTTCGAGGCGCTGTCGGCCTTGTCGGCCGGTGTCAAAGACGTGCGGGCGGTGATCGACACCGCGCGCCGGGCACTGCTGTCCGGTGAGCAGACGGTGCTGTTCATCGATGAGGTGCACCGGTTCTCCAAGACCCAGCAGGACGCGCTGCTGTCCGCGGTGGAGAACCGGGTGGTGCTGCTGGTGGCGGCGACCACGGAGAACCCCAGCTTCTCGGTGGTGGCGCCGCTGTTGTCGCGTTCGCTGATCCTGCAGTTGCGGCCGCTGAGCGCCGACGACATCCGCACCGTGGTGCAGCGCGCGATCGACGACCCGCGCGGGTTGGGCGGACAGATCACAGTCGCGCCCGAGGCCGTCGAGTTGCTGGTGCGGCTGGCCGCCGGTGACGCCCGGCGCGCGCTGACGGCGCTGGAAGTCGCCGCCGAGGCGGTGGAGCCCGGTGGCGAGTTGACCGTCGCCGCCGTCGAGCAGTCCCTGGACGAAGCCGCGGTGCGCTACGACCGGGACGGCGACCAGCACTACGACGTCATCAGCGCCTTCATCAAGTCGATCCGCGGCTCGGACGTCGACGCCGCGCTGCACTATCTGGCCCGAATGCTGGTCGCCGGCGAGGACCCGCGGTTCGTGGCGCGCCGGCTGATGATCCTGGCCAGCGAGGACATCGGCATGGCCGACCCGGCCGCGCTGCAGGTCGCGGTTGCGGCCGCGCAGACGGTGGCGCTTATCGGCATGCCCGAGGCCCAACTCACCCTGGCGCACTGCACGATCTATCTGGCCACCGCGCCGAAATCGAACGCTGTCACGACGGCGCTGGGGGCGGCGATGAGCGACATCAGGGCCGGCAAAGCCGGCCTGGTGCCGCCCCATTTGCGCGACGGGCACTATTCGGGTGCGGCGGGGCTGGGCAACGCGCAGGGCTACAAGTACTCGCACGACAACCCGGATGGTGTTGTCGCACAGCAGTATCCACCGGATGAGCTGGTCGGTGTCGATTACTACCGGCCCACCGGACGCGGCGGTGAGCGCGAAATGGTCGGCCGGCTGGACCGGTTGCGCGCGATCATCCGCAATAAGAGGGGACGATCATGAAAACCTTCACCGATGAAGAGATGGGCGAACTGCTGCCCACCGCCAAGCCCTACAGCGTCGTCATCCTCAAGCGCGGCCCGCGGTTCGGCGACGAGTCGTCGACGGGCATCATCTGGGAGCACGGCCGGCGCAACTTCGGGCTGCGCGACGACGGCGTGCTCGCGATCGTCCTTCCGGTCAGCGACGAGTCCGACATCTGCGGCATCGGGGTGTTCGCGGCGACGGTCGACGAGACCGCCGCCCTCATGAGCGACGACCCCGGGGTGGCCGCGGGAGTCTTCACCTACCAGGTGCACGCCTGCCGCGGATTCCCCGGAGACGCGCTGCCCTGAGCGGCTACCGGACCGGTGCGCGGCGCTAGACGAGCTCGGGCACCCGCAGGTGGGCGATCGCCAGCTCGAACTCGGCCACGTCGATCACCTCGGCGCCCAGCTCGCGCACCCGCCTGCTGCGCAATTCGCTGGCCCGGTCGCGGTTGCGGGCCATCGCCTCCATCGAGTCGAACGTGGAGCAGGTGACGGCCCGGCGGCAGGCGGGGTGGTCGACCAGCAGGCTGGCGCTGCAGAACCCGTCGAGGTGTTCCAACTCGGGCAGCACCGAGGACCGGTAGAAGTCCAGGGAGCGGCTGAGCTGATCCGGCACCACTTTGAGCCAGGTGGCGCGCACACACGCGCCCTGGCGGGAGGGGTGATCGCGGTGCAGCAGGGCGATGTCCCACTCCTCGACGCGCGCGCTGCCGTCGAACATCAGCGCGGCCCGGTCGCGGATGGGCGCGACCTGTTCGGCACTGCCGCGCATCGCCTCGATGGTTTCCCACGAGGTGGTGGCGATGCAGGTGCCGGATTGCCGGTCAACCAACAGCGACAGTCCCACGCACCCGTCGATCTCCGTGAGGGCGGGCATGACGACGTCGCGAACGTGCGCAATTCCAATGTCGACCGATAGGGGTTGCGCCTGGATGGTGGTGGAGCGTGCGTACACGGTATGCCCCTCCTATGTCGGGGCGGCGCCCCGGTGGCGCCACCGGTCTCACCAGTTACCTTCCTCCTGCCGGTTACTCGCCGCAATGCCCAACTGTGGCCGCGCTCACAAACGATTGGCTGGTCGTGACGCTCGCGCCGTAGGCTTGGCCGGGTGCATACCGATGTGTTGGACGTGGACACCTCGCGCCGCCGCATCGTCGATCTCACCGAGGCGGTGCGCGGGTTCTGCTGGTCGCGCGGGGACGGCTTGTGCAACGTGTTCGTCCCGCACGCCACGGCGGGCGTGGCCATCATCGAGACGGGTGCCGGTTCCGACGACGACCTGGTAGACACCCTCGAACGGCTGTTGCCGCGCGACGACCGGTACCGGCATTCGCACGGCTCGAAGGGCCACGGCGCCGACCACGTGATGCCCGCGCTCGTGGCGCCGTCGGTGACGGTTCCGGTCTCGGCGGGGGAGCCGATGCTGGGCACGTGGCAGAGCATCGTCCTGGTCGACCTGAATCGGGACAACCCGCAACGCTCGGTCCGGCTGAGCTTTCTGGAGGGTTAGCGGCTCGGTGTCCGGCGCACCGGGGCAGGTACTGTGAGCGGTCGAAATGCGTCATTGGACGGGCTTGCATACCCCGGCGAATAGGCTGGGAGCCAGACGTCGGAGTAACAGGAAGAAGCGGACTTCAAGTGCAGACACACGAGATCAGGAAGCGGTTTCTTGATCATTTCGTGAAGGCGGGCCACACCGAGGTGCCGAGCGCATCGGTGATCCTCGACGACCCCAACCTGCTGTTCGTCAATGCGGGCATGGTGCAGTTCGTGCCCTACTTCTTGGGCGCGCGCACCCCCGAATACCCGACCGCCACCAGCATCCAGAAGTGCATCCGCACCCCCGATATCGACGAGGTCGGTATCACCACCCGGCACAACACCTTCTTTCAGATGGCCGGCAACTTCTCGTTCGGCGACTATTTCAAGCGCCGCGCCATCGAACTGGCCTGGACGTTGCTGACCGACGGCGTCGAGCAGGGCGGTTACGGCCTGGATCCCGAACGGATCTGGACGACGGTCTTTTTCGACGACGACGAGGCCGTGCAGCTGTGGCAGGAGATCGCCGGGCTGCCCGAGGATCGCATCCAGCGCCGCGGCATGGAAGACAACTATTGGTCGATGGGCATCCCTGGACCGTGCGGCCCGTCCTCGGAGATCTACTACGACCGCGGGCCGGAGTTCGGCGTCGAGGGCGGCCCGATCGCCAACGAGGACCGCTATATCGAGATCTGGAATCTCGTGTTCATGCAGAACGAACGCGGCGAGGGCACCGGCAAAGCCGACTTCGAGATCCTTGGGCCCTTGCCCCGCAAGAACATTGACACCGGCATGGGCGTCGAGCGCGTCGCCTTCATCCTGCAGGGCGTGCACAACGTGTACGAGACGGACCTGCTGCGGCCGGTCATCGACACCGCGGCGGCGCGCGCGCCCCGGGGGTATGACGCGGGCAACCACGACGACGACGTGCGCTACCGGGTCATCGCCGACCACAGCCGCACCGCGGCCATCCTGATCGGCGATGGCGTCACGCCCGGCAATGACGGCCGCGGCTATGTGCTGCGCCGGCTGCTGCGCCGGGTGATCCGCTCGGCCAGGCTGCTCGACATCGAGGGACCCATCGTCGGTGACCTGATGGCCACCGTGCGCGACGCGATGGGTCCGTCGTACCCCGAACTGGTCGCCGACTTCGACCGGATCCGGCGCATCGCCGTCGCCGAGGAGACCGCGTTCAATCGCACGCTTGCGGCGGGCTCGAAGCTGTTCGACGAGGTGGCCGGCACCACCAAAGCCGCAGGTGTGAAAGCGATTTCGGGTTCGGACGCCTTCACGCTGCACGACACCTACGGGTTCCCGATCGAGCTCACGCTGGAAATGGCGTCCGAGGCCGGTCTGCAGGTTGACGAAGTCGGCTTTCGGGAACTGATGGCCGAGCAGCGCCGCCGCGCCAAGGCCGATGCCGCCGCGCGCAAACACGCCCACGCGGACCTGACCGCCTACCGTGAACTGGTCGACGCCGGGCCCACCGAGTTCACCGGCTTCGACGAATTGACTTCCGAGGCAAGGATTCTGGGCATCTTCGTCGACGGCAAGCGGGTTCCGGTGGTCACCCACGGCACCGAGGGGGCCGACAGGGTCGAACTCGTGCTGGACCGCACCCCGCTCTACGCCGAGGCCGGCGGCCAGATCGCCGACGAGGGCACCATCAGCGGAACGGGCGCCGGCGAGACCGCCCGTGCGGCGGTCACCGATGTGCAGAAGATCGCCAAAACCCTATGGGTGCATCGGGTTAACGTCGAGTCCGGTGAATTCGTGGAGGGTGACAACGTCGTCGCGGCGGTCGACCCGCAGTGGCGCCGCGGCGCGACCCAGGGGCACTCGGGCACCCACATGGTGCACGCGGCGCTGCGGCAGGTGCTGGGGCCCAACGCCGTTCAGGCCGGGTCGCTGAACCGCCCGGGCTACCTGCGGTTCGACTTCAACTGGCAAGGGCCGCTGTCCGAAGACCAACGCACCCAGGTCGAAGAGGTGACCAATCAGGCCGTGCAGGCCGACTTCGAGGTGCACACGTTCACCGAGCAGCTGGAGAAGGCCAAGGCGATGGGCGCGATGGCGATGTTCGGCGAGGCCTACCCCGACGAGGTCCGGGTGGTGGAGATCGGCGGTCCCTTCTCGCTGGAGCTCTGCGGCGGGACCCACGTGCACAACTCGGCTCAGATCGGGCCGGTGACGCTGCTGGGCGAATCCTCGGTCGGTTCCGGGGTGCGCCGGGTCGAGGCCTACGTGGGGCTGGAGTCGTTCCGGCACCTGGCCAAGGAACGCGCGCTGATGGCGGGGCTGGCGTCGTCGCTGAAAGTGCCCTCCGATGAGGTGCCCGCCCGGGTGGCCAACCTGGTGGAACGGCTCAAGGCGGCGGAGAAGGAACTCGAACGCGCCCGGCTGGCCGGCGCGCGCGCCGCCGCGACCAACGCCGCGGCCGGGGCGGAGCGCATCGGTAACGTCCGGGTGGTGGCGCAACGGATGTCCGGCGGAATGACGGCGGCCGATCTGCGTTCCCTGGTCGGCGACATCCGCGGCAAGCTGGGCAGCGATCCCGCGGTGGTCGCGCTGATCGCCGAGGGCGAAGGCGGGTCCGTGCCGTATGCCGTCGCCGCCAATCCGGCCGCCCAAGATCTCGGGCTTCGGGCCAACGACCTGGTCAAGCAGCTCGCGGCGAGCGTCGACGGCCGCGGCGGTGGCAAGGCGGACCTGGCGCAAGGCTCCGGCAAGCATCCGGCAGGCATCGACGCAGCGCTCGACGCGGTACGTTCCGAGATCGCCGTGATAGCGCGGGTCGATTGAGTGGCTTCAGCACAGCACCGCTTGCCTGACCGGCCCGGCGATCCTCACCAGGACCCCGGACGGGGACGACGGCTCGGCATCGACGTGGGCAGCGTGCGCATCGGCGTGGCCTGCAGCGACCCCGACGCCATCCTGGCCACCCCGGTCGAGACGGTGCGCCGCGACCGCAACGGCAAACATTTACGCCGGCTGGCCGCGCTGACCGCCGAATACGAGGCCGTGGAGGTGGTCGTTGGATTGCCGCGCACCCTGGCCGATCGCACCGGTCCTTCGGCGATCGATGCGATTGAGCTGGCCACCAAACTGGCCGAGCGGATCGCCCCCACTCCGGTGCGGCTGTCCGACGAGCGACTGACCACCGTGGCCGCGCAGCGATCGCTGCGCGCGGCCGGGGTGCGGGCCAAAGAACAGCGTGGGGTGATCGATCAGGCCGCGGCGGTGGCGATCCTGCAGAGTTGGCTGGATCAGCGCCGCGCGGCAGTGGCGAGGGAGCTCAGCGATGGTTGACAGCGCACGGCGGGAACGAGCTGAGCCCGAGGCCGTGGGCGCGCCGCCCCGGCGCCGGTCGAGCCGCGTCGCCCGCAATCAGGCCGAGCGGGGCCGCCGGCGGCGGCGCTTCGCCGGCAAGATCGCGCTCGCGGTGTTCGTGGTGGTGGTGCTCGCCGGTGTTTTCGTGGGCGGCAAGCTGTGGCACACGCTGTTCGGGGCGGGCGACGACTACAGCGGAAGCGGCAAGCGGGACCTGGTGATCCAGGTGCAAGCCGGTGACTCGACCACCAATATCGGCGAGACGCTGCAAAAAGAGCAGGTCATCAAGACGGTGCGGGCGTTCGTCAACGCCGCGCACGGCAACAGCGCCATCAACTCGATTCAGCCGGGCTTCTACCGGATGCGCACCGAGATCCCGGCGGCCAACGCCGTCTCGCGGCTGGCCGACCCGAAGAGCCGCGTGGGCCGGCTGGTCATCCCCGAGGGCCGACAGCTCGACGACACCACCGATATGAAGACCAACGTGGTGACGCCGGGGATTCTGACGCTGATCTCGCGCGCGACCTGCGTGGATCTCGACGGCGACACGCGCTGCGTCCGGGCGCAGGACCTGCGCGCCGCCGCGACCAACAGCAGCACCGCGGCGCTGTCGGTGCCGGCGTGGGCGCTCGAGCCGGTCAACGAGCTGGGCAAGGACCATCGCCGGATCGAGGGTCTGATCGGGCCGGGCACCTTCAATATCGATCCGTCCGCGTCACCGGAGAGCATCCTGGCCACCCTGATCGGCGCGGGAGCCGAGGAGTACGTGAAGTCCGGGCTGGTCGACACCGCCCAGGCGATGGGCCTGTCGCCCTACGACATCCTGGTGGTGGCGTCGCTGGTGCAGCAGGAATCCAATTCCCAGGATTTCGCCAAGGTCGCGCAGGTCATCTACAACCGCCTGCACGCCCACCACACGCTCGAGTTCGACTCGACGGTCAACTACCCGCTGGACCGCCGCGAGGTCGCCACCAGCGACGGCGACCGGGCCCAGAAGACGCCGTGGAACACCTACGTCTCGCAGGGCTTGCCGGCCACGGCGATCTGTTCGCCGGGCACCGATGCGCTCAACGCCGCCGAGCACCCGCAGCCCGGTGACTGGCTGTACTTCGTCACCATCGACACCCAGGGCACGACGCTGTTCACCCGCGACTATCAACAACATTTGGCGAACATCGAGCTGGCTAAGCACAACGGTGTCCTCGACAGCACGCCCCGCTAGCGCGGGCCGGAGAAAGGCGGCCGTGCTCGGCAAGCCGATCGCCCACTCGAAGTCCCCGCAATTGCACCTGGCCGCCTACCGTGCGCTGGGCCTGGCCGACTGGACCTACGACCGCATCGAATGCGACGCCGAACAGTTGCCCGGCATGGTCGGCGGGTTCGGTCCCGATTGGGTCGGGGTGTCGGTGACCATGCCCGGCAAGTTCGCCGCCCTGCGGTTCGCCGACGAGCGCACCGACCGTGCGCTGCGGGTGGGATCGGCCAACACGTTGGTCCGCACGCCGACGGGCTGGCGGGCCGACAACACCGACATCGACGGGGTGGCCGGGGCGCTCGGGAGCGCTTCGGGATGGGCGCTGGTCTGTGGATCGGGCGGCACCGCGCCGGCGGCCGTCGCCGGGCTGGCCCAGCTGGGCGTCGCCGGCATCACCGTGGTGGCCCGCAACCCCGACAAAGCCGCCCGGTTGGTGGATCTGGGCAGCGAACTGGGCGTGCCGGCCCGGTTCTGCGACCTGGACGGCGGCGGCCTGGCCGACGAGGTGGCGGCCGCCGAGGTGCTGGTCAGCACCATCCCGGCCGACGTGGCCGCGCGCTATGCCGGCACCTTCGAACGCATCGGTGTGCTGCTGGACGCCGTCTACGACCCGTGGCCCACGCCGCTGGCCGCCGCGGTGAGCGCCGCCGGCGGCCGGGTGGTCAGCGGTCTGCAGATGCTGCTGCACCAGGCTTTCGCACAGGTGGAACAGTTCACCGGGCGGCCCGCACCGCGCGAGGCCATGACTTGCGCGGTGGCCGCCCCGGATTAGCCTGCCGCGCATGCGGATTGCGGTGGCGTGTCTGGCGCTGGCCTGGTTGGCGGTCTTGAGCGGCTATGACATCCGCGAACGCCGCTTGCCCAACACGCTGACGCTGACCGGGGCCACGGCGATCCTGGCGGTCGCGACGCTGGCCGGACGCGGGTCGGCGGCGCTGTCCGGAACCGTGGCGCTGACCGCCCTCTATCTGGTGGTGCACTGGGCGGCGCCGGGCGGAATGGGCGCCGGTGACGTCAAGCTGGCCCTCGGTCTGGGCGCGTTGACCGGCTGCTTCGGTGTCGGCGCGTGGTTTCTGGCGGCGTTGGGCGCGCCCCTGCTGACCGCGTTGCTCGGGGTGGTCGCCCGGCTTCGCGGCGGCGGCTACGGCACGGCCGCGCTGCCGCACGGGCCGTCGATGTGTCTGGCCAGCGCTGCGAGTGTGGGGCTGTCCCTGCTCTGAGGCCTCAGTTCGGGACGGCGGTGGTGCGCAGCAGCGGCAACAGCTGGTCGCCGAGCCTGGCCGTCTCCGACTTGTACGGCGTGTCCGATAACACGAAATGGCTGACTCCGAGGTCGGCATATTTGCGCAACGCGGCAGCGACTTCGACGGCCGAGCCGACCAGCCAGGTCGTCCCGGCTCCCTCCCCGCCGTACTTGCTCGGCGTCGTATACAGGCAGGAATCAAGCACTTCCCCGCGCCCGGCCAGCTCCGCCAGCCGCCGCTGGCCCGCGGACCCCGCCGGGTCGTGCAGCAGCACCATGGTGGGTGTGCCGGCCAGCTTGGCGACCTTCGCCTCGGCGTCGCGCCAGGCTTGCTCGGACGTGTCGCGCACCAGCGTGGTCACCCGAAGGCCGAACTCCAGCGGCGCGTGCTCGCGACCGAGCTTGTCGGACAACGACTTAAGCCTGTCGATGCGTTCGGCGATCCCGTCCAGGGGCTCCCCCAGAACAGTTGGACATCGACGTCGGTGGTGCATCGGCCGTGCAGGCGTCGGCGCTGTTGGATCGGCACTGGCGCAACCTGCGGACGCTGTTCTCGCACCACCCGACCGTCTACAAGGCGCGGGTGCTCGGCGATGTCGCCGTCAACGGCGCGGACCTGCCTGCGAGCAGTTTCTTCTGATCTGGTCCGGGTCTGTTCCGCGCGCGGGCCCGGCACCGCTGCGGACTGCGCGAATCGGCTTTTCAGAAGTCGACATGGGAAGATGGGACCCGTGTTGCGTTGGATCACTGCTGGGGAGTCGCATGGCCGCGCGCTGGTGGCCGTGCTCGAAGGCATGGTCGCCGGGGTGGAGGTCACCTCCCTCGACATTTCCGAACAGCTGGCCCGTCGTCGCCTCGGCTACGGTCGCGGCGCCCGGATGGCGTTCGAGCAGGACGCGGTGAGCGTGCTGTCCGGGGTGCGTCACGGTGTCACCCTGGGTGGGCCCATCGCCGTCGAGATCGGCAATACCGAATGGCCGAAGTGGGAGACCGTGATGGCCGCCGACCCGGTCGACCCGGGGGAGTTGGCCGACAGCGCGCGCAATGCGCCGCTCACCCGGCCGCGGCCCGGCCACGCCGATTACGCCGGCATGCTCAAGTACGGCTTCGACGATGCCCGGCCGGTGCTGGAGCGGGCCAGCGCGCGTGAGACCGCGGCCCGGGTCGCCGCGGCGACCATCGCCCGGTCGTTTCTGCGTCAGGCGCTCGGCGTCGAGGTGCTCTCGCACGTGATCGCGATCGGCCCGTCGGCGCCCTACGACGGGCCGCCGCCGGGCCCCGGCGACCTGCCCGGGATCGACGCCAGCCCGGTGCGCGCATACGACGCGGCTGCGGAGCAGGCGATGATCGCCGAGATCGAAGCCGCCAAGAAGGACGGCGACACGCTGGGCGGTGTGGTCGAGGTGGTGGCCCTGGGCCTGCCCGTCGGCCTGGGCTCGTTCACCAGCGGCGACAACCGGCTGGACAGCCAGCTCGCCGCGGCCGTCATGGGCATCCAGGCGATCAAGGGTGTCGAGATCGGCGACGGTTTCGAGACGGCGCGCCGCCGCGGCAGCCGCGCCCACGATGAGATGTACCCCGGCCCCGGCGGTGTTGTCCGCTCGACCAACCGCGCGGGCGGCCTGGAAGGCGGCATGACCAACGGCCAGCCGCTGCGGGTGCGTGCCGCGATGAAGCCCATTTCCACGGTGCCGCGGGCGCTGGCCACCGTCGACATGGCGACCGGCGACGAGGCCGTCGCAATCCACCAGCGTTCGGACGTGTGCGCGGTGCCGGCCGCAGGCGTGGTGGTCGAGGCCATGGTGGCGCTGGTGTTGGCCCGCGCGGCGCTGCAGAAGTTCGGTGGCGATTCGCTGCCCGAAACCCGCCGTAATGTCGAGTCCTACCGGCAGGCGGTCGCCGAGCGGGAGTCGCCTGCCGCCCGGGGTACCGCGTAATGGCGCCCAAAGCGGTCCTGGTGGGGTTGCCGGGATCGGGCAAATCCACCATCGGCCGGCGGCTGTCCAAGGCCCTCGGGGTCGATTTCCTGGACACCGATGTGGCCATCGAGCAGCGGACCGGGCGCCGCATCGCCGACATCTTCGCCGCCGACGGCGAGCCGGAATTCCGCCGCATCGAGGAAGAGGTGGTGCGCGCGGCGCTGGCCGACCACGACGGCGTGGTGTCACTCGGGGGCGGCGCCGTCACCAGCCCCGGGGTGCGTGCGGCACTCGCCGGTCACACCGTGATCTACCTGGAGATCAGCGCCGCCGAAGGCGTGCGTCGCACCGGCGGCAGCGCCGTGCGCCCGCTGCTGGCCGGGCCCGATCGCGCCGACAAATATCGCGCGCTGATGGCCGAACGCAGCCCGCTGTACCGGCGCGCGGCGACCATCCGCGTCGACACCAACCGGCGCAACCCCGGTGCGGTGGTCCGCTACATCGTCTCGCGGTTGCAGGCTCCCGCCGGGGCCGCGACGTGACCACGCCGGGTGGCCCGGTCACCATCGAGGTGGCCGTAGATCCGCCCTATCCGGTGATCATCGGTACCGGCTTGCTGGGTGAGGTGGACGAACTTCTGTCCGGCCGGCACAAGGTGGCCGTCGTGCATCAACCCGTGCTGGCGGAGACCGCCGAGGTGATCCGAAGCCGCTTGGCGGACAAGGGTGTTGACGCGCACCGCATCGAAATCCCGGACGCCGAAGAGGGCAAAGATCTTCCGGTCGTAGGCTTCTTGTGGGAAGTGTTGGGCCGCATCGGGATTGGGCGCAAAGACGCGCTGGTCAGCCTCGGCGGCGGCGCCGCCACCGACGTCGCCGGGTTCGCGGCGGCCACCTGGCTGCGCGGCGTCGACATCGTGCACGTGCCCACCACGCTGCTCGGCATGGTCGACGCGGCCGTCGGCGGCAAGACCGGGATCAACACCGACGCGGGCAAGAACCTGGTCGGGTCGTTCCATCAGCCAAACGCGGTTCTGGTCGATCTGGCGACGCTGCAGACGTTGCCCGCCAACGAACTTGTTGCCGGGATGGCCGAAGTCGTCAAGGCCGGGTTCATCGCCGATCCGGTGATTCTCGACCTCATCGAGGCCGATCCGCGGGCCGCGGTCGACCCGTCGGGTGACGTCCTGGCGGAGCTGATCCGGCGCGCGATCGCCGTCAAGGCGGAGGTCGTCGCCGCCGACGAGAAAGAGTCGGAGCTGCGCGAGATCCTCAACTACGGGCACACATTGGGGCACGCGATCGAGCGTCGCGAGCGCTACCAGTGGCGGCACGGCGCCGCGGTGTCGGTGGGATTGGTCTTCGCCGCGGAGCTGGCCCGGCTGGCGGGCCGGCTCGATGACGCCACCGCGCAGCGCCACCGCACCATCTTGTCCGCGCTCGGCCTTCCGGTCAGCTACGACGCCGATGCGCTGCCGCAGCTGCTGGAATACATGGCGGGAGACAAGAAATCGCGGGCCGGGGTGCTGCGGTTCGTGGTCCTCGACGGACTGGCCAAGCCGGGCCGGCTGGCCGGCCCCGACCCGTCGCTGCTGGCGGCGGCCTATGCCGGACTCGCGGAGGTTTGATGACAGCAACGGTCAACATCATCAACGGCCCGAATCTGGGCCGGCTGGGCCGGCGCGAGCCCGACGTCTACGGCGACGTGACGCATGATCAGCTGGCGGCGCTGATCGAGCGGGAAGCCGACGCGCTCGGTCTCAAAGCGGTTGTGCGGCAAAGTGATAGCGAAGCAGAACTGCTGGACTGGATCCATTCGGCCGCGGACGCGGGTGAACCGGTGATCCTCAATGCCGGCGGGCTCACGCACACCTCGGTGGCGCTGCGCGACGCCTGCGCGGAGTTGAGTGCCCCGCTCATCGAGGTGCACATCTCCAATGTCCATGCGCGCGAAGAATTTCGGCGGCATTCCTACCTCAGCCCCGTCGCGACCGGAGTGATCGTCGGGCTGGGCGTGCAGGGGTATCTGCTCGCCCTGCGCTATCTTGCCGGGGGGCCCGGCGCCGACAGCTAGCCCTTGCCGTGTTCGGGCTTGGTGTGCTCGTCGCCGGCGGCGGGGCGGATCACCTCGGTCTTCGGGTCGTCCTCGGGCTTGGCGATCGTTTCGGTCGGTGATTCGGTGGTGGCCACCGTGTCGGTGGGCTCCTCGCGCTCGGCCGTGGCGACCGACCCGGTCCGCGCCTCGGACTGCGCGCCCGACGTCTGCGCGGGAATCTCGCCGGTCGGCGCGTCATCGGCGCGCACCGCGGAGAACACGTCGGTGTCACCGTCGCGCTTTTGGTCAAGGCCGTGGTGTTTCTCCGGAGTCTTTTCCGCCTGCCGGTCCACCCGCCAGCGCCCGATGGTCACGCCGATGATGCCGGGCAGGAAGACGCACAGCGCGGTGAAGGCCGCAAACGTCGTCACCTCGTTGAGCAGCCCCCCGGTGTACAAGCCCGTGTAGACGAGCGCGATCAGCCAGGACACGATCCCACTGAGCACCCCGGCCAGCAGGCCGGCCAACAGCCAGGTCATCGCCAGGTCGCCGCGGCGATCCGGATCGGGGTTGGCGCGGGCGTCGGCCCGCCCGTCGAGAACACCCCACACGGCCACGCCGATGATGAACAGAATCAGCAGCACCACGCTGAAGAGCCCCGCATGCATCTGCCACGCGTTGATCAGTGCACCTTGGAACAATCGGACTACGACCATCGCCGCGGCGTAGACCAATCCGCGCAGCATCCAGTTACTCATGGCCCAAAAGCGTAGCGAGTACCGTCAAGACCCGTGACACATTCACAGCGTCGAGACAGGCTCAGAGCGCGACTTGAGGCCGGCGGATTGGATGCGCTGCTGGTCACGGACCTGGTCAACGTCCGTTACCTCTCCGGTTTTACCGGGTCCAACGGCGCGTTGCTGGTGTTCGCCGACGGTCGCGGCCCGGTGCTGGCCACCGACGGGCGCTACCGAACCCAGGCCGCCGAGCAGGCGCCGGACCTCGAAGTCGCCATCGAACGGGCGCTCGGACGCTACCTGGCGGGCCGGGCCGCCGAGGCGGGTGCGCAGAAGCTGGGCTTCGAGAGCAACGTGGTGACGGTCGACGGATTCGACGTCCTGACCCGTGAGCTCGACGAGCGCAAGTCGGCCACCGAGCTGGTCAAGGCTGCCGGAACCGTTGAGGCGTTGCGCGAGGTCAAGGACGCCGGCGAGGTCGCCCTGCTGCGACTGGCCTGCGAGGCGGCCGACGCCGCACTCGCCGATCTGGTGGAGCGTGGCGGCCTGCGGCCCGGCCGCACCGAGCGCGAGGTCAGCCGCGAGCTGGAGGCCCTGATGCTGGACCACGGCGCCGACGCGATCTCGTTCGAGACCATCGTGGCCGCGGGGCCGAATTCGGCGATCCCGCATCATCGCCCCACCGACGCGGTGCTGGCCGGCGGTGATTTCGTCAAGATCGACTTCGGTGCGCTGGTCGGCGGTTATCACTCCGACATGACCCGCACCTTTGTGCTCGGCAAGGCGGCCGATTGGCAGCTGGAGATCTACCAGCTGGTCGCCGACTCGCAGCGGGCCGGCCGGGAGGCACTGCACGCCGGCGCCGACCTGCGCGAGGTGGACGCCGCAGCGCGCCGGGTGATCGCCGACGCCGGGTACGGCGAGCAGTTCAGCCACAGCCTGGGCCATGGCGTGGGCCTGGAAATCCACGAAGCGCCGGGCATCGGCGCCACGTCCACCGGCACGTTGCTGGCCGAATCCGTGGTGACCGTGGAGCCCGGCGTCTACCTGCCCGGCCGCGGCGGTGTCCGCATCGAAGACACCTTGGTGGTGCCGCAGGAGGCCGGCGGGGCGGCCCCGGAATTGCTGACCAAGTTCCCCAAGGAGCTGGCCGTCCTGGTCTAGCCCGATGGTGCCGACCCGCTGCACCCGGCGCCTGCGCCGCGCTTGCGATCGGCACAGGCCCCGATGGTGCCGACCCGCTGCACCCGGCGCCTGGCTTCGGGGCTTGCCCCCGCGAGTACAGTCGGGAGCGTGAACGGGGTGGCACGGGCTTTGGCGCGCCTCCGGGATTTCCGGTGGGACTTGTACGCCCAACCCCTTCGGGAAATGCGGCTGGAAATGCAGATCGTCTACTTCGCGATCCACATGCCGTTCGCCGACGGAGTTACGCTGCACGTCCCGCTGCTCACGATGATCAAGCCGTTGCCGTCGCCCGACGAGCAAGCCGCGCGCGGCCGCGAACACGTCCACCGCTGAGGGCGTTTCGGCCGTCATCGCGGCCGGACCCGGCCGGCGGGCCCCGGC
This sequence comes from Mycobacterium sp. 852002-40037_SCH5390672, assembly GCF_001665875.1. Lineage (GTDB taxonomy): Bacteria > Actinomycetota > Actinomycetes > Mycobacteriales > Mycobacteriaceae > Mycobacterium. The sequence continues at coordinate 15,410 of NZ_LZTA01000021.1, forward strand.
CGCGGAGCACTCTAAACTGACCGACAAGTTACAGACACTTCCGTAGCCGACTGTCCAACGTCCGAGGAGATATACCGAACCGTGGCAAGCACTGCCGATTTCAAGAACGGACTGGTGCTGGTGATCGACGGCCAACTGTGGCAGATCGTCGACTTCCAGCACGTCAAACCGGGCAAGGGTCCGGCCTTTGTGCGGACCAAGCTGAAGAACGTGCTCTCCGGCAAGGTCGTCGACAAGACGTACAACGCCGGGGTGAAGGTGGAGACCGCCACCGTCGACCGGCGCGACGCCACCTACTTGTACCGCGACGGCTCGGACTTCGTGTTCATGGACAGCCAGGACTACGAGCAGCACCCACTGCCCGAGTCGCTGGTCGGCGACGCCGCCCGCTTCCTGCTCGAGGGCCTGCCGGTGCAGGTGGCATTCCACAACGGGGCGCCGCTGTACCTCGAGCTGCCGGTGACCGTCGAGCTCGTGGTCACCCACACCGAGCCGGGGCTGCAGGGCGACCGGTCCAGCGCCGGCACCAAGCCGGCGACCGTCGAGACCGGCGCCGAGATCCAGGTGCCCCTGTTCATCAACACCGGAGACAAGCTGAAAGTCGACTCACGCGACGGCAGCTACCTGGGACGTGTAAACGCGTGAGCCGGCCCGGCCGGCCCGGCGGGCCCTCCCGCGGACGCCATCAGGCCCGCAAACGCGCCGTCGACCTGTTGTTCGAAGCCGAGGCCCGCGGCCTGAGCCCGGCGGAGGTGGTCGACGTGCGCACCGGGCTTGCCGAGACGAATCCCGACGTCGCACCCCTGCAGCCCTATACGGCCGCGGCGACCCGGGGCGTCGGCGAACACGCCGCGCACATCGACGACCTGATCCGCTCGCACCTGCAGGGCTGGACGCTGGACCGGCTGCCCGCCGTGGACCGCGCGATCCTGCGGGTCGCGGTCTGGGAGCTGCTGTATGCCGACGACGTGCCGGAGCCGGTCGCCGTCGACGAGGCCGTCCAGCTGGCCAAGGAGCTGTCCACCGACGACTCGCCCGGCTTCGTCAACGGAGTGCTCGGCCACGTCATGCTGGTGACGCCGCAGATCCGCGCCGCCGCCCAGGCGGTCCGAGGAGCGGTGGGTTCCGACGCCCCAGTTACCCCGGAGGACCACGGACCGCAGCCATGACCCGGTTGGAGCTGCGCCTGGCCGTTGCGGCCGTCCTGGCCGCGACGGTGGTGCTGGGCGCGGTGATCTGCGCCGCCTACGGGCTGACCATCGTCGCCTCGGTGCTCTCGATCTACGCGCTGGGCGTGGGCGCCTGGCTGTATCACTGCGTCGAACGGGTGGCCGTGGCCCGCCGGATCAGCACGGTGCGCTCGGCGGCCAAGCCGCTGCAGCCGCTACTGCCGGTGATGGCCGCGATCATGGGGCTGACGCAGGGCGTGGTGCGGTCGCTCAGCGATGTCACCGAGTTGCCGGTCCGTCGCTGGGAGCTGCCCATGCTGCGGTGGGTGGACAGCACCCGGGGTAACCGGCGTGTAGTGGAAAGTGACGACGAGGCGGATCACTGACCCAGCTGAGTGAAATGACCACGGCCGTGGCGCAGCGGGTTCACAATACGAGCGGCACGTCAGCGGCGGCGATCCGAGAAGAACAGGTGAGGTCATGATTCGATACAGCACCCAGCCGCGACGACTTCGAGTGTCCGCACTGGCGGCCGTGGCCAACCCGTCATACGCGCGGGTCGATACCTGGAATTTGCTCGACGACGCGTGCCGCCACCTCGCCGAGGTGGACCTCGCCGGGCTGGACAAAGCCCACGACGTGGCCCGGGTGAAGCGCCTCATGGACCGCATCGCCGCCTACGAGCGGTACTGGCTGTACCCCGGTGCGGCGAATCTGGCGATCTTCCGCGCCCACCTGGAGAGCCTGTCCACGGTGCGGCTCACCGAAGAGGTCTCCCTGGCCGTGCGATTGCTGAGTGAATATGGTGACCGCGCAGGGCTTTTCGACACGTCGGCGCCCTTGGATGACCAGGAACTGGTCGCCCAGGCCAAACAGCAGCACTTCTACACCGTGCTGCTCGCCGACGACGCCCCGAGCACGGCGCCGGACAGCCTGGCCGAGTGCCTGCGCGCGCTGCGCACTCCGTCCGACGATGTGCAGTTCGAGATCCTGGTCGTCCCCAGTGTCGAAGATGCCATCACCGCCGTCGCGCTCAATGGGGAGATTCAGGCCGCGATCATCCGCGACGATCTGTCGCTTCGGTCCCGTGACCGGCTGCCGCTGATGAACACGTTGCTCGGGCCCAACGAGGACGCGGGCGACGGCATTCCCGATCGCGCCAACTACTGGGTGGAGTGCGGCGAATGGATCAGGGAGCTGCGGCCCCACATCGACCTGTATCTGCTCACCGACGAGTCGATCGCAGCCGGCGACGGCACCGAACCCGATGTCTACGATCGGACGTTCTACCGGCTCAACGACGTCACCGATCTACACAGCACGGTGCTCGCCGGACTGCGAAACCGTTACGCCACACCATTTTTCGACGCACTGCGCGCGTATGCCGCCGCGCCCGTCGGCCAATTCCACGCCCTGCCCGTCGCGCGCGGCGCCAGCATCTTCAACTCCAGGTCGCTGCAGGACATGGGGGAGTTCTACGGCCGCAACATCTTCATGGCCGAAACCTCCACCACCTCCGGCGGCCTGGACTCGCTGCTGGACCCGCACGGCAACATCAAAAAGGCGATGGACAAGGCCGCGAAGACGTGGAATGCCGACCACACCTACTTCGTCACCAACGGGACCTCGACCGCCAACAAGATCGTCGTGCAGTCGTTGACCCGGCCGGGCGACATCGTGCTGATCGACCGCAACTGCCACAAGTCGCACCACTACGGGCTGGTGCTGGCCGGTGCCTACCCGTTGTATCTGGACGCGTATCCGCTGCCGCAGTTCGCGATCTATGGCGCGGTGTCGCTGCGCACCATCAAGCAGACGCTGCTGGGCCTGGAAGCGGCCGGACAGCTGCACCGGGTGCGGATGCTGCTGCTGACCAACTGCACCTTCGACGGCGTGGTCTACAACCCCCTGCAGGTCATGCAGGAGGTGCTGGCGATCAAGCCGGACATCTGCTTTCTGTGGGACGAGGCGTGGTACGCGTTCGCCACGGCCGTGCCGTGGGCCCGGCAGCGGACCGCGATGGTGTCTGCCGAGCGTCTCGAGCAGATGCTGGCATCACCGGAATACGGTGAGGAACACCGAAAATGGGCCGCGTCCATGGAGGGTGTCGACCGGTCGGAGTGGATCGAGCGCGAGCTGATGCCCGACCCGGCCAGTGCACGGGTGCGCGTCTATGCCACGCATTCCACCCACAAATCGCTGTCGGCGCTTCGGCAGGCGTCGATGATCCACGTGCGCGACCAGGATTTCAACGCGCTCACCCGCGATTCGTTCGGTGAGGCCTTTCTGACCCACACCTCGACGTCACCCAACCAGCAACTGCTGGCATCACTGGACTTGGCGCGCCGCCAGGTCGACATCGAAGGCTTCCAACTGGTCCGGCAGGTCTACGACATGGCGCTGGTCTTTCGGCATCGGGTGCGTAAGGACCGGCTGATCAGCAAGTGGTTCCGCATCCTCGACGAATCCGACCTGGTGCCCGAGGAGTTCCGGGAGTCCTCGGTGAGTTCCTACCGCGAGGTCAGGCAGGGAGCGCTGGCCGAGTGGAACGAGGCCTGGCGCTCCGACCAGTTCGTGCTGGACGCGACGCGGGTGACCTTGTTCGTCGGCGCGACGGGGATGAACGGCTATGACTTCCGCGAGAAGATTTTGATGGAGCGATTCGGCATCCAGATCAACAAGACGTCGATCAACAGCGTGTTGTTGATCTTCACGATCGGCGTCACATGGTCGAGCGTGCACTACCTGCTCGATGTGTTGCGAAGGGTGGCAATCGATTTCGACCGCATCGAGAAGGCGGCCAGCGTCGCCGACCGGGCGCTGCAAGAGCGTCATGTCGAGGAGATCACCGAGGATCTGCCGCATCTGCCCGACTTCAGCGAATTCGATGTGGCGTTCCGTCCCGTCGATGAGTGCAACTTCGGTGACATGCGCTCGGCGTTTTACGCCGGATACGAAGAGTCCGATCGCGAACACGTGCTGATCGGCATGGCCGGGCGACGACTGGCCGAGGGCAAGACCCTGGTGTCCACCACTTTCGTGGTGCCCTACCCGCCGGGCTTCCCGGTGCTGGTCCCGGGTCAGGTGGTGTCCAAGGAGATCGTCTACTTCCTGGCCCAGCTGGACGTCAAGGAAATCCACGGCTACAACCCCGATCTCGGGTTGTCGGTCTTCACCGAGACGGCGCTGGCGCGCATGGAGGCGCAACGCAATGCCGCGATGGCGGCGGTGGGTTCGGTGACCGCGGCTTTCGAACTGCCCCCGGACGCGTCCGCAACGAATGGAGCGCGCAACAACGGCGCCGACGCCGTGCCGTCGGTCGCCGACAGCGGCTGAGCGGTCAGCCGGTCGTCGGAGTCGGGGTCGCGCCGCACGTGGTGCGGGCGTAGGTGTGCGGTGCGCCGGGCGACCAGTCGGAGATGCCTCGCCGGATTCCCTGGAGGAGTGCGTCCCTGCCCGCCGGGGCGGTTTCGTTGCAGCTCGAACTGAGCGTGCTGAACGGATTGGGGTCGGCGCCGGCCGGCGCCGCTGCCAGGACACACGGGCCGAACACGACAGCCGCGCTGACCAGTATTCGGGTGATCACACGATCGTTACGACGCGAAGAGCGTGCAGTACCAAACATGACGGTGCCAGCCTAGGACGCAGGCGCTGAGAAGGCGCTGAGAGCGCGCTGAGCTCGGTGTTTTCCGCAGGCCCGCGGGCCTGCAGAATCAAGGGGTGCGGATACTCGGTGGCCGGCCGTTTCGGCGAAGCGGGCAGGTGCGCCCGTGGCATCTCGCGCACCTGGGCATCTCGGCCCGCTCGGCGGCGGTGTCGGCGATCGTCGTGCTGTGTGCGCTGGGCGTTGCCGGCGCGGGATTGGACGCGATCCTGTACCGCTCGTTGCTGGCTGGCGTCGACTACGCGGCGGCCGAAAGGGTCCGCGATATCTCCAAGGCGCTGCAATCCGATTCGCTCGACGATCTGGACAACGCGTTGCTGCACACCGACCAGCGGGTGGTCGCCACCCAATTGATCGGTCCGGATGGCAAGGTGGTCAAGCGATCCGGCTCGGCGCCGAAATCACCGCTGGTCCCGGCGGACGAGTTCGACTTCAACTTGCGTCGTGGCCTGCCCGACGACGCGGTGGCCGGTGACGACATGCGTGTCAGTGGCCAAAAAGTCGCAACCCGATCCGGTGTGTACACGGTGTTGGTGGGAGGGGGCAGCGAGGCGGTCGAGGCGACCGCGCGGGCTCTGGCGATCCTGCTGGCCTGCAGTGCGCCGGTCATCGTCGCGGCGGTGGCGGGAGCGACCTACTGGCTGGTGCGCCGGTCGCTGCAGTCGGTGGACGCGATCCGGATCAGGGTGGCCGACATCTCGACGTCCGATCTGGCCGAGCGGGTGCCGGTGCCCGACAGTCACGACGAGATTGCGGCCCTGGCCGTCACCATGAACGAGATGCTGTCGCGGCTGGAAGCGGGTCATCGTGCGCAGCAACGCTTTGTCGGCGACGCGTCCCACGAATTGCGCAGTCCGCTGACCACCATCATCTCCGGGCTGGAAGTGGTCGAGGCCCATCCCGATCTGCTCGACGCCGAGCTGGCGGTCAACACGTTGCTGCCCGAGGCGCAGCGCATGCACACCCTGATCGAAGATCTGCTGCTGCTGGCCCGCGCCGACGAACAGACGCTGCTGCGGCGCAAAGAGCAGGTGGCTCTCGATGACCTCACGCAAACCGAAGCCGATCGTGCACGACGCGAGGCGCAATGCGTGATTCACACCGATATCCGCCCGGTGCGTCTGGACGCCGATCCGGTGGCCATGTCACGCATGATCCGTAACCTGGTCGAAAACGCTGTCCGGCATGCGGTTTCGTGCGTCGCTATCGAAGTCAGCGGCCAAGACGGAACGGCGATCCTTGCCGTCAGCGATGACGGTCCCGGAATCGCCCCCGCCGATCGGAACCGCGTGTTCGAACGGTTCGTGCGCCTGGACTCCGATCGGTCCCGCAGCGGGGGAGGGACCGGGCTGGGCCTGGCGATCGTGGCCGAGGTCGTTGCCGCACACGGGGGCACGGTCACCATCGACGACCCGCCCGGCGGCGGAACCACGATGATTGTGACGCTGCCCCAGCAAGGGTCTCAGCACAGCAATCGGTAACCGACGCCCCGGATCGTCTCGATGGTGTTGGTGCCGAAGGGAACATCGATCTTGCGACGCAGATATCCCACGTAAACCTCGACCACGTTGTCGGGTCCGTGATGATGCGCATCCCACACGTTCTGCAATATCTCGGCTTTGGTCACCACCACGTCCATGTTGCGCATCAGGAACTCGAGCACCCCATACTCCCGAGGAGTCAGTGCGATCGGGGTGGAGCCCCGTTTGACCGTGTGCCGGGCGGGATCCAGCGCCAGGGATCCCGCTTTCAGCACCACCGGCCGCGCCGGTGCGACGCGTCGAACCAGAGCCCGCAACCGCGCCACGAGCACGCGGAACGAGAACGGCTTCGTCAGATAGTCATCCGCACCCAGATCGAAGGCATCGGTTTCGTCATACTCACCGTCCTTGGCGGTCAGCATGAGCACCGGCGTCCACACGTTGTGCGACCGCATCCGGCGCAGCACCTCATAACCGCTGAGGCCGGGCAGCATGATGTCGAGAACGACTACGTCAAAGGTGTTTTCGGTGGCCTCCCGCAGACCGTCGGCACCGTTGCCGACGGCCACGACGACGAACCCCTCCGCCTTGAGCCCCCTGGCCACGGTCGCGGACAGACGTGGTTCATCCTCAACGAGCAGGACTCTCATGTTTCAACGCTACGTCGAGCGCCGGACACATTCTCAGTCGGGCCGGCGGGCCTCAATGAACACCTCGGCGAACGGGCCGCCCATGCGGCAGAACCGGCTGGTCGCCACCGAGAGGACGCCGGGGTTTCCCGCCACGGCCACAGCACGGTGAAATCGTTGAGAACCGGGTTGCGCCCGTACCGTTACCGGGCGTGCGTTGCGCATTTATTTCTCGATGAGCGCGGGCGCCGGATAAGGGAACGACCGGTCAGTGTGCATCCTGGTCTGGCTGCTCGACCTCGGTACCCGGATGAGCGTGCGCCGCATCATCTTTGGGTTGGCCGGGGTGGCGCCCCGGACGCTGGGGTATGACGACCAGCAATATCGCGATAAGCGCCGCGATCACCGCCGAGGCAAGCGGACGACTCCACGCGAGGCCGCCGTCGGCGACGGGCTTGTCGATGAAGTCACCCACCGTCGCCCCCAACGGCCTGGTGAGGATGAACGCGACCCAGAACAAGGTGACGCGGGAAAGGGAGGTCCAGTAGTACAGCGCTGCGACCGCCACCAGGCCGGCCGCGAAAACCAGCGCGCCGCGTTCGTAACCGAAATCGCGTGTATCGGCCAGCCAATCGCCGAGCGCGGTGCCCAGCGTCTGCGAGAACGTGATGGTCGCCCAGTAAAAAGCCTCCACTTTGGGTGTCGAGACGGTACTGACCGACACGGTGCCCTGCGACCATCGCCACAGTCCCAGGGTGGCCAGCAGGCAAGCCAGCAGCAGCAGCGATCCGCCCGTGTAGCCGATGCCCAGGGACCGGTCCGCGAAATCGGCCAGCACGGTGCCGAACGTCGTCGAAGCCACGATCGTCGCCCAGTAGAGGATCGCATGGAATCGCTCGGCCAGGATCTGAGCCGCCACCAGCGCCATCAGCGCGACACCGAAAATCGCGACCCCGGCGGCATAGCCCCAATTCAGCGTCATCGTGACGGTGTCGCCGCCCGTCTCGCCCAGCGTCGTCGCCAGCACCTTGATCACCCAGAACCCCAGGGTGACCGCCGGCACCTTGGTCAACGCCTGTTTCGAAACGTCAGTCATGCACGTCATCTTCCGCCGTCGGGGTAAATGCAGCACACCGAATCGCCGAGTGCCACGGCGTGGCAGGTTCTGCTCACCGGGATCACAAAGCCGACGGGTTCTCGCAGGTGGCGCAATGACGCGACGGGTGCCGGTTTTAGCTGGTCGGGCCCGAAGGCTGCCCGGCGCAATGCGCCCGGCCGCCCTCAGCGGCCCTCATCGGCGACCCGAAAAGTGGCCCTGAGCTGCGTTAGCGTGACTCCCGTGGCGCATCCAGTACCCATCGGAGGACCCAGGGCCGACCGTGCCCGCCGGGTCGCCGATGTGCTGCGCCAACAGATCCACGCCGACGACTATTCGGAGGGCCTGCCCGCCGAACTGCAGCTGGCCGCCGAATTCTCGGTATCGCGCAACACCATTCGCGAGGCACTGGCCGTCCTCAAACACGAGGGCCTCATCGACCGCGGACCCAAGGTCGGCACGCACGTCGCGCAGCGCAAATACGACCACGGGCTCGACGCGCTGCTGGGTCTGAAGGAGACGTTCAAGGATCTCGGTGAGGTCCGCAACGAGGTGCGCGCCGCGATGCCGGTCACCGCCCCGCCGTCGGTGGCCCACCGATTGCGGCTACAACCGGGTGAAGAGGCGGTGTTCGTCGAGCGGTTGCGTTACCTGGGTGATCTGCCGCTCAGCCTGGACCTCACCTACCTCGCCCCCGACATCGGCAGGCAGGTGCTCAACCGTCCGCTGGAGACCAACGACCTGTTCGCGCTCATCGAGGAGGTGAGCGGGCAACGGCTGGGCTCGGCGGCACTGGCGCTCGAGGCCATCCCGGCCGACGCGCACTCGGCGGCCACCCTGCAGGTGCCCGACGGTGCGGCGCTGCTGATGCTCGAGCGGCTCACCAGCCTCGCCGACGGCACCCCCGTCGATCTGGAGTACATCCGGATGCGGGGCGATCGAATCACCATGCGGGGCAACCTGATGAGGAGCAACCCATGACCCTGATCAACAACAACCGCGCCGACGTCCCGGTCACGATCGACGAGTCGCTGTGTATCGACGGCTGCACGCTGTGCGTGGAGGTGTGCCCGCTCGACGCGCTGGCCATCAACCCCGACACCGGCAAGGCCTTCATGCACGTCGACGAATGCTGGTACTGCGGACCCTGCGCGGCCCGCTGTCCCACCGGCGCCGTCACGGTCAACATGCCCTATCTCCTTCGCTGAAAAGCATTCAACCCCAGGATATTTGATGAAACGACGCGCCATTGCGCTGGCGTCGGTCGTGATCGCGGTCGCCGCGCTCACCTCCGGCTGCTCACTGGAATCCCTGACGCAGTCAGCCGGCGTGGTCGACGTGGTGGTGGGTTATCAATCCAAGACCATCAACACCGTCACCGCGGGTACGCTGCTGCGCGCGCAGCGCTACCTGGAGCGCCGCCTGGCCGACATCACCACCCGGACCGGCACCAAATACGCAGTGCGGTGGCAGGATTACGACACCGGCGCCCCGATCACCGCGCAGATGCTCGCCGAGAAGATCGACATCGGCTCGATGGGCGACTATCCCATGCTGATCAACGGCTCCAAGACGCAGGCCAACCCGCTGGCACGCACCGAGATCGTCTCCGTCACCGGGTACAACCCCAAGGGCGCCCTCAACATGGTGGTGGTCAGCCCGGATTCGCGGGCCAAGGGGCTGGCCGACCTCGCCGGCGCCAAGGTGTCGGCCAGCGTGGGCTCGGCCGGCCACGGCACTTTGTTGCGCGCCCTGGGCAGAGCCGGGATCAACGGTGTCGAGGTGCTCAACCAGCAGCCCCAGGTCGGCGCCTCTGCGCTGGAATCCGGTCAGGCACAGGCACTGTCGCAATTCGTCGCCTGGCCCGGATTGCTGGTCTACCAGGGCAAGGCCAAACTGCTCTACGACGGGGCCGAGCTGAACCTGCCCACCCTGCACGGGGTGGTGGTGGGCCCCGCGGATTCGGCGGCGCCCCCCCCGGTGCCTGTGTCTTATAAACAACTACCAGCCCACCCAAC
>NZ_LZTA01000022.1 GCF_001665875.1 Mycobacterium sp. 852002-40037_SCH5390672
TCGGCGCGGCCCAAGTACTCCAACGCACCGGCCGAAGTCCAGCGCACCAGATCACCGGTCCGATACATCCGCGCCCCGACCGGCCCCACTGCGGCCGCAAAAGGATTCGCCACGAACCGCTCCGCGGTCAACGCGACGCGGCCCAGATATCCGTGCGCCAGGGCCGGCCCGCTCAGATACAACTCGCCCGCCACCCCGATCGGCGCGGGGTTGAGCCGTGCATCGAGCACCAACGCGCACATCCCGGGAATCGGGGTGCCGATGGTCACCGGCTGCCCCGCCGACAGCGGTGCGGTGGAGGTGGCACAGATGGTGGTCTCGGAGGGGCCGTAGCCATTGAACATCCGCCGGCCCGGCGCCCAGGCGGCCACCAACTCCGCCGGGCACGCCTCCCCCGTGGTAACCAGCGTGTCCACCCCGTCCAGGCGGGCCCGATCCAGCGACGCCAGCACCGTGGGAGTCACTACCGCCGCGCTGACCCGCTGAGTCTGCAGCAACTCGGTCAGCGCCTCCCCGCCATACGCGTCAGGGGGCGCCACCACCAGCGTCGCCCCCGACGCCACCGCCCACAACCATTCGAAGATCGACGCGTCAAAGGTCGGCGCGGCCACCATCAGCACCCGCGCATCCGCGCCCAACCCGAACGCCTCACGGTGCGCCGCCGCCATCCCCAGCAGACCGGTGTGACTGACCGGCACCCCCTTAGGGGCACCGGTGGACCCCGAGGTGAAAATCACGTAGGCGGTGTCATCCACCGCCAATGGCGCCAGCCGATCAACGTCGGTGATCGGCTTGGCGCACCGGCCGGACAGGTCTAGACCGTCGACGCGCAGCACCGGGCGCGCCCCCGCCCCGCCAACCGTGTCGACACCACAGGTCAACACACACACCGCGTCCACCGCATCAAGCACCGTGGCGATCC
>NZ_LZTA01000023.1 GCF_001665875.1 Mycobacterium sp. 852002-40037_SCH5390672
CATGCTGGACTTCGCCACCTGTACCGAGTGCGGGCGCTGCCAGTCGCAGTGCCCGGCGTGGAACACCGGCAAGCCGCTGTCGCCCAAGCTCGTCATCATGGACCTGCGCGATCACTGGATGGCCAAGGCGCCCTACATCCTGGGCGATAAGGAAAGCCCCCTGGAGAGCACCTCGGAAGGGGGGGTCGGCGAGGAACTGTCCGGTGAGAAGCACGCCGAGGCCCACCACGTTCCCGAGTCGGGCTTCGGCCGCGTGATGGGATCCGGCCCCGAGCAGGCCAACCGGCCGCTGGTCGGCACCGAGGAACAGGGCGGCGTCATCGACCCCGACGTGCTGTGGTCCTGCGTGTCCTGCGGTGCCTGCGTCGAGCAGTGCCCGGTGGACATCGAGCACATCGATCACATCATCGACATGCGCCGCTACCAGGTGATGATGGAGTCCGAGTTCCCCTCCGAGCTGTCGGTGCTGTTCAAGAACCTGGAAACCAAGGGCAACCCGTGGGGTCAGAACGCGTCGGACCGCACCAGCTGGATCGACGAGGTCGACTTCGACGTGCCGGTCTACGGCGAGGACGTCGACAGCTTCGACGGGTTCGAGTACCTGTTCTGGGTGGGTTGCGCCGGCGCCTACGACGACAAGGCCAAGAAGACCACCAAGGCCGTCGCCGAGCTGCTGGCCATCGCGGGCGTGAAGTACCTGGTGCTCGGCACCGGCGAGTCCTGCAACGGCGACTCGGCGCGCCGCTCGGGCAACGAGTTCCTGTTCCAGCAGCTGGCCGCCCAGGCCGTCGAGACCCTGGACGGGGTGTTCGAAGGCGTGGAGACCGTTGACCGCAAGATCGTCGTCACCTGCCCGCACTGCTTCAACACCCTGGGCCGTGAGTACCGCCAGCTCGGCGCGAACTATTCGGTGTTGCACCACACCCAGCTGCTCAACCGGCTGATCCGGGACAACAAGCTGGTGCCGGTCACGCCGGTGTCGCAGGACATCACTTATCACGATCCCTGCTATCTGGGGCGGCACAACAAGGTCTATGAGGCGCCGCGCGAGCTGATCGGGGCCGCGGGGGCGAACCTGACCGAGATGCCACGCCACGCCGAGCGCAGCTTCTGCTGTGGCGCCGGCGGCGCGCGGATGTGGATGGAAGAGCACATCGGCAAGCGGATCAATCACGAGCGCGTCGACGAGGCGCTGGCCACCGGGGCCGCGACCGTGGCGACCGCGTGCCCGTTCTGCCGGGTGATGGTGACCGACGGTGTCAACGACCGTCAGGAAGAGGCCGGTCGCAGCGGTGTCGAGGTGCTCGACGTCGCGCAGATCCTGCTCGGGTCCCTCGAGTACGACAAGGCGACGCTGCC
>NZ_LZTA01000024.1 GCF_001665875.1 Mycobacterium sp. 852002-40037_SCH5390672
CTAGAACGCTGAAATATCAGCAGATAGGGGAATTCTCGGGATGGTCGTTCACCTCGAGGTGGACCGGTTGCTGATCGGTGGACAGTTAGTTCCGGGCCGTGCTGCCAGGCTTCAACTTTCCCACCGCCGATGTTGCGGTATCTCGCCCCTGTGCGCAGCTTGTCGGCGCCGTGAAGACCAATTTCAACACGACCATGAATTCCAGGCACAGTATCTGGTCAACCAAGCGGTGAGCGAAGTGTGCCCCGCACTGATTTGGCAGCTGCATCCACTACCAGCCGTCGGCCGTCACGGACCGACATAGGGGAGACGATCGTGAAGTGTCGAGGGCTGACCGTTGCTGCTTCGGTGATCGTCGGCGCAGGCGCGCTACTGGGCACGCCGGCACATGCGGATAACGACAACAACACGCTCATACCGAACAATAAGCGCCTCAATGACGGCGTGGTCTCCAATGTCTTCACTATGCAGCATCAGGCGGGTTGCACTAACGACGTAAGGCCCAACCCGCAACTGCAGCTCGCCGCCCAGCGCCACACCGAAGATGTGTTGAACAACCGGGCCCTCGACGGTGATATCGGCTCAGACGGGTCGACTCCGCAAGACCGCGCCAATGCGGCCGGCTACCACGGTCAGGTGGCCGAAACCGTGGCGGTCAACCCCGCATTGGCCATCAGCGGCATCGAGTTGATCAACCGCTGGTATCACGACCCCGCAGATTTCGCGATCATGTCCAACTGCGCCAACAGCCAAATCGGCGTGTGGTCATTGAACAGCCTGGATCGCACCGTCGTGGTCGCCGTCTATGGGCGGCCAGCGCAGCCGGTCAACACCCAGGGTGAGAACGTTCCCGTTGGTCCCAGCCCCGACTACGACGTCAGCGACGAGCTCGAACACGGCCTCGACTGGCTGCCCTGGATCCTGCGCGGGGTAAGCCCGCCACCCGCCTACCCGCCGCAATAGACGAAGCCGTTGAACCTAAGCATCGCTTCATGTTTAGCGAACATGACATGAACTCCAACCCTGGCTCGAAGCCGTGCGACGGCCTCGAGCGTACGCACGGCACGTGTAGAGATAGGACACCGATCGGCGCGCGTCTGCTACACCGGTGCAAGCGCACTCGGGCATCAGCGGCCAAGCGTCGAAAGTGGCTCATCGGCTTTGTCGTCGTTGCCGCTGGACTCGGCGATACCACACCGGCGCTAGCCGCACGGGCGCATGCCGCGCCAGCGCCGGAAGTGGAATACACCTATGACGTAATGGTGCGGCGCCACTACAACTTTGACAACCCTGACCAAGCCATCGAGTACGGCCACCGTATCTGTGACAAGGTCAGCGGAGGCCAGAGCTACGGTCAAGTAATGGGCGATGTGAAACGCGACGTGATTCCCAACGACGAGTTTGCGGCCAATTACCTTGTCTCGTATGCGATTAACCTTCTGTGCCCTGCCGAGATATGGCAGCTGCGCAACTCAGCCGCAGGCTACCAACCCCCACCGGGCTAGCGGGATGCCGCTTGTCGGGCCTACGAATGTGTGCAGGTTTGATCACACGGCAACTGGACGATCGAGGCTGGACATGAGGCTCACCAGGGTTCTGTCGACGCTAGTGCGGTGGTTTGGATTGTCGGACCATCGTCCGGACTGACCTGGGCAACGGCGACGATAGGGGTTACCACCGCGGGTTATGAGAACCTAATGGCTCCGTCGGCCGCGATGGGCCACGATATCCCGTTGGCGTTCTTAGCTGGCGGCCCCACCAGGGCTATCTGCTGGATCCCTTCGAGCTGCCTCGGACGTCAGCAAGTGGGTCACCGCGGGTGACCCGATGAACACCGTTGCCGGCAAGGGTATCTCGGTCGTGGCGCCAGCCATCCAAGCGCTGAATGTGCGTGAGACATTGCGGCCGCTCAATGGTCTAGCGCGACGTTCTCGGGAAGATAGGTGGCATGCAAACCCGGGTGCCGCGCAAAGCTTTCTAACACCAGGGCATACGTGGAGCCTCGAGCAGCGCCTCCTCGATCCGCCGATCCGCAATGTGTTGGATCGCCGCGACGAGCACGCTGGATTTCGATCCGAAGTGATGCCCGCGGGCGCCCAGCGTCACGCCGGCACGCTCGGCCACTCGAGGCGTGGTCGTTCCTGCGTAGCCGTAGTCGACGATGCAGTCGATGGCGGCATCAAGCAGTAGCGCGCGAGTGTGTGCGCTGCGCTCCTCTTGAGTACGCCGGGGGGCTGGCTTGGTCTGTCCGGTGGGCATCCTGCAGTGACCAGGCAACGGACAGAAAACCTTTGGATTTCAGACCACCCGTGGCACCGACCTGGTACTCACCGACGGCCTGGCCGTCATCGCCGACTGACGGGATCACAGCGGAACCGGTGCCCAAATTCGGGATCAGCCGTCCCCCGGCTGAGCCGGCCTGAGTATGGTGTCGCGCGCCAGCTTCGGAGCCGCCGGCGCGGCAACCGTGTCACTATCGGCTCCAGTGGTCTTAGGGCTGCGCGCGCACCGCTGCCCGCACGACTCAGGGGTCCGCTATTCCCGCTACCGGGTCCTGTGCCGCGGTTGGCCGTTCGCCTGTTGGCCGTCTCGGCGACGATACGCTGGGCGTAGGGTCTGTCGGTAAGCATGCGTGGCCGCATGTCATTTCGTGGTTCAACAAATGATGTATCAAGTATATAATCTTGCCGCAGGGTCTATGCGCGACGACGCGAATGCCGTCGATGCATTTAAGGCCCGCCAACGTGCGTTTCGCAGGAGGTCACGTTAAGGAGAAGGAAAGCGCGATAACTACGCTCGCTCAGACGCGTTCAGCCGCGCCCCTGCGGTTCACAAGCGCCCACCAGGTGGCAGAGCACATACGGCGAATGATCTTTGAGCGCCAACTCGAAGCGGGCGACCGTGTTCCTCAAGACGAGATCGCAGCGCACCTCGGGGTGAGCCGGGTGCCCGTGCGGGAGGCTGTCATCGCGTTAGCCAGCGAGGGTTGGTTGGCCGCCGAACCCCACCGGGGAGCCTTCGTCATCGGTCTCGACGAGAACTCGACGTACGATCATTTCGAGTTGATCGGGATGTTCTATGGCTTCTGCGCACGTCGCGCAGTGGAACGTGGTTCCGACGAACAGATCGCTCAGCTCGTCGAAGTCAATAAGGCGCTTCAGAAAACCAGTGACCCCGATGAACTATGGGATTGCAACAACGTGTTCTTGCGGCACTTGGTGCTGGCCGCGGGTTCTCGCCGCGTCGTCTCGATGGCACGCGTAATTACGGGCAGCATCATTCCTGGGAACTACTTCGCAGAAGTTCCCGGCTCCGATCGTATACACAAGCGGGGTATGCGTGCAGTCATGCACGCTATCGCAATACGCGCAGGAGAAACCGCCGAGCGGGAGTTCGCCCACCTGTTCCACACCGAGGCCGACCACGTCGTCGAATTACTTTCTGCGCGTGGGTTCTTCAGCCCTGCGAAAGACGACAAATGACAACCCGTCCGGCTCCGACGGTCACTGATAGTTCGCGCGACTTCTGGGAGTGAGGACCGGTACAAGAACTGAGGATTGCACGCTGTGAGGATTGCCGGACATGGCATCATCCGCCGCCGCTGGTATGTCCTCGATGCTTGAGTGGCCATATCGTGGGGCGCCGATCAGCGGGCGCGGTGTTGTCCATTCGTTTACCATCAATCGCTACCAGTGGGCCCGCAGCGCGAGCCGCCCTACGTGTTGGCGCTGATCGAACTGGAAGAACAGCCCGGACTCCGGTTGCTTAGCGCATTAGTCGGTTGTCAGAATCCGACGGTCGGGATGGAGGTTCACGTCGCGTTCGAACCAGCAGGCGAAGCCAGAGCACCGGTGTTCACTCAATGAAGGCTGAGGACCTTGCGGTAATTTCAGGTATCGGTCGGTCCTCGATTGGTCGCCGTCTTGATATCGATCCCCGCCGGCTCGCGCTCGACGCTGCCCCTCGAGGCCATTGACGATGCCGGGTTGAACCGGGCGGACATCGACAGGGTTTCCAGCTATCTAGGCGCAGTCGGTTCGGCGCCGGCGATAGCCGGCGCCGGCACCGAGGACCTCAGAACGATGCTGGGATTGAATCTGCGATGGCACAACGCGGGTAACGAGATGCCGGGGCAATTGGGAACGGTCGCCAGCGCCGTCTTGGCGGTCGCCGCCGGACTAGCTTCGCACGTTTCATGTTTTCGCTGTGTGTGGGAGTCGACTACCCAGAAGATAGCCGGTGACCGTCAATCTTTAGTAAGCGCCTCCACCCGTGATGCGATGTCGTGGGGCAAGCCCTACGGTGCCGGGTGCTCGACCTACGGTGCGTTGGCCATGCAACGCTACATGCATGAGAGCGGTTCCAGTCGTGACCAATTCGCGCAAATTGCGGTTGTCGGCCGGTCGAACGCGGCCGCCAATCCGGGTGTATCGGGAGCCGATGACTGTCGAGGACTACCTCGAGTCGAGGACGATTTCCGACCCACTATGCATCTACGACTGTGATGTACCAGTGGACGGTGCGATGGCCGTCGCCATCTCTCGCGCGCGTCCTTGTGCGTGGCCCGGCGCGGTGCGGATCGAGGCCATTGGGACCGCCAGCGGATTCCAAGCATGCGCCGAGATAATGTGGGAACGTTTGGATTTGACACCCGGTGACGTTGATATCGCTGAAGTGTATGACGGTTTCAGTATCTACGCGGTCCGGTGGCTCGAGGCGCTCCGGCTCGTACCGCGCAACGAAGCGGGACTGTTCCTGCAAGGGGGGCAGCGCATTGCCCTGGACGGTGAGCTGCCGATCAGTACCGGCGGAGGCCAACTGTCGGGCGGACGGGTACACGGTTACACAGCGTTGCTCGAAGCCTGCATCCAGTTGCGCGGGCTAGGGGGCGAGGGCGACGGCGACGCCTCGACCGATTCCTCTTCCTGCGCCGATCACGATCGCAACCGATCGAGGATCACCTAGGGCTCCCTTCGTTCAGACCGGACTGTTGTATATGAATTCGAAATCACGCTCGAATTGAATGACTTGCGGTGTCATTCAGAGACTTACGTGGCGCCGCATCAGCATGGGAGTGCTCAGTGTGACTGATGCCTACCTCGTGTCGACAATCGGCGGGCTGCGTCGTACATCACGGCGACGATGGCTCGTCGGTGGAGATGGCAATTAGCGTTGAGCACCGAGGCCCCGGTGGGCCATTACTGAGCGCGCCACGCTCTCTCGCCGGGCCTGTCACCGCTTCGGTTTGTAGGAGTCCACGTCGCCTTCCTCGGCGACCTTGGCGAGCTCGACGTTGAAGTGCTGCATTAACTGCTGCAACTGGTCGTGGGGGTTGAACTCGATCAGTTCGCACGCCTCGTCATAGATGAAGTGATGTCCCTTCGGGATGAAGTACACGGAGCCGTCCTCGATCAGTTCCTGTGAGCCGTCGGTATAAATCACCCGAAAAGACCCAGACTTCACGTAGCCGTAGTGATCGCAGGGGCAGGTGTCGTCGGGAAGGCCCTTGTAGAACGGTCCGGTGTCGACCGGGGTGCGACACCAGCTGTACCCGATCTCCATGTTGGTGGCGCCAGCGCGGATCGAGCGCATACCACCACTGCCGTGATCCGGGGTGAGGCTTGGAATGTCGTCGGGCTGGAAGTGCATCAGCGGGCTCCTCGGCGTGGTCGGTGCGGGCAACGACGGTCCTTTGGTCTGGGTCGGATTCGGGCATCGGGTCTAGCCGGACAGGTTGATCGCCGGCGACTGGCCGTAGATAGCCAGCGTGACACCGAGCACCACTGTTACGGAGGTGATCATGGATGTACGCACTGCGCGTCCGACGGCCTCACCGACCCCCGCCGGGCCGCCGGACGCGTTGAACCCGTAGTAGGTGTGGACCAACATGATCACTATTGCCATGACCACGGCGGTCATACACGACCACGCGAGATCCACCGGGTTGAGGAAGGTATAGAAGTAGTGGTCGTACACCCCGCTGGACTGGCCGTAAATCGCGGTCGTGCCCAGGCGTGCGGCAAGGAACGCCATCAACACGGCGAGGCAATATAAGGGAAGTACGACGATGACGCCTCCGACCACACGGGTCGACGCTAAGTAGGCGATGGAGCGGATTCCGATGACGTCGAGCGCATCGATCTCTTCGTTGATTCGCATCGCGCCGAGTTGAGCGGTGGCGCCAGCTCCGATCGTGGCGGCCAGGCCGATGCCGGCAATGAGGGGAGCGATGAGCCGGACGTTGACGTAGGCGGAAACGAAGCCGGTCAACGCTTCGATGCCGATGTTGGACAGCGAGTGGTAACCCTGGACGGCGATCAGCGCGCCGGCTGAGAACGTCAGAATGCTGACGATCGCTACTGTGCCGCCGATCAGTGCGAGTGCGCCCGTACCCAAACCCATTTGGGCGATGACGCGGATCAGTTCAGCGGGGTAGCGTCTGAATACGTCACCGATGGATAGCAGTGTCTTTGCATAGAATTCCGCCTGTGTGCCCAGCCGCTGCCAACTCTGGGTCACTCGCGACCGGGCCCGGGCGGCCCGCGGCCACAGGCGGCTGGGGTGGCTGACCGTCATGCCGTCACCGAAACGCCGACCGCGGTGACGATGAGGTTGATGACGAACAGACCGACGAAGGAGTACACGACTGTCTCGTTGACGGCGTTACCGACGCCCGAGGGACCTCCACCTACCGACAACCCCTTATAGCACGCGATCAACCCGGCGGTGACACCGAACAATGCCGATTTGACGATCGAGATGATCACCTCGGGAAGTCCCACTAGGAGTGTGAGTCCGCCGGCGAAGGCTCCCGGGGTGGCGTTCTGTAGAAATACCGAGAAGGCGAATCCTCCGACGAGCCCGACGGTTGTCACCAATGGGGAGAGCAGGATCGCGACAATCGTTGCCGCGGCCACCCGCGGGACGACGAGCCGTTGGAGGGGGTCGATGCCCAGCACGCGCATCGCATCGATCTCTTCGCGAATCGTGCGGGCGCCGAGATCGGCGCACATTGCCGTGGCACCTGCACCGGCTACGACCAAAACCGTAACCATAGGGCCGATCTGGGTGACAGCGCCGAGTGCAGCCCCGCTGCCAGCTGCGTCTTGGGCGCCGATCTCGATCAACAGGATGTTGATCACGAACACCGCCATGACCGTGAAGGGGATCGCGAGCATGATGGTCGGAACGATCGCCACCCGAGACACGAACCACGCCTGCCGGATCAGTTCATGCCAGGCGAATGGTGGCCGAAACATCAGCAACAGGGTTTCGGCCGACATGGCGAAGAATTCTCCGACCGCGGTCAATGGCTTGGATGCGGCCGCTCCCAGTCGTCGTCGGGTGCTCATGTTGTGACTCTTCAACTTTCAGGGAGCGGCGGGAGCTAGCAGTGACCGCAGCGTGGGGGCCCGGGCTCCCACGGCGAGGTCGGTCTGGGTGTACACCTGACCGTCGGGACCGAGGTACGTTCCGTCGACGGGGTTGTAGTCGGCGATCCCCAACGCCGTCGGTGGTGTCGCCGGTGGGGGAGCGCCGCCGGGAGAGACGGGTACCTGCCGATTGGGGGATACCACCCCGGGCGGGAACTGGGGGACGTCTTGGCCGGACATTGTCGCGTTCGGATCGCCCTTCCAGTTATTGCCGTCGTTGAGGGGCACGTATTCCTGATCGCTTTCACACATCCACTCCGTCGGCGCCCTCTTCCACGGCTTGGTTTCACATGGAATATTCCGGGCCCCACGGACATTGAACGGCGCATCCTGCGGTATCCGGCAGTACAGGTCGCCTTCGGGCCGCGGTGGCGCATCCACTTCAGCGGGAGTGCGGCGCTGACTGGGCGGCAGGTACCCGGTGCTGCATGGCGGTGGCAGGTTCAGGTTGAGCGCAAACTGCTCCATGGCGCCGTGGTAGGGCTGCTTGGTATTTAGGTTGGGCACGGCGACCGCGCCGATTTGGGCCGTCGCCTGGGGGAAGAGGACGAGCGTTTGTTCGATGTTCGGGTTGAACACGATCCCCACGTCTGCGAGGCTGACCAGGTTGGCCAAGAGCACCGGCACTGACGGTTTGATCCGGTCGAGCAGGGCTCGTGCCTCGTCAGCTGCCGGGCCACCTTTCCGGAGTACACCGGACAGCGCGTCGTCGTGGTCCTTGAGCTGACCAGTGATGGTGGCAAGGTGGGCGGCCCAGGCGGTGATTGCATCCGAGGACTGCACCTGCGAAGCCAATAGTGGGCCGGAGTTGTCGATGATGTTGGTCAGGTCGGCCAGGTTGTTGCGCGTGTCTATGGCGAGATTGTTCGCTCCGTCGACGATACGAGACAGCTCGGGACTCAAGCCCCCTAGTGCGGTGTAACTTTCGTCGACCAGGGTCTTCAGATTTCCTTTCGGCACCGCAAGAAGTGCCCGGTTGGTCAGGTCGAGTTGAGCGTTGATGTCGGGGGGGATGGTCACATCGGTGATGACGTCGCCGTCGCGCAGCGGCCGCGAGTCCGGATTGCGGGGCACCAGGGCCACGAACTGCTCACCGATGGCCGATTGGCTGTGAACCTGCGCGGTCGACTGTGCGGGGACCTGGTATGTCGATTTGAGCCGCAAGCGAGCTTCGACGCCCGTCGGCGTCAGCGTGACGTCTTCCACCTGTCCGATGGTGCTGCCCGAATACGTCACGTTGGCACGTGCGTAGAGGCCCGCTGCCTCCGGTAAGTGCACGATGACCGTGTATTGGTCGGCCCCGAACAACGATGTGCCGACGCGGCCGTATCCCACGGTCAGGACCGTCATGGAGATCGCCGCGATGACCGCGAACACCGCGAACCTGATCTTGATCGATCGTTCCAGGTGCACGCTATGACCCCTGATTCAGGTGGTAGGGAACGACTAGCGGATTGCCCGAGGTGTACGGGGCTGGGATCTGGCCGATGGTGCGGCCCCACTGCATCTCTAGCTCGGTGAGGTTGCCCTCGAATCGGGTTCCCGTAAGGAGACTGGTGTCGATGCGGTTCAAGGTCAGGTCGAGGATCACTGACAGGTTGGCGTAGTCACCGCGCAGGGTCTTGGGCAGCTTGTAGATGTTGAATGGATACGCACCCAACTGGACCAGAGACCGGGTCAGCGAGGGGCCGGCGTTGGCCAAGGATTCCAGCACCGGCCCGATGTCCTGCAACTCTCGCACCAGAGCGTCTTTCGTCGGCCCGATGGTGGCGTTCATGAGATCGGCCAATTTGCCGGTCTTGTCGAGAGTTTCGACGAGTTTGTCGCGCTCGTCGGCGAGTACTTTGAAAGCGCCGGGAATCGTTCGCAGTGCGTTCTCGATCACCGGCTTTTGATTGGCGTACTGATTGGCCAGGCCGTTGATACTTTCAGAGGCCCGGATGATGTCACCGGTCTGGTCGTTGAGGTTGGCGGTGAACCTGTCGAGTTGCTCGAACAGCTGACGCATATCGGCATCGCGCCCGTTTGCATATGCCGTGGTCAGTGCTTCGTTGATGTCCTGCAGCTGGCCAAGACCGCCGCCGTTGAGCAAGAGCGACAACGACGATAGCGTCTGTTCTGTCGTCGGGTAGCTTCCTGCTCGCGACAGCGGGATCACAGCGCCGTTGGTGAGCTTGCCCTGCGGTGTCGCATTTGTGGGGGGCGCCAGCTCGATGTGCAGGGAGCCGAGCAAGCTGGTCTGCCCGACCTTCGCCGTGGCGTTGGCGGGGAGGTCGACGTCGCCGTCGATGCGCATCGTCACCAACGCATGCCAGCCTTGGACCGCGACGTTGGTGACGTTTCCCACCGTGACATCACCCACCCGGACTCTGGAGTTGGGCTCGATGTTGGTGATGTCGGGTATCTGGGCTTTGATCTCGAAGGAGCCCGGTCCGCCGCCGGCCGTACCTGGCAGTGGCAGCGAGTTCAGGCCGTGCCACGCACACCCCGACACCGTCACGACGGTGAGCAGACTGGCCGCGAGACGGTGAAGTGTCCGCAGCGGCATCATGATCCGGCTCCAGCTGCGGATGGAGCCGCGGGGGTCTGGGCGGCGGGTTCGTCGGCCACGGCCCCAGGTGTTGCGGCCGGTGGCCCTGACCGAGCGGCCCCGGGTTGGGTCTGTTCGGCGGCCAGTGGCGCGGCGCCGTCCGGCTGGGGCACCGCTTGCGGCGGGGTAGCCGGACGATAATCGGGTCGTAGCCAGTCCTCGCTGTAGGTGATCTCGTTCGGACGTGCTGCCGCCCCGACGATGGGAACCGGGATCGGCAGAATGAGGGGACCCAACGGGATCGGGATCACGCCAAGGCCGAACGTGGTGCCGATCGGGGCAAAGTTGTACTGCCGGTTCTTGAGTATCGGTGCCAGGTATTGCACGCACAGCTTGGCCGATTGTTGGTAGTTGAGTTTGGATGCGGCTTGAATGGCGCCGCAGATGAACTGGATGGGGCTGGCGAAGTTGGCCAACGCGAAGCTGCCTCCTATCGCGGCGGCTGCTGGGCGGTAGATGTTGGCAAAGTTCGCCAATGCGTTGGGCCCAACATGCAGCACTTCCTTCAGATCGGGAAGGCTGGTCTTTACCGCGGACGTCAGCGAGGTCAACTTGTCGACTGTCGTGCCAAGGGTCTCGCGGTTATCGGCGACGAATGTCTGCACGTCCGCCAGTGCGGTGTTCAGATCACGGACCGCGTTGCCGATCGCCTTGGGATCCTGGGCGATGTAGCCGGTGACAGTCGCTAGGTTGCCGTTGAGGCGCGCCAGCACGTCACTGCTCGACTGCAGCGCGGAGACCAGCACCGACAGATTCTTGACCGTGCCCCCAATGTCTCCGCTGTGATCTCCGACTGCTGAGATCGCTTCGGAGAGTTTGGTAAGCGCATCGCGGATCTGGGCGCCCTGCCCGCGCAGATTGTCGGCGGCGGTGTTGATCAGCTGCCCAGCGGGAGCGACGCCGCCGGTTTGCGTGGGTTGCAGTGTCTGGTTGAGTTTGGCCAGTTGCTCTCGGAGGTCGTCGTACTCGACCGGAACGGCGGTGCGACTCTGGGCGATGGTCGCGTTGTCAGCCATTTTGGGGCCGCCGGTGTACGGCGGCGTCAGCTGGATAACGCGTGCACTGACTAATCCAGGTGACAGTATCGCCGCGCCGGCCCCGGCCGGGACGGTGTACTTGGCGTCGTACCAGAACGTAACCCGGGCGCGATTTGGGCTCGGGGTGATGCTCTCGATCTCGCCGACCGGTACTCCCAGAATGCGCACCTGGTCGCCGACGTACAGGCCGTTGGTGTTGGCGAAGTAAGCCGTTACGTGGATCCGCTCGCTGCGTTGGACTGCCGTGAAGGTCAGCCAGACACCGCCGACCAACGCGCAGACCAGCGTGACGGCCAAAGCGATGCGGACCGTTGGGCGGCTGACGTTGTGTCGGGTCATGGCGTCGGTCCCGGTCGCGGGAAGTCGGGAATCATATTCGGGGAATTGACCTCGACCGGCGTGGGCGGCGGAAGGTTCTCCGCCGGTGCCGCGGGATCATAGCCAGCTGGCGGCCCCGGCGGCGGCCCCCCGGGTGGCGGCGCGGGCATCGGTTCGCGGTAGGGGTAACAGCCGCTCGGTCCCGGCAGGGGCAAACCTGGTGGACCGCATCCCGGATCGCCCGGGTTACCGGTGATGGCGTCAGGCACCGTCAGTCGCGGAGGCCCGCCCTGACCGGTGCGAGGAAAGGGGACCGGCAGCGCCGGCGTCGCCGGCTGGCCCACCTGGGGATCGGTCAGCTGGGAGGGCAGCAGCGTGTGGGGATCCAGCCCGAGGTCGGAGAATGCGGCGTCGATGAACGGCTGAAAGAATTGACCCGGCACCAGGTTCGCCAGATATTCGCGGAAAAATGGCCCTGCGGACACTGACTCCCCGAGCGACAAACTGAATCGTCTGATCAGGTGAATCGATTTGATGAGGTCGTCGCGGCGGTTGTCGATCATCGTCAGCACACCATTTACCTTCTCCAACGCCGGACGCAACGTGGACTTATTGTCTGCCACCAACCCCGAAATCTGTTGGGCCAGTGCGGAGATATTCCCAGACAACTGAGTCAGGGTGGTGGCTTCGCCGCTTAATTCGCCGAGTAGCGAGTTGGTGTCGTTCACCAAGCCCACGATCTGATCACTGCGTTCTCGGAGCACGCCGGTGACCTTGTTGGCGTCGGCGAACAGGTTTCGAAGTCGTTCGTCGCGCTTGTTGAGCGTGTCGGAGAATCGAGAGATGCCCTCGACGGCCGTCCGCAAGTCAGCCGGAGTGTTCTTGAACGTCTCGGCCAGTGTGGTCAGCGACTCGTTGAGTTTGTTGGTGTCGAGGCCCGCGATGGTTTGAGATAGGTCACCGAGCGCCTGCGGAAGCTCATAGGGAGATGTCGTGCGCTGCAAAGGAATCGGACCGTCGAGGCGGCCGTCGCCGTGTGTGGTCACCTCGACCAACCGAGTGCCCAGCAGGGTCTCGGTCTTGATCGCAGCCGCGGTGCGATCACCGGGATGGATGCTGTCGTCCATGGTGAACTCGACCAGCACCCGGGGTCCGTCGAGTCTGACGTCGGTGACCTCGCCGACTCGGAACCCGGCGACCTGCACCGGCGAGCCCGGGGTCAGTCCCGCTGCCTCGGCGAAGTAGGCCGTGTAGCGCCGATCAGAGTCCACGAACGGAAGGTGCTTGAAGCCTAGTGCCAGAGCGACAAGGGCGGCCACGGTCAATGTGCCGATCACGCCGATTATTTTGGGGTTGTACTCAGATGGCCTCTTCACTTCGGTGCACACCGCCCGGTGGTCTGACTGGCCACCCGAACATAGGTCGGTTGACCGCCCTTGCCGTTGACTTTGAGCACCAGCTCGCACATATACGCGTTGAAGAAGTCGCCGTAGAGTCCCTGGCGGGACAGCAGTTTATACGTGGGCAGTAATCGAGACAGGAAGTCTTGGAAGAAGTCGTGGTCGGCCACCACGATTGCCGCCGCTCGGTCGGCCTGGGTCACCGACTTCGTCAGGGGCGGGCGAATCTGGGTGAACAGGTCTGCCAAGGTCGCCGACGACGTGTTGAGTGCCGACAGCGAATCCATGACGTCGGTCTTGCGTGCCGCCAGCGCACCAACTAGATCGGACAGCGTGCTCACTGCCGTATCCAACTGCCGACTCTGATCGCTCACCGAGCCTAGTACGGTGTTGAGGTTGGTGATGACGTCTCCGATCAGCGCGTCGCGATCGGCCAGCGTGCTTGTGAACACCGCCGTCTGGCGCAAAAACGAGCCGACCGTCGGCCCTTCGCCTTGCAAGGCGCCGATGAGCTGCTGTGTCAACGTGTTGACCTGATCGGGGTTCAGAGCGCGGAACAACGGCTTGAGTCCGCCGATCAGCGCGTCCAGGTCCAAGGCCGGCGCGGTCCGGTCGATGGGAATCGTGCCGCCGCGTGGCAGCGCGGCCAGCCCACCGGCGCCTTCCTGCAGCGCGAGATAGCGCTCACCCGTGAGGTTTTGGTAGCGAACGACGGCCTTGGTTCCCAACGTGAGCGCGACGTCTTTGCTGACGCCGAAGTCGACGACGGCGATCTTGCTGTCCCGGATCGCGATGTTGCGGACCTTGCCGATCTCCACACCCGCGACGCGAACGAAGTTGCCGACCTTCAGCCCGCTTACGTTGGTGAATTCGGCGCGGTAGATCGTCTCGCGGTCGAAGCGCAGCTGACCGAATACGGCGATCATTCCGAAGGCCGCCAGCAGGCACACGGTCGCGACTATTGCGAATCGCCAGGCGGCGCCAAGGGTGTCGGTTTTCACGGTTGGCCGTTCTCCGGGGGTAGGGGCGCAGTCGGGGTGTCGACTGTCTCTTATACACATCTGACGCTGCCGACGATCGCATAAGTGTAGATCTCGATGGTCC
>NZ_LZTA01000025.1 GCF_001665875.1 Mycobacterium sp. 852002-40037_SCH5390672
CAGGTGGTTCCGCCCACCCTCAATCTGGAAAACCTCGACCCCGAAATCGACCTGGACGTGGTGGCCGGCAAACCCCGTCCGGGCAACTACGAGTACGCGATCAACAACTCGTTCGGCTTCGGTGGGCACAACGTGTCCATCGCCTTCGGGCGGTACTAAACCGAGCAGCACCGGAATATCAGGAGACCTGGGATGACTATCACGGCCCCCGAGACGGTTGGCGAGTCGCTCGACCCTCGCGACCCGCTGTTGCGCTTGAGCAACTTCTTCGATGACGACAGTGTCGAGTTGCTGCACGAGCGTGACCGCTCAGGCGTGCTTGCCGCCGCGGGGACCGTGAACGGTGTGCGCACCATCGCGTTCTGCACCGACGGCACCGTGATGGGCGGTGCCATGGGCATCGAAGGCTGCACGCACATCGTCAACGCCTATGACACCGCCATCGAGGAGCAGAGCCCGATCGTGGGTATCTGGCACTCCGGCGGAGCCCGGCTGGCGGAGGGGGTGAAGGCGCTCCACGCCGTGGGTTTGGTCTTCGAGGCCATGATCCGGGCGTCCGGCTACATCCCGCAGATCTCGGTGGTCGTCGGCTTTGCGGCGGGCGGCGCCGCCTACGGACCGGCCCTGACCGACGTCATCGTGATGGCCCCGGACAGCCGGGTGTTCGTCACCGGGCCCGACGTGGTGCGCAGCGTCACCGGTGAGGACGTCGACATGTGCTCGCTCGGTGGTCCGGAAACGCACCACAAGAAGTCCGGGGTGTGCCACATCGTCGCCGACGACGAGCTCGACGCCTACGAGCGTGGTCGCCGGTTGGTCGGGTTGTTCTGCCAACAAGGGCATTTCGACCGCGACAAGGCCGAGGCCGGTGACACCGACATCCACGCGCTGCTGCCCGAGTCGGCGCGGCGGGCCTACGACGTGCGCCCGATCGTGACCGCGATCCTCGATGACGAGACGCCGTTCGACGAGTTCCAGGCCAACTGGGCGCCGTCGATGGTGATCGGTCTGGGCCGGCTTTCCGGCCGCACGGTCGGCGTGCTGGCCAACAACCCGTTGCGCCTGGGTGGTTGCCTGAACTCCGAAAGCGCCGAGAAGGCGGCACGTTTCGTACGCCTGTGCGACGCCTTTGGCATTCCGCTGGTGGTGATCGTCGACGTGCCCGGCTACCTGCCCGGCGTCGACCAGGAGTGGGGCGGTGTGGTGCGCCGCGGCGCCAAGCTGCTGCACGCGTTCGGCGAATGCACGGTTCCGCGTGTCACGCTCGTCACCCGAAAGACTTACGGCGGGGCCTACATCGCGATGAACTCCCGGTCGCTGAACGCGACCAAGGTGTACGCGTGGCCGGACGCCGAGGTGGCGGTGATGGGCGCCAAGGCCGCCGTCGGCATTCTGCACAAGAAGAAGCTGGCCGCCGCGCCGGACCACGAGCGCGAAGCGCTGCACGACCAGTTGGCGGCCGAGCACGAGCGGATCGCGGGCGGCGTGGACAGCGCCATCGAGATCGGCGTCGTCGACGAGAAGATCGACCCGTCGCACACCCGCAGCAAGCTCACCGAGGCGCTGGCCCAGGCGCCGGCGCGCCGCGGCCGCCACAAGAACATTCCGCTGTAAGTCGCGGCGCCGGCCACAAGCTTGTCGCGTGGTCAACCCACGCCGCGACCCAGGATCACCGAAAGCGCTTGTCGCAGTTCCCCTTCGGGGTCAGCGGATAGTTCCTCGGCACGCCATCCGACGAAATCGTCGGGTCGGACCAGCAGGGCCCCGTGCGGCGCGAGGCCGGTGACCGCCGCCCACTCGTCGCTGTAGAAGCGATGCGTCGCCAGCGACGCCGAAGCAGCTGCCGCACACCACCTCTCATCGCCGGACAGCACGGTGAACCGGGGTCCCAGCAGGTCGAGTGTCGAGACGCCCGCACGCACCCAGACGTGGGGCACCCGGGTACCGGGTTGGGCGCGCAATTCATCGACCAGGCCGCCCCCTCCCGCGTCACGTGTCACGATCGCCGCCGAGCTGTATCGGTATCCGATGAGCAGGGCGAACATCGAGCACTCTTCGCCGGCGGGCAGCTGCGGAGCGTCACCACCCGTCCGCAACAGGGATACCGTCGGCCCGGTGAGCGACTGGCGCGCGGCGAATCGGCCCACCGGATGCCTCTCGGCGTGGTAGGTCGAAAGTAAGTCCGGCGTGGCCGTGCCCTGCAGGACGGCGGCGAGTTTCCAGGCCAGGTTGTGCGCGCTCTGGATGGCGGTGTTGGCTCCCCCGGCCTTGAACGGCGGCATGGTGTGCGCCGAATCGCCGACGAGAAATGCTCGCCCACAATCGAATTGGTCGGCAACCCGCTCGTAGGGTTGCCACGCCGCAACCTCGATGATGTCGATGTCGATCTGCTCACCGATCGCCTTGGTGAGCAGATCGCGGCAGCGCTGCGGGGTGAATTGTTCGGCCGTCTCGCCTGCGCCGGGAAAGTAGGTGGTGATGAACATGCCGAGATCGCCCTCGGCGAGCAGAAAGATGCCGTCCACGTCGTCGTTTTTGACCTGCACACCATCGCCGTCGTGCAACTCCGGGATAAAGCGTCGCCATGGCGCCCGGAAGTAGACGAAGACGACATAGATCGGCAGTGCGCCGTAACCGGATGCGCTGACGCCCAGCGATTTACGGATCGGGCTGTGCACGCCGTCGGCGCCGACGAGATAGTCGGCGCGGACGGTGTCCGACTCCCCCGAGTCCGCGTTGTACACCACCGCGGTGACGCCGGTTTCGTCCATCTCGAACGAGGACAATTCCGTGCCGTAGCGCACCTCGTTGCCGCCTCGCCGCGCCGCGTCACGCAGGATCGGCTCGAGCCGGCTCTGCGGGCAGTACTGTGCCGCCGGCTCGGGGCTGAGCCCGGCCAGGCCGGCGAAGATCGCGTCTACGTCGAGCGCCGGCTCTTGCACGGCGCTGTTGAGCGTGGGCCTGACCACCAGAGCCGAGACGTGCTCGGCGACCGCCCGCACCTCGTCCCGAAGACCAAGGCCGCGCAGGATTTCCGAGCTGCGGAAACTCAGGTTGCGAGCCTTCGGGTACAGGAAGAATTCCCGTCGCTTCTCGACCAGGAGCGAACGGACGCCGTGTTGGGCCAGCAGCGCCGACATGGCAAGACCGCCGACGCCGGCCCCGACGATTAGTACCGGGACACGGATCGTCATCTCGTCTCCTCCCGCCACCATCTCATAAACTGACAGTCCCTGTCATTAAACACTAACTCTCAATACCGTCAAGGCGTCACGCTCGACAAAGCACGCCCCGGGCGGTGGCACGAAGACATCGGGCGGGCGCCCTAGCCAAAGCGCGCCAGGAACTCCTCGGCCACTGCAACGACCCGCTCCCGATCGCGGGCCACCAACCCGATCCGGGTCCGCCGATCCACGATGTCGGAGACATCCAGCGCGCCCTCATGGGTTATCGCGTATTCGAATTCCGCTCTGCTGACGTCGATCCCCTCCACGACCGGCTGGGTCGGTCGCTCGCAGGCCGCGGTAGTGACCACCTTGGGCGCCTCGGCGCCGTAGCGCTGCACCAGTGACACCGGCAGACCGGCGTCCGGCGCCGCGATCACCCCGGGATTGGCCGGCGCTCCGATCAGGGGCAGATTGCGGGTCCGGCATTTCGCGGCGCGCAGCCGCCGTGCCCGGACGGCACGATCCAGCACGTCCTGTGCCATGTAACGGTATTCGGTCAGCTTGCCGCCGATCACGCTGATCACCCCGGACGCCGATTCCACGACGGCGTGCTCGCGCGAGACGTCGGCGGTGCGACCCTCGCCGGTGTCGATCAGCGGCCGCAGCCCGGCGTAGGCGCCGATCACGTCGGTGGCGGTGAGCCCGGTCCCCAACGCGGTGTTCACCGTGTCGAGCAGGAAGGTGATCTCTTCCACCGACGGTTCGGGCACATCAGGAATGGGACCGGGAGCCGCTTCGTCGGTGAGCCCCAGATAAACCCGGCCCAGTTGTTCGGGCATGGCGAAGACGAAGCGGTTGAGCTCACCGGGAATCGGAATCGTCAGCGCCGCAGTCGGATTGCCGAACGTCTGGGCGTCGAAGACCAGATGCGTACCGCGACTGGGCCGCAACCGCAACGAGCCGTCGATCTCGCCCGCCCACACCCCGGCCGCGTTGATGACCGCTGCGGCCGGAAGGTCGAACGACTCCCCGCCGCGCATGTCGGTCAGCCGCACCGAGGTGCCGGTTGCCTGCGACGCCGACACATGGGTCAGGATTCGGGCGCCGTGCTGCGCGGCGGTGCGTGCGGCCGCGGTGACCAGTCGGGCGTCGTCGATCAATTGGCCGTCGTAGGCCAGGAAACCCCCGTCCAAGCCGTCACGTCGCACGGTGGGTGCCATCTCCACGACGCGCTGCACCGAAATCCGCCGCGAGCGGGGCAGTGTCGACGCCGGGGTACCGGCGAGGAACCGTAACGCGTCACCGGCCAGGAACCCACCGCGTACCAGGACGCGCGTGGCCGGACTCATCGACGGCAGCAGCGGCACCACCTGCGGCATCGCATGAACCAGGTGAGGGGCGTTGCGCGTCATCAAGATTCCGCGCTCGATGGCGCTGCGCCGGGCGATGCCCACGTTGCCGGTCGCCAGGTAGCGCAGCCCGCCGTGGACGAGTTTGGAACTCCAACGGCTGGTGCCGAAGGCCAAATCGTGTTTCTCCACCAGTGCCACCTGCAACCCACGCGCCGCGGCATCCAACGCGATGCCGGCACCGGTGATACCGCCGCCGATCACCACGACGTCCACTGGCTCACCGTCGGCGAGTGCCGTCAGGTCGGCGGCGCGGCGCGCGGCGTTCAGGGCGGTCGGGTCAGGTATCACGACAGATATCCGTTCAGCGAGTAGGCCAGTTCGGTGGCCAGCGCGTCGGCGTCGAGCATCGGTTCGACGATCCGCGCCGACTGGATGGTCGACTGGGCGATCAGTAGCACCATGGTCGCCATCTGGACCGGGTCGCCGAGCCGGACGCTGCCGTGCCGCTGAGCCGCCCGCAGCCGGGCAGCGAGGGCGTCGATCAACATGCGCTGGCTGGTCCCCAGGCGTTCGGTGATGTAGGTCGACGCGAGATCCGAGTGCAGCACCGACATCACCAGTCGGTCCGCGCGCAACAGGTTGGCCACCGTAACTATCTGGTGCACAAGCGATTCGCGATCCTGTCCGAACAAGGGTGCGTCGCGCATCACTTCGGTGATGTGCTGGGTCAGCAGCGCCGCCACGATCGACTGGGTGTCCGGCCACCGCCGGTACACCGTAGGCCTGCTGACCCTCGCGCGTCGGGCGATCTCGGCCAGGGTCACCCGGTCCACGCCGAAATCCACCACACAGCTGGCCGCGGCCGCGAGGATGCGTTCTCCCGTATCCAATTCCGTGTTACGGATTGACAACATATGTAATACTGTAACGCATGACGCATCCCCAGGGGCTTCTGCCGCCGATGAAATGGAACGCGTGGGGCGATCCCGCCGCGGCCAAGCCGCTCTCGGAGGGGATCCGGTCGTTGCTGCAGCAGGCCGTGGGCGTCGAGGGGTCCCGCACGGGTGAGCTGCAATCCGACCAGGTGAAGCTGCGTCCGTCGAAGTTGTCACAGTCCGAGCGGGAGGCACTGGCCGTCATCGTCGGCGCCGAGTACTGCCGCACCGCCGACACCGATCGGTTGCTGCACGCGGGCGGCAAATCCACCATCGACTTGCTCAACCGCACGCAGCGCGGTCCCCAGGATGCGCCCGACGTCGTGTTGCTGCCCGGCGATGACGACGCCGTCGCGGCCGTCCTGCGCTACTGCTCAGAACATCGCATCGCCGTCGTCCCCTTCGGCGGGGGCACCAGCGTGGTCGGTGGGCTCGATCCCGACCGTGCGGAGTTCTCCGCCGTCGTCTCGCTTGATCTACGCCGTTTCGATCAACTGATCTCGCTGGACGACGTGTCCGGCCAGGCCGTCTTCGGGGCGGGGGTCACCGGACCGGACGCCGAACACCTCCTTGGCGCACAAGGCTTTTCGCTCGGCCATTTTCCGCAGAGCTTTGAGTACGCCACCATCGGCGGTTACGCCGCGACCCGCTCCTCCGGGCAGGACTCGGCGGGCTACGGCCGGTTCAACGACATGGTGCGGGGGCTACGCGTGGTCACTCCGGTGGGCACCATGGATCTGGGTCGCGCACCGGAATCCGCCGCGGGCCCCGACCTGCGTCAGCTGTTGATCGGCTCGGAGGGCACCCTGGGCGTCATCACCCAGGTGCGGCTGCGCGTGCACCGCGCGCCGGAAGCCGTCCGCTACCAGGCGTGGTCGTTCCCCGATTT
Organism: Mycobacterium sp. 852002-40037_SCH5390672; assembly: GCF_001665875.1. Classification (GTDB taxonomy): domain Bacteria; phylum Actinomycetota; class Actinomycetes; order Mycobacteriales; family Mycobacteriaceae; genus Mycobacterium. Next base: position 6,344 of record NZ_LZTA01000025.1, read on the forward strand.
CGAGACCGGGGCCGCGGCTCTGCGCGTCGTCGCCCAAAATGCGACCGGCCCCACCGTCATTCGGCTTTCCGACGAGGCCGAGACCGGGGTCAACCTGGCCACCACCGAGGCGATAGGCGAATCCCAGATCACCGGCGGATGTCTGGCTGTCACCATGTTCGAAGGCACCAAGGAACACGTCGATCACCGGCACGCCGAAACCAGCGCACTGCTGGCGGCCCAAGGCGGAACCTCGCTGGGCGAAGGTCCGGCGCAGGCCTGGGAACGCGGCCGCTTCGGCGCACCGTACCTGCGCGATTCGCTGCTCGCGGCCGGCGCGCTGTGCGAAACGCTGGAGACCGCCACCGACTGGTCGAACATTCACGCACTGAAAGCCGCTGTCACCCAAGCCCTTACCGAGGCGCTCGCCGCAACCGGCACGCCGGCTCTGGTGATGTGCCACATCTCGCACGTCTACCCCACCGGCGCATCGTTGTACTTCACCGTCGTCGCCGGCCAACGGGGCAATCCGATCGAGCAATGGAAAGCCGCCAAAACGGCAGCGTCGGATGCCATCATGGCCACCGGCGGGACCATCACCCACCACCATGCGGTCGGCGTCGACCACCGGCCGTGGATGCGCGACGAGATAGGCGAGCTGGGAGTGCAGGTGTTACGCGCGGTCAAGACGACATTGGATCCGGCCGGAATTCTCAATCCCGGCAAGCTGATTCCGTGACAGCCGAGCTGCGCCGCCGAGAAATCGGCAAGGTGATCGCGCTGACCAACCCGGTGTCGGGGCACGGCGCCGCGGTACATGCCGCCCGGCTCGCGATCGCCCGCCTGCACCGCCGGGGTGTGGAGGTTGTCGAAATCATCGGCGATGACGCGCAAGACGCGCGACATCTGGTCGGCGCGGCTATGGAAAAGGGCACCGACGCTGTCATGGTGACCGGAGGCGACGGCGTCGTCTCCAATGCCCTGCAGGTGATGGCCGGCACCGACATTCCGCTGGGAGTGATTCCGGCCGGTACCGGCAACGACCACGCGCGCGAATTCGGCATCCCCACCAAGGACGCGGAGGCCGCCGCGGACATCGTCATCGACGGCTGCACGCAATCCATTGACCTGGGCCTGATCAGGGACAGCAACGGGAATGATAAGTGGTTCGGCACCGTGGCGGCCACCGGCTTCGACTCGCTGGTCACCGATCGCGCCAACCGGATGAGCTGGCCGCATGGGCGGCTGCGCTATTACGTCGCGATGCTCGCCGAATTGTCACAGCTGCGGCTCTTACCCTTCCGCATGGTGCTCGACGGCACCAATGTGATCGACGCCGATATCACGCTTGCCGCCTTCGGCAACACCCGCAGTTACGGCGGCGGGCTGCAGATCTGTCCCGACGCCGATTACACCGACGGCCTGCTCGACATCACCATGGTGCATGAGGCGTCCCGCACCAAACTGGTCCGCCTGTTCCCCACGGTGATGAAAGGGACCCACGTCAACCTCGACGAGGTGAGCACGGCGCGGGCCAAATCAATCCACGTCGAGTGCCCGGGTATCAACGTCTACGCCGACGGTGACTTCGCCTGCGCGCTACCGGCCGAGATATCGGTGGTGCCGGGCGCCCTGCAGATTCTGCGCCCGGCCCCAAACGATAAAGGCGGTCTCAAGATAAGTAGCGGGATTCGAATGCGATAGCGCATGTGCTAGCGCATTCCAAAGTCGCTTATTGCTTCCGGAGAGGCGGCGCGTGCGAGCCGCCGCTCGGGCTAACCGACTCCCTGGCTCAGCCAGGTCACCTCGCCGCAGTCGCCGCCGTCGCGATAGGCCTCGAGCGCCTCGTCCCAGGCCGTGCCCAGCACCGAGTCCAATTCCGCGGCCAGGGTGTCGGCGCCCTGGGCCATCATCGACCGCAGCCGCATCTCCCCGACCATGACGTCGCCATTGGCGCTCATCGCCCCGCTCCACAGGCCGAGTTGCGGGGTGTGGCTGAACCGATGGCCGTCGACGCCGGGGCTGGGGTCCTCGGTGACCTCGAACCGCAGCACGGACCAGGACCGCAACGCGTTGGCCAGTTTGGCGCCGGTGCCCACGGGCCCGACCCAGTTGGTGACCGCGCGCAGCTGTCCGGGCATCGCCGGCTGGGGCGTCCAGGTCAGATTTGCCTTGGCGCCCAGAGACGACGACAACGCCCACTCGACATGCGGGCAAACCGCCGCGGGCGAAGCGTGCACATACACCACGCCAGTCGTCACGTCGGCGAATTGATTCGACGCTCGCATTTCCTGCTCCTTCGGTTCCACCAGGGACGTCTTCCCCAACGACCTGCGGACCCGACAAAACAGGGCAGCGTGCTGAAATCTTCGATTATTTGTGTGTCCTGCGTGTCTATTGTGCCTTGTGATACCCATGTTGCGCTAGTGTGCATTTCCGACTAGCTGTAATCGGCTATCACGGCGTCAGAAATCGCCGGCCACGGCTGTAGCGCCCACTCCCCGAATTCGCGGTCCGTGAGGACCACCAGCGCCAGCTCTTTTTCGGGATCTGCCCAGATGAAGCCGCCCGCTTGGCCAAAATGGCCGTACGTTCGCGCGGAATTCCGCGCGCCCGTCCAGTGCGGAATTTTCGCATCCCGGAGCTCAAAACCCAGCCCCCAATCGTTGGGCCGCTGCACACCGTAACCGGGTAGAACGCCGTCCAGACCGGGAAACTGCACCGTCGTCGCCTCGGCGTGCAGGCCCTCCGAGACGGTCGCCGGTCGCAGCAAGTCCCCCGCGAATGCCGCCAAGTCGGCCACCGTCGACCTCGCCCCGAACCCGGCGGCCACCGCGCCACCGTCCAGGTGGGTCGCCGCCATGCCCAAGGGCTCGCACACCGCCTCGGTGAGATAGCGCGCGAACTCGATGCCGGTCTCGCGCTGCACGGTCTGGCCCAGCACGGTGAAGCCCTGGTTGGAGTAGATGCGGCGGGCACCGGGCGCGGCCAGCACCCGGTCGGAGTGCATCGACAGACCCGAGGTGTGGGCCAGCAGGTGGCGGATGGTGGCGCCGGGCGGGCCGGCGGCCGTGTCGAGGTCGACCGCCCCTTCCTCGATGGCGACCTGCACCGCCCGGGCCGCCAGCGGCTTGGTCACCGAGGCCAGCTCGAACACCCGCTCGGTGGCGCCGTGACTGGCCAGCACGCCGCCAGGCCCAACCACCGCGGCGGCGGCAGCCTGGACCGGCCAGCCGTCCAGGGCGTCGAGGGCCGCCATCACTTCCTGGCGATGTAGTAGTTGTTGATCGGGTCCGACTCGATCTCGGCCACGCGCACGTCACCGAACCCGGCATCGCCCAGCATCGAGACGGCCAGTTGCGTTCCCCAGGCGGTGCCCAGCCCGGCACCGTCCAGTGCCAGCGACACGGTCATGCAATGCATCAACGACGTCGTGTACAGGTAGGTGCTCATCGGAACCCCGACGTTCTCCTCGAGCCGGCTCGACGCCTTGATGTCCGCCATCAGCAGCACACCGCCGGGCCGCAACGCCCGGTAGATGTTCTCCAAAACCCGCGCCGGCTGAGCCTGATCGTGAATGGCGTCGAAGACGGTGATGACGTCGTAGGCGTCCGCCTTGTCCAAATCAGCAAGATTGTGGCTTTCGAAGGCGGCATTGGACAGACCTCGCTCGGCGGCTTCCCGAATCCCGGTGGCGATGGCCTGCTCGGAAAAGTCGATGCCCGTGAAGCGGCTGGCCGGAAACGCTTGTGCCATCACATTGATGGCGTGTCCGCTGCCGCAGCCGAAATCCGCCACCTCGGCTCCGGAGTGCAGCCGCTCCACGAGGCCGTCCACCAACGGCAACACCACGTCGACCAATGCGGTGTCGTACACCACGCCGCTCTGCTCGGCCATCAACGCGTGGAAGCGGGGGAACTCGCTGTATGGCAGCCCGCCGCCGGCGCGAAAGCACCCGATGATTTTTTGTTCGACTTCGGCGAGTACCGGAACGAGCAGGGTCACCAGGGCCAGATTGTCCGGTCCGGCCGCGCGGGTCAGCACGGCGGCGCGCTGCGCGGGCAACGAGTAGCTGGCGGTGTCGGGGTCGTATTCGACGACGCGTCCGGTCGTCATGCCGGCCAGCCACTCTCGCACGTAGCGTTCGTTGAGTCCGGCGGCCTCGGCGATCTGCTCACTGGTGGCGGGTGCCAGCCCCGCCATCGTGTCCAGCAGACCGGTCTGATGCCCGATGCTGAGCAACAGCGTCAGGCTGGCGCCGTCGATCGCCGCGGTGATTCTTTCGGTGAATTCTTCGGTGGTTTCCAAAGCCGTCACGCCCAGGGACGCTACACCCGGTCATCGGCATGCCGGTTGCCAACGGTGGATGGGTGGACAACCCGGCGAGGGATGTATGGCGGCGAACGCCTAGGTTGTAGCCCATGAGTCAGACAGTGCGCGGCGTGATTTCACGCAAGAAGGGCGAACCCGTCGAACTGGTGGACATCGTCGTACCGGATCCCGGGCCCGGGGAGGCTCTGGTCGACGTCATCGCCTGCGGGGTGTGCCACACCGACCTGACCTACCGCGAGGGCGGCATCAACGACGACTATCCCTTCCTGCTCGGCCACGAGGCCGCCGGCCGGGTCGAGGCCGTCGGCCCGGACGTGACCGCCGTTGCTCCGGGCGACTTCGTGGTGCTGAACTGGCGCGCGGTGTGCGGGCAATGCCGGGCCTGCAAGCGCGGCAGGCCGCATCTGTGCTTCGACACCTTCAACGCCACACAGAAAATGACGCTGACCGACGGCACCGAACTCACGCCCGCCCTGGGCATCGGGGCGTTTGCCGACAAGACGCTGGTGGCTGCCGGCCAATGCACCAAGGTCAATCCCGAGGCCGACCCCGCGGTCGCGGGCTTACTGGGCTGCGGGGTGATGGCCGGGCTGGGTGCGGCGATCAACACGGGCGGGGTCACCCGCGACGACACCGTCGCGGTAATCGGTTGTGGCGGTGTGGGGGACGCCGCGATCGCCGGTGCGGCGTTGGTCGGCGCCCGGCGGATCATCGCGGTCGACACCGACAACACCAAACTGGACTGGGCACGCAAGTTCGGCGCCACGCACACCGTCAATGCCCGCGAACTGGACGTGGTCAAGACCATTCAGGACCTGACCGACGGGTTCGGCGCCAACGTGGTGATCGACGCCGTGGGCCGGCCCGAAACGTACAAGCAGGCCTTCTACGCCCGCGACCTCGCCGGAACCGTTGTGCTGGTTGGTGTTCCGACCCCCGACATGCACCTGGACATGCCCCTGGTGGACTTTTTCAGCCACGGCGGGTCGTTGAAGTCGTCGTGGTACGGCGATTGCCTGCCCGAACGTGACTTCCCCACGTTGATCGACCTGTATCTGCAGGGGCGGCTTCCGCTGGAGCAGTTCGTCTCTGAGCGCATCGGGCTCACAGACGTGGAAGAGGCGTTCCACAGGATGCATCGCGGCGAGGTGCTGCGGTCGGTGGTGGTGCTCTGATGGCGGGCATCGAACGATTGGTCACCCACGGCACCTTCGAACTCGACGGCGGCAGTTGGGAAGTCGAAAACAACATCTGGATCGTCGGCGACGACTCCGACGTCGTGGTGTTCGACGCCGCGCACGCCGCGGAGCCGATCTTGCAGGCGGTGGGTAAGCGCAATGTGATCGCGGTGGTATGCACCCACGGCCACAACGACCACGTCACCGTGGCTCCCGAACTGGGCGCGGCCCTGGACGCACCGGTGTTGCTGCATCCAGGCGATGACGTGTTGTGGCGAATGACGCACCCGGACAAGGACTTCCGCATGATCGCCGACGGCGACACACTCGATGTGGCGGGCACCGAGCTGCTGGCGCTGCACACGCCGGGGCACTCCCCCGGATCGGTGTGCTGGTATGCCCCGGAACTTGGGGTGGTGTTCAGCGGGGACACCCTGTTCTCCGGCGGCCCGGGCGCGACCGGACGCTCCTATTCGGATTTCCCGACCATCCTGCAGTCGATTTCCGGTCGGCTCGGTACGTTGCCCGGCGACACCGTCGTGCATACCGGCCATGGCGACAGCACCACCATCGGCGACGAAATCGTGCACTACGAAGAGTGGGTGGCCCGCGGCCACTGATTGTCCGAGGCGGACTGATCACCGGCTCGGCCACTATCGTTTGATCCATGCCGCCTGAACCCCGGATGCCCGAATCGAGCATTGTGGTGCGGCCCGAGCCGTCCTACACCGAGGCGTCGCGGTTGCGGGCCGCCGGTTTGGCGCAGGCGATCGCGGTGTTCGAGCGGGCTGCCGAGCAGGTGGCGCTGCCCAGGCCTCCGCAGCCGATCGTCATCGCCGATTATGGCGTCGCCAACGGCCACAATTCGCTCAGGCCGCTGTCGGCGGCCATTGCGGTGCTGCGTCGGCGCACCCGCCACGACCACGCAATCCTGGTGGCGCACACCGATGTACCGGGCAACGACTTCGCGGCGCTGTTCGAGACGGTGGCCGACGACCCGGAAAGCTACCTGCACTCCGATACGGCGACATTCACCTCGGCGGTCGGCCGGTCGTTCTATGACCAGATTGTGCCGTCCAAGACGGTCAACCTGGGCTGGACGTCGTGGGCAACCCAGTGGCTGAGCCGAACACCCTGCGAGGTGCCCGATCACGTGCATGTCTCGCGCAGCAGGGACAACGCGGTGAAGTCGGCCTATGCCGACCAGGCCGCGCTGGACTGGCATAACTTCGTCGCGTTCCGCGGGCGGGAGTTGGCTCCCGAGGGCCGGCTGGTGGCGTTGATGCTCGGCGCGGATGAGGGCGCCGAAGACGACACGGCGGGCTTCGCCCCGTTGCTCGATGCCATCGTCGCGGCGCTGGGTGATCAGGTACGCGACGGTCTACTGCACTCAGATGAGGTGCGGCGCATGGCAATTCCGACGTTTGCCCGTGCCGAGAAGGATTTTCGTGCCCCGTTTGCGCCGAAGGGGCGGTTCGAAGGCCTGATGATCGAGCACCTGGAGATGTTCAACGCCGAGGATCGATTCTGGGCTCGTTACCAGTTGGATCACGACGCGGAGGCGTTCGGCGCGCAGTGGGCGGCCTTCGCGCGGTTCGCGCTGTTCCCCTCTCTGCTGGCTGCACTCGACGGCGGGATCCACGACGAGCGGGCCGCGCGATTCCTCGAGCAGCTGGAGTGCGCGCTCACCGAGCGTCTGTCGAGCGCACCGGAGCCGATGCGGATCCCGCAGGCCTTGGTCGTGCTGGTCAAGCGCGACGTATCCCGCTGATGAGAGTTTCAGCACAACGGCGCAGCGGGTAACCCCTTGCAATCGTCGAACCTGCGACTGCAAGGGGGTAGACGCATGAGCGTGCAGGACGATAAATCGGCTGATCAAGGCGAGGATAAATCGGCTGATCAAGACGATGATCAGCGGCTGACCGAGAAGCCAGAGCCGGGCGAGGATGCCAAAAAGAAGGCCGCCGAGATGATGGAGGCCTATAAGGAGAAGCCCACGATCGTGCTGCCCGGCACCGGCGGAAGCGTATCCGGTACCGCGGTCAACGAGTGGCTCGACGAGGACGGCAATCCCAAGCACGAGGAGCCCGAGGGCTCCGAGGAGGGCTCGGGTTCGGAGGATCAGGCAAAGGGCGATGACGCTGGCTCGAAGGCTCAGGCAAAGGGCGATGACGCGGGCGATGACGAGCGTGACGATGACAAGCGTGACGATGGCGCGCGTGACGAACAGGACCTGCAGGACCAGATCGAAAAGGACAAGGCTCTCAACGAGAAGCTCAAAGAGGCTGCCGCCGAGGAGAACAAGGGCGAAAAGGGTTGAGCTGAACCCGGATTCCGGATTCACGTCCTAGCGAGCGGGTATCGGAGCCAACGCGCTGATACCCAGGTTGCCCTCGATCTCCTGAATGATTTGGTTGACCCGGTCAAGCCCGGGGATGGGTCCGTTGACGCCTGGAATGGGCGGAATCGGCGGGGCCGCCACCCTAGGCGGAGCGGCCGGGCGCGCAGGCGCCGCCGGTGGGGCCGCCTGAGGAGTCGCCCGGGGCGTGGTGGTCATCGGCGTCTCGGTGTCGGCGGGCGGAGTGGTGTCGGAGGTCGACGGCACCGGAACGTCCGGTGGCGGCGGGGCGGGCTCGGCAGTTGCGCTGTTGGGAGCCGATGGCGGGACCGCCGGCGTCGTGCTCAAGGCCGGCGCCGGTGTGGTCGCCGATTTGTTCTGCGAGCTCAGTCCGATTGCCACGGCGGTGCCCACCAGCAGCACGGCCGCGGTGGTGATGATGAGCGCCGCCGCCGGCAGCAGGTGCCAGCGGGCAAACAGTCCCTTGCGCTTGGAGGTCTCCGGTGCGGCGTCGGCCGGCGTCGGTGGCGTTCCGGCGTCGGGCATCGGATATCCGGTCGCGCTGGCGGCGGTGACCCGCGAGTTGTGACCCGTGGCCGACCAGGCCCGTGCCAGCTCCGCGTTGGTCGGTTCGGCCGGCGGCGCCTGCGCGGTCGCGGGCGCTTCCGAGCGCGGATCCGGCCGCACCGACGCCCGAGCCGTGGCGGCAGCGGGTGCGGCGGGTGCCGAGAGCGTCGCACCGGCGTCACCGGGACCCTGGGCCACCCGCAGTGCGGCCCCGACCGCGGCCGTGAGTTGAGGGCGTGGCGTCGTAGCGACCGGAACCCGAAAATGCCGCGACAGCGCGGTGGTGACGGTCGGCAGGTTCGCCCCACCGCCCGTCGAGACCACCGCGACGAGATCACGGATTCCGTTGCACGCCAATGCATCGTCCAGCGCCGCAATCAGCCTGCTCAGCGACGGGCGGATGGCGTCGTCAAGTTCGTGTCGGGTGAGCCGCATTTCGCCGCGCGTCCCGGTCAGCCCGTCGCTCAGCGTGGCTGCCGTGCTCGAGGACAGCTGTTCCTTGGCGGCCCGGCATGCGCTGCGCAGCCGGCTCAGTGAGCCGATCGCCGCGCTGCCCGACGGGAACGCCCCGGTGGTCGGCATGTTGGCGATGACGACGCTCAGCAGCGCCTGATCCATGAGGTCGCCGGAGAAATCACGGTGCCGAACGGTCGGGGCCAACGCATGGTAGTCACCGTCGGTGTGCAGCAACGTGATGTTGGTGCCGCTGCCGCCGATATCGCAGACCGCCACGGTCCCGTTCGGCGGGATGCCCGGGTTGGCCCGCACGGACAGCAGCGTCGCGGCGGCGTCGGGGATCAGCAGGAGGGGGCGGGCGCGTTGCGACCATTCGGGGATTTCGCCCAGCGCGGCGCCGAGGGCCTCCACTGCGTGCGACTCCCAGTGGGCTGGATAGGTGACCGCGATGTTGTCGGGCAGGGCGCGTCCGGCGGTGGCGGTGTAGGCGAGGGCCCGCAGCCCGTCGGCGACCAATACCTCGCTGCGGTGCACCGAGCCGTCGACCGCGACGACCCCGCGCGGGTCGCCGACGCGGTTGACGAAGCCGGTGATCACCACGCCGGGCCCCTGCAGTCTGGGGTTCTCCGCGGGGACGCCGATCTCGGCGGGACGATCCGGATACAGGGTCAGAACGGGCTTGCGGGTGATGGCGTTGTCGGAGGTCACGGCCGCCAGGTTGGTGGCACCTATCGATAAGCCCAGCGCGGTCCCGACTCCATCGGCCATATCTGAAATCCCCGTATCCGCAGCTTCGACTCGCATTCGGCTAGCCGTTATTGTGCCGCTAAAAGCTGTATGGCGTGTCAGCGGCAGCTATGTGCCCGCTGTGCGCCGGTCACCGGATGCTGCCTGCTCCGGCGATGAGCGGAAGGTCGAGCGGGGTGACCCAGCCCGGCCGTAAGTCGTTGACCGCCGGAACGGCGTTGAGCGCCCGAAGGCCGGTCGCCAGGCATCCGGCCGCGGCCGCGTCGCGGCCCGAGCCGTCGGTGAATCGGAACGCTGTCTCCTGGAAGATGCTCGGGGTGCCCTCGATGTCCACGCGGTAGACGTCGTTGTCGTGACCGGTCGGCCAGTCCGGGGCGGCGTCCAGCCCGATCCGGTTGACGTGTTCGAGCTGAATGCGGGTCTGGCCCTGGTAGACACCGTTGATGGTGAACCGGACGGCGGCCACGTGCCCTGCTTTGATGACGCCCCTGGCGGAGTTGCGCTCCGTCGGGGTCACCCATTTGTCCCAGGTGGTGGTGATCTCGTCGAGCATGATGCCGGCGGCGTGCGCGATCATCGGGACGGTGGCGCCCCACGCGAAGATCAAGACGTCGCGGTTTTCCAGCATCGGGCTGAATTCGGGCTCGCGGCCAATGCCCATCTCGACTTCGTAGTCGCCTTCGTAATTGGTGTAGTCGAGCAGTTCGGAAGCCCGGACCCGGCGCACCTCGGAGCACAACCCCATCAACGTCATCGGGAAGAGGTCGTTGGCGAATCCGGGGTCGATGCCGGTGGTGAAGCAGGATGACTCCCCCAGCTCGCAGGCCTCGGTGATCGGCTGGATCCAGTTCGGCGGGTTGAGGTGCATGGTCGGCCAGACCCACGGGGTCATCGCCGTCGAGCACACGTCGATGCCGGCCCGCAGGAACCGGGTGATCAGCCCGATGTTCTCCTTGGCGTGCATCGCCGTCGGGCCGTAGTGCACCAACGCGTCAGGTTTCAGGGCGATCAGGGCGTCGACGTCGTCGGTGGCGGTGATGCCGACCGGCTCGGGCAGCCCGCAGATCTCGCCGACATCGCGTCCGACCTTGTCGGGGTTGCTCACGCCGACGCCCACCAACTCAAACAACGGATGCTTGACGATCTCGGCGATCACCATCTTGCCGACGAAGCCGGTTCCGTACACCACCACACGCTTTGAGCCGTGTTCCGCCATGCTTTGACGCCACCTTTCCGGTCACCAGCCCCCGCTCGGCTTCACATTAAGCGCGCGCGCAGGCGGCATCTAGCCCGGCATGGGCGAAAGAGCTTCCGTGCCGTCGCTCGTGGTGACACGATGCAATTCATGACGAAGCACCTCGCCGGACCTTCGGTCCTGTTGGCCGTCGGTTTCGGGTTCGCCAATGCGTGCGGCGTGGCCCACGCGCTACCCCAGATGCCGCAAGTCCGCTACGAGATCAACGGGCCCGCGGTCGCCGAGTTCATCTACTACCAAACCGACAACGGGCAGCTGCATCAGGTGAATGCGCCGCTGCCCTGGTCGACGGAGTTCACCGGTTATGGCGGGCAAGTGTTCACCGTCAGCGCGCAGGGGCCGGGCCCCATCTCCTGCAAGATTTTGCTCGACGGCAATGTGGTGAGCGCCGCGACGGCAACCGTGGGCGCACCCGCCCGAACCGTCTGCACACACTGACCCGGCACTCCGCTTTTTCACGACGAAGGAGGTCTAGGTGAGCCTCAAGACGGGTCCCAGGAAAGGCCTGGCGCCGCGGACTAACGGGACACCCCCGCCCGACATCCCGCTCGCAGACATCCACCTCGAGTCGCTGGACTTCTGGGAGTTGGACGACGACTTTCGCGACGGCGCGTTCGCCACCCTGCGCCGCGAGGCGCCGATCTCGTTCTGGTCCGCGATCGAGTACGAGGGGTTTGAACCGGGCGACGGCCATTGGGCGCTGACCAAACATGACGACGTGTTTTTCGCGAGCCGCCACCCGGACATCTTCAGCTCCAGCCCCAACATCACGATCAACGACAACACGCCGGAGATCAGCGAATACTTCGGCTCGATGATCGTGCTCGACGATCCGCGACACCAGCGGCTGCGCTCGATCGTCAGCCGCGCGTTCACCCCGAAAGTGGTGGCCCGCATCGAGGCCTCGGTCCGCGAGCGGGCCCGCCGATTGGTCGCATCGCTGATCGCCAAGCATCCCGACGGGGAGGCCGAGCTGGTCAGCGAGCTCGCCGGTCCGCTGCCCCTGCAGGTCATCTGCGACATGATGGGCATCCCCGAAGAGGACCATCAACGCATATTCCATTGGACCAACGTGATTCTCGGGTTCGGCGACCCGGACCTGGCCACGGATTTCGCCGAGTTCCTTCAGGTGTCGATGGACATCGGGGCCTATGCCAGCGCGCTGGCCGAGGACCGGCGGTCCAACCACCACGACGATCTGACCACCAGCCTGGTGGAAGCCGAGGTCGACGGGGAACGGCTGTCCTCCACGGAGATCGCGTCGTTCTTCATCCTGCTGGTGGTGGCCGGCAACGAGACGACGCGCAATGCGATCAGCCACGGTGTGTTGGCCCTGTCCCGCTATCCCGCCGAGCGGGAGAGGTGGTGGTCCAACTTCGACCGCCTCACCCCCACCGCCGTCGAGGAGATCGTGCGGTGGGCCTCCCCGGTGGTGTACATGCGGCGCACCTTGACCCGGGACTTCAAGCTCAGCGGCACCAAGATGAAGGCCGGCGACAAGGCCACGCTGTGGTACAACTCGGCCAACCGCGACGAGTCGACCTTCCAGGATCCCTGGGCTTTCGATGTGGCGCGCACCCCCAATCCGCACTTCGGCTTCGGCGGTGGCGGTGCCCATTTCTGCCTGGGCGCCAACCTGGCTCGTCGTGAGATCAGGGTCGTCTTCGACGAATTGCGCCGCGAGATACCCGACATCGTCGCGACGGACGAACCCGCGCGGCTGCTGTCTCAGTTCATCCACGGCATCAAAACCCTGCCGGTGGCCTGGACTCCGCCGCGGTAGTCGGTCGCACACCGAGTTCGCCTCTGTCCGAAGGCATACCGCCTTCTCGAATCCGCTAGCGCATGCGCTAGCGGATTCCAGGCTTACGCTGACCACGTGACCATTCCCGCGTTTCCCGCTGCTGAGGTGCTGGCCGCCCGCCAGAAACTCGTGCTCGACCACTTCCACGACGAGGTCCGCCAAGCCTGGGATGACGTCTTGTCGACCTTCCCGCATCCGCGCTACGAGCTGATCCCCCAGATGCTCGTGCACGACGGCGATGAAGCGGTGCGCGACTATTACGCCTACACGCGGACCGCATTCCCCGACCAGGACCACGAAATCATCGCGCTGCGCCACAGCGCCGACGCGGTGATCGTCGAATTCTGGCTGATGGGCACGCACCGCGGTTACCTGGGCAAGGTCCCGCCCACGGGCAGCCGGTTCCGGGTCCGCATGAGCGCGTACTTCGTTTTCGACGACACGGAAACGCTTGTCTGCGAACGCATTTACTTCGACACGCTGACCATGATCAAGCAGCTTTTGGGCGGGCTGGACATGAAGAAGCCGGCGAACTGGTGGCTGGCCGCGCGCTGCCTGCGCGGATTCCTGTCGATGTCGTCGGACAAACCCGACCCGGCGCTGACCGACACCCCCTAAACTCCACCGCTAGGGGACGGAGCAAGGGAGGCTACGGTGCGGGTTTCAAGCCTTCAGACGATCTGCGGCCTGACCGCTGTGGCCATGTTGGGTTCCTGCGCGATGGCCACCGCCGCCCCATTGCAGCAGGGCTCGCACACCGAAAAGTGGATCGACCTGCAGGCCGGTGAATGCGTGGCCGACCTGCCACCGGCCGACGGGAGTCGCGTCGACGTCACCGTAGTCGATTGTGCGACAGCGCATTTAGCCGAGGTGTATCTGCGCGCTCCGATGGCCGTCGACGCCGCCATCGCCACCGTCGCCAACCGCGATTGCGCCGCCGGTTTCGCCCCGTACACCGGGCAACCCATTGACGGCGGCCGGTTTTCGATCACCTACCTCGTCGACTCGAATCAAGACCGCACCGGCGCCACCCCGACCCCGAGCACCGTCATCTGCCTGTTGCAGTCCGCCAACGGACAACCGTTGACCGGATCCGCACACCATTGAGCGCTAGGCGATCACGTAGTCGCTGAACGGGAACGTCGCGGCTTCCCGCACCGAGTTCAGCGTCGACGTCGGCCGCAGCAACGACGCCTCGCCGCTGGGGCTGAAGTAGTACGAGCGCGACGTGGCGCAGTTGCCGGAGTAGAACACCGAGCTGTCCAGCCGCTTGGTCATCCGCTCCATGAACCGGTCGTTGGCCTCTTCAGTCACCTCAAAGGTCGTCGCACCGCGGCGCTTGACCTCGCCGAGCAGTCGGCCTATGTGGCGCATCTGGTATTCGATGGTGTGGAAGAAGGACAGTCCGGAGAAGGCGAACGGGCTGGCCAGGCTCAAGTAATTGGGGAAGTACGGCATGGACAAGCCCTGGTAGGCCTGGAACCTGGTCTCCCGCCACCACTTGCCCAGGTTTCGCCCCTTGCGGCCAACCACCTCGATGGCCGGGAAGTTGGCCTCCCACAGGTCAAAGCCGGTCGCCAACACCAGGGTGTCGATGACGGTTTTACGCCCGTCGACGGTGACGATGCCGTCCGCCTCGATCCGCGCGATCGAGTTGGTCTCCAAACGCACGTGCGGCGCGCTGAAAACGCGGTAGAAGCTGTTGGAAAAGGTCGGCCGCTTGCAGCCCAGGTCGTAGTCCGGCGTCAACCTGGCGCGCAGTTCCTTGTCCCGGATCCACCGGAATCGGTTGATCTTGGCCAGGTCGGAGGCGGAAATGTTCCCCCGCCCCCGCGACTGCCGAAAATGCAGCGCCATGACGACCATGATGATCTCGAGGAGGACATCGCTCACCCACCGCAAGGCCCGCTGCGCTGCCGGCACCCGCGCGAACAGGCGTCGCATCGACGGTGAGATCGGGAAATCGAACTTGGGAATCACGTGGGTCGCGGTGCGCTGATAGACGGTCAGCTCGGCGGCCTCTTTGGCCAGCTCCGGAATGACCTGCACCGCGGACGCGCCGGTCCCGATGACCGCGATGCGCCGCCCGTCGTAGCGGTAGTCGTGGTCCCACGCGGTGGTGTGGACCACCTTGCCTTCGAAGCTCGCGACGCCCGGGATATCCGGCATGCGCGGCTGAGACAGGAATCCGGTAGCCGTGATCAGGAAGCGGGTCGTCAGCGTTTCGCCGCCGCCCAGCGCCACTCGCCAAACCTCCGCGTCCTCGTCCCACTGGGCGCCTTCCACGGTCGTGTTGAACCGCATGTGGCGGCGCACGTCGTACTTGTCGGCGACGTCCGTGGCGTATTGCTTGACCTCGGCGCCCGGCGCGAACAGCCGTGACCAGTCCGGCTTGGGTTCGAACCAGTACGAATACGTGGTGGAGGGGATGTCGACGGCGATGCCTGGGTAGTGGTTGACATGCCAAGTGCCGCCCAAGTCGTCCTCGCGGTCGACGATGATGAAGTTGTCAAACCCGAGGCGCTTGAGCGCAATAGCGGCGCCGATGCCGCCGAAACCCGCACCTACGATGATGGCGTCGAAACGGTCCGTGTTCACAGCCTTGCTCCGTGCTACCTGTTCTCGTACTTAACGAATAATAAGCTTTCCCTAAGATACGCAACTCTAATAGTGTACGACGACAGGCGCATCCGAGCTTTGCCAGTATGTGACCTTGCCGACACCCATGTGGGACTCGGCAATCGGTCGCTCCCGACCGGTGGCCTGGCCGTTAGCTGCGCAAATCCCCGCTCGGCCGCCGGGCGCCTGCCCGCGGGCGCTGGCGGAGCGGTTGTAGTAGCTCCGAGCAAAACTCTGGCAGCTACCGGATTCTTAATTTGTCGCCGGTCCGGCCGTCGACGTTCCTTGCAGCTGACCCAGGAACTCGTGGCATCGCCGCGCGCGCTCGGAGTCCTGAGCCATCACGTCGCTGAAGAAGGACGCGACGTCGTCCAAGCCGGCGTTCTTCGCGTCGCGCACGTACTGGCCGTAATCGTGCCCCGCCTTCAGCGAGTGATACTGAATGGAAATAAGATCGAAAGTCACGTCGTCGAAACCCGTTTCACCCGTTGCCATGTCGCCACCTTTCGGACAGTGAGTGCGAAATCCGGTACTCGCGGAGTCCGGCTACCCCGAATGGACAACACCAAACGACGGCTTAAAGTGTTTTTGTAGGCAACCCGACTGCGCAATGGCGGCCTCGGTCCGATGGTGGCGACGCTGCCGCTGTCCACCGCCTGTCGCTGCGCCCCGGTATACAGGAAAACATCACGAAATGGTTGGCAACTTGACAGTTTGGGAGGGGCTTGCATGGGCACTTTGGACGCCATGATCGCACGTCACATTGTTCGTTCCCTTGGTCCAGCAGTAGTCATCGCAGCGTCGGGCGTGGCCGCTTCGGCCCTGACTACATCAGTCATTCCCTCGGCCTCGGCCCAGTGTCCGGACGTGCAGGTGGTCTTCGCCCGCGGCACCGGTGAAGCCCCGGGCGTGGGCCCCACCGGTCAGGCCTTCGTCGACGCGCTGCACCAACGCGTCGGCGGACGCTCGTTCGACGTCTACCCGGTCAACTACCCCGCCAGCGACCAATGGGACACCGGCATCGAGGGCATCAGAGATGCGGGCGCACACATCAATTCAATGGCCCAGGACTGCCCCAACACCAAGATGGTGCTCGGGGGGTACTCCCAAGGCGCGGCCGTGATGGGCTTTGTCACCTCCGCCTCGGTTCCTGACGGCGTCGACCCCAACACCGTCCCCAAACCGTTGGCCCCCGAGGTTGCCAACCATGTCTCGTCGGTGGTGCTCTTCGGCATGCCCAACGTGCGGGCCATGAACTTCCTCGGCGAACCGCCGGTGGTCATCGGCCCGCAGTACCAGGACAAAACCGTCAAGGTCTGCGCCACCGAGGACCCGGTCTGCTCTGACGGTCTCAACTTCGCGGCACACAACACCTACGCCGACGACGGCGCGATGATCGACAAGGGAGTCGCCTTCGCATCCAGCCATCTCGGTCTTGGTGGGGCGGCTCCGGTCGCGGCGCCTGTGGGCGGGGGATTCGGCAGCTGAGCAACCGCTCGGCTAGCCGGGGATCCTGCCCAGAATCAGCTTTGTGGTGGTAAGGGCGGCTTGCTGACTGCGGTCGGCGCTGTCATTGGAGCAGGTGCCCACCTGGACAACCACATTGGCTTTGGCAGCGACGCCCTGGTTACAGAACATGCGTATCGGCGTTTGCGGCGTGTGCTCCATGGTCGTGATGCCATCACCCGCGTCGACGGGCGGCTCCATGGGCACTGGGTACGTCGCTCCATTTGGCCAGGTCGCGTTCATGGTTGAGCCACCGCATTGACGGAAAATGGACAAGAGCTTGGTCAGCTGCGACTGGGCTGCCGGTGCGTCGCGAAATGTCGCCACCGTTTGGCCAAGAACCCACTGGTGGTAGACGTCGTGGTTGTCGGAAAAGTCGGATCCGGCGAAGCCCACGACGGCCGGAACGTCGTAGGCCTCCGGGGCGCCTGGCTCCATGATGGCCCAGCAATCGGGACGGTCGATGCGGCCACGATGCGGGTCGGGCTCCGGCTGGTGGGCTACCGGACCCGCCTTCAGGGCCGGATCACCGGTGATGTTTTTGACATCCTCGAGGTTGGCTAACAGCCCGTCGAGATCGGCCGGCGCGACGGTGGGTGGTGGAGGCGGCGTTGTGGTGAGCGTCGTCGTGATGGTGGTGCGGGTTGTGGTCGTGTTAGTCGCGGGTGCTGCGACCTGGGCCGTCTCGGGAAGCGTTGCCCGGACGATCAGCGCGACCACCGCCGCGGTGATGAACACATACGACAGCGTCACCCCGACCAAAGCGCGGTCGCGACCACGCTGCCCGGTACGGCGAATCTGCGCTAATCCCAAGTGCCCCAGGATCAATCCCGCCGGGGCGAAGACGAACGCGAACACCACCGACAACGTCGCCAATACATTGGCCTCATCACGCCGCGGGCGTGTGGGTGGCGGCTGGTGTTGTGGTTGGGAGCCTGGAGGGCCCCCACCGAACGGGTTCGGCTGAAACGAGCTGGGGCCAAACGGATTTACCATCTGCCTAGCCTGGGATCCTGTTGAGAACGAAGTTGACGATCGCCAGGGCGGTTTGTCTAGGCCTGTCGGCGCCGGACGTTGACCACGCGCCAACGTCGATGACCACGTTGGCTTTGGTGGCGATCGCCCGAACGCCGAAGTCGGGTGTTGGAAAGTTGGTCACGGTTTCTATGGTCGTGATGCCGATGCCCGCATCAGAAGGCGCCTTTATGGTGACCGGGTAAGTTCGCCCGTCAGGCCAGGTCTCGTTGAGGGTTGAATCCGCGCATTGACGCCAGCTTGCCTGCAACTTCCCAAGCTGCCCATGGGCCGCCGGCGTATCGCGAAAGCTTGACACACCTTCACCGACGTCCCAGACGTTGTGAGGATCCCTAGTGTCAAAGAATGCCGACTCCGAGTAGCCAACGACGGCCGCGACGTCATACGCCTCAGGGGCGGATTCTTCCATGACGGCTAGACATTCGCTGCGGTCCAAGATGGGCCTGGCGGGATCCGCCGTGGGCCGGTGGTAGGTCGCATGAACGGTCAATCCGTCATCGGCAGTGAAGTTTTTGACGTCGTCGAGCGTAGCCAGCAGGCCATCCATAGCGCTGGGAGCCACGGAGGGCGGCGGGGGCGGCGGTTTTGCGGTAGTGCGCGTGGTCGATGTTGCAGGTGCGGCGGTCTGAATTGAAGTCGTATCAGGCATGACCGCCGCCACGATCAGCGCGACGACCAATGCGGTGATGAACACATACGAAAGCGTCACCCCGACCAAAGCCCGATCGCGACCGCGCTCACCGGTGTGACGAATTTGCGCTAATCCCAAGTGCCCCAGGATCAATCCGGCCGGGGCGAAGACGAACGCGAACACCACCGACAACGTCGCCAACACATTGGCCTCGTCACGCGGCGCGGCAGCTGGTGGTTGCGGTATTGGATGCGGTCCGGACGGACCACCACCGAAAGGATTCGGCTGAAACGGGCTGGGGCCGCCAAAAGGGTTAGTCATCGGCTCAACTCGGGATCTTTCCCAGAATATAGTTGGCGATGTCCAGGGCGGCCTGTTGGCCACGGTCGGTGTCCACCAGCACCACGTTGATGTCAACGAGCACATTGTTTTTCGCGACGATCGCACGATCGTTGCGCGACCGCAGCACCGGGCCCTGCGCGGTCAACACCATGGCGGTGATGCCGTTGCCGGCATCGGAGGGAACACCCATCGACACCGCGACCGGTGGCGACTGCTTACCCGGGGGCGCAAGGATGTTCATCGTCGACCCGCCACATTTGCGCCATATCGACAACAGATTCGCCAACTGCCGTTGCGCGGCGGGCGGGTCACGGAAGGCCATGAGCACCTGCCCGGCTTCCTTGAGGGCGGGTATGTCGTGGTCGTCGATCAGGACCAACCCGTAGTAACCGACGAGGGCCTGCGTATCGGTATTGGGAGCGCCGCCGCCCATGACCGGCCAGCATTCGGGGCGGTCCACCGAGGCGCTGTCGGAATCCGGGCCGGGCTTGAAAGTCGGCGGCAGGGCAACCAGATTGGGGTCCGCCATGAACCTTTTGACGTCATCGATAGTTGGCAACAACCCGGGTAGGCCCGTCGGCGTGACCATGGGCGCGGTCGGCGCTGAGGTGGCGCCGGTCGAGAGTGGCGCACTGGTTCGTGACGCTGTCCGAGATGAGCTGCCGTCCGGCTGCGTCGCCCACGCCACCACGGCCACCACGGCCACCGTGATAACCGCATACGAGAGCATCAAACCCACGATCGCGCGGTCGCGGCCCCGTTCGCCGGAGCGGCGTATCTGCGCCAGGCCCAGATGTCCCAGCACCGCCCCCGCGGGCGCGAAGACGAATGCGAACACCACCGAAAGCGTCGCGAAAACATTCGTGCGCGGTTGCTGTGGTGGCGGCGCGGTGTAAACCGGCGGCCCCGGCGGCATTCCGCCGAACGGAGCACCGCCATACGGATTACCACCGAATGGATTGGGCCCGAACGGCTCCTGCGGATTGGTCATGACTCAGCCCGGAATCTTGTTGAGAATCTGGTTGGCGACGTCCACCGCGGTCCGCCGCGCGCGGTCCACGCCGTTGCCGGTGTAAGACACCAACAAGTCGATGACGACGTTGGCTTTGGCGGCGATCGCGTGCACGTTCAGCTCGTTTTCGGTTGCCATTTCCACGGTGCTGATCCCGGTCCCGACATCGATTGGCCCGCTCACCAAAAGGGTGAAAGGCTCTTTGTTCGGCTGAGTGTCTTTCACCGAAGCTCCGTTACATTGACGCCAAACTGACAGAAACTTTGTCAGTTGCTTTTGCGCTGCGGCCTCGTCCTGGAATGCTCCTACGCCAGGGGCGACCGAGATCGCATTAAATGCATCGCCCATGCTGACATACGTCGGCATGTAGAAACCCAGGAGCGCTGTACTTGGGTAGAGATCCGGCACACCGACATCGAGGGCTCCGCGGCACTCAGCCCGGTCAAGGGTCTCATCGCCAAGCTGCGGCTTATGCAGTACGCCCCCTAGCACCAGGGTTTGATCACCGGTAATAGATTTGACGTCATTAAGACTGGGCATCAGCCCAGGCACGTCGGACGGTGCCACCGTGGCCGGCGGCGGTGGCGCGCTCGGCGCGGCATTGTGGACGGGCGTGCTGTCGGGCCGGGCGACCCACACCACCAAAACGCCCACCAGGACAATGATCACCGCATACGACAGCACGGTCCCGACCAGAGCACGGTCGCGGCCGCGCTGGCCGGTGCGCCGGATCTGCCGAAGCCCCAGGTGCCCCAGAACCGCCCCGACGGGAGCGAACACGAACGCAAACACCACCGACAACGTCGCCAAGGCGTTGACCGGCTGGCGATCCGGCGGTGGCGCGGGCGGCGCCGAATACACCGGAGGTCCGGTCGGACTACTTCCGAACGGCGCATGGCCAAAGGGATTGTGCCCGAACGGGTTCTGAGGTGGATTGGTCATGTTCGCCGCACGGATGCCTAGAGGACGCCGAAACTCGAGGTGACCCAGCGAACCGGGTCGACGCAGCGGAACGGGGCGATGCCCCGGGCATGGAGCCGCTGTCCGCTGGGCGGCTGGCCCAAGGCGGAGACGACGAAGAACCGGTGCCTCAACCGTCTTGGCGTGGACGGGTTTTCGACACCAGCGATGATTGAGCCGGCGTTGAGCCGGGTGAGCAGGCTGCGCACTTCTTCGTGCAGCAGTTGTCCGTCGTTGTCGTCGTAGAGCACGGAATCCGAGGGATCACGCAGATACGCCGCGCCGGCGTTGGACATGACCATGCTCCACTCGGAGCCGTCGACGTCTCGCAGTGCCCGCAGGGCGTCGAACTTCGACAGGATGACCGCCAGGCGTGGTTCGCCGGAACCGATGGCCATCATCACGTTGTTGAGCACGCCGCGCGGGTCTCCCCCGCTGACCATCTGCGGGGGCAGCAGGTCCTGCAGCTGATCCCGGATGGATTGCACCCGAAGCGGATCGAACATGAAGAACACAGCCTCGGCATTGCTGAAGAACCGAAACGGCGGGGAATGAAGGTTTCCGGACTCCATGTCTTCACCGGCGACGTCACGCAGCACCAGGTAACGCTGCACCCCATGCCAGGTGCCCAGGCTGAAGATCAATGGCTCACGCTGGGTGGACGTCTGGGTCATCATCGTGGGCGTCGGCGGGATCAGGCCCCGCTGCACGAACAGCGGTGTCTCGTAATGGGTGGTGTACGCCACGGCCGTCGAGCGCGTCGCGGGAGCCATCGCGAACCCGAGATGTTCACACAACAGCTGCAGTTGGCGAACCAGCACGCCGATGTAGAGGCTTTTGCCGGTGGCGCGGGCACCCGCCATCGCGATGCAATATGCCTGACCTTCGCGCCACCGGTCGGGCAGCGTGAAGTGGCAGACGGGGCAGATCTCGAGGACGGGACCGCGCAATGCCTGAGCGGCGATGTTCGGCGGCGGTGGACCGTTGTACCCGGGCGGACGGTCCCACCGGAACATCGGCCCGATATCCGCTTTGGCACCCAGGAACGCCGAGCCAACCTCGTCGTGATAGCGGGGCGCACCGCTGGTGGGCGCCAGCGTCCACAAGTGATGGTCGGGATCCAAAAGCGCAAAGCAGCGAGGGCATTTGGTCAATATCGCCTGGGCAGTCGGAGCGCTCATGTCAGGGCCCGAACAAGCCCGGCGGTGATCTCGTCGAGCACCTGCGGATGCGCCAGCAGTTCCGCGGCGGCATCTTGCCCCGACCGCGGTGCCGGCAGCCGTGGCCCGGCAATGCGGCGATCATCGGACAGGGTGATCAACGCGAATCCGCGATGCACGCCGCTGGCCGGGAAGTCCGAACAGGCCACGGTCGCGATGTCGGTCCGCAGCCGCGACCAGCGCGCGCCCGCCGACCATCGCGGCTGCACCTTGCGTACCGCATCGGCAAGCCCCACCCCCGGCCCGGAGGCATGGCTTTCCGGCGAGACCTTGGTGACGTCGGCGCCGACGAGAACCGCGGCCACCTCACGAATGCCGAGGGCGTCGGCTACCCCGACAGCGACGTCGGTGGCGGCCGCCGCGCTGCCATCGGCGAACCAGGGCCGCATCGACGCCGAACTGTTCAGCGCCACAACAAGTTCGGCGTGCGCCTGCTTGCGGTCCCGGCCGATGAGGCGTCGGGCCGAGGTGCGGGCCGCGGCCGCCAGCGGGCTCAGCGCCGTGTCGGCGGCGGCGGTCACGGAAACTTCGATGTGGTGGCCGGCCGGCCGCAGCTCGGCGAACACCACCGCGGCGTCGCCGCTGACGTCCACCGGATCGAACAGCACCTGGACGGGGTCGGCCTCGTCGGGCACATCGTGCGCGATCGCCAGATGCACGACGGTGCCGGCGCCGAATTGTGTTGTGAATGCGGGCCGGACGGCGATGGTGACGGGACCGGTCAGCGAGGGCAACACGACGTGCTGAGGGGTGGAGCGCACCACCGGCTGGCCCGGTGCGCCCTGTATGTCGAGCGCGGCGTCGTGTACCGAACCGGCGATGGAAATCGACAGCGGTCCAACGGGTATGTGGGCGCGCTGATTGCGGGCGGTCAGGGCATAGATCGGCATCAGGGGTTCCTCCACATCTGAGGCGGCGGGGCCGTCAGCGGCGCGCGCCCGTCGGCGCGGCGAGCCAGCATGGCGTTCACCAGCTTCCGGTATCGCCGTGGCGGCGCTCCCTCGTTGCTGCCGGACATCCGCATCATCGTCGCGAGCACCCCCTCCTGGTCATCGTCACTGAACTGCCGGCTCGCGGTGAGCGCGGTGGCGGCCGCGGCCAGCACACCGTCGACGGCATCGCCCGGCTCGCCGGCGTCGGTGCGTAACAGGCTGGCCGCCAAAACCTCTGCGGCCGTGATGATATCGGCGTCGACCAGGGCTGCCAGCTGCTCGGCGGCGGCGCCGGCCACCGCCGGGTCGGCGGCCAGTCGTCCCGCAAGCACGGGCCGCGGCTGTCCGGCGATCACGCCCAGGGCCGCGAGCACCGTCACGCGCACCGCGCAGTCGAGGTGCACTTGCCCAGGACCGGTTTCGCCCAATGCCGCGTCCCATAGCCGGGCGTAGCCCTTCTGATGGGTGTTGATGTAGCCGCGCTGCAACCATGACGCCGGGCTGACCAGCCGCAGGGCCGCGCATGCCACCGCGAGGTCATCATTGTTGGCGGCGGTGATCTCGTCGGCAAGTCGAGCCAACGATTCACTATCGGGTGCACCCAGCAGGGTCGGCAACAGCGCCGCGGTGCTTAAGACGGCGCCGCCGGCCGCCGCGAGCTGCGCGGGATCCCAGACGCGGCGTGCCGCCAACTCGTCGCGGCGCGGCGATCCGTTGACCGCGAGCCACCACAGCTCGGCGAAGCTATCCGCTTCCCTCGGGTTGCGTTCGGCGTGCATGCCACACACCGCCGCGCGGGTCCACGTCGCATCCCACGGTTGCGCGTTCAGCAAGTCGTCCGGCGGGGGCATGGTGGATCCGTCGGCGAACCAGTCCAGCACGGCATCGCTAATCGCCGTGGTGCCTTCGCAACTCAGACGCAGGGTGGCCGCGGCCGCGGCGATCCGGGTTTCGGGGCCAAGGCGGTGCGTCAACCGTCGCGCCAGCGTGGGCCCGGTGTGCGGATCGGCCAGCTGGGCCGCGACCCGCTCGGTGAGGACCTGAGTCAGGCGGTCGTCGTCGATGCCCGCGCGCAGTAGCAGATCAACGAGCTTGAGCAGCCGTTGCGGGTCGCCGGTGGCGCTGGCCCGCTGCAGCGCCGGATCGAGCGCGACCGCCAGTGGTTCGGGAACCGGTCGGCCATGATACGTGTTGCGGCCCAAGGGAATCGGGCCAAGTTGGTCCAGCCAGGTGTCGTCACCGATTGCCCGGCACAGGTAGGTCAGCGCGGCGTGTTCGCCGGCGAAGCCCGGCAGGTTCTGTTCGGCCGCCTGCCAGGCGTCGGACGTGGTATGGCCGA
Organism: Mycobacterium sp. 852002-40037_SCH5390672; assembly: GCF_001665875.1. Classification (GTDB taxonomy): domain Bacteria; phylum Actinomycetota; class Actinomycetes; order Mycobacteriales; family Mycobacteriaceae; genus Mycobacterium. Next base: position 30,596 of record NZ_LZTA01000025.1, read on the forward strand.
CGAGAGTCGAAAGCGCCTCGTCGACAAGGCGTTCGGTGGGTGATCCCGCGGCGATGCCGGCCGGCGAGTGCGCGGCGATGATCGCGTTCGCTTCGGGATGGGCGGCGGCGAAGTCCTCGCCGGCCGCGATGGCGACCGCCAGCGGCCAGGCCGGGTGCAGGTCGCGGTCGGGGGTTTGCGCGGCGCGGTGATCGAGTTCGTCGAGCACCGCGACGGCCGACTGCGCATCGAGCAGCACTTCTTGTGCCATCACCGACCAGGCGGTGACCTCGATCGCCTGGCCGGCCGCGGTCCGATGCGGTTCGCCACCCAACTCTCCCAGCGACAGCGTGGCGGTCTCGTCGATGACGACGAAACCGGCTGGGAGCGTGTCCAAGTCACCGACGGGCACCGCGGCCAGGTGTTGGATGGCGTGCTGCGCCGGGCCGAGCTGGTCGGCGCGGTCGAAGGTGCTGAAGTTCAGGGTGGCCGCGGTTCCTGGTGACATGAGGAAACTCACCAGGCCGATCCACTGCGCGGCCGAGTCGACGGAGACGGCACCCAGGACGACGGGTGCGCCGCCATCGAGCGCAGCCGCCACCGCGTCCAGCAATCCGAGCAAGGTGCCCACCCGCCAGGTGCTGGTGTCCAGCGCGAACGCGATCACGCTTTCTCGGGTGACGACCTGCGCTACGCCCGGCGGATCGGCGGGCAGGGCGGCGCGCGCGACCGCCGCGGCGCCGAACGGACGCAACCACGCCGGCGAACCCCACCGCTGGATGGGGCGCAGCCGCGGCGCGGAATCCGGTGCCCGGTCCAGCATCACGTGGGCGAACACGTTGCCCGGACGCCCGGTGCTGTCGGCGCCGGCGGCGACGGTGTGCCAGTAACCCGCCGCGTCACTGGCCCACCGGCGGTACTCGAGGCGCCGTGGCGCGGCGTCCAACTGTTCCGGGGTCGGGTAATCGGGCAGCGGTGCAACCGGCCGAAACCCGGTGCGCACGCCCGACGCCAGCCGTTGCGTTTCCTCGGGCGACAGCTCCCCGCTGGTCTGCTTGACCTGCCAGCCCCCCGCGCCTCCGGGCTGGTCGAAACTGGTGTACGTGAGTTGACCGTAGCGCGGGGTCATGGCGCGCCCACGCTCAGACGGAGGCTGTGCACCGGTGGGTCCAGAAGCGCGATGGTGCGCAGCCGCGCCGCCGACGGTGTGTTGACGAACAACCTGATCCATCCGCGCCTGCCCCGCAGGTCGACGGCCCAGGGCTCGGCGGTACCGGCCGTTGTCAAGGCCGACCACCGCAGTTCCTTGGACGGTGTGGCCGCCAACACGCCTTGGGCGTCCAGCGGTGCGGCGTCGAGCGCTTCACCATCGGTGGGCGACAACGGAATTCGGTCCGGATGGTTGACCAACACGAACGCCGGCGATCCCGGCACCTCGTATTCGGAGCGCATGTAGATGGTGGCGTGCGACGGCTGGCCCTGCGGGTCGCGGCTCAACTGCACCGCGTACTGCAGCCGCAACAGGCCCGCGTACTCGATGCTGCGCACCGCCCCGATGGCCCGTCGGCCGGCGGAGAAGGCCACCGGCGCCAGATGCAGGGAACACCCACTTACCGGCAGTTTGCCGTTGGGCAGTTGCAGACCGCCGTATTTCTCGTACTGCTCGACGGTGATTTCGTAGGACGTGCCGGTCAACCCATTGCGCGGGTCGTAGCCCTTGGGCGCCAGATACACGACGACGACGGCGGCGCCTTGCGGCCAGTCGAACGTCAGGACTTGCTTGTTGCAGTATTCGGCCAGTTCGACATCCCGGATGACGCCGGTGCGCACCGAGCAGAAGGTCTTGCCCAGCAACGCACGACCGGCCAGCACCGTGACCGGGGTGAAGTAGGCGCGGCTCCAGTCCGTCGGCCAGGACACCCCCGACATCGCCGACCGCGGCCGTCCGTCGGGGCCCGGCTGCTCGGTAATCGGTTGCGTCAAGCGCAAATCCGGGGTCAGCCCGACCTGCTCGAGCGCCGCCTCGGGCAAGTCGTTGGCCTCGGCTCCGGCGGCCGGGCCGGTCTGGCTTCGATAGATGACGACGTTACCCGCGGGTGGAGCCTTCCAGGTGAGCTCGAAGCCCTGCACGGAGCCGGGTGCCGACGTCACCATCAGGTCGGTGACCGGCGTTAGGACGGCGGCGATTTCGACTTCGGCGTCGACTGGTGCCGCCAGGCGCAGCACACCGTTGACCGGGACCGCGGCCCGAATCCGATACACGTAGTGCCGCCCCGGCGCCGGGTCGGAGTCGACGAATCCGGCGCGGTTGTCGCGGTCCAGCAAGATCCGGTGCTGGGGCCCCTCACGGCCGGCCTCCTCGGCCGGCATGCGGGACACGAACACGGTGCTGACCGCCGGGGGCACGGTCCAGCTGCCGATGACCTTGCCGTTGTCTTGCCGAATAACGCAATCGCGCACCGGGCTGATTGCCACGCCTTCGGCATGCTTGACGGGTTGCGCCGCAAGAGCTTCCGCGCGAGTTGGACCGACGTTTGCCCATACCTGGTAGTAGCGCACCGCGGCGGTCGAGGGCACCTCGTCGGCCGCGGTGGTTGCGGTGGTGGCCGCCACCAATCGGGCCCGATCCGGGGAGTACGGTGCGTTGTCCTCTTGAGCGACCAGCCGGTAAATCACCACAGCGTCGCCGCCCGGCAGGTACGGGGTCCAGGCCAGCTCGCAGCCACCGGAGTCGCCGTCGTCGTCGCGCGACCCTCTGACGGTGACGGCGGCCAGGGGGCCGGTCTGTTCGCCGAAAGTGTATGCCGCGAAATCACTTGCGCTCAGGGGTGGTTGGTCGCTGCCCGTGCCATCCGCCAACGGCGCGGCACCGGTCGGCTCACCGTCGGGGTCCACCGCCGACAAGCCCGCCGCGCGGTGATGCCGGCCCGGCGATTCCGATTCCACCTCGGCGAGAACGGCCGCCAACTCTTCGGCGTACTCGGCGACCGAACCGGGCAGCATCGCCCGAATCTGTGCCACGTCAGTGCGCCCGGATCGCAGGATCAGTCGCAGGTGGGTTTCTTTGAAGCCCGCCTTGGACACCGCCCCGGAGTCGATCAGGCGCTGGCGCCATGCGATCAGGGCGTTCAGGCGGGGGTCGTCGGCGTCGCCGGCGTGTTGGGGATCAGGCATGGCTAGAACACCAAATCCCCGCCGGGCGGCGCGTCGCGGTGCTCGGTGTGGGTGATCACCGCGGTCTTCTCCATTTCCACTCCCGACGCCGCCGCCAGCGGCACCTCGAACAGCGTGAAGTCGTAGGGCGCCAGCCCATCACTGGCCTGCACCACCGCGGCCCGAAAACCCAGACCGGGCCGGGCGAGCGTGGCCGTATCGATGGCTACCGCGCAGCGGCCCGCGGTCGTCGCCGCGTCGGTGAACACCGATCCGTCGAATGGAGCGGCTTGTCCCGGCCGATGGTCGACGACGCCGGCGGCGAACTGCTCGGAGGCGATGTGCTGCCCCATCGCCGGCGCCAATACCGCACCCGTCAGCGCGGTGCCCACGCGGTCGTCCTCGGCGAACATCTGCTCGACGCGCTGCCACAGCGCCTCGGCGCCGGTGGAGTGCACTTGCCCGGATGCCACCGCCGCCGACCACTGATCCAAACCCGAGCCGGTTTGGAAACCCGGCATGCGATAGAGCATTTCGGGCTCCTCTCGGAGCCGGCCCGCGGCATGGGCGACCATCTCCTGCCACGGTTTGGTCAGCCAGCCGAGCGCGTAGAGGCGGCGCTGAATGGCATGCGCCGCGTCGTCGGCCCGCTCCGCACCGGGATCAGCGACCCCGACCTGGGCGCAGCGCGGTAGCCCGTCGGAAATCAATGGCGCCGCCGATCGCCCCGCAGGGGCGGGTCCAAAGGGCGCGCGCAGCACCGGACCCAGCACCCGACACCAGGACAGATATTGGCCGTACGCGGTGGACAGGCGGCTGACATCCTGCAGTGCGGTCTGCAGATTCGCCTGCATCATCTCGAGTTGATTCTGTTGAGATTTGCGCAGATTCATCAAGGTGAACATGTCACGCTGGGCGAACAGGAACAGGGTCAGTGACACCAGAATGTAGAGCCCGAGCAGTATGCCGCCGGTGATCAACGTGTATTTCCAGCCGGTGAAGCCGGCGACCGCAAGGCCGACCAGTACGACGAGGACTCCCAGCGTCGCCCAGGTCAGTGTGGCCAGGATGGTGCTGATGGCTTGTTGGCGGGCGCGCACCCGCTCGTCGATCGAGATCTCGCTGGCCGCCCGTTGAATCTGTTCGGCGATTTGCGCTACCTCGGTACGGGCCCGTCCCAAGAAGTCGGCCAGGATCGATCCCGCTTGCCACGCATAGCTTTTCGATACGTGCTGCTGCCAGCGCTCCAGCTCGGTCGACGCTCCGCGTGCCTCCACGCCGGCGGCGGGATCGGAATAGGCGCGTTGCAGCCGCTGGCGCAGGTCGGCGGCGCCGAGCACGTCGGCCGGCTCGAGGTCGCTGACGCCGATCACCGCGGCCAGCGACGTCGGGATGGCCGTGAACCGGTCCGCTTGACTGGGTACGACGTCGGCGGCACTGGCCACAACACCGACACCCGCGCCCACTTGGATCGGGTCGAGCCCCTTCGAGCGGCGTCCGCCGTCGGCGAGGGTGAGTGCGCCGTTGACGAAGTCGGTCCACAGCGAGCTGAGATCTTGTTGGGCCAGCTGCCCGTTGGCCGCCGATCCGCCGATGGCCGCGTTGAGCGTTTCAGCGCTGCGGCCAAGATCCTGCCAGTCGGCGAGCTGACTGCCGGTGACCACCGAGAACGCCGATTCGCGGCCGCCGAACACGGTGCCTTGCACGGTTGAGGCCAACACCGCCGATACCGATCCCTTGACCGCCGACAGCCATGCCGACGGCGCGTTGCGCAGGGCCCCGCCCATGAAGCGGAGGAACATCTTCAGCGCGGCCCAAATCGAAATAGCCTGCGTGGCAACACCGTCGGCACCCATGCGCGGGCTGCGTAGCACGTCGCGATGTTTGGTCCACAGCGCCCGGGCCATCGACTGGGCGACCGCCGAAACGTCCTCGACGTAGAGCACCGGCACCTGGCCGCCGTGCGGCAACGGCAGCCGTCCGGCGGGATCGAACAGTCGCGCCCGCAGCCGTCGTTCCACCTCGGCGGTGTCCAGGCTGCGGTAGAACGCGCGCACCGCGCGCAGCGTCTGGCCCGGCAGGATTTCCAGGGTGTCGAAGGGGGTCTGCTGCACATCGGCCCACAAACCGGCCACCGCGGCGACCACCGGCGCGGCACGCTGGGCCAGGTCCAGCGGTTCGGCGAGGTGTCCCCACGGCACCGCGCCCAACCCGGGTGCAGGCGAATCCTCCGGCGCGATAAGCAGGTTGTGCCAGCCTTCCACGACGACAGCCGAGTCGAGCTGACTGGTTCCGGACCGCCCGCCGGTGAGCAGCATCCGGAGCAGGGTCATCCCCGCGCCCCTGGCGGTGCTGCGCACCACCTGTTCGACGAACTGCTCGGCGGCCAGGGGCGCCCGCTGTTCGGCCGCAGCATCAAGCGGAACCAATACCGCCACCCGGACCCGGTCGTAACGCTTGGCAGTCAAAACCTGTTGCAGCACGACACTTTCCGACCTGCCGTCGCGCACCATCGTCGCCGTCGTGGCGGGTCCACGGGCATCGCCGGCATCCACCCAGACGAAGACGCCCAGCAGTCCCGCGGCCGAATAATCGCACAGGACACCGAGGAGCTCGTCGGTATGCAGGTGAGGTGCCACGATCACGGTGAGCGCAGCGTCGCCGGAAAGACCCATGATCAGAACGTCCCACCTTCGGGAATCACCACGGGCGCACCGCCATCGAGCACCGGGCCGCTCGCCGCCGCGCCGGCCGCCAGCGCCTCGGCCTCGTGCTGGATCAGGTTGATCAGTGCACCGGTGGCCGCGTACACGTCGGGCGCCAGGTCGCGGAACATGGGCGTGTTCGACGCCGTGGTGCGGGTCGGCACCGTGGTGAACGTCCCACCCGGGGCGGCCCCGGGCATGTCCGCCGGAAGATACTGCGCCGCAACATCACGAATGGTGGTCAACCACTCGACCGCTGCCGCGGCGCGCGCGTAGGCGGTCTGGGCCTCGGCGATCCCCGGTACCCGAGATTGCAGACCGGGCGTGGTCGAACCCCCGTGCAGGAACTCACGCAACAGTCCCTGCGCGGACAGCGCGACGATGCCGCTGGCGGGGTCTTGTGAGTGCGCGTCGTAGAGTTCACGCAGCACGCTGTAGGGCCGTAGCGATCGCATCACCGGCGGCTCGTGCGATTGCGCGATCGCCAGCAGGATCGATTCCAGTACCGCCGGCAACCAGTCGTAGGACGCCTTGAACGCCGACGGCGGCGTCAACAGCGGGTTCGGGAAGTTCAGCCACTGACCGCTGTCGGCGTCGTAGATCCGCACCGGCTCGGTGAACGGTGACGCCGGGATCTGGATGCGGCCCAGTAGCTGACCGACGAACCAGCCGCCGGTCATGGTGAATCGCTGCTCATCGGTCATCGGCAGCGACGCCGGCAACGGCCGCGAGCGACGGAACCTCCAGAAGCCGCCCCGGCCGGGCCCCGCGGTCTGCGCCCACTGCTGGGCGGCGGGCTTGAGCACCGAGTCGAACGCCAGCGGCGAATAGTTGGGATACGAGCCGAAGATGTCGATGCGCGTCACGCTGTCCTCGTCGGACAGCGACCGCCCGTAGTTGTCCTTCGTCGCCTGGTCAATGCGCGGATTGTTGCGGATGACTTCGAACAGCTCCCGGTCAACCGGTTGACCGGCGAACGGAATCTCGGAGAACTTGTAGCGGTACTCGGTATGCTGACCGGGGTGGACGCGCTGCAGCGCCTGGTCGTTGACGCTGGCCAGCGGTCGCGCCAGCGACAGCGCCTCGGCGAACTTGGTGGCGATGTCGCGCCGGCGCGCCACCAGCTCCGACTCCGACGCTCCCGCACCCTGCACGTAATCGCGCAGCGACACCTTGCAGAATTCCGCGAACGACTCTCCGGGCCGCTCGACGTAAAACCGGGCGCGGCGCAACAATTCCACGGGGCGGGTGTGGATGTCGAACTGCGCGATCGAGGGGACCCGCGCGCGACCGGTCTCCGGGTCGGTGCCCAGCGCCCGGGTGACCCACGTGGCGGTGCGTTCGATCAGCCCGCCGGGTGCGGCCACGCCGCCGGTGGTCTGCCACTCCCCCAGGATCACCCGCGTGGTCGCCTCCTCGATGGCCGACTGCAACGGAATCATCGCGTTGGCGCCCGCCACCGCCTTCGGCAGATCGGCCTCGTAGCGTCCCTTGAAGGCGGTCGAATTGATCAGCAGCACTTCGTTGTTCGCCTCGGCGAACCGGCTGGGAACCAGCTCGTCGGCGTCCGCCGGCCAAGCCGCGTACTGATCGGTGGACAGCCGCGCCAGCCCGACGTCGGTCGGCGGCTCCGAGCGCGCGATCTCCAGTTGGATCATCGCCTCGCTGAGGCGATCACGCAGCGGCACCAGCATTTCCACGCCCAGCACCCGCATCACGTCGGCGATGCGGGAGGCCGCGTCGGCGAACAGCTGACGGCGCACCGTCGCGCGGAACCCGTCCACCACCGCCGCCACCACCTGATCGGTGTTGGTCATCACCCCGTGCAGGGATTTCAGCCCGGCGTCCACCTGCGGCGAGATCGCCACGATGTCGGGCGGGCCCATGTTGCCCAGCTGCGCAACCCCCGCGGTCAGTTGGTCGTCGATGTGCCGGCGCAGCTGGTCGACGACTTCCCGCGCAAACGGCAATCCCAGCGAGGCGATGGCCGCGCCGACCGCCTTTTCGAGCCGCTTGGCGAAATCTTGGTGCCACTGAAAAGCCATGGCGTAGGCCGCATCAGCGCACGCCCTGGTCAACTCGGCGCGCCTGTTGTGCACGGCCTGCCGCATGGTCGGCACCCACTGTTCGGCGGCAACGCCTTCCGGGTTCGGCAGGTGGTTGCGCAGCTGCCGGTCGATGAGGCCGTTGACCGTGGAGGCGACGGTGTCGGACGTGAAGGCTTCGGTGCCGATCCAGCGCCCGAGTTGAGTCACCCGAGTCTGCTCGTCGCCGGCGCTGGCCGGCAACCCGAGTTCGCCGCAGAGCGAACCCCATTGGCTGGACAACAGCGAGTCCAGCTGTTCGGTGCTCGATGCGGGATTGCCCTTCTGCATGTGCCCGTCGAGCAACTTGTCCACGCAGCTGCGGGCCAGCCGCTGGGCGGCGTATTCGGCGTAGCGGTCACGGCCCATGCTCAGGCTGGAGAAGCCATAGGTGCCCCAGGGCAACACATCCCACGACGAAATGCCCCAACCCAGCAGGTCACGATCGCCCACCGGCGACGCGGTGTTGCCCAGGTCGTAGGCGACGAACTGGTCACTGGCCCGGCCGCTCATCATCAGCCCGGCCAAACCACGCGCCAGTCCCCGGTACACCGCGTACTGCGAGCCGTCGCCGAACAGCGTGCGGTCGGCGCCGATGTAGCGGCCCACCGGGAACACCCGCGCGAACGGAATCGGTTCTCCCTCACCGTGATGGTGGCCCAAGGCGCGCAGGATTCGTACGTCGTGTTCGCGGGCCGCACCGGATTGGCTGGCCACGATTTCGCCGAGCATCGCCAACGCGTTGGCCCGCACGCCGATGATGGCGCTCTGCGGCAGCGAATCGAAGATGTCGGGGGTCACCATGAATACGCCCATCAACCGGGGATCCAGACCGGTGACCAAGGTGAGCAGGCGGCATACGTCCAGGGCCATCGACGCGCCCGCACCGCCGGCCATCGACGACACCACCAACACCAGGGGTGGTTCGTTGGGGTCGAAGCGGCCCATGCCCGGCACGTCGACCGTCGACATCTCCGACACGGTCTCGACGCGAAACAGCGTGTCCCACGCGGCCTGCAGCCGAGCGTGAATTTCGGCGGCCTTGCTCAGGGTGATCATCCGCCCGATCGCCCGGTACTGCCCCGCGCCGGCCGAGATCGGAATCGACACCTCCTGCGGGCTGCGCGGCGCCCAGGTGGCGATGGTGTCCAACGCCGATTCGGCCGCCAGTCGTTGCGACAGCGCACCATCGAGGACGGCGTAGCTGCTGCCCTGCGGTCCGCACCCGACGTAGCTACCGCCCTGGGCGGGCACGTTCGCCAGGCCCTCCGGACCCGACTCGGCAGCGCTTGGGACGTCGATGTGGACGAATTGCCAACCGGCTAGCAGCTTTTCGATCCCAGCGGTGTGCAGTTCGGAGCGCAGCTGGTCCATCATCAGGGACAGCGTGGCGCCGCCGGAACCGCCGCAGCCCACTACCAGGAATCGTCGCATCAGGTGCCCTCTCCGAACGGGTCGAATGGATTTGGGTCAAATCGATAGGAGGGTTGTGTCGCCTCGGTCGGCGGGAGCCCGGGCGGTTCGCCCTCCTCGCGCTCATCATGCTGATCGCGCTCGTCGTCGTACCGGTAGCCCGCGGCCATCGTGTCGTCTTGGCGGGGTATCGGTTCGGGTATCGGCCGCTCTTGCGTCTCCGCCTCATTGAAGCCCGGCGGCACCGGTCCCGTCGCGGCGGGTGGCGGTGGTACGGGTGGCGGCGCGGGCTTCGGAGCGGCAGCGGGCGGCGCTGACGCGGCGGACGCACCCCCGAACGGCGAATCGCCACCGCCGAACGGATCGTTTCCGACCGGGCCGGCCACGACGCTCGCGGGCGTGTCACCGAACGGGGAAGCCGTCTCACCCGGCGCCGCGAACGGTGCCGTCATGCCCGCCTGCACGGCGCGCAGGCGCAACCCGGTGAGCAGGTCGGGCAGCCGTTGGGCGATGTCTTCGTAGAGCCGTTCCCGCGCGGTGGTGTCGGTGGTTCCGGCCACCAACAGCAATACCTCGGCGGCGTTCTCGGGCCCGTACGGGTTGTGCAGCAGCACCCAGGTGTTGTGCACCGCCAACGGCAGCACCGCGCGCAGGCCGGTTTTGTCCGATCCGGGTAACTTCGACCCGACGCTGATCAGGCCCTCGGCGTTGACGACCACCTGGCCGGAACCGAATGGGCTGCGCCCCATCACGACCGAGAGATTGATCCCGGCCACGCAGAGTTGGCGGGTGCCACCAGGCGGCAGCCCGGTCACCGGCTGCACCAGATCGGTGTCGGCCATCGCGAACGGTTCACCGCCGCGTAGCACCGCGTCGTGCTCGACCTGCACCGGAATTCGCTCGGCCAGTAGCGGATTGTCCGGGATCTTGCTCACCCACCACTTCGAGGCGTACAGCAACGCCAACGGGATTCCGGGACCCAGCAGCAGCGCGGCGATGAGCACCAGAATGAAGTTGGTGGTGTTGAGCGGGTTGATCATCGACGCCGTGAAGGCCACCGGCACGGTCTGGGCGTCGTCGGGGTTGTCGAGCGTCGAAACATGCACGGGCACAGTGCCGTTCAGACCACCGTGACCGTTGTGGTCGGTGCGCAGGGTGACCGACAGCTGCGCGGTTTCCCCGGCCGGCACCTTCAGACAGTGCTGGCCCGAATTCGTCGGTGAACCCACATGCGGTGTGCCGATGCCGTCGGGTGCGCCCGCCACCGTCGCGGTATCGGTGTCGCTGATCCAGGCGCAGCCCGGTCCGGTGATGTTCAGCGTCGCGGTCGCCCCCTTGGCTCCCTCGACGGTGCCGAAGTCGATGCGCTCTCCCGGGGTGGGCAGACCGACCTTGGGCAGAATCTGCACCGGCACATCGACTTCCTGCGGCGACAACTGGGTGCCGGCAATGGGCCCGCCGTTCAGATCGGTGGTGGACGCGGTGGTGATCACCAGCGACATCCGCAGCGTCGCGTGGCCGGGGGTGGCTTTGGTCAGGTCGGCGTCGACGGGTTTGGCGATGTCATCCTTGCCGGCCGCCGTCAGCAGTGGAATGGGTGCGGCGCCGTCGGGTGCCAAGGAGGCCGACATGGTGGCCGTGCCCGCCAAGTCGCTCGGGGCCATCGGCTTGCCTTGTCCGTCGACCAAACCGAAGATCAGGCCCTTGAGGGTCTGTCCGCTGTGCCAGGCGACTTTGTCGCCGCCGGTCAGGGCGGGGAAGATGTCGGTGGTGATGTGAATGCTGACCTTGGACACCGCGTCGGCGTGCTGGCCGGTGGTGTCGACATAGACGATCGCCCATTGGCCGCTCCAGTGCGGGGCGTTGCCGTTCTGCAGTGAGATCGTCTGCGCGGACTCGGATTGCCATTGATAGTTCACCGATACGCCGTCCACGTTGACGTTTTGGGCGCCGTCCTTCTTGGGCAGTGGCAGGATCTGCCCGGTCGGGGAGACGAGGTAGGGCTCGACGCCGGGCACGCCGCCGGAGCCCAGGATGTTGACCTCCTTGATGGACCGGTCCAGCACGAAGTTGTGCCGCGCCTCCGGGCACACCTTGATCTGGCAGACCCCGCCCTGGTCGGTGACGCCGGGATCCGGGTTGAGGGCGTCGAACGCGAACAGCATGTCGTCGATGTTGGCGACGGGAAAGAAGTCGCCCGGCACCGGATCGGTGATGGCGCCGCACGCCATACCCTGCAATCCCTTGCCGGTGCTGATCGCCGACATCACGTTGAAGTCACCGGGAGTCTGCTTGGCGCCCAGCCCGATTCCCAGCATGATGATGTTGCTCGACCGGAGCTGGTCGGCCAGACCGCTCGGGTGGCAGATGGATTGCACGGCCTTCTGGGTGGTGTCGGGGATTCCGTTCGGCGAGTCCAGCTTGACCCCGTCGGCGTAGGGCTTGGCGACCGGCCGGGCGGTGAAATCGATCATGCCGTCGGAGAACCAGGCGATGGCCTGGCACCGCTGGCCCTTGTTGGCCGCGCCGGCGTGCGTGGTCAGCGCCTGCCGGGCACCGTCGAGGGCCAGCCAGTAGTCGGTGTCGATGCCGGTGTTCTTCTTGGCGATGGGATCCAGCGACGCGCCGACGCTGTCGGCGCTCGAGCCGGTGAGCTGGGTCCAATCATGTTCGGGGACATAGGTGTCGGAGAAACCGGCGACCGCGACGTCGAGTTTCGCGTTCACCCGGTCGGCGTACTTGCCCAGCGTCTGCACCAGGTAACGGGCGGCTTGCACCCGCGCGGCCTGCGGGTCGGTCTGCTGCAGGCTGCTGGACTCGTCGAACAACAACAGCAGATCACCGGTCTTCTGCGAGGCCAGGCACGCCCCGAACCGGCTCGCCCCCGGCGAGCCGGTCGCCGACGCCACCGGCGCCCAGCCGACGACGTTCAGCACGACGACCAGGGCCGCGGCCGCGGCAACACGCACCAGCATGGCAATGCCGTTGCGGCCGCGAGATATTCGAGAAGAGTCCGTCACTACAACGTCCCCGCCCACAGCGCGATCTGCCAGGCCCCCACGGCTATCCCGACCAGGCAGACGACCAGCACCACCCAGTACAGCGTCGACGTCCAGGTGGGCGCCGAATAGATGGCCTCGGTGCGGCGCCTGGTGTCGACCCGGCTGAAGACCGCCAGGGCGCCGATCGCCAGGGGCCCGGCCAACACCCACCCCGCGGCCGCGGCCCCAATCATCGGGCCGCCCAACGCGCTCGTCCCGCCCAGGGCCACACCGGCGATCGCCAGCGCCAGGGCCACCACGAACCACACCAGCGGCGGGCCGGCCGTCGTCAGCGCGCCGATGCCCGCGGGGCTCGCGGTGAGTCGCCCGAACGCGTCGCGACCGCTAGTCGGGTCGAACGCCGGCGCGCCGGGGCCTGCAAACGCATCGGGGGTTCCCGGGCGCGCCGGGGCGGGTCGTTGGTTGGCCCACGGATCGAATCCGCCCGAAGGCGCCCCGCCCTGCCCTTGCACCGGCGGCTGACCGCCGCCGGACGGGGCCTGCTTGCCCGGGCCGAAGTCGCTGAAGTCGAAGGGGTTTGGCGCGTTCATTGTCGCCGATCTCAATAGGGATTCAGGCATAGGGCAAAGGACCGGTCGGGTGGTGCGGTCACGTAGACCGAGTTGCATTGGTTGCTCGAGCGCACCCGCGCGGCAACGGTGTACACACCGTCTCGGTGCTCGCAGTCGACACCGAACAAGTCCAGCGCGTCATTGCCCGTACTGTTGCGCAGCTGAAGCTCCACGCAGGTGCCGATCGGCACGGTGGCCAGGTCGAGCTTCGGGCCCCGCGGCACCGTGGTCGGCGGTGCGACCGACGTGATGACCCGCGGCGGCATCGGCCTGGGCAGAGCGGAGCTGGACGCGGTCGCCGGCGTCGAACTGCTTGGGCGGGTGCCCCAATACACGCCGCCCAGGATCAGCAGGACACACATCAGGTAGCCGATCACCAGGCCGGCGATCGCGGCCGGGCGCCCCCGTTCACCGCTGCGATTGATTTGCGGCAACGCGAGATGGCCCATCACGATGCCGGCGGGCGGAACGATCACGCCGAAGACCGGCGAGAGCACTGCGAGCGTGTTGTAGTCCGCGCGCGGCGGCTGTGCGCCGAATGGCGCACCCGGGTAGCCGACCGGAGTCGTCGGCGCGCCGCCGTATGACACGGTGGGCGGCGGTCCGCCGAAAGGGTCGCCGGACTGCGGCGCAAAAGGATCTTCGCTGGGATACATCAGTTCACCCCATCGGCCATAGCGGCGAACCGCGGTGTTGTGCGACAAGAGACCTCTCTGTGCGGCCCCATGTCAACCCTTGAAGTCGACGATGCAGGCGTACACGGTCTTGTTGTGGTTCCACAGCGTCGTGGGGGTTTTGCAGGAGTCGTTCGAGAGCAGCTGGGTCACTTGCAGCACACCCTCGCGCACCTCGCATGTGACGGGGTAGATGGTGATGAAGTCCGCCTTCTCCGACGGGTCCGGTTTGTTCTGCTGGACCTCGATGCAGTCACCCACCCGAAGGTCGCTGACAGCGACGCTCGGGCGCTGCGCGGGCGGGGGCGTGATCACGGTTGTGCGCGGCGGGGTCGGCGGCACGTAGGGGCTGGGGGCCGCGGTCTTGGACGCCGTGTTCGAACCGGATCCACTGGTCACCAACCACACCGCCAGCGCGCCGACCGCCAGCACGATGATCAGGTACGAGGCCGTCAGACCGAAGATGGCGCGGTCGCGGCCGCGCTGGTGGCGCTGGCGGATCTGGGACAACGCCACGTGCCCCAGCGCGGCACCGGCCGGCGCGAAGACGAACGCGAAGATGGCCGACAGCGTGGCCAGCGTGTTGGTCTCGGGTTTCGGCGCCGACGGGAAGGCACCGGATCCGGCGGGCGGATGACCGGGCTGGTTCTGTCCGAACGCCGGCCCCTGGCCACCGGCCTGGCCCCCGAAAGGGTCGCCACCGAACGGATCCTGATAACCACCGCTATATGTCATCGGCGCCCCTCGATGCAGGGCCGGAGCTGGTCACCCATCCCCTCATCAATTGCCATCCCATTCCCCGTCAACGCGCCGGTTCGGCGGCGTTCACCGTCACCACATGCCCTGAAACTCGTGACGTCCCACCGCAACAAATCAACATAGTCGGTGCAGGCACGACGCACTCTTTTTCCGCCAGAAGGACCTTTCGGTACTGCTACATATAGTGCTGCGCCACACATAAGCGCAATTTAGGTTGCGGCCCAGCATTCGCCACCCCGCCTGTCCTGGCGTTAACTGTCGAGTCGGGACGCCAGGTTGCAGGCGGCGCAAAGTTAGCTGCTCAGAGCTCAACAAGCGTCGGGCGATTAGCTCGGCCGCGTCCACGTTAGCCAGTGGCGGCCTTGGAGTTCAGAAAGGCGACTATCCCCTGGGTGACCGCGGCAGCATATTTCGCACGACCGTCCGGATTTTCCATTCGCGCGATGTCACCCGCGTTTTTCATGTTGCCGAGTTCGACCAGGACCGCGGGGTACTGGGCCAGGTTCAGCCCGGCGAGGTCGTCGCGGCCGTACAGACCGTCCGAGCCGATGTAGTCAGCCGGCTGTAAACCGGACTGAACCAAGGCATCCCGCATCGCATGCGCCAGTTGCACGGCCGGCCCGGCTTGGACGTCGCCCAGCGGCGGGCTCGAATAGTTGACGTGAAATCCGCTGCCCGATGGCGGCCCACCGTCGGCATGGATGCTCACGATCGCGTCCGGGCGCATGGCGTTGGCCGCCGCCGCGCGCTGGTCGATGCACGGGCCGACGCCGCCGTCGCTGTCCCGCGACAGCTGCGTGCGAACGCCCATCTGGTTCAGCGAATCGTTGATCAGCCGCACCACCGACCAGGTGAACGCGTGCTCGGGATAGCCGTCGTCGGCAACCGCGCCCGACGTCTGACACGGCTTGGTGCCACCACGGCCGTTGGTCACCTGCTGGTTGATCGACGCGTCGTTCACGGCGTTGTGTCCCGGGTCGAGGAAGACCGACATCCCGGCCACCCCGGCCGCTGCGCGCGGAATGGGCAGCAGCGCGCCGGCGGCGAAGATCGCCGGCATCACACCGGCGATCTTCAGGACGTCGCGACGTGCAACGGATCGCAGCCCACCCGGGCGATCACTCACCGCGCGATGGTAGCAACCGGCTCGGACGTCAGGATTCCTCGACGGCGGCCATCAAGGCGTCACCCACACTCTTCAAGAAGGTGTCCGGCACGCTATGGCCACAGGTCACCATTCTCAGCCTGCCCTCGTAGGTGGTGACTCCGGTCAGATATTCGCCATCGGTCTGGCTGAGCACCACCGGTCCCCACACCGCCGTCGGACGCAAAGGGTTTGCGCCATCGAGGTTTTGCACGCCCAGGTTGGTGACCATGATCTCCCACGGGCTTATCCGGCTGAAAAGCTCCTCGGCGTCGCCGGTTTCGGCATCGGGAGTGATGATCTGCTCGAGCGCAAGCGAGGCCGTACGGATTCCTGGCGCCGATCGGGCGACGTCGAGATGTGCGGTCATCGCGCGGGCCTGGCCCCAGAACGGTGTCCCGTCCCACGGCGCGTGCCCCGTCGCGGTCGGCGCGATGCACAGGACGCAGCCCCCCTCGATTCCGAGAATCGGGCGCAGGTTGATCGGGCTGAGGACGCGGATGAACTCTTCGCCGCGGTCCGTGGCACGCACGCGGCACTGCGCAACCACCAGTGCGGCGTGCACCGTGGTCCTCTCGGCGCGGCAACGCGCTACCAACGCCGCGGTGTCCGCGTAGGTCATGGCCATGGTGCGCACGTTGGTCAAGGCGCCATCGAAGGGACGGATGACGCTAGGCGTGGTCATCCGCGGGTCGTCGGACAGCACGCTGGGGTCCGGCGCCTCAGTTTCTTCCAGGAGGTTCGAGACGATGCTCTCTTGAGCTTGTGGCACAGGCAGATTCGCCAAGGCCTCACCGTTGAGCGCGGCCATCACGTCGTTGAGCACAACGGTGGAACCGATTCCGTCGGCAAAGGTGTGGTCGAAGGTGAGCAGCAGCGCGCTACGGGAAGGGCTCTGCAGCAACAATGCACGCATCAGTGGCGCACGCGAACGGTCGAACGGTCGGCTGAGTTCCTCTGCCGCGGCGGCCTGCCAGGCCAGCTCCGGGCCCTGGCGGACGGCCAGCTCGATGGGCGGAACGGTCGCCGCGCGATAGAAGCCCAGACGAATCCCGGGCCAATCCTCTACGTGTACAGACAGCAGGGGATGCCGTCGCTGGACAGCATTCAACGCGGCCCGCAACTGGTCCTCAGCGAGCACTTCATCAAATTCCGCCGTGATGCAGAAATGAGCGGGATTGCGCTCGCTGTATCGGTAGAAAAGCCGCTCCCCTGCTCCAAGGGGACGAACGAGGGTGGTTTCCTGGCCATGATGCGGGTTGTTGACGATCACCGAACCTCCAAACGCCGGTAAAGCACTGCGACACAATGCAGACGGTCTCCCGGGTGACTCGGTTCATCGGGTGGAACGAATTCATCCGGCGTTCAGCTGCCAGAACGTCGCTGCCCGCGCGAGCAGTGTGCTGCCGCCCCCATGACCCCGGCTGCCGACGTTGCGCCGCGTTTTCCACAGATCGCGACATCGAGCGGACTTTTGTGCGTAGGGCGAAATGCCGCGGAGCGCAACTGAATCTCGCCCATACTAAAAAGTATGTTACGGTCGTGATTATGTCCGTGGTTGAAAGCCGCCCGCTGCACGGCGTTACCGACGAATTCGTTGCGCGGCTGGCCGATCGCGCCGAGGAGGCCGAGCGATTGCGGCGCCTGCCCGCGGCGACGATCAGCGATTTCAGGCAGACCGACGTGTTTCGGTTGCTGCTGCCGGCCCGGTTCGGCGGCCTGCAGGCCTCTTTTCCCGAACTGCTGCAACCGATTCGGCGCATGGCGCACGGCTGCGCATCGAGCGCTTGGACGCTGGGTTTCTACGCGCTGCACAACTGGATGCTGTCGTTGTTCGATCCGCGCCTTCAGGACGAAGTCTTTGCGGCGGGGCCGGTGCTGGCGCCGGCTCCCCTGGCCCCCACCGGCCGCGGCGTGCCGGCGGACGGCGGCGTGCGGGTGACCGGCAGGTGGTCGTGGGCGACGGGCGCACTGGATGCCGATTGGATGATCGTCGGCGCACTCATCGAACGTCAGGACCGCATCGATCCGGCACTCGTCGTGGTGCCCGCCGACCAGGTCCAGGTCGTCGACACCTGGCACACGGCCGGCATGCGCGGCACCGGTTCGCACGATCTCGTCATCACCGACGCCTTCGTCCCGGAGCATCGAGTGGTCGCGGTGGCCGACATCTACGGCGGGACGGCACCGGGCGCGCGTGAGCACGGGGTTGCCACGTACCGGTGGCCGATGGTTCCGGCGCTGGCGCTGACGGCGGCGATGCCCGTGCTCGGAACGGCGGAACGGGTGACCGAACTCTTCACCGAACGGCTCAGCGAACGGGTACTGGCCTACAGCGGGGTGGCGCAAAAAGATCAGCCCGCCGCGCAGATCAGGCTGGGTGAGGCCAGGGTACGGCTGAGCTCACTGCGGGCGTTGGTGGCCAAGACCGCCGACGACATCGAGTCGATCGTTGCCGGCGGCGAACGGGTGAGCCGAGCGGTGCGGGCCGACGCGCGACTGGCTGCCGCGCGCACCGTGCACGAAAGCCGGGCGATCATCGCCGATCTCATGGAGGCCGCCGGTGCCAGCGCCCACTTCTTGTCGAGCCCTATGCAGCGCGCCAAGCGCGATGTGGACATCGCCTCGGGGCATGTGGTGTTCGACTACGACACGAGTCGAGAGTTGGCCGGGGCGTTGGCGATTGGCGCGAAGATTTCACCCATCGCCATGATCTGATTGAGCTTGGGTCGTTTCGGACTCGCCCAGCATCACGGCCAGGAATCGTTCTCGTTGCGCCACCGATCGGGCCTGTTCGGCCGAGCTGGTGAGGTGCAGCAAACCGATCCCGGCGGCAAAGGTCAATTCGGCGCGCAGTTTGGCGTCCTCGTAGCTGAAACCGTAGTCGCAGTAGGCCTTTATCACGGTGCGAAGCAGCAGCCGGTCGGCGGCGCGGATGTTCTCGGCGGCCACCGTGTCCAGGCGGGCCCATTCGCGCATCGCCCGCTCGAGCACCCAGTACTTGGGACTGACCAGCGTTTCCGTCAGGGCCGACAGGCGTTCCCGGGGCGGCAGTGCCTCGAGCTGGGTCAGTGCCTGACGGTCGCGTTCCAGGAATTTGTTCCACGACTCGACCAGTGCGGCCCGATACCGTTCGATGTCCTCGAAGTGCCAGTAGAAGCTGCCGCGGGTGACGCCCGCTTGCTGGCAGAGGCGTTCGACCTTGAGTGCGCGCACTCCCTCATGGGCAAGCACGGTGTAGCCCACCTCGAGCCAGTCCTCGGCTGACAGGCGGGTCGACGGCTGCTTGCGCACCACCACAGCATGGACATTACGGGAGGCGTTCCTGGTCCGAGGGAAGATTAGGCAATCTCAGTTTCCGTTTCCCTCACCTCGTTGGCGGAACGGGAAGGCGGGCGGTCTCATCGAGGTCCACGTCGAGCGCGTTGAGCATCAGCGCCAGGCCTGCATATCGGCCGATGACCATCAGCGCTTCGATGGTAGCTTCCGAACCGAGCGCCGTATGGACCTGCTCGAAAAGCGGGGCCGCGACGCGGCGTGTCGTCACCAGCTCCGTCGTCAACTGCAGCACCGCCAGCTCGGAGGGATCGAATTGTCCTGTCTGCCAATCGGACTCGGAGGTGACGGCGTTGATGGTGGCGACGTCGACTCCGACCGTTTGCGCGACGTCTCTGTGTTGGCCGAGTTCGTAGGCGCAGTCCATGAGGTAGGCGGTGCGCAGGACGATCAGTTCGCGAAGCCTTCGCGGCAGCACCGGGCTGCTCAGGGCGGCGTCGCCGGCCACCATCCAGCCGGTGAACACCTTGTCGGCGTTGGCCAGTGCGCGGTAGACGTTGAGATTGCCCCGCCGCGCGGTCAATTCGCGGGCGAGTTCGGTCATGTCTTCGGGCCGGCGATACGGGATCCGGGTCACTTGGCCAGTCCCTGCTCGGGGCTGGAAAAGCTCGGGGTGTCGATCTCGAGGTCGACGGCGTTGAGCACCAGCGCCAGGCCGTAGTAGCAGCTGACGATCATCAACAGTTCGGTGAGCGCCTCGTCGCCGAGCAGGGTCTGGGCTTTTGCGAAAGACTCGTCGCCGAGCCGGCGGGTGGTGCATAACGCGGTGACGGTGTCGATGACGGTGCGTTCGTCGCCGCTGAATCCGGCCGCGTCCAGATCCCCCTTGTCGAGCAGGGCATCGATCTGTTGATCGGTGAGCCCCGCGGTGCGGCCGAAGATCACGTGTTGGGCGAGTTCGTAGGGCGAGTCTTGCAGATGCCCCACCCGCAGGATGATCACTTCGCGCATCCTCGGGGTGAAGGTCGGGCTTTTGAATAGTTCGCCCGTCATCTGCGCCCATCCGTCAAAGATGTTGGGGGCGTTGGCGAGCAGTCGAATGACGTTGAGGGTATCGGGGCGCGCGATGGGTTGCTTGATCCGCTCGGGTTGTATGTCGGTGTTGACCAAGGGCATTCGCGTCATCGCCGGGTCCTTTCTTGTGCACCTAGGGTTCCTCGACTGTAGTGAACACCGCTGTCCGGAGGTATAAGGCGTTTGCGGAAAGTGATAGCTCATGCGCTATCGCTTTCGGGCTCTACCCGCGGACCCGGCTTGATGTCTCGCCGGACCCGCAACCGCAATTCTTCGATTGCGTTTGATTGCAAGTTATTTCGCTTTCGGGTCGCCGACTCATCACTTGGTCACGATAGCCGAGTTGTAGTTAGGGGCCCACGCTTGCTCGAAGACGGCGATAGGAACGTGCTCGTCGCGGCCGGTACTGATGCCGCTGTCGTTGAGATGGACCACGCCGGCCTTGCTGTCAACGCCGGTGACCACCACGAAGTGGTTCCCAGAATTCCGCTTCCCGGGCCGGTTCCAGATTGTTTCGGCATTGAGGATGACGATGACCTTGTGGTTGCCCCCCAGCTTGCGTGCCACGGCGGCGGTATCGGTCTGAATGTTGTCGGCTCTGATCCAGTAGTGCCACAGCAGTATCGGAAGGTCGGCGATATCGGTGGCGCCCGTTGGCTTCCAAATCGGCTTGTGACCCGCTGTGCTCGGCGTGTTTTCAGCCAAAGTGATCATCTGCTGTTCGGTTGGCTCGCGTCCCGTAATCTGGCCGACCACGTCGGCCACCGCCAATTCCCCACAATCGGAAGCGTGTTGTTCGCGCCAGTAGGGCGCGGCGGCGACGGGATCGCCATACATTCCCAACTCATGGTCGGCGTCGGGGACGGGAGCGCCCGGGTTGGCGTGCACCCCGGCGGCCAATATCACCGGTGACACTGCAATCGCGGACAACAAAACGACCCGGCCGAGCGTTCGTGCTGCGCTGGCGACCTTTGCCCGCGAGGTGCTGGTCATGGGTGTCCGCTCCGGGGTCGCCGCGACGGCGTGCAGATGTGACTAAAAGAGGTTCAGGTTGTGGCCCTGGACGGAGATTTAACAGAAGCGTGGCGAAAATACCGCACCGACACGCGGGTAGTTTATTGCCATGAAATCAAGCTGGTAGCCGTAAGGCCCCAGACTGTGTGGCGCACGACGAGCACCCCGACGGCCAGTGCGAACTCAGACGGCTTGCGGCGCATCGGCTTCCGGTACAAGATCGGCGACGCAGCGGGACGTTCATCTCCTGGCTTTCTAGCGAAGCATGTCGAGGGTGGTCCCGTCGATCTGGTGGATGGCCATCGACATGCCTTTGGCCTGTTCGATGGGAGCGCGGGTTTGCAGCGCACGCTGGATGGAGGCGGACGCGTCGCGGGCAGACCGGAAGCGAGAAAAGTCGCCAATCGCGCGGGACGCTGCCGTGGTGAGCGTGGCCGGGCTCGGCGACGGGATAGCGATCCCAGCGTTTGTTCGGCGGCGAACAGGGGCGCGGCAAGGAAGCTGAGAATTCCTTCGTCGCCGGCCGAAGGGGCGAACCTCGGCCGCGTCGCGGCGCCGTCGTCGGAGTCGACAAAGACGATGGTGCGGGTCCGGGAGGTGTCCAGGCACGGTCTCTGACCTGCGTCGTAGGAATGCTAATCAGCTGGGGGATGTTGGTGGCTATCGACGATGGGGCCCGTCTGAGTTCTGGTAATAGCCCTTGCCGCAACTAGCCAGGATGGTGGTCGGGCCCGCTTGCCGCGGCCGACGGAACAACGCAGACCGCGCCGGCTGCAATAGCCACCGCGGCAGCTAGAAACTGAGCCGCATACCCCAGCTCGAAAAGTGATCTTGAGATTCGCGGGTGCCCACCCCGGAACGGAGAGTAACGGGTTGAGGCGCGGCCTGCGTGGGTCGAACATTCAGCCGAGGACACCGCGGGCTGCTATTGCCGGCCTGCAAGCACCCCGAATGACCCCCCAGGGGATCGGCCGCCTCGACCCGGCGACCAACGGATTATGAGTCCTGCGCAAGCGCCACCGACTAAGGCCGCGGCGGCAACGCCGCCAACCACCCATCCGAAAGCAACTCCAACAACTGCCCGTCCGGATCCCGGATCATCGCCATCGCCTCACCCACGGTCCCCTCAACCACCGCTCCCCCAAAGTCCGCAACTCTCTCCAGCACACCCGGAAGGTCAGACACCGAGAACGAGATGTGCGTCAGCCCGATCTGATCCATGACCCGCTCCGAGCCGGCGTGAACCTCACGCTTCGAGTAGTCCATCAGTTCGAGCACCAACCCGTCCCGCACCAGATACGTCGCATGCACCCCGAGCGGCTCAGGCAGCCCCACCAGCTGGGAGGTCGGGCCGTCGGGCGGGTCGAGTTCCCACCAGAACCGAAACCCCAGCAGGCGCTCGTAGAAGCGGCGCGATCGCTCGCGGTCGGTGACGCATAACCCAACGTGATTGAAAACCGTCCGATGGCTCGTCATGACAACCTTTCCGCAGCAAACCGGGCCGAAACGATCACGACCCGGACCGACCGACCTCGAAGGCGCTTCTCCGCCCACCGCAAACGCGTAATAATGCAAAGATAAACCAATAGCTAGTAGCTACCGCCGAATAAGCAGATCACCTTCCGTTGGAGGGCTTTTCGATGTCCACACGTCCGAATGTCAGCGCAGACGCAATCGTTGACTTCGACCACCATTCCGACGCTTTCAACCTCAACGAGCTGGCCGTCAACGCCGACCTGCGGCAGCGATGTCCGGTGGCGTGGAACGAGAATTATGGCGGATTCTGGTTCCTCAGCAGCTACGACGCCGTGAGCCAAACCGCCCGCAACGGCGACACTTTCGCCCACAAATACGAGCCGGACGCCGAAGACGGCGTCGACTATCAAGGCGAGATGGGTGTCCCCCGCCCCGACGGCCAACCGGCCCTGGGCATCGGCGAGGTCGACGGCCCCTACCACCAAGCACTGCGGCACGCGCTGGCACCGTTCTTCTCCCCCGGCGCGGTCGAGAAACTCAAGCCGTTCATGGAGCAATCCGCGCACTGGTTCCTCGACCAACAAATAACAGAAGGACACATGGACCTGGTGCTCGACTACGCGAGCCCGGTCCCGGCCATCCTGACCATGAAGCTGATGGGCCTGCCGTACGACAATTGGCACCTGTACGCCAACCTCTTTCACTCCGTCATGTCCGTCTCGCAGGACAGCGACGAGTACGCCAGCGCGATCGCCAAGGTGCCGGCCATGATGGAAGAGGTTCTCGAGTTCGCGGCCAACCGAAGGGCCGACGCCCGAGAAGATTTGACCAGCTTCCTCATTCAGTTTGAGTTCGACGGCCAGCGCCTCAGCGACGAGCAATTGCTCAACATCCTGTGGAACCTGATCGGCGGCGGCGTCGACACCACCACCTCCCAGACCGCGCTGTCCCTGCTGCACCTGGGCGCCCACCCCGACATCCGACAGCAACTCATCGACCATCCGGAGCTCTACCGCACCGCCACCGACGAATTCCTGCGCTACTTCTCGGTCAACCAAACCCTCAGCCGCACAGTGACTCACGACGTCGTGCTGGCCGGCCAACGCCTGCGCAAGAACGACCGCGTCGTCATCAGCTGGCTGTCGGCCAACCACGACGAAAACGAGTTCGACCGGCCCGACGAAATCATTCTCGACCGCACCCCGAACCGTCACGTCGCGTTCGGGCTGGGGCCGCACCGCTGCATCGGCTCGCACCTGGCCCGGCTGATGTCCGGGGTGATGGTCAAGGCCGTCCTGGACCGCATCCCCGACTATGAAGTCGACGTCGAAAACGTCCAGCAATACCTGGGCAACCCGAGCTTGACCGGGCTGGGCAGGCTCCCCGTCACCTTCGCTTCCGGAGCCAGCCGGGAAACAGAACGGCCATGGTAATCCCTCAAAGCACTTGCGCCACAACGCCCGCGATGAGTTCGTCGGGGGCTTGAACGATCCCGACAGCGCCCAGCTGGCCGCCGATGGCCAGCGATGCGATGCCGTGCACCAGCGACCAGAGCGGCGCGGCCACCTCCCGAGGATCCCGTTCCTTGACGATCCCCGCCTCCTGGCATCTGGTGATCGCGTCGAGCAGGTCGCCGAACGCCTGCTCGCCAGCCATCGCCGTGCTCGGCTGCTCGGCCTTCAGTGACTCCGCGCCGAACATCACCTGATAGTGATCGGGGTGGGCAATGGCCCACCGCACGTAAGTACGGCCCAGCTCAATGACCCGCTCCTTTGGATCCGATGCGCGGTCGGCGGCCGCAGCCAGGTCGGCATGCAACTCGTGGAATCCCTGTTCGGCGACGGCGGCCAGCAACTCGGCCTTATCGGCGAAATGCCGGTACGGCGCCGCGGCACTGACGCCGGCGCGGCGCGCCGCCTCCGTGAGGGTGAACCCTTTCGGCCCCTTCTCGGCCACCAGCGATAACGCGGCGCTGGTCAGCGCCCGCTTGAGATCACCGTGGTGGTAGCTCGCGCGCCGCCGAGTGGTTGATCGC
Organism: Mycobacterium sp. 852002-40037_SCH5390672; assembly: GCF_001665875.1. Classification (GTDB taxonomy): domain Bacteria; phylum Actinomycetota; class Actinomycetes; order Mycobacteriales; family Mycobacteriaceae; genus Mycobacterium. The sequence continues at coordinate 54,995 of NZ_LZTA01000025.1, forward strand.
TGCACTGCCATGTTGACGACATTAACATTATCGTCTATGTTAATGCTATTCACATCGGCGACCAAGGAGACGACATGTCGAATCTGCTTGAAACCACAGCCACACTCGCCGGCACCCGCGACCGGGAGAAGACGGCCGATCTACTCGGTCAGGCGCTCGCCCAGGGATACCTGCAGGTGGACGAGTACGACCAACGGCTGCAAGCGGTGTTCCAGACGCACACGGCCCAAGAACTGCACGAACTCCTCACCGACCTGCCGCTCGATCGCATCCGGCGTCACGATCCCCGTCGGCGTGCCGCCCGCATTACCGCGGCTCGTCGTGGAGTGCGCGCTCACCTGGCCGCGTACCTCGCCATGGTCGCCATCGTGCTCACCGTCTGGGCAGCCGTCGCCGTGACGACCGACGCAACCTACTTCTGGCCAATCTGGCCCATCCTCGGCGCGGGGATCGGACTTGTCAGCCACGCCGCGTCGGTACGGCGCGTTAACCAAAACCGTTGGTAAACGGTGTTACTCGCGAGGAGGAGTCATGAAGAACACGGCAGTGGTCACCGGCGCCAGCTCAGGGCTGGGCGCGATCTTCGCCGAACAGCTGGCGCAGCGGGGTTTCTCGCTGGTGTTGGCCGGGCGAGATCAGCATCGGCTCGAGGCGGTCAAACAACGGATCCGGCAGAGCACCAAGGTTGAACTGGTCGTCGGCGACCTTGGCACCAACGACGGTATCGAGGATCTGATCGCCCGCCTGAACGGACGAGTGATCGACGTGCTGGTCAACAACGCCGGCTTCGGCACCTACGGCCCGTTCGCGGAAATCGACGGCATTCGTGAACACGAACTGGTCGCGGTCAACGTCGACGCACCGGTTCGCCTAACCCACGCGGTCCTTCCCGGGATGCTGGCTCGCGGTCGCGGCGGCATCTTGAATGTCGCCTCCACCATCGCTTTTCAGCCCGGAACCTATCAAGCCACCTATGGGGCATCGAAAGCGTTCGTGTTGTCGCTGAGCCAGGCGTTGTGGGCCGAGACCCGCGGCTCCGGTGTCACCGTGACGGCGCTCTGCCCCGGGCCCACAGACACCGGATTCGTCGATGCGCTCGGCTCGGACGTCTCGCACACCGCGGTCTATCGACACCTCGCCGCACCTGGACCCGTCGTGGCCGCCGGGTTGCGCGGTCTCGACCGCGGCCGCGCGGTGGTCGTGCCCGGCTGGCGCTACCGGATCATGGTGACGGGCGGACGATGCGCGCCCGGATGGCTGTCGGCGATTATGAGCGGGCGAATGCTGCGGCCCGCGGAAGCGCCGGCAAAGACAGCGTGACCACCTTGCGCCCGCGGTTCTTCGCCGTTGCGTTACACGCGCGACGTGCTGGTGCCGGACCGATAAGCCAATTTCAAAAGCGCTATCACATCCGCTAGCGCGTTCGGAAATCGTTTCATGGCCGACAAGCCGTTACCCATGTGACCTTTGGGGCTATGTAGCCTCAGACTATCCCGTCGCACACAGGTGAGCCGAAACGCACTGCGCGCGTCCTACTTACGTCGCCGTAGCGTACTGCAGCACGGGTTCCGAGGAATCGACGTGACCGTAGCTAATGATCCGCAGCCGGTTTGGACGTACCTCGTAGACGACGCCGTCGACCGGATTGGTGACGTCGAATCCGTCCTCGACCCGCTCGGCATTCGAGAGCTCGATGTGCGCACCGTCGCGAATCCGCTCGCCGCGGTAGTAATAAGTGCCGCTGAGGTTTTGGCACACCACCGCCAGCGACTTGGCGGTGCGCACCACCGCGGCAGGCGGATTTCCCGGGTCGCAGCGGGCCGTCTCGCCCACGAACCCTAACCCGTCGGCACCCTTCACCGGACGCGATAACGTCGGCGTCAGCGGTGGCGGCGGCGTCGTCGGTCCCGGAGGTGCCGCCTGCAACGTCTGGGGTGGGGGCGAACCGTTGCGATGGCTACCGCCAACCAGATTCACCGACAGCACCAGCCCAGCGATCAACATCAGCGCCGCCACCGCGGTCACCACGACCGGAGTGCGACCAATTGCCGGCCAATGCCACGAAGGTCCGGACGCCGGAGGCGGCACGGGACCGTCGCCGGGCTCCTCGAGTTCTGCAGGTGTGACTATCGGCAGCGGACGCGTCTTCGGGGGACCGCTTCGGCCGGCGGCAACACCCACCGGCTCGTAGGCCGCGAACACCGCGTCACTGGCGGCGCGGGCAAGTTCACCCGCGGAAGCGAATCGGGCCGCGCCCTGTTTGGCCATGCCCCGGGTGATGATGTCGTCGTACTCGCGGCCGACACCGCGGCGCATGATGCTGGGCCGGGGCGCCGGCGCCAACATGTGCGCGCGCTTCAGCTCCCCCGCATCCTCGCTTTCGAACGGCGGCTGACCGGTGAGGCACTCGTAGAGCACACACGCCAACGAGTAGACGTCGGTCTGCGGGCCCACGCGTCCGGTGGTGAAGCGCTCGGGCGCCATGTAGGTCCGCGGGAGCTTCTCGTCGCCCGCGGCCTGGGCAACGCCGAAGTCGGCAAGGTAGGTGAAGTGGTCGTGGGTGAGCAGGATGTTCTCGGGTTTGACGTCGAGGTGCACCAGCCCGCCGGCGTGCGCGGCGTCCAGTGCGCGGGCCACCTGCGCGGTGATCGACGCCGCACGCGACGGTTCCAGCCCGCCCTGCTCACGCAGCAGGTCCTTGAGGCTGCCCCCGTCGTCGACCAGGTGCATATCGATGAAAGGCACCCCGTCGATCTCGCCGAAGTCATGCAGCGGCAGGACATGGGGCTCCTGCAGCAGCGTCACCTTCCGGCACTCGCGCCAAAGACGTTGCTGGAAGCCAGGGTCCGCGGCCATCTCGCCGCGTAACAGCTTGACCGCGACCATCCGGTCCTTGACCTTGTCGTACGCGCGGTAGACCTCGCCCGTTGCCCCGGTGCCGATCAGTGAACGCAGCTCGTACGGCCCGAACCGGGTACCGAGCCGCGAACTGCGGGACGAGGAGGTCAAGTGAGCAATCCTTTCTTAAACGCAGTCCAGCCCGCGGGTTCCCGCATTGGGCATCGACATAACGTGCGCAGCCTCACGCGTGTCGCTACTCCGAGACACTGCTGATGGCCGCTATTGTCTCCCGGCCAGGTCCCGCCCGCATTGCCAGACAGGATCGGCCCGCGCGAACACTGCGCCAGTCCCCTACCCTAGCTGCAGCGGCATGACCCGGTGGCGGCACCTTGACCGTCGCCGCAAACCCTCATTCAGGGGCTGGCAAAGGTCTTAGCGGATTCGGAGCCGCGGCGTGCGTCGTCCTACATCCGGGCTATGCCGTCACGATCCTCGGAGCAGGACAGGCATGGGTCACCGTGCTCACTGCCGTAGTCGGCATAGGGTGCGACCGTTTGCACGACGGTAGCGGCTGTTTTGACGTCGAGTGACGGTTCGGTCGCCGCAGGGGCATCGTATGGGCGTAGCGAGGCGATACTACGGACTAGTGCGCTCGAATGATCTGGGCTGCCAGTGATGTCGATTGCGGCACGGCCATCAACAAAGAGCGTGTACATATCGTGCTCCGGAAATCCGTAGTTGAGTCGCAGCACGCACCAGTGACCGGCTTGTTCTGCGGCGTAAGGGAAGAATTTGTATCCCGTGCGCAACCAGCGCGGTTGCGCCATCTCATCAATCGCAGGGCGCGGTGCTGGAGACGGTCGGTTACCGCCTGACATACGAGGATCCTAAGGCGCGTTGCCTAGCGAAACGAGAATGGCCCGGACCACATAGGGCATAAGACCGAGCACAGGAAACTGGGGAGAACTATTGCCGGCTTTGCAATGACTCGGCTAGTCGTTCGCCTTCGGGTGTCAGTTGGAGCCAGATTGTTAAATCCCACAGCGTAGGTTCGTCGCAGTGGCCGACGAAGAGGTCGCGGACGCGGTCCATGGCGGCGTCGATTGAAAGATCCCAGGGCACTACTCGTTCGTCGGAAGCGCCGAGTATTTCTCCGATCTTCATGAGCCCGTCGTCAAGCAGGGATCGGATCGTGTGCAGCACTACGTCCTGCTGGCCAGCAACGGTGTCAGCGAGTTGTTCGCGTCTCATGACCGAGGTGACGTGCGCCATCGGTACACACATTGCCAACCCGTCGAGTAGTAGCCGTTTGCGCAGGAACTCTTCGGCCCTGATTCCCGACTCGTGATGCCGGCCATCGGATTGCGTCATCGTTTTCCACCATCCCAGTTCATAGCTTCCTTGGCCCGCGCCCCTCGTACAGTGAGTAATTGTCCGGCACGTAAGAAGGTGAGGCCTTCGATGACCGACATGACGGCGCGGTTCGCCAAGATCGTCGGCGAACACAACGTGCTAACGGGCGACGCCATTTCCGATGACTATTCGCACGACGAGGTCTTGACGAAACCGCCGCAGAAGCCGGCGTACCTGGCCAAGCCCGCGACCGCCGACGAGGTTGCGCAGCTGCTCAAGTCCGCGTCGGAAAACCGCGTGCCGGTGACGGCCCGCGGTTCGGGAACCGGCTTGTCGGGCGCGGCGATCCCCCGCGCGGACGGGCTGCTGATCTCGTTCGAGCGCATGAACGCCGTGCTGGAGGTCGACGTCACCAATCAGGTCGCCGTCGTCCAACCCGGGGTGACGCTCACCGAACTCGACGACGCGACCGCCGGCACCGGGCTGCGCTACATGGTGCATCCGGGCGAGCTGTCGTCCAGCGTCGGCGGCAACGTCGGCACCAACGCCGGCGGCATGCGCGCGGTCAAGTACGGGATCGCCCGCCACAACGTGCTCGGGCTGCAGGCGGCGCTGCCCACCGGCGAGCTCATCCGCGCCGGCGGCAAGATCGCCAAGGTCTCTACCGGCTACGACCTGACCCAGCTCATCGTCGGCTCCGAAGGCACCCTGGCCCTGGCCACCGAGGTGACCGTCAAGCTTCATCCGCGCCTGGACCACAGCGCCACCGTTCTGGCGCCGTTCGCCGACTTCGACCAGGTCATGGAGGCGGTACCCAAGATCCTCGCCAGCGGCCTGGCGCCCTACATCCTGGAGTACATCGACAACGTGACCATGGCCGCGCTGGTCCATACCCAGAATCTCGAGCTCGGCATACCCGATGCCATCCGCAACAGCTGCCAAGCGTATCTGGTTGTGGCACTTGAAAACCGGACCGCCGACCGGCTGGACGAGGACGTGGAGAAGACGGGTGAACTGCTCGCCGAGCTGGGGGCGGTGGACGCCTACGTGCTCGAAGGTGTTTCGGCGCGCAAGCTCATCGAGGCGCGCGAGAAGGCGTTCTGGACGCTCAAGGCGCTCAACGCCGACGACCTCATCGACACCGTCGTGCCGCGCGGCGCCATGCCGAAGTTCCTTTCCGGCGCCCGCGGTCTGGCGGCGGCGGCCGGCGCTGCCGCGGCGGGCTGCGGGCACGCGGGTGACGGCAACGTGCACCTGGCGATCTTCTGCCCGAACCCGGCGATCCGGAAGAAGCTATTGACCGACATCTTCGCGCTGGCAATGGAATTGGGCGGCGCGATCTCCGGCGAGCATGGGCTTGGCCGCGCCAAAGCCCCGTACTTCGTCGAGCTCGAGGACCCCGTCAAGGTCGACCTGATGCGCCGCATCAAGGCGAGCTTCGACCCGGCGGGCATCCTCAATCCCGACGTCGCGTTCGCCGCGGGCGACTCGTAATCCGTCGCCTCAGCCCCGCCGCCGCGAGTTGTCGCTCAAAGGCGGGCAAAAGACATACCACCGCACGCAGAGGCGAAAGTGGCGCCTGTGACTCACCGCCCCTGAGGCCCGATTAGCTCGGCCCGGTGACCATCGGCATCAGGTAGTTGCGCACATAGATACGGGTGTCGTCGATGGTGGCCAGGTTGATGCTGGTGTGGGGGGTCACGATGAACGACAGCGTCAGGCGAGTGTGCAGTTCGGAGACAGTGCGCAGGTGAAGCTCTTGTGCCGCAGTGGTTTTCGACGTCCCGTACAGCTCGGTGCGCAGCAGGCCTACGGTGTGCTCGGTGGCGTAGTCGAGGATGGCGCCCGCGTCGATGGTCAGGCTGGGCAGGATCGTCTCGGGCTCGGTCCGCAGCAATTTCTTCAGCAGGGCGTGCTCGCGCATGAACGTCACCGAGAACACCGTGCTGTAGACCATCCGGTCTTCGAACGTCTCGGCGTGCGCGCGGGCCCGGGCGCTGCCCTCGAGGTAGCGGCGCGCTTCGGCCAGCACGACCGCATCGACGAGTGCCGCTTTGGTCGGGAACCGCCGGTAGAGCGTGGCACGCCCGACGCCGCTGCGCCGCGCGACGTCTTCCATGGTGGTGCGGCGCATCCCCACGAGTTCGGCCTGTTCGATGGTGGCGGCCAGGATGCGGGCGGTGATTTCGTCGGGACTGACTACCTGGGCAAGAACGACGGGATCGGGCTCGGTGAGTCGCCGCACGAACTCGGCCGTTCGCGTCGAGGTCATCGTTCCCTCCTTGCCGGTTCGCCGCGGTCGTCGTATCGTAGCGATCGAAGCGTGCGAGACATTGAGAGTCTCATTGTATCGCATGTTGCATCTTCGGTGACCCCTCGGGAGGGATCGTTATGCATGTCGGACTCAGGGCCCGGTGGGCGGCCATGCACGGCGTGCCGCGGGCGTACTTCGCCGTTCAGGCTCGCCGGGGCGACCCGCTGGCGCGGTTGCTGCGGACCGGCGCCCGGGGCGAGGACCGCTATTCGCTGATGGAGGAGATCCGGGCGCGCGGGCCGGTGGTGCGCTCCCCGTTCGTGTGGGCCAGTGTCGACCATGCGGTGTGCCGACAAATTCTGCGCGACAAGCGCTTTGGTGTCACCGCACCATCAGAGATGGAACTACCCCGGCCGCTGAAGGCCCTCATCGCCAAAACCGACCCGGGCGTGGCCAACCCGGTGGAGCCGCCCGCCATGGTGATCGTCAATCCGCCCGACCACACGCGTTATCGGCAGCTGGTGGCGCAGAGCTTCACCCCACGCGCCATCGACGCGCTGCACACCCGGGTCGTCGAGGTGACGATGGAATTGATCGAGCGGATCGCCGCCACGCCGCAGCCCGATCTGATCGCCGACTTCGCCACGCAACTCCCGGTCGCCATCATCGCCGAAATCCTTGGCCTGCCCGCTGATTCCTATCCACGCATGCTGGCCTGGGGCCGCAGCGGCTCTCCACTGCTGGACATCGGCATCGACTGGAAGACCTACCGCAACGCCATCGACGGCCTGCGCGGGGCCGACGATTATCTGCTCGAGCACTTCCACAAGCTGCGCGCCGACCCGCAGAGCGACAATCCGTTCGGCCGCATGGTCGCCGACGGCTCGCTGACCGACCGCGAGCTCACCGCCAACGCCGCGCTGATCGTCGGCGCGGGTTTCGAGACGACGGTGAACCTGATCGGTAACGGCATCGTCCTGCTACTACAGCACCCGGAGCAATTGGCGCTGCTGCACGACAATCCGGACCTGTGGCCCGGCGCCGTCGAGGAGATCCTGCGGCTCGCGAGCCCGGTTCAGATGACGGCACGCACCCCGGGCTGCGACGTCGACATCGCCGGAGCCCACCTCGCGGCCGGCGACATGGTCGGACTGTTCCTCGGCGGCGCCAACCGGGACCCGAAAATCTTCACCGACCCAACGACATTCGACATCACCCGGCCCAACGCGCGCGAGCACCTGGCATTCGCGTCGGGCATCCACGCCTGCCTGGGTGCCGCCCTGGCCCGCATCGAGGGTGCCACCGCGCTGCGCGCACTCTTCGAAAGCTTCCCCGACCTGCGCCTCACCGCTCCCCCGCAACGACGGGGACTGATCAACTTGCACGGATACACCCGGCTGCCGGCCCAACTCGGTGGCCGCAGAACGACTTCCGCCAAACTGCCCGTCTAAAGGAGTTCTCATGTCCGCCAAGGACCACCCCAACAGCGCCCCCGGCCTGCCCATGCTCTTTCCGGCCTGGATCGACCGGTTACAGATGAAGTACATGAACCCCGTCATGCGGCGGGTGGCGCGATTCCTGCCGACATTCGTGGTGGTCAACCATCGCGGACGCAGATCGGGCAAGCCGTATCGCACCGTGGTGAACGCCTATCGCAAGGGCAACGTCGTCGCAATCCTGTTGGGCCACGGCAAGACCGACTGGGTAAAGAACCTGCTGGCCGCGGGTGAGGCCGATCTGCAGCTTCGCAACCGCGACGTGCACATCACCAACCTGCGGGTGCTGCCCACCGGCGCCGACGGCGACGGACTGCCGTTCATCGCGCGTCTGGGACTGCGCCGGATGGGCGTTCTGGTCGCTGAAGTGGCCTGAAACGCTTAGCTACGCAACGGCTCTCGACCCAACGCGGGGGTGACGGAGGCGTCGACGTCGGTTTCTTCATTGTCGGCGAGCCAGCGTTCGGCGTCGATGGCCGCCGCGCAGCCGCTGCCCGCGGCGGTGACGGCTTGGCGGTAGGTGCGATCCACCAGGTCCCCGGCGGCGAACACCCCCTCAATCGAGTTGGCCGTGGTGCGGCCCTGCACCAGCACATACCCCTCGGGATCGGTGTCCAGCACGTCGCGCACCAAATCCGAGCGCGGATCATGCCCGATGGCCACAAACACCCCGCTGACCGCCAACCTCGACACCTCACCGCTGCGGGTGTCACGCAACCGCAAACCCGTCACCGTCGCCTCACCTTCGACCGCCTCGACCGCCTTGTCGGTCACAAAAGTGATCTTCTCGTTGGCCCGCGCACGCTCCAGCATGATCCGCGACGCCCGAAACTCCGCACGCCGATGCACCAGGGTCACACTGCGAGCAAACCGCGTCAAAAA
>NZ_LZTA01000026.1 GCF_001665875.1 Mycobacterium sp. 852002-40037_SCH5390672
CCGGTCAGATAGTGCATGTACTTGTCGTAGACCTCTTGGGACTGGATGGCGATCGCCTTTTCCTTGTTGGCTTCCAGATTTGCCGCCCAAATGTTGAGGGTCCGCTCGTAATGCTTCTGCAGCAACTGCACCCGCTCGACCGAGAAGCCGGCAGCCTCGCCGAACTTGAAAATGTCTTCCTGCGCCGGCAGCTGCCCACCCGGGAAAATCTCCTGGCCGATAAACCGCGCGAATCGGATATCGCTCATCGTCAAGGTGATGCCACGCGCCGGCATTTCTTGCCATTGATAGGTCAAGATCGTATGCAAAAGCATCCGGCCATCGTCGGGAAGGATGTCGTAGGCGCGATCGAAAAATGCGGGATAGCGCTCCATCTTGAAGAACCGGCCGTAGCGCTGGCGGCCGAAGTGCTCGAACGCGCCGATCGACACGATGCGGTCCACCGGTTCGTGGAACTTCTCCCAGCCCTCGAGCAGCACCCGCCTGGTGCGGGGGGTGTCCATCTGGTCGAAGGTCTTCTGCACGTGCTCGGCCTGGTTTTCCGACAGCGTGAGGCCGACGACGTTCACGTCGTATTTCTCGATGGCTCGCCGAAGGGTGGCTCCCCAGCCGCAACCGATGTCCAGCAGCGTCATCCCGGGCTCGAG
>NZ_LZTA01000027.1 GCF_001665875.1 Mycobacterium sp. 852002-40037_SCH5390672
TCGGGTTCGCTGAGTTGGTCGAGCGCCCAGCCAATATCGATGCGAGTTCGGCCCGAGTGCAGCTCCTCGCCGAGCCCGATTCTGCGCACCCCCTCGGCCAATGCAGACGCGCCCAGAACGACATCGGAGGCCACCTGCGGCCAGGTCGATACCGTGCGGTCGATCTCTAGCAGTGAGGCGGCCGTGCGGGGCGAAAGGCGTTCTGCTTCAAGGTGACGCAGGATATGGGGCACCTTGTCGCGGCTGCTCATGCCGGGTAGGAGCCCGAGGTCCAGGTCGCCGAGTAGACCATGCAGAATCGGGCGCTGAGGTTCTTGATCGAAACGCTCCACATCGACCAGTCCGCGATCACTGGTGGCCATCAACACCGGAATCCGGCGCGCGCGGGCGCCTTCCCGCAGCACCGCCTTCATGTCCAGCGAATCGCATTCTTCGATGACGATGTCGAGCCCGTCCAGAAACGAGTCGACGCTATCGAATGTCAGCCCGGCGTCAAACACCTCGACCGGTAGGTACGGGTCGAGTTCGGCGATCCGGCGTGCCGCCACACAAGCTTTGTTGACACCGAGGTCGAACACGCTGGCAGGCACCCGATTCAGGTTCGACAGCTCGAGGTGATCGAAGTCGGCCAGCCGGAGGCGGCCGCACAATCCCTGGGCGGCCAGGGTGTGCGCGATTACATGACCGACGCTGAGGCCGGCTACGCCGATGCGCAGCGCGCCGAGGCGATCCTGTTCCGCCGGGGTGATGTTGTTGCGGTTGCGGTCCAGGCGTACCGCGCGGTATCCGCGCGGACCCAGGATCACCACAACGGTGCGCCGCCAGGGATAGTAGGCCCATCGCGGGGGCTCGGCGAGGAGCTCACGATCCGGGCTGGGTCGAAGGCTGCCCAGATTGGCCACCTGTGCGTCGAGTCGGTCGATGAACTCCACGCTGGGATCGCCTTGGAGCCGCCGCAACACCGCGTCGTCGTCGGGCGCGTCGGCATCGAGAATCTGCGCGGAGTAAGCGGATACGGCGGCCTCATCCATGGTGCTTCGTGTATAGCACCCGGACGGCAAGCCGGACCGGGTTTGACCCGGTTTCCGTCGCGCAACCTCAGCGTTGTCGGCGATCTCACACGCGGTGACGACTTGATCCCGGGGGTTCCGCTTCATCGAGGAATTGGCCATGCCGTATGAGGTTGGTGACGGCTGCATCCCAGCGTCGCAACTGCGGCTCGGTAAAGAACGACTCTCGCAGGTATAGCTCGATGTAGGGATGCAGAATGATCGCGCCGACACGCAGAATCAACGGGTTCAGCGCCGCCCAATCGGGATCGAGGTCGGGATGGGTCTTGCTTCGTCGGGAGAACTCGTCGCGCTGAGCTGTGCTGATGCCCAAAAGTCCGGTGAAGATGACCGATCCGAATGCGCCGCCCTCGGCGAGCGCGCGCCCGAGGTAGGCCATCAGGTCGGGGCGTTCTGCCATCAATGAGGTCAGGCGGCGGCCGGCCTCGTCGAGCCCGTCGGCGGGTACGTCGGAAAGCGCCGTCGGTTCCAGCGCCTCGCCGACCACCTGCACCACGTACTGATTGACGGCGGCGGTGAGCGCCGCCTTGGTGCGGAAGTGGTGCTGCACCAGCCCGACTGACACCCCGGCGGCCTCGGCGATCGTGCGGAGCGACGTGGCGGCAATGCCGTGCGCGGCAAAGCAGCTCAGGGTGGCGTCGCGAATCCGATCCTTGGCCGTTGGCGCGACCGGCGGAGGCGGTTCGTAGGGGAACATCCGGCTGGATTCCATCGCTCGACAATACTTCCGCACCGTATGTCGATATACAACGATCGACTTACCTTATATACATATTGTTTTGCTGACAGTTCCTCGACCGACGGGGCGGAAGTCGGGGCGCGGCAAGTGAATGCGACTTTCCCGCGGGGCAGTTTTAGCCGATGTCTTTGCGCAGCAATATCAATAGCCAAGCGCCGTGGTCGAGGTCAATTATCCCAGCACTATCGGAACAGGAGGCGAGGACGCCTGGCGGCGGGTCGTCACCTTCTTTGATGCGCACCTCAGGTAGCCGTGCGCGTTCTTTTCGACGAAGGGTGTTCCCACGCAGAAGGTCCCGTTACGTTACGGCCGACTGCCGGTCGAGATACCGAACCATCTGTTGCCAGTACACCAGCGTCAGCGCCATCTGCACCACCAGGGCGATCAGCGCCGGCCGTAGCCGATGCCGGCGCGCGGCGACTACCGCCACCAACGCGGCCGCCGACGTCGCCGCGCTGACCAACATCGCCGCATCGCGTGGCCGGTCGCTGATCCACAGCTCTTCACCCAGCATCGCCCGCGTCGACCATGCGCGGTGATGCGCGGGCTTGCCGAAGACCACGGGATTCACGGCCAACCACAATGCAATCCATACCGCATGGGCCCGTCGCCGCGTCCAGACCGGGACCAGGATAAGCGGCGTGCTGGCCCAACGACTCCATGCGCTGAACGGATGGCAGTGCCGCGCGAAGACTGCACGCCGAACGCGCGCAACGGATGACACCGCGCGCTACCGCTTGGCGGTGTTGGAACGTTCGGCCGGCACGACCACCGGGGTGCCGGCGGCAGGCGCGGAGGCGGTGGGCAACGGTGTCCGCGGGATTCCCGGCGTGCCCAGCTCCCCGGCCAGCCAGGGCAACGAGGTCGCGAACACGCGATCCGCGAATGGCCAATCGTGCCTGCCGGGCTGCGGAACCACCGCGCAGTCGATTCCGTTGGAGCGGCTGAGCGCACACAGAGAGTAGGCGGCCGCGGTCTGATTGCCGGGGTTGGCGGCCGCGTCGCGTGCGGCGAGACGGATGGCGCCGCTGTCGGTGAGCTGGACGTCACGGCGTGGCGCGGGCGGGCCGTCGGACGAGATCGCGAACCAGCCCGCCACGTCGCGGTAGTGGCCGTGCCGGTTGATCACCGTGGTCGGATCGAATGCCGCCCAGGCGTCGGCATTTCCGCCGAACAGCCTGGCGATGGTTTGGGCCTTGTTGCCGGCGTTCGGAAAGAAATCACCGGCCACGTCGACGAACGCGCTGAACAGCTCGGGGTGCATGACGGTCAAATCCACGGCGCAGGTTCCGCCCATGGACCAGCCCGCGACACCCCAGTTGGACCGGTGGGCGCTGACCCCAAAAGTCGAAATCATGAACGGCACAACGTCTTTGGTCAGGTGATCGGCCGCATTGCCCCGAACCCCGTTGACGCATTCGGTGTCGTTGTTGAACGCGCCGCCGGAATCCACAAACACCAGCACCGGAGCCTTGCCGTCGTGCGCGGCCGCGAAGTCGTCGATCGTCTTGACCGCATTGCCCGCTCGCGTCCAGTCCGCCGGCGTGTTGAACTGGCCACCGATCATCATCACCGTCGGCAGCGGTGGAGGAGGAGTGGTCGCGAACCATTCGGGCGGCAGGTAGACCAGCTCACCACGGTGTTTGAAGTGTGATCCGTCCGAGGGGATCGCCACCGGCACGACGGTGCCGTGCGGTGGTCGGGTTCCCTTGGCGGCCATCGCGGTAACGGTGGCCTGATCGGTCTGATCGGGCAGCGGGCCGGACGTCAGCTGGCTCCACGCGGACTGCACGGTGGGGAAGTAGCCAACCCAGAGGTTGAGCACCAGCGCCGCGCTCAGCAAGCACAGGGGCACGGCCAGCACCGCGGCGCCACGCCGCCAGCGGCGCGCGGTACGCCAGCCCAGGACCAGCACCGCCGCCGCCGTGCCCGTCAGCGTGATCCAGAGCCACAGCGCCGCCGGCGCGGGGTCATCGGAGAGCCCGCGGTCCACGATGTACCAGTGCGTCAGGTAGGCCGCGACCCCACCGGCCAGCGCGGCCACCGGCATCCACACGGTGCGCCAGCGGCGCGATCGCCAGCCGACCGCGAGCATCAGCACAACCGCGGCAAGCACCTGGATCGTCGTCGGCACCCAGCCATGCATCAGCGAGGTGTGGCTACTTGCCAGGAACTGCGCGGGAGCGCCGTCCGTCGGGGTTGTCACGTGACCCATTGTGATCCATTGGTAACCGGCCTGGAACAAATTTACCGAATGTTCGCTCTGGGCTCTCTGGACGTTCGGGGCTGCCCTAATGCGGTTTGGCCAGCGGAAATGGCAATGTCTCGCGGATACTGCGGCCCGTTATGAGCATGACGAGCCGATCGACGCCCATTCCCAGCCCGCCGGTGGGCGGCATCGCGTATTCCATCGCCTGCAGGAAGTCCTCATCGAGCTCCATCGCCTCGGGATCCCCGCCGGCAGCTAACAGCGACTGCTCCTGCAGGCGGCGGCGCTGCTCGACCGGATCGGTGAGCTCGCTGTAGGCGGTGGCCAGCTCGACCCCCCAGGCCACCAGGTCCCACCGCTCGGCGACACCCGGTTGGGTGCGGTGCGGCCGCGTCAGCGGCGACACCGACGTCGGGAAGTCGATATAGAACGTCGGCTCCTCGGTCCGGTCCTCGACCAGGTGCTCATACAGTTCCAGCACCACCGCGCCGGCATCCCAGTGCGCCCGATAGGGGATGCGCGCGGCATCGGACAGCTTGCGCAGGGTGGACAACGACGTGGCCGGGTCGACGCGCTCGCCGAGCGCTTCGGATACGGCGTCGTAGACGGTCTTGACCGCCCAGACCCCGGATATGTCGACAGGTTCCAGCCGGCCGTCGGTCCCGCCGGCGCCGTGCCGCATCACGATCTGCTCGCCGTGCGCGGCCTCGGCGGCGTTCTGGATGAGCTCACGGCATCCGTCGATCCACACCTTGTAGTCGGCGTGTGCCTGGTAGGCCTCCAGCAAGGTGAACTCCGGGTTGTGGCTGAAGTCGACACCCTCGTTGCGAAACGCCCGCCCCAATTCGAAGACTCGCTCCACGCCGCCGACGCACAACCGCTTCAGGTAGAGCTCCGGTGCGATGCGCAGGAACAGGTCCAGGTCGTAGGTGTTGATGTGCGTGACGAAGGGGCGGGCGGTGGCTCCGCCGTGGATCTGTTGCAGGATCGGGGTCTCGACCTCGATGAACTCCTTGGCGAACAGCGTCTGCCTGACCGAGCGCAACACGTCGCTGCGCGCCCTGATCAATTCGCGCGACTCGGGATTGACGGCCAGGTCGACGTAGCGGGTCCGCACCCGCGCCTCGGGATCGGTCAGCCCCTTCCACTTATTCGGCAACGGCCGCAGGCACTTCCCGATCATCCGCCAGTCGGCGACGATCAGCGAGCGGGTTCCCTTCTTGGAAAAGCCCATGTGCCCGGACACCTCGACCAGGTCGCCCAGGTCGATGGCCGCGGTGAAGTCGGCGGTCCGTCCCTGGTGCAGCTGCGAATTGTCCAGCAGCACTTGCATTTGACCCGACCAGTCACGCAGGTCGGCGAACAGCACCCCGCCGTAGTCGCGGATCCGCAGGATCCGTCCCGCCACCGTCACGCTTTCCTGATCGTCGGCGTCCAGGGCGCGGACGATCGTGTGGGTGGGCGGGGATCCCACCGGGTAGGCGTCAACACCGTGGTGCTGCAGGGCTTTCAGCTTGGACAGGCGCACCCGGACTTGTTCGGGCAGACGAGACCTGGACTCTTCCTCGTCTGCGGACTGCCCGCGTTCCCGCAGTCCGCTGACGTCCGGCGCGCTGCCGTCGTGATGTAGCAGCCCGGATTCCGCGAGTCGTTGCGGGACCGCGGGATAGTGGCCGGTGTGCGTCTTGCGCCGGCCGAACGGCAACACCAGGAATCCCTCGGCCAGGGCCGAAGCGACGCCGACCCGCGGAATAAGGCGGGCGTCCTCATAACAGGCGTAACGCGGCACCCAATCGGGTTGGTACTTCATGTTGGAGCGGTACAGGGTCTCCAACTGCCACCACCGCGAGAAGAACAGCAACAGCCCCCGCCACAGCCGGGCGACGGGCCCGGCGCCGAGCTGGGCACCCTGTTCGAATGCCGAGCGGAACATCGCGAAGTTCAGTGAAATACGGGTGATGCCAAGGGTTTCGCCGTTGAGCGCCAGCTCGCTGACCATCAGCTCGATGGTGCCGTTGGGGGACTGCGGCGAACGGCGCATCAAGTCCAGGGAAACACCGGTGGTTCCCCACGGAACCAGCGACAGCATCGCCACGACGCTGTCGTCGCGGTCCAGCGCTTCGACCAGCAGGCAGTCGCCGTCGGCGGGGTCGCCGAGCCGGCCCAGCGCCATGGAGAAGCCGCGCTCGGTCTGGGTATCCCGCCAGGCGTCGGCACGGGCGACGGTGTCCGCCATCGCTTCGGCGGTGATATCGCGGTGCCGCCGGATCCGCACGGTCAGTCCCGCCCGGCGGGCCCGGGTCACGGCCTGGCGGACGCCACGCATATCGGGGCCGGAGAGCTTGAAATCGGAGGTACGCAGAATGGCTTCGTCACCGAGCTCGAGCGCGTTCAGACCGCCTTCGCGATAGGCCCGCGCTCCCTGGGTGCTGGCGCCCATCACACCGGGGGCCCAGCCGTAGGTTTGGCACAGACCCAGCCAGGCGTCGACGGCCTGCGGCCACGCCCTGGGATCACCGATCGGGTCACCGCTGGCCAGGCAGACGCCGATTTCGACCCGGTAGGTGATGGCCGCGCGCCCGGTTTGGGCGAAGACCACCGACTTGTCGCGGCGGGTGGCGAAGTAACCCAGGGAGTCGTTCTTGCCGTACAACTCGAGCAGCCCGCGGATGGCGGATTCGTCCTCACCGGTCAGCGCGTTCTCCGCGCGCTGGGATTGGAACAGCACGATCGTCGCCAAGATCAGTGCCAGCGCACCGAACAACCCGAAGATCGCGTTGAGGAAGACGTGCGGCCGGCCGGTGAACAGGTCCGGATCCGCGAGCGCGAATCCGACCACCCGGTTGGCCACGTACGGCAGCCGGTCCTGGCGGGCGAGCGTTCCGGGGAACAACTCCACCAGACCCCAGGACAGCAGGATCCCCACCACGTCCCCGGCCACCAACACCGCGGCCGCCTTGACCAGGGCGCCCTTGCGGACCTTGGCCCAGAACTCGCGGTAGGCCAGCACCAGCAGGACGATCGCGACGATGTGTATGGCGAAGCCGAGGTTCTCGCCGAAGATCTCGGCGGCGGTGTTGTCGCCCGCGGCGATGTCGGCGGCGTTCAGCGCGGCGGCCAGAATCATGTTGGCCAGCAACAGCAGCCAGGCGATGCGCTTACGGGCGGTCAGGGCCGCGGCCAGCAAAGCCAGGACGAACGACCACGCGATGCTGGTGTCCGGGAAGTTGAACAGGTAATCGTTGATGAACTCGCGCGGGACCTTGATCAGGTACCTGATCAGCGGGGACACGCTGCCCAGCAGTGACACGGTGGCGATGACGCCCACGGTCCACCCGGCCGCTGCCGGCACCCAGCGATACCGCGAGTTCGTCCGGCCGCGAGGCCCCAAACGCGGCCCCGAACGAGGACCCGAACCAGGCGTAGCGAGTGTCACAGACCGCGAGGATATGCCCTCAATCCGTGAAAAGCTTGTCGAAGCGCTAAGAGTGGCGGGCACGAGTTTGGACATGTTTTCGGGCCGGGTTGAAGCCGGTTGCAGCGCGGTCGTCCGGCCGAAGTGCTAAAAGCCACCTCAAGGCTGCTAAACTAGCGCCTGCGACCATCCCGGCGAATGCCAGGAACAGTTAAGTGGAGTCCCACTCCCACCGCGAGCCGATGAAATCCCGTTGCGGATCTTCCCAGGTTCAGTGGTCCGGTCACAGGCATCGCGTATGCCTGTTCCGCGAGCAACGCGGGCGGCTCGAGTAGTTTTCCTGCCGTGATCGGTCGGCATTGGGCCCTGCTTGTGCAGGGCTTTTTTGCTAGTGGTGTGGTGTCTCCGCCGCTGCTTCCCGGACCGACCCAGGCAACTGGTTGTGACCGCAGGACATAGAGAAGCCCAACAAGGGAGGCCCCATCAGCACTGAGACCCGCGTCAACGAGCGCATTCGCGTACCTGAAGTCCGATTGATCGGCCCAGGGGGAGAGCAGGTAGGCATAGTGCGCATCGAAGACGCACTGCGCGTCGCTGCGGACGCCGATCTCGACCTTGTCGAAGTTGCCCCGAACGCCAGACCACCGGTCTGCAAGATCATGGACTACGGCAAGTTCAAATACGAAGCGGCGCAAAAGGCGCGCGAATCCCGCCGGAACCAGCAGCAGACCGTCGTCAAAGAACAAAAGCTGCGACCGAAAATCGACGATCACGACTACGAGACCAAAAAGGGCCACGTCATCCGCTTCCTGGAGGCGGGATCGAAGGTGAAGGTCACCATCATGTTCCGCGGACGTGAGCAGTCGCGGCCCGAGCTGGGCTATCGGTTGCTTCAGCGCCTGGGTGCGGACGTCGCCGAATACGGCTTCGTCGAAACGTCCGCCAAGCAGGACGGCCGCAACATGACGATGGTGCTGGCACCGCATCGCGGCGCGAAGACTCGCGCCAAGGCGCGGCATCCGGAAGGGCCCGAGGGCGACGTCGCACCGGATTCCGATGCGGCCGCCGAAGCCGACCCCTCGTCGAACTGACCTAACGGAAACTCCCGAGAGCTCGAGTACTGCACAGAGCGCTCGAGCACTTCACAGAACAGAGGAAACATGCCCAAAGCCAAGACCCACAGCGGGGCGTCAAAGCGGTTCCGACGCACCGGAACCGGCAAGATCGTTCGTCAGCAGGCCAACCGCCGGCATCTGCTCGAACACAAGCCGACGAAACGAACCCGGCGCCTCGACGGCCGGACCGCGGTGTCGGCCAACGACACCAAGCGAGTTAACAGCCTGCTGAACGGCTGACCACCGCGTCGGCCAGACCCGCAGCGCGAGCTGGCACGGCAACCCCACCAACTAATCTTGAACGAGAGTAGGAACATCCAATGGCACGCGTGAAGCGGGCGGTCAACGCCCACAAGAAGAGGCGCAGCATCCTGAAGGCCTCGAAGGGCTATCGCGGCCAGCGATCCCGGCTCTACCGCAAGGCCAAAGAGCAGCAACTTCATTCACTGAACTACGCCTACCGCGACCGTCGTGCGCGCAAGGGCGAGTTCCGCAAACTGTGGATTTCACGGATCAACGCGGCGGCGCGCGCCAACGACATCACCTACAACCGGCTGATCCAGGGCCTCAAGGCCGCCGGGGTGGAAGTGGACCGAAAGAACCTGTCCGACATCGCGATCGCCGACCCGGCCGCCTTCACGGCGCTGGTTGACATCGCGCGGGCGGCACTGCCCGAGGATGTCAATGCTCCCTCCGATTCGGGAGAAGCGGCCTAACCCGCGACGGCAGGTGCTGACCGAACGTTCGGCCAGGGTCGCTGCGGCGGTCAAGTTGCATCGCCACGTCGGCCGCCGGCGGGCAGGCCGATTCCTGGCCGAAGGCCCTAACCTCGTCGAGGCCGCCGCCCGCCGCGGCTTGGTACGCGACGTCTTCGTCACCGAAGTCGCCCAGCAGCGTCATGCGTCGCTGCTGGCGACTTTGGATTGCGCGCAATGCCCGGTCCACCCGGTCACCGAGCGCGCGGCAAAAGCGCTGTCCGACACCGTCACCCCGGCGGGACTGGTCGCCGTGTGCGAAACGCCGGCGACGCAACTTTCCGACGTGCTCACCGGCACGCCTGCGCTGGTCGCAGTCGCCGTCGACATCAGCGAGCCGGGCAACGCGGGCACCCTCATTCGCCTCGCCGACGCCATGGGCGCGGCCGGCGTGATCCTCGGCGGCCACAGCGTCGACCCGTACAACGGCAAGTGCCTGCGCGCGTCGGCCGGCAGCATCTTCTCGGTCCCGGTCGTCGTCGCCCCGGATACCCGCGCCGCGGTCGAAGCAGTGCGTGCCGCGGGACTGCAGGTGCTCGCCACCACCGTGGACGGCGAGACGCGGCTCGACGAGGCCACCGAACTGCTCGGCACGCCGACGGCATGGCTGTTCGGGCCCGAATCACACGGTCTGCCAATCGAAATCGCAACGGCGGCCGACCACCGGATGCGCATCCCGATGGCCGGCGGTGCGGAGAGCCTCAATGTGGCGTCGGCCGCGGCCATCTGTCTGTATCAGAGCGCGCGGGCGCTGAGCCTGCCTACGCGGCCTTAGCCGACCGTTTCGGCCGGCCCCGCCCGGCGCGCAGGCCGGCCAGCGACAGCGTCGTATGCACCAGGGAGCCGGCGCGTTCCATCAGCGCCCGCGCGGGTTGCAGCGCGGGGTCGAACGGCGACTTGGCCGCCGGCGGAAAGTAATGCATCGGCAGCCCGCGGCGGTCGCGCGGTGGCGCCATGAACGGCGGGGCCTCGACCAGCGGCGCGTCGCTGGCCAGCCGTCCCTGCGCTCGGCGGTAGGCGGCCAGCGCGCGCGGATGCAGCCGGATTTCGTCGGGCACCGCCAGGAACGCCAGTTCGACGATCTTGCCGAACAAACGCAACAGCACCTCGTCGCCCGGTGTCCAGTGCAGTCCCGCCTTCTCGCGCACCGCGGGCTCGAAGAGTCCCGCCGCGATCCAGCGCTGGCCGGCGACCAGCGGCTTGAAGATCTGATCCCAGATCGGTGTCGGCATCAACACGAATTTGGGCTTCGGGATGCGCATCTCGAAGATGTCCAGCGTCGCCCGGTTGATCTCCAGGGTGTCGCGGCCGGTGCGCTCCCAGTACTCCTGGAATTCTTCCCACGATTCGGGCACCGGCCGCATGCTCATCCCGTACATCCGGTACCACTGCACGTGCTCGGCGAAGAGTTGCCGCTTCTCAGCCTCGGTCAGGCCGCCGCAGAAGTACTCGGCGACCTTGACGATCAGCATGAAAAACGTGGCGTGTGCCCAGTAGAAGGTCTCCGGGTTGAGGGCGTGGTAACGCCGCCCGGCGGTGTCGGTTCCCTTGATGGTGTGGTGGTAGCTGGTGATCTGCCGGCCGGTCTGCGATGCCCGGTCGCCGTCGTAGACGACCCCCATGATCGGGTAGACCGACCGGGCCACCCGCTGCAGCGGCTCCCGCAGCACGATCGAGTGCTCCTCGACGGCCGCGCCGAGTTCGGGGTACATGTTCTGGATCGCCCCGATCCACACGCCCATCATTCCGGTGCGCAGGTCGCCGAAATACTTCCAGGTCAGGGAGTCGGGTCCGAGCGGATCAGCGGATTCAGTCCCGCAAGCATGCACAGTGCCAGTCATCGCGGCCTCCTGCTCCAATTGCGCTCACGATAACTTTGACAACGCGCGTTGTCTACGATTCGGCGACGTGTCCGCCCGGGTGTTATCGAGCTTCCATACCGGTGTGGCGCCACCGTGATCAGGCGGTTCGATGCGAGATGTGACACATACGGCCGAACTGTCCGGGCCTGTCGTTGCCTGCCTCTGAAGAAAACAAATAACCTGGCCGGGTGGAACTGGCGCGTCGCGATCTGGACTCGGGCGAGCCCGAAGAATCCCAGGCGCAATCCGCGCCGCAGCGCTCTGCCCTGTCGGTGCACAGCGCGACTCAATGGCTGCACAGCCGCAACCGCAGCCCCGGGGCGGTTGCCTTCATCCGGCGTGCGCGCCGACTGTTGCCCGGCGACCCCGAGTTCGGTGATCCGCTGTCCACGGCGGGCGACGGCGGTCCGCGCGCCGCGGCGCGCGCGGCCGACCGGCTGCTGGGGGACCGTGACGCGGTGTCGCGCGAGGTCAGCCTCGGAGTGCTGCAGCTGTGGCAGGCGCTGACCGAAGGGGTTTCGCGCCGGCCGGCCAATCCGGAGGTGACGCTGGTCTTCACCGACCTGGTGGGCTTCTCGACGTGGTCCCTGCAAGCCGGCGACGACGCGGCCCTTGCGCTGCTCCGGCAGGTGGCGCGGGCCCTCGAGCCACCCTTGCTCGATGCCGGCGGGCACATCGTCAAACGGATGGGTGACGGCATCATGGCGGTATTCGGTGATCCGACGGTTGCTGTGCGGGCCGCGCTGGCCGCCAAGCAGGCGCTGAAATCGGTCGAGGTGGACGGCTACACGCCCCGGATGCGGGTCGGGATCCACACCGGGCGACCGCAGCGGCTGGCCGCGGACTGGCTCGGCGTCGATGTGAATATCGCCGCACGAGTTATGGAAAGAGCCACCAAGGGTGGAATCATGGTGTCGAGTTCAACGTTAGATCTCATACCGCAAAGCGAGTTGGACGCGTTGGGCGTCGAGGCCAAACGCACGAGGAAGCCTGTTTTCGGGCCGAAGCCCGCCGGCATCCCCGACGATTTGGCGATATATCGCCTCAAGACTCTTAAGGAGTTGTCAGGCCCTGATGACACAGCCGAAGCAAAACCGCAGCCATAATGGATGCCAATGCTAGGGGGCATCGTGTCCCGGCTCGCCCGGGTCCAATTCACTGTGGGGTATGCGGCACTGCTGCTCGCCATCAGTTGCGCCATCCTGGCCCTCGGCCCGCACGCGCATGACGTCATCGTTCAGCGCGCCAGCACCAACGTGCACAACCTGGCCCACGGCCACCTGGGCACGCTGCTGGGCAGCGCGCTGGTGGTCGACGCCGGTCCGCTCTATTTCTGGCTGCCCTTCCTGACCTGCCTGCTGGCGCTGGCGGAGCTGCATCTGCGCACCATCCGGCTGGTGGTTGCCTTCGTCGTCGGCCACATCGGCGCGACGCTGCTGGTGGCCGCCGCCCTGGCCGCGTCGGTCGAGTTCGGCTGGCTGCCGGGGTCGATCACCCGGGCCAGTGACGTCGGCATGAGCTACGGCGCGCTGGCGGTGCTCGGCGCGATGACGGCGGTGATTCCGTCACGCTGGCGGGCCGCCTGGGTGGGCTGGTGGGTGTCGGCGGGTATCGCTTCGGCGATCATCGGCGGCGACTTCACCGACGCCGGCCACACCGTCGCCGTGATCCTCGGTGTGCTGGTCTCCGCCCGGTTCCGCCAGCCGATCCACTGGACGCCGGCGCGCTACCTGATGCTGGCGGCCTCCTCGGGCTTCGGCTTCCTGATGCTGGCCCACCACTGGGGGACCATGGCCGCGACGCCGGTGTTCGGTGTCATGGGTGCCTTCGTCGCCTACAAGGTGGCGAAGCTCGCCGGCGATCGGGGCCTTGGCGTCGCCACGCCGGAGGGTCCCGCGCTGGGAGACGACACGCTGAGCGGTCCGCAGCCGGCCGTCACCGGCTAACCAACCAGCGGCTGTCGGTGGCCTGCAGCGGCCACCCGCCATCGAAACCGCCCAGCGCCCGGCGGACTCCACGCGTCGAATCACTATGATCAGCACTCGACCCGTGCCGCGCGGAAGCACATCGATGCGGGCAGCCCGAACAGCCTCGTCAGCAAGGAGAGTGTCGCCGCGTGGGTGATCAACCCGTCGACCTGTCGCCGGAAGCCTTGGCCACAGCGGTCAGCGCCGCCCGGGAAGCCTTCACGCGGGCCGGCGATCTCGACACACTGGCGCGCGTCAAGACCGAGCACCTCGGTGACCGCTCACCGCTGGCGCTGGCGCGCCAGGCGCTGGGCGGCGTCGCCAAGGATGAGCGCGCCGATGCCGGTAAGCGGGTCAACGCCGCCCGAACCGAAGCCCAGCAGGGCTACGACGAGCGGCTCGCGGAACTGCGCGCCGAACGCGACGCCGCGGTGCTGGTCGCCGAAGGCATCGACGTCACGCTGCCGTCGACCCGACAGCCGACCGGCGCGCGGCACCCGATCACAATCCTGGCCGAACACATCGCCGACACCTTCATCGCCATGGGCTGGGAACTGGCCGAGGGCCCCGAGGTCGAGACCGAGCAGTTCAACTTCGACGCGCTCAACTTCCCGGCCGACCACCCCGCGCGCAGCGAACAGGACACTTTCTACGTCGCGCCCGACGATTCCCGGCAACTCTTGCGCACCCACACCTCGCCGGTGCAGGTGCGCACCCTGCTCGCCCGCGAGTTGCCCGTCTACATCGTCTCGATCGGCCGCACGTTTCGCACCGACGAACTCGACGCCACCCACACGCCGGTGTTCCATCAGGTCGAGGGTCTGGCGGTGGACCGCGGCCTGACCATGGCACATCTGAGGGGAACGCTGGATGCCTTCGCGCGGGCCGAGTTCGGTCCCGAGGCGCGCACCCGGATCCGGCCGCACTTCTTTCCGTTCACCGAACCCTCCGCCGAGGTCGACGTCTGGTTCGTCGGCAAGAAGGGCGGTGCCGGCTGGGTGGAGTGGGGCGGCTGCGGCATGGTGCATCCAAACGTGTTGCGGGCCGCGGGGATTGACGCGGATGTCTATTCCGGCTTCGCATTCGGCATGGGCCTGGAACGAACGCTGCAGTTCCGCAACGGGATTCCGGACATGCGCGACATGGTCGAGGGCGACGTCCGGTTCTCGCTGCCGTTCGGAGTGGGTGCATGATGCGCGTTCCGTACAGCTGGCTACGTGAGGTCGTGGCAGCCGGTGCTCCGGACTGGGACGTCGCTCCCGCGGAGCTCGAGCAGACGCTGGTGCGCATCGGCCACGAGGTCGAAGAGGTCGCCACCCTCGGCCCGGTCGACGGCCCCCTGGCCGTGGGCCGAGTCACCGATATCGAAGAACTTTCCGGTTTCAAGAAGCCGATCCGGTTCTGCCGCGTCGACGTCGGCGAAGGAAAGGACCGCGAGATCGTCTGCGGTGCAACCAACTTCGCTGTCGGAGATCTGATCGTCGCGGCGCTGCCCGGTAGCACCCTGCCCGGCGACTTCACCATCGCCGCCCGCAAGACCTACGGCCGCAACTCCGACGGAATGATCTGCTCGGCAGCAGAACTCGGCTTGGGCACCGACCATGCCGGGATCCTGGTGCTGCCGCCCGGCACCGCCGATCCCGGAGCCGCCGCCGCCGCGGTGCTGGGGCTCGACGACGTGATCTTCCACCTGGCGATCACACCCGACCGCGGTTACTGCATGTCGCTGCGGGGCTTGGCACGCGAAATCGCCTGCGCCTACGACCTGGACTTCGTCGACCCCGCCGGCAGCCAGGTGGTCAAGCCGCTGCCGGTCGACGGCGAGGCCTGGCCGCTGACCGTGCAACCCGGCACCGGCGTGCGGCGATTCGCGCTGCGCCCGGTCACCGGCATCGATCCCACGGCCGTGTCGCCGTGGTGGCTGCAGCGCCGGCTGTTGCTATCCGGCATCCGCGCGACCTCCCCGGCTGTCGACGTGACGAACTACGTGATGCTCGAGCTCGGTCACCCCATGCACGCCCACGACCGCAACCGCATCACCGGAAGCTTCGACGTGCGATTCGCCACGCCCGGCGAGACGGTGGTGACCCTCGACGACATCGAGCGCAAACTCGAACCGGCCGACGTCCTCATCGTCAATGACACGGCGACCACGGCGATCGGCGGTGTGATGGGCGCGGCGAGCACCGAGGTGCGCGCCGATTCGACCGACGTGCTGCTCGAGGCCGCGGTCTGGGATCCTGCCGCGGTCTCGCGCACCCAGCGCAGACTGCACCTGCCCAGCGAAGCCGCCCGCCGCTACGAGCGGGGAGTGGACCCGGCCATCTCGGTGGCCGCGCTGGACCGCTGTGCCGCGCTGCTCGCCGACATCGCCGGCGGAGTGGTCTCGGAGGGGCTGACCGACTGGCGAGGTGACCCACCACGCGATGACTGGTCGCTGCTGCCGATCGACATCGCGGTCGACCTGCCGGATCGCCTGGCCGGCGTGGGCTATGCGCCGGGCACGACCGCCAAGCGGCTCTCCCAGATCGGCGCTGACGTGGCGGACCGGGGCGACACGTTGACGGTGACGCCACCCAGCTGGCGGCCCGACCTCGTGCAGCCCGCCGACCTCGTCGAGGAGGTGCTGCGCCTGGAGGGGCTGGAGGCCATTCCTTCGGTGCTGCCGGCCGCCCCGGCCGGCCGGGGCCTGTCCGCCGTGCAAAAGCGCCGCCGCGCCATCGGTAGGTCGCTGGCCCAATCCGGTTTCGTCGAGATCCTGCCGACCCCGTTCTTGCCCGCGGGCGTGTTCGATCAGTGGGGTCTGCCGGCCGACGACCCGCGACGCACGACGACCAACGTGCTCAACCCGCTGGAGGCCGACCGTCCGCAGCTGGCCACCACACTCCTGCCCGCATTGCTGGAAGCATTGGTGCGCAACGTCTCTCGCGGCCTGGTCGACATCTCACTGTATGCCCTGGCGCAGGTGGTACAGCCGACCGCGGAAACTCGCGCGGTTCAACTCATTCCGGTGGATCGCCGGCCCACCGACGCCGAGATCGCCGTGCTCGACGCGTCGTTGCCCCGGCAACCCCAGCACGTCGCCGCGGTGCTGACCGGCCTGCGCGAACACCGCGGACCCTGGGGCCCCGGCCGCCGCGCCGAAGCCGCCGACGCGTTCGAGACGGTGCGCATCATCGCCCGCGCCAGCGGGATCGACGTGCGGTTGCGGGCGGCGCAATACCTGCCGTGGCATCCGGGGCGATGCGCCGAAGTGCTTGTCGGGGACACCCGGGTGGGTTACGCGGGCCAGTTGCATCCCGCGGTGATCGAGCGCGCCGGGCTGCCCAAGGGCACCTGCGCCCTCGAACTCGACCTCGACGCGATGCCGATCGTCGCGGCGCTGCCCGCGCCCCGGGTGTCGCCGTTCCCGGCCGTCTTCCAGGACGTCAGCCTGGTGGTACCCGCGCACGTGCCGGCTCAGGCGGTGGCCGACGCCGTTCGCGACGGCGCGGGGGAGCTGCTGGAAGACCTTCAACTGTTCGACGTGTTCACCGGCCCGCAGATCGGCGAGGACCGCAAATCGCTGACCTTCGCGTTGCGGTTCCGCGCATCCGACCGCACGCTCACCGAGGACGACGCCACCGCGGCTCGCGACGCCGCGGTGCGCCGCGCCGCCGAGGCGGTCGGCGCGGAGCTACGCGCCTAGGGGAATGGATTTGCAAAGCACTGCATAACCATGCAGAATCGGCGGAATGGCCGAAGGAATGAAGGTGGCGGTTGCCGGTGCCAGCGGCTACGCGGGCGGTGAAATCCTACGCCTGCTGCTCGGACATCCGGCCTACGCGCACGGGCGCCTGACGATCGGCGCGGTGACCGCCGCCGCCAGCGCCGGCAGCGTGCTCGGTGAGCATCACCCGCACCTGACACCGCTGGCCCAGCGCGTGGTCGAGCCGACCGAGCTCGCCGTGCTCGCCGGTCACGATGTGGTGTTCCTGGCCTTGCCGCACGGTCATTCGGCCGCGCTGGCCGAACAGCTCGGCCCTGACACCCTGATCATCGACTGCGGTGCCGACTTCCGGCTCACCGACGCGGCCGCGTGGGAGCGGTTCTACGGATCCCCGCACGCCGGCAGCTGGCCGTACGGGCTGCCGGAGCTCCCCGGGGCGCGCGAGCGCCTGCGCGGCGCGCGTCGGATCGCGGTTCCGGGCTGCTACCCGACCGCGGCATTACTGGCATTGCTGCCCGCGGTGGCCGAGGACCTCATCGAGCCCGCCGTCACCGTGGTCGCCGTCAGCGGCACATCCGGGGCCGGCCGGGCCGCCAAGACCGACCTGCTGGGCGCGGAGGTCATCGGATCGGCGCGGGCCTACAACATCGCCGGGGCGCACCGGCACACCCCCGAGATCGCCCAGGGCCTGGGGGGTGTTAGCGGCCACGACCTCACCGTATCGTTCACCCCGGTGCTCATCCCGACATCCCGCGGCATCCTGGCGACCTGCACCGCGCGCACCCGGTCGCCGCTGTCGCAACTGCGGGAGGCCTACGAAAAGGCTTACCACGCAGAACCATTCATTTACCTGATGCCGGAGGGGCAACTGCCCCGCACCGGCGCGGTGATCGGCAGCAACGCGGCGCACATCGCCGTCGCGGTGGACGAGGCGGCCAGTACGTTCGTCGCGATCGCCGCGATCGACAACCTGGTCAAGGGAACCGCCGGTGCCGCCGTGCAGTCGATGAACCTGGCACTGGGTTGGCCGGAGACCGAAGGCCTTTCGGTGATCGGGGTGGCGCCATGACGCGCGCCGGCGACGATGATGCCGGCGTAGCCGGGATCGCAGGAGTGGCGCCATGACGAGGACTGCCGCTGAGGCGCGGTTGCTGCGCGAACAGGGTGTCACGGCGCCGGCCGGATTCCGGGCCGCCGGCATCGCGGCCGGTATCAAGGCGTCGGGCAACCGCGATCTGGCGCTGGTCTTCAACGAAGGCCCCGACTACGCGGCGGCCGGGGTGTTCACCCGCAACAAGGTCAAAGCCGCGCCGGTGCTGTGGAGCCAGCAGGTGCTGAGCACCGGCGCATTGCGCGCGGTGATCCTGAACTCCGGCGGCGCCAACGCCTGCACCGGACCGGGCGGGTTCCAGGACACCCACGCCACCGCCGAGGCCGTCGCGGCCGCGCTGTCGGACTGGGGAACCGAGACCGGGGCCGTCGAGGTCGCGGTGTGCTCCACCGGGTTGATCGGTGACCGGTTACCGATGGACCGGGTCCTCGCCGGCGTGCGCACGATCGTGCAGGACATGGCGGGCGGTCTGTCCGGCGGTGACGAGGCGGCTCAGGCGATCATGACCACCGACACCGTGCCCAAACAGGTTGCGCTGCACCATCCGAACAACTGGACGGTCGGCGGGATGGCCAAGGGCGCCGGCATGCTCGCGCCGTCGCTGGCAACGATGCTCTGCGTGCTCACCACCGACGCGGCCGTCGACGCCGCGGCCCTGGACTCCGCACTGCGCCATGCCAGCGCCCGCACCTTCGACCGGCTCGACATCGACGGCGCCTGCTCGACCAACGACACGGTGCTGCTGCTGACGTCGGGGGCCAGCGGAATCGCGCCCAGCCAGGCCGACCTCGACGACGCCGTGCTGCGGGTCTGCGACGACCTCTGCGCTCAGCTGCAAGCCGACGCCGAGGGCGTCACCAAGCGGGTGAACGTCACCGTGCTGGGGGCGGCCTCCGAGGACGACGCCCTGGTGGCCGCCCGGACGATCGCCCGCGACAGCCTGGTCAAGACGGCGGTGTTCGGCTCGGACCCCAACTGGGGCCGGGTGCTCGCCGCCGTCGGGATGGCGCCCATCGCCCTGGACCCCGACCGGATCATTGTGTCGTTCAACGGTTTCACCGTCTTCGCCGATGGGGTTCCGGCGCCGGGTGCGCGTGAGGTGGATCTCTCGGGAGCCGACATCGATATCACGGTCGATCTGCGGCTCGGTGATGGCCGGGCCACCATCCGTACCACCGACCTGTCGCACGGTTACGTCGAAGAGAATTCGGCTTACAGCTCATGAGCCGCGCAACGGAAGGGTTGTCCACCGCGGTCAAGGCGGAGGTGCTCGCCGAAGCCCTGCCGTGGCTCAAGCAGCTGCACGGCAAGATCGTCGTCATCAAGTACGGCGGCAACGCCATGACCGACGACACGCTGCGGCACGCCTTCGCCGCCGACATGGCGTTTCTGCGTAACTGCGGCGTTCATCCCGTCGTCGTGCACGGGGGCGGTCCGCAGATCACCGCGATGCTGCGCCGGCTCAACATCCCCGGCGACTTCAAGGGCGGATTCCGGGTCACCACACCCGAAGTGCTCGACGTGGCGCGGATGGTGTTGTTCGGCCAGGTCGGCCGCGAACTGGTCAACCTGATCAACGCGCACGGGCCGTACGCCGTCGGTATCACCGGCGAGGACGCGCAGCTGTTCACCGCCGTGCGGCGCAGCGTCACCGTGGACGGCGTGGCCACCGACATCGGCCTGGTGGGCGACGTCGAACGGGTCAACACCGCCGCGGTACTGGATCTGATTGCCGCGCGCCGTATTCCGGTGGTGTCGACGCTGGCTCCAGATGCCGAGGGCGTGGTGCACAACATCAACGCCGACACCGCCGCGGCGGCGCTGGCCGAGGCGCTGCGCGCCGAGAAGCTGTTGGTGCTCACCGATGTCGAAGGCCTGTTCACGAGTTGGCCGGATCGCGAGTCGCTGGTCAGCGAAATCGACACTGCCACACTGTCGCAACTACTACCGACGCTGGAGGCGGGCATGATTCCCAAAGTCGAAGCGTGTCTGCGGGCCGTGACCGCGGGCGTGCCCAGCGCGCACGTCATCGACGGGCGCGTCGAACACTGTGTGCTGGTGGAGCTTTTCACCGATGCGGGCACCGGCACCAAGGTGATGAGCGCGTGATGGCGACGATGCAGCGCAGCGATGGGGAGGAGCGGCACCGTTGATTGAGACGCGCACGCAGGACATGAAGACCCGCTGGGAAGCGGTGATGATGAACAACTACGGCACCCCGCCGATGGCCCTGGCCAGCGGCGACGGCGCCGTGGTGACCGACGTGGACGGCAACACCTATCTCGACCTGCTCGGCGGCATCGCGGTCAACGTGCTGGGTCATCGCCATCCCGCGATCATCGAGGCCGTCACCCAGCAGATGTCGACGCTGGGCCACACCTCGAACCTGTATGCCACCGAACCGGGTCTCGCGCTGGCCGAGGAACTCGTCGCGCTGCTGGGCGCCGGTACCGAATCGGGCAGCGCGGCGCGGGTGTTCTTCTGCAACTCCGGGACCGAGGCCAACGAGGTGGCGTTCAAGCTGTCGCGGCTGACTGGGCGCACCAAACTGGTTGCCGCACAAGAGGCTTTCCACGGCCGGACCATGGGCTCGCTGGCGTTGACCGGTCAGCCGAGCAAGCAGGCGCCGTTCGCGCCGCTACCCGGCGACGTCACACACGTGCCCTACGGCGACACCGAAGCACTGGCCGCCGCGGTCGACGACGCCACCGCCGCCGTGTTTTTGGAACCGATCATGGGGGAGAGCGGCGTCGTCGTCCCGCCCGAGGGATACCTCGTCGCCGCACGCGACATCACCGCGCGGCACGGGGCGCTGCTGGTGCTCGACGAGGTGCAGACCGGGATGGGCCGCACCGGAACGTTTTTCGCCCATCAGCACGACGGCATCATCCCGGACGTGGTGACGCTGGCCAAGGGACTCGGCGGCGGCCTGCCCATCGGTGCCTGCCTGGCCATCGGGCCGGCCGCCGACCTGATGACGCCCGGCCTGCACGGCAGCACGTTCGGCGGCAACCCGATCTGCGCCGCGGCGGCGCTCGCGGTCCTGCGGGTGCTGGCCGAGCAGAACCTCGTCCGCCACGCCGAGGTGCTGGGCAAGTCGTTACGTCACGGCATCGAGGCGCTCGACCACCCGCTGATCGACCACGTGCGGGGCCGCGGACTGCTCTGCGGTGTGGCGCTCACCGTGCCGCGGGCCAAGGACGCCGAAGCGGCGGCACGCGGGGCCGGGTTCCTGGTGAATGCGGCCGCACCCGACCTCATCCGGCTGGCGCCGCCGCTGATCATCACCGAAGCCCAGCTCGACGGCTTCGTCGCCGCGCTGCCGGGGATCCTCGATACGGCGGGAGCCACACATGGCCCGCCAGCGACGATGCAGAGCCAAGCGATGAGGAGTGGCGCAGATGGTTAAGCATTTCCTGCGCGACGACGACCTCTCACCCACCGAACAGGCCGAGGTGCTCCAGCTGGCCGCCGAACTGAAGAAGGACCCGCTGGGCGCCCGTCCGCTGGAGGGCCCTCGCGGGGTCGCGGTCCTGTTCGACAAGAACTCCACCCGCACCCGGTTCTCGTTCGAGGTGGGCATCGCCCAACTCGGCGGGCACGCCGTCGTCGTCGACGCCCGCAGCACGCAGCTGGGCCGCGACGAAACCCTGGAGGACACGGCGCGGGTGCTGTCGCGCTATGTCGACGCCATCGTCTGGCGCACGTTCGGGCAGGAGCGCCTCGAGGCGATGGCCGCTACCGCGACGGTGCCGGTGGTCAATGCGCTCTCCGACGAATTCCATCCCTGCCAGGTGCTCGCCGACCTGCAGACCATCGCCGAGCGCAAGGGGTCGCTGGGCGGCTTGCGTATGACCTACTTCGGCGACGGCGCCAACAACATGGCGCACTCGCTGATGCTGGGCGGGGTCACGGCCGGCATCCACGTCACGATCGCCGCCCCCGACGGCTTCGCCCCCGACCCGGCGTTCGTAGCGGCGGCCCGGCGGCGCGCCGAGGACACCGGTGCCTCGGTCACCGTCACCGCCGACGCCGACGCGGCCGCGCGCGGCGCCGACGTCCTGGTCACCGACACCTGGACGTCGATGGGGCAGGAGAACGACGGGCTGGACCGCCTCACACCGTTTCGGCCCTACCAGGTCAACGCCCGCCTGCTGTCCCTGGCCGATCAGGAAGCCATTGTGCTGCATTGCCTTCCGGCTCACCGCGGCGAGGAGATTACCGACGAGGTGATGGACGGGCCGGCCAGCGTGGTCTGGGACGAGGCCGAAAACCGGTTGCACGCCCAAAAGGCGCTGCTGGCGTGGTTGCTGGAGCGGTCGCGATGACTCGCAGCAAGACCACACCCGAAACCACCCGGGCCGGCCGCCAGGCCCGCATCGTGGCGATCCTGTCGTCGGCCGAGGTGCGCAGCCAATCCGAACTGGCGGCGCTGTTGGCCGACGAGGGCATCGACGTCACCCAGGCCACCTTGTCGCGGGACCTGGAAGAACTGGGCGCGGTGAAGCTGCGGGGCGCCGACGGCGGCGTCGGCGTCTACATGGTTCCCGAGGACGGCAACCCGGTGCGCGGGGTATCCGGCGGCACAGCACGGCTGTCCCGGCTGCTGAGCGAACTGCTGGTGTCGGCTGACGCCAGCGCCAACCTCGCGGTGTTGCGCACCCCGCCCGGCGCCGCCGACTATTTGGCCAGCGCGATCGACCGCGCGGCGCTTCCGTACGTCGTCGGCACCATCGCCGGCGACGACACCGTCTTCGTGGCCGCTCGAGAGCCGATGACCGGCGCCGAGCTGGCCACCACTTTGGAAAAACTCACGTAAGCGTTTCAACCTAAGGAGATTGGTTCATGTCAGAACGCGTCATCCTGGCGTATTCCGGCGGTCTGGACACCTCGGTGGCCATCAGCTGGATCGGCAAGGAGACCGGCCGTGAGGTCGTAGCGGTGGCGATCGACCTCGGTCAGGGCGGCGAAGACATGGAGGTCATTCGCCAGCGGGCCCTGGACTGCGGCGCGGTGGAAGCCGTCGTCGTCGATGCCCGCGACGAGTTCGCCGAGGGTTACTGCCTGCCCACGATCCTGTCCAACGCCCTCTATATGGACCGCTACCCGCTGGTGTCGGCGATCAGCCGGCCGCTGATCGTCAAGCACCTGGTGGCGGCGGCCCGCGAGCACGGCGGCAGCATCGTCGCGCACGGCTGCACCGGCAAGGGCAACGACCAGGTCCGGTTCGAGGTCGGATTCGGTTCGCTGGCACCCGATCTCGAGGTGCTGGCGCCGGTCCGCGATTACGCCTGGACGCGGGAGAAGGCGATCGCGTTCGCCGAAGAGAACGCCATCCCGATCAACGTCACCAAGCGCTCGCCGTTCTCCATCGACCAGAACGTATGGGGTCGCGCGGTGGAAACCGGGTTCCTGGAACACCTTTGGAACGCCCCCACCAAGGACGTCTACGCCTACACCGAGGATCCCACGCTGAACTGGAGCACTCCCGACGAGGTGATCGTCGGATTCGAGCGCGGCGTGCCGGTGACGATCGACGGTAAGAAAGTGTCGGTGCTGGGCGCCATCGAGGAACTCAACACCCGCGCCGGCGCCCAGGGCGTCGGCCGGCTCGACGTCGTCGAGGACCGGTTGGTGGGCATCAAGAGCCGCGAGATCTACGAGGCACCCGGCGCCATGGTGCTCATCACCGCGCACACCGAGCTCGAACACGTCACGCTCGAGCGCGAACTGGGCCGGTTCAAGCGGCACACCGACCAGCGTTGGGCCGAGCTGGTTTACGACGGACTGTGGTATTCACCGCTCAAGGACGCGCTGGAGAGCTTCGTCGCCAAGACCCAGGAACACGTAACGGGTGAAGTGCGAATGGTGTTGCACGGCGGCCACATTGCGGTCAACGGCCGTCGCAGCGCCGAATCCCTGTACGACTTCAACCTGGCGACCTACGACGAGGGTGACAGCTTCGACCAGTCGGCCGCAAAGGGTTTCGTCTACGTGCACGGACTGTCGTCCAAGATCGCGTCTCGCCGGGACCAGAATTTAACCGGCCCGGCCCAAGCGTGAGCACTCGCGAGGGTTCGCTGTGGGGCGGGCGATTCGCCGATGGCCCGTCGGATGCGCTGGCCGCACTGAGCAAGTCCACCCACTTCGACTGGGTGCTGGCGCCCTACGACATCGTCGCCTCGCGGGCGCACACCGTGATCCTGTTCCGCGCCGGGCTGCTCAACGAAGAGCAACGCGACGGGCTGCTGGCCGGCTTGGACCAGCTCGCCGAGGACGTCGCCGACGGCAGCTTCTCGCCACTGGTCACCGATGAGGACGTGCACGGGGCGCTGGAACGCGGACTGATCGACCGGGTCGGGCCCGACCTGGGCGGGCGGCTGCGGGCCGGCCGGTCACGCAACGACCAGGTGGCCACCCTGTTCCGGATGTGGCTGCGCGACGCGGTGCGCCGGGTCGCGGCCGGCGCGCTGGACGTCGTCGGCGCGCTGGCCGCCCAGGCCGCCGCCCACCCCCGTGCCATCATGCCAGGCAAGACGCATCTGCAGTCCGCCCAACCGGTGCTGCTGGCCCACCACCTGTTGGCGCACGCCCACCCGCTGCTGCGCGACGTCGACCGGATCGTCGACTTCGACCGGCGCGCCGGGGTGTCCCCGTACGGCTCGGGCGCGCTGGCCGGGTCGTCGCTGGGGCTGGACCCCGACGCGATCGCCGCGGAGCTGGGTTTCACCGCGGCCGCCGACAACTCCATCGACGCGACCGCATCCCGGGATTTCGCGGCGGAGGCCGCGTTCGTGTTCGCCATGATCGGGGTCGACCTGTCCCGGCTGGCCGAGGACATCATCCTGTGGAGCTCGACGGAATTCGGCTACGTCACCCTGCACGACTCGTGGTCGACGGGCAGCTCGATCATGCCGCAGAAAAAGAACCCCGACATCGCCGAGCTGGCGCGCGGCAAGTCCGGCCGGCTGATCGGGAATCTGACCGGTCTGCTGGCCACGCTGAAGGCCCAGCCGCTCGCCTACAACCGTGACCTGCAAGAAGACAAAGAGCCGGTGTTCGATTCGGTCGCCCAGCTGGAGCTGGTGCTGCCGGCGATGGCCGGGCTCGTGGGGAGCCTGACCTTCCACGTCGAGCGGATGGCCGCCCTGGCGCCGGCCGGCTACACGCTGGCCACCGATATCGCCGAATGGCTGGTGCGCCAGGGCGTGCCGTTCCGGTCCGCGCACGAGGCCGCCGGGGCCGCGGTGCGCGCCGCCGAGCAGCGGGCCGTCGGACTCGACGAGCTGACCGACGACGAGTTGGCCGCCATCAGCCCCGACCTCACGCCACAGGTCCGTGAGGTTTTGACGATCGAGGGCTCGGTGTCCTCGCGCGACGCGCGGGGTGGCACCGCGCCGGTTCGGGTCGCCGAGCAGATCGACACCGTCCTGGCCAGCGCCGAACGGCTCAAAAGCCGACTGGGCGGTGGCGGTTGAGATGAGGTTATTTTCCCTGACGGGCCGTGACATGCAGACTAGACTTCGGGCTCAAAGCGATTCGGTTGAACGTCACGGACCGGGTCCTCGTCACCAAGGGGTGGGAGAACAATGAGCGTCGTCGCCGGCGTCTTCGGTGCGTTACCGCCGCACCGATACTCCCAGCGTGAGCTCACCGACTTCTTCGTCAGCATCCCGGAGTTCGAGGGCTACGAGGAGGTCGTCCGGCAGTTGCATGCCAGCGCCAAAGTCGGTAGCCGTCACCTCGTGTTACCGCTGGAGCAATACCCCGCGCTGAACGACTTCGGCTTGGCGAACCGGATCTTCACCGAACACGCCGTGAAGCTGGGCTGTGAAGCGCTTGCCGGCGCGCTCGACGAGGCGGGACTGCGGCCGCAAGACGTCGACGTGCTCATCACCACCACCGTCACCGGACTGGCGGTGCCCTCCGTGGACGCCCGCATCGCCGCGAAGCTGGGCCTGCGCGACGATGTGCGACGGATGCCGCTGTTCGGGCTGGGCTGCGTGGCCGGGGCCGCGGGTGTGGCTCGCGTGAACGACTACCTGCGCGGCGCACCGGACGCCGTGGCCGCCCTGATCTCCGTCGAGCTCTGCTCGCTGACCTATCCGGGATACACGCCGTCGCTGGCCGGCATGGTCGGCAGCGCCCTGTTCGCCGACGGCGCCGCGGCGGTGGTGGCCGTCGGCGACCGGCGCGCCGAACAGCTGGTGGCCAGCGGACCCAGCATCCTGGATTCGCGCAGCCATCTGTATCCCGATTCGCTGCGCACCATGGGCTTCGACGTGCGCGCAGGAGGCTTCGAGCTGGTTCTGTCCAAGGACGTCGGGGCTGTGGTGGAGCAATACCTCGAAGACGATGTCACCCAATTCCTGGGGGCGCACGGGTTGACCACGGCCGACATCGGCGCGTTCGTGAGCCATCCCGGTGGCCCCAAGGTCATCGAGGCGATCAACGCGGCGCTCAGCCTGCCGCCGGAGGCCCTCGAACTCACCTGGCGTTCACTCGGCGAGATCGGCAACCTCTCCTCGGCGTCGGTGTTGCATGTGCTGCGCGACACCATGGCCAAGCCGCCGCCGAGCGGAAGCCCCGGTTTGATGCTCGCAATGGGTCCAGGATTTTGTTCCGAACTGGTGTTGTTGCGTTGGCATTGATCCTTGCCCGTGCACTTCCGTTCCGACCGTAAGGCGTTGCTTTTTGAGCTTGAAATTGGGGCTTGGAAGAGTTTGTGGCGGTGGGATCCCGGTCGGCGTGGAAAGGACCATTGCGGAGGGATCGCTGTGAGTGACACGAGAGGCCGCCTTCGATGAACGGCAACACCGAAGAGCTGATCAAGGCTCTTCGCCAATCGCTGAAAGAAAACGAGCGGCTCAAGCGCGAGAACCGCCAGTACCTGGCTAGCGCGACCGAACCGGTGGCGGTGGTGGGCATGGGCTGCCGGTACCCGGGCGGCGTGAATTCGCCAGAGGCTTTGTGGCAGATGGTGGTTGAGGGCCGCGATGTGGTCTCGGAGTTTCCCGCGGACCGCGGCTGGGACCTGACGGGTCTGTTCGACGCGGATCCCGACGCGGTGGGCAAGTCGTACGCGCGGTGCGGCGGGTTCCTCTCGGATGTAGCCGATTTCGATGCCGCGTTCTTCGGCATCGCACCCAGCGAGGCGCTGGCGATGGACCCGCAACAGCGCTTGCTGCTCGAGGTGTCCTGGGAGGCGTTGGAGCGGGCCGGAATTGACCCTGCCACCCTGCGCAACTCGGCGACCGGTGTGTTCGCCGGGATTTTCCATGGCTCCTACGGGGGTCAGGGACGGGTGCCGGGGCACCTGGAGCGATACGGCCTGCGTGGCTCGACGCTGAGTGTGGCCTCGGGGCGGGTGGCGTATTCGCTGGGATTCGAAGGTCCGGCCGTCTCGGTTGACACGGCGTGTTCGTCGTCGTTGGTGGCCCTGCATTTGGCGGCGCAGTCGTTGCGTTCCGGCGAGTGCGATCTGGCACTGGCCGGGGGCGTCACGGTGATGGCCACGCCGGCGATGTTCATCGAGTTCAGCCGCCAGCGCGCGCTGGCCGCCGACGGTCGATGCAAGGCGTACTCGGGAGCCGCCGACGGCACCGGGTTTTCCGAGGGCGTCGGTGTGCTGGTTCTGGAACGACTGGCCGATGCCCGGCGGCATGGGCATTCGGTGCTGGCGGTGGTGCGCGGATCCGCGGTGAATCAGGACGGCGCGTCCAACGGCCTGGCGACGCCCAACGGGCCGTCGCAGCAACGGGTGATTTGGGCGGCGCTGGCCAATGCACGGCTGGGCACTGCCGATGTGGATCTGGTCGAGGGCCATGGGACGGGGACCACGCTCGGGGATCCCATTGAGGCCCAAGCGGTTCTGGCCACCTACGGGCAGGACCGGCCGGCGGATGAGCCGCTGTGGCTGGGGTCGATCAAATCGAACATGGGTCATACTTCGGCCGCCGCGGGCGCCGGCGGAGTGATCAAGGTGGTGCAGGCGATTCGTCACGGGGTGATGCCCAAGACGTTGCACGTGGATGAGCCGACGCCGCACGTGGATTGGACCGCCGGGGCGGTGTCGCTGCTGACCGAACAGCGGCCCTGGCCGGTAGTGGACCGGCCGCGTCGCGCGGGTGTCTCGTCTTTCGGGATCAGCGGCACCAACGCGCACGTCATCGTGGAGCAGTACGCTGCGGAGCCGGAAAACGCCGCGCCCTCAGGCGATGACGTGGTGGTGCCGTGGGTGCTCTCGGCCCGCTCGGGTGAAGCGCTGGCGAACCAGGCGGCGCGGCTGCTGGCCCGGGTGAAGGCCGATCCCGGTGTGCGGGTGCTCGACGTGGGCTGGTCGCTGATAGTGACGCGGTCGCGCTTCGAGCACCGGGCGGTGATCGTGGGTGCCGACGGCGCGCAGTTGCTGCGTGGGTTGGCGGCATTGGCGGCCGGTGAGCAGGCCGCCGCCTTGGTGGTGGGCCGGGCGCGGCCGGTGGGCAAGACGGTGTTCGTGTTTCCCGGTCAGGGCTCGCAATGGGCCGGCATGGGCGCCCAATTGCTGGACAGTTCAACGATTTTCGCCGAACACCTGCAGCGCTGCGACAAGGCGCTCGCCGAACATGTCGACTGGTCGCTGATCGACGTCATCCGCGGCGTCCCGGGCGCACCCGGATTGGACCGGGTGGACGTGGTGCAGCCGGCGCTGTGGGCGGTGATGGTGTCGCTGGCCGAATTGTGGCGCTCGGTGGGCGTGACGCCCGATGCGGTGATGGGCCATTCACAGGGCGAGATCGCGGCGGCCTATGTGGCGGGGGCGCTGTCGCTGGACGACGCCGCCCGGGTGGTCGCGTTGCGCAGCCGGCTACTGGTGCAATTGTCGGGCCGCGGCGGCATGGTCTCGTTGGCATGCAGTCTGCCGCGCGCCGAGCAGCTCATCGACGGCTGGGGTGAGCGATTGAATATCGCTACCGTCAACGGTCTTTCGGCGGTGGTGGTGTCGGGCGAGGTGGACGCGCTGACGGAACTGATGCAACGGTGCGAAGCCGCCGACATTCGAGCCCGCAAGATCGACGTCGACTACGCCTCGCATTCCGCACAGGTCGAGGCGATTCGCGAGTCCCTTGCCGACGCGCTCGAGGGCCTCGCGCCGCGGTCGTCCGCGGTCGCCTTCTTCTCGACGGTGACCGGCGAGCCGATGGACACCGCGGGGCTGAACGCTGACTACTGGTTCCAAAGCATCCGCCGCACGGTGCAATTCGAGCGGGCGGTACGCAGTGCGTGCGATGCGGGCTATCAGGTGTTCATCGAATCCAGTCCGCATCCGGTGCTGATGGCCGCCATCGAGGAAACCATGCCCGCCGGCGAGCAGGCGTGTGTCATCCCGTCGCTGGGCCGCGATGACGGTGGCCTGGACCGCTTCTGGCTTTCCGCCGCCCAGGCGCACGTCGCGGGCGTGGGAGTGGACTGGCGCGCCGCCATGGCCGGCCTCGGCGGCCGCCCGGTCGACCTGCCGACATATGGGTTCGTCCGGCAACACTTTTGGCTTCCGGGCGGATCGACCGGTTCGCAAGACGTCGCAACCCTGGGCCTGGCCGGTGCCGATCACGGGCTGCTCGGTGCGGTGCTGCCGCGGCCCGATTCCGGCGGCGTGGTGCTGATGGGCCGGTTGTCGACGGCAGCCCACCCCTGGCTGGCCGATCACGCGGTGGGCGAGACGGTGTTGTTCCCGGGGGCGGGATTCGTCGAATTGGCCATCCGCGCGGGCGATGAGGTCGGTTGCGG
Source organism: Mycobacterium sp. 852002-40037_SCH5390672 (assembly GCF_001665875.1). Lineage (GTDB taxonomy): Bacteria > Actinomycetota > Actinomycetes > Mycobacteriales > Mycobacteriaceae > Mycobacterium. The sequence continues at coordinate 29,719 of NZ_LZTA01000027.1, forward strand.
GGTGCTCGAGGAGCTGACTCTGTCGGCCCCGTTGCTGCTTTCCGCGGCCGAGGCGATACGGGTGCAGCTGGTGGTCGGCGCCGCCGATGGGTCGGGACACCGGCGGCTGTCGGTGTATTCGGCCGGGGCGCAGCCGGACTCGGAGTGGGTGTTGCACGCCGAGGGCGTGTTGCGACCGGGCACGGTGACACCGGTCGCGGACTTCTCGATCTGGCCGCCCGTCGGGGCGACCGCGGTCGACGTCGCCGGCGCCTACGCGCGGCTGGCGCAGCGTGGCTACGAATATGGCGGCGCTTTCCAAGGTTTGCTGGCGATGTGGCAGCGTGGGGACGAGATTTTCGCCGAGATCGCCGTGCCCGACGAGGCCGCCGCCCAGGACGCCGGCTTCGGAATCCATCCCGTGCTGCTGGACGCCGCGCTGCACGCGATCGGCGTCGCCCACGAGCACGACCAGACCGTGTTGCCGTTCTCCTGGCAGGGCGTGTCGCTGCATGCATCGGGTGCTTCGCGGGCGCGGGTCCGGATTGCGCCGGCCGGCGCCGGCGCGGTGTCGGTGGAATTGGCCGACGGGGCGGGACTGCCGGTGCTTTCGGTGCGATCGTTGGCCATGCGCCCGGTCGCGCTCGAGCAGTTGACGGTCGCGGCCCCCGCGCAGCGATCGCTTGCCGAGGGATTGCTGGACGTGACCTGGTCGCCGATTTCACTGGGCAGCGGCGACGGTGGTGCCGACGCGACGTTGTGGAAGCCGGGCGATCATGGTGGCGACGTGGTGAAGTCCGTGCACGCCGCCGCCACCGAGATATTGGCGGTGTTGCAATCCTGGTTGGGCGAGGAGAGCGCCGGGGTGCTGGCCGTGCAGACGCGCGGGGCGGTAGCCCTTGCCGGTGAAGATGTTTGCGACCTGGCCGGGGCCGCGGTGTGGGGCCTGGTGCGGTCGGCGCAAGCCGAGCACCCGGGCCGGATGGTGCTGATCGACTCCGATGGCTCGGTCGATGTCGACACGGTAATCGGTTGTGGCGAGCCGCAAGTGGTGGTTCGCCAGGGTGTGGCGTATGCGGCGCGGTTGCGGCCGGTGCCCTCGGCCTCCGTTGTGCGGTTGCCTGCCGCGGGTTGGCGGTTGGATGCGGGCGGCGAGGGCACGCTGGAGAACCTCGTCGTGAGCCCGTGCCCGCGAGTGCAATTGAGCGCGGGGCAGGTGCGGGTGGAGGTGGCCGGGGTCGGGGTCAACTTCCGCGATGTCCTGGTGGCACTGGGGATGTATCCCGGCGGTGGCCGGCTGGGTGCCGAGGGTTCCGGCGTGGTCGTCGAGGTGGGGCCCGACGTGACCGGACTGGCGGTCGGGGATGCGGTGATGGGGTTGCTCGGGGTTGTGGCTTCCGAAGCGGTGGTGGATCAGCGAATGGTGACACCGGTGCCGCCGGGGCTGTCGCTGGTTGCCGCCGCGGGGGTGCCGGTGGTGTTCCTGACGGCGCTCTACGGGCTGTCGGTGTTGGGCGGGCTTCGGGCCGGCGAGCGGGTATTGGTGCACACCGCCACTGGCGGAGTCGGCATGGCCGCGGTGCAGCTGGCACGGCATTGGGGTGCCGAGGTGTTCGTCACCGCCAGCCGTGGCAAGTGGGATACCTTGCGCGCGATGGGATTTCACGACGACCACATGGGCGATTCGCGAACGACGGAGTTCGGGGCGAAATTCTTGTCGGCCACCGGCGGGGCCGGGTTCGACGTTGTGCTCAATTCCCTGGCCGGCGAGTTCACCGACGCGTCGTTGCGGTTGCTGGCTCCCGGTGGGCGATTCATCGAGATGGGCAAGACCGACGTGCGCGATCCGCGTGTCATCGCCGATGACTATCGGGGCGCCGAATATCGGGCGTTCGACCTTTTGGAGGCAGGACCCGACCGTATCGCGGCGATGCTGGCCGAGATCGTGGGATTGTTGGCGGACGGAGTCCTGACACCGTTGCCGCTGAAGGCCTTTGATGTCCGATGCGCCTCGGCGGCCTATCGCTACGTCAGCCAGGCACGTCATATCGGCAAGGTCGCTCTGACGGTCCCGTCGGGGCCCGGTGAGGTGCTCAGCGGGTGCGGCGGTGGGCTTGCGGGGGCCAGCGTGGTGATCACCGGTGGCACCGGTATGGCCGGTTCGGCGCTGGCCCGCCACCTCGTCGGCCGTTACCGGGCGGCGCACGTGGTGTTGGTCAGCCGGGCCGGCGACCGGGCTCCCGGGGTCACCGAGTTGGTGGCCGGCCTGCAGGCCGCCGGCGCGCAGGTGTCGGTGGTGGCCTGTGATGTCGCCGACCCCGACGCGGCATCGGCCATGTTGGCCTCGATACCGGCGCAGTATCCGCTGCGCGGCGTCATCCATGCGGCGGGCATCCTCGACGACGGGTTGATCTCTTCGCTGACCCCGGACCGGGTGGACGCGGTATTGCGCGCCAAGGTCGACGGGGCCTGGAACTTGCACGAGCTGACCCGGCACCTGGATTTGTCGGCGTTCGTGGTGTTTTCGTCGATGGCCGGAATCGTGGGGACCCCGGGTCAGGCCAACTATGCGGCGGCCAACAGTTTCCTCGACGCGCTGGCCGCCTACCGGCGTGCCCACGGACTGCCCGGCGTGTCACTGGCCTGGGGGCTGTGGGAGCAGGCCTCGGCGATGACCGCACACCTGGGGGATCGCGACAAGGCCCGGATGAGCAGGATCGGGCTGGCGCCGCTGTCCACCGAGCAGGCGCTGGCGGCTTTCGACGCCGCGATGCTGGTGGACAGTCCGGTGCTGGTGGCCGCTCGGGTGGACCGGGCCGCCCTGTCCGACAACATCGCCGCGCTGCCTCCGCTGTTGCGGGAACTCGTCGCCGGCCCGACCCGGCGCGTCATCGACGACTCGGACGTCACCGCGTCCACGACCGGGCTTTCCGCGCGCCTGCACGGCCTGAGTCCCGAGGCGCGACAGCGTGAGCTGGTCGATCTCGTCTGCGGCAACGCGGCGATGGTGCTGGGCGTGCCCAATCCGGCAGACATCGACGACGCCCGCGCATTCCAGGAGCTCGGCTTTGATTCGCTGACCGCCGTCGAATTGCGTAACCGGCTCAAAAACGCCACGGGGCTTACCCTTTCGCCGACACTGATCTTCGACTACCCGACACCCACCGTGCTGGCCGCGCATCTGGATACCCAGCTGGCCGGCACCTCCGGCAAGGACCCCGACGATCAGCCGAACTTGATGGGCCGGTTCAACGACATCACCCGCGAACTTCAGAGGTTGCTCGGCGCGCCCGGCTGGAATTCCGACGACAAGTCGGTGCTGCGGGGCCGTATTCAGAACCTGCTCGCGACGCTTCCGTCAAATGATCTTTCCGATTCCGAACACCTCGACGACGACCTCGACGCCGCCACCGAAAGCCAACTCTTTGCGATCCTCGATGAAGAACTCGGCCGCTGATACCCCACAAGGAGCAACGATGCCGGGCACCGCGCAGCACGTCGACTACCTGAAACGCCTCACGGCGGATCTCAGGCGGACCCGTCGGCGCGTCGCGGAACTGGAGGGCCAACGTTCCGAGCAGATCGCGGTGGTGGGCATGGCCTGCCGCTACGCCGGCGGCGTCGAATCGCCAGAAGACCTGTGGCAACTGGTGATCGAGGGCCGCGACACGGTGTCGGACTTTCCGGCCGACCGCGGCTGGGACCTCGAGGGGTTGTACGACCCCGACCCAGACACCAAGGGAAAGATGTACACCCGGCAGGGCAGCTTCCTGCGGGACGCCGGCGACTTCGACGCCGGGTTCTTCGGCATCGGGCCCAGCGAGGCGCTGGCCATGGATCCTCAGCAGCGGATGATGCTGGAAATCAGCTGGGAAGCGTTGGAGCGGGCCGGCATTGACCCATTCGCGCTGCGCGGCTCGGCGACCGGCGTGTTCGCCGGCGTCATCCACGCGGGCTATGGCGGCGAAGTCAAGGGCGAGCTGGAGGGCTACGGGCTCACCGGTTCGACGCTGAGCGTGACCTCGGGCCGCGTGTCCTATGTGTTGGGGCTGGAAGGCCCCGCGGTATCGGTGGACACCGCGTGTTCGTCGTCGCTGGTCTCCATGCATCTGGCCGCGCAGTCGTTGCGGTCCGGGGAATGCGATCTGGCGCTCGCCGGTGGCGTGACCGTCATGGCCACCCCCGCGGCCTTCGTCGAGTTCAGCCGCCAGCGTGCGCTGGCCCCCGATGGTCGCTGCAAGGTGTACGCCGGTGCGGCGGACGGGACTTCGTGGTCGGAGGGCGCGGGCGTCCTGGTGCTGGAGCGGTTGGCCGATGCCCGGCGCCTGGGGCATCCGGTCTTGGCGGTGCTGCGTGGTACGGCGGTGAATCAGGATGGCGCGTCGAATGGTTTGACCGCACCCAACGGGCCGTCCCAGCAGCGGGTCATCCGGGCGGCGTTGGCCGACGCCGGATTGACGGCCGCGGACGTGGATGTGGTTGAGGGCCATGGGACCGGGACGGTGCTCGGCGATCCCATCGAGGCCCAGGCCCTGCTGGCGACGTACGGGCAGGATCGCCCCGCGGACCGGCCGCTGTGGTTGGGGTCGATCAAATCCAACATCGGTCATACCTCGGCGGCGGCGGGGGTGGCCGGCGTGATCAAGATGGTGCAGGCGATTCGGCACGGGGTGATGCCCAAGACGCTGCACGTGGACATCCCGTCGCCACACGTGGATTGGTCGGCCGGTGCGGTCTCGCTATTGACCGAGCCGCAGCCGTGGCCGGATCACGGGGGGATACGACGCGCGGGCGTCTCGTCGTTCGGAATCAGCGGCACCAACGCGCACGTGATCGTCGAGCGGGCTCCAACCCAACTCGAGCGCGAGGCCGAGCCTGAGACGCCCAATTCGGTTATCCCGTGGGTGGTTTCGGCTCGATCGCTCGAGGCGTTGGCCGGTCAGGCGCAACGGCTGCTAGACCGGCTGAGCGCCGACGCGGGGCTGCGCGCGGTGGATGTGGGTTGGGCGCTGGCGACCACCCGGGCGGCCTTCGAGCATCGCGCGGTGCTGGTCGGTGCTGACCGTGCGACCCTGACGGCGGGGTTGGCCGGACTGGCGTCCGGGCGTCCGGACCCGGCCGTGCTGGTCGGCCGCACCCGGTCGGTGGGTAAGCGGGTGTTCGCCTTCCCCGGCCAAGGCTCGCAGTCGCTGGGCATGGGTGCCCAGTTGTATGAGCGTTTCCCCGTGTTCGCGCAGGCTTTCGACGAGGCCGTCGCGGCGGTGGACGGTCATGCGCGGCTGCCGCTGCGTGAGGTGATGTGGGGCACGGACGCGGAGTTGTTGCAAAGCACGGAATTCGCGCAACCGGCGCTGTTCGTGTTGGAGATCGCGTTGGCCGCGTTGTGGCAGTCCTTCGGTGTGACACCGGATGTGGTGATCGGCCACTCGGTGGGCGAGATCGCCGCGGCGTGCGTGGCCGGGGTGTTGTCGCTGTCGGATGCGGCGCGGCTGGTGTCGGCGCGCGGACGGCTGATGGCCAGGCTGCCGGCCGGCGGGGTGATGGTCGCGGTGACCGCGACCGAGGCCGAGGTGGCTCCGTTGCTGAACGGCGCGGTGAGCATCGCGGCGGTCAACGGCCCACAATCGCTGGTGCTCTCCGGTGAGCAGGCCGCGGTGGGGGCGCTCGCGGACCGGCTGGCCGCTGGCGGCGCACGGGTGCACCGGCTGGCGGTCTCGCACGCGTTTCACTCGCCACTGATGGAGCCCATGATGGAGGACTTCGCGGCGGTGGCGGCCGAAGTGTCGGCCGGTGAGCCGCGGATTGCTCTGGTGTCCAACCTGACCGGGCAACTGGCCGGCCCCGAATATGGTTCGGTTGCGTACTGGGTGGACCATGTGCGCCGGCCGGTGCGGTTCGTCGAGGGTGTGCAGCTGGCCGAATCCCTGGGCGCCGGTGTGTTTCTGGAGGTGGGTCCGGGCGCGGCGTTGACGTCCGCGGTGGAACAGTCCCTGACCACCGACCGGGCGACGTCGGTGGTGACCATGGCCAAGGGCCGCCCCGAAGTGGACTCACTGCTGCGGGCGGCGGGGCAGCTGTTCACCGACGGCGCCGACGTGCACTGGGCCGCGGCGTTCGCAGAATTGAATGCCCGACGGGTCGAGCTGCCCACGTATGCCTTTGTGCGACGACGGTTTTGGTTGCCCAGCGATTCGGTGGGTTCGGCGAACATCGCCAGCCTGGGTTTGGCCGAGGCCGAGCATGCGTTGCTGGGTGCGGTGGTGGACCGGCCGGATTCCGGCGGTGTGGTGTTGACGGGCCGGCTTTCGGTCGCCGCTCAGCCATGGCTGGCCGACCACACGGTCGCGGGAACGGTGCTGTTCCCGGGGGCCGGCTTCGTGGAGTTGGCGTTGCGGGCCGGTGATGAGGTCGGCTGCTCGGTGATCGAGGAGTTGACGCTGTCGGCGCCGCTCTCGCTGCCGGCGAACGGTGTCGTGCACCTTCAGGTCGTGGTGGCAGCGGCCGCCGAGACGGGTGCCCGGTCCGTCGCCGTGTATTCGCGCGCCGTGCAATCCGATTGGGTGTTACACGCCGAAGGCGTGCTGAGCGACGGTGCACCCACACCGGCCACCGACTTGTCGGAGTGGCCGCCACCGGGGGCGGACGCGGTGAACGTGACCGGCGCGTACGACGGCTTGGCCGGTCGGGGCTACGGATATGGACCGGCCTTTCAGGGGTTGCGGGCCGTGTGGCGCCGGGGAACCGAGACTTTCGCCGACGTCGAACTTCCGCAACAGGCGGGCGTCTCGACCGGCGGCTTCGGCATCCATCCGGTGGTTCTGGATGCGGCGCTGCATGCGCTCGGGGTGGCCGACGAGCGGATCGAGACCGTCTTGCCGTTCTCGTGGCAGGGCGTGAGTCTGTACGCGGCCGGCGCGTCGCGGGTGCGGGTCAGGCTGGCGCCGGCCGGGGCCGGTGCGGTGTCGGTCGAGCTCGCTGACTCGTCGGGGCTGCCGGTGCTGTCGGTGCGCGAGCTGGTGACGCGCGCCGTCTCGGCCGACCAGTTGACCGCGGCCGTGGCGGCCCGCTACGGTAGCGGCGAGTTGCTCGACGTGGCGTGGTCGCCGGTTTCGTTGCCGGGCAACGACATTAAAGAAGACATCACCGTATGGGAGTCACCGTCCGCGGAGGTCGGCACGGTGACGTCGGTGTACACCGCGACGCACGAGGCTCTGGGCGTGCTGCAGTCCTGGCTGGCCGGTGAGGCGACCGGGGTGCTGGTGGCGCTGACCCGCGGGGCGGTCGGATTGGCCGCCGGCGGCGTCGCGGACCTGGCCGGTGCGGCGGTGTGGGGGTTGGTGCGTTCGGCGCAGGCCGAGCACCCGGGCCGGCTGATGCTGGTCGATACCGACGGAACACTGGATGTCGCCGCGGTGATCGGTTGCGGTGAGCCGCAATTGATGGTGCGCGACGGTGTGGCCTACGGTGCCCGGTTGAAACCGGCGGCCCAGCGACCCCTGCTGCGGTTGCCCGAGCCCCCGTCGGTATGGCGGCTGGCCGCCGGCGACGCCGGAACGCTCGAGGACTTGGCCGTCCAGGAGTGCCCGCCGGCACCGTTGGAAGCCGGTCAGGTGCGGGCGACGGTGGCCGCGGCCGGCGTGAACTTCCGGGACGTGCTGGTGGCCCTGGGCATGTATCCGGGTGCCGCGCAGCTGGGTGCCGAGGGTGCCGGAATCGTCACCGAACTCGGCCCCGGCGTGACCGATGTGGCCGTCGGGGATGCGGTCATGGGGATCTTCGGGCTGGCCGGCTCCGAGGCCGTCGTCGATCGCCGATTGGTGACCCGGGTGCCGCACGGCTGGTCGATGGCTCAGGCCGCGGCCGTGCCGGTGGTGTTTTTGACTGCCTATTACGGGCTGGCGGTGCTGGCCGGGCTGCGTGCCGGACAGCGGGTGCTGGTGCACGCCGCCACCGGCGGGGTGGGCATGGCCGCCGTACAGCTGGCCCGGCATTGGGGTGCGGAGGTTTTCGCCACCGCCAGCCGCGGTAAGTGGGACACCCTGCGCGCCATGGGATTCGACGACGCGCACATCGCGGATTCTCGCACGCTGGACTTCGAGCAGAAATTCGCCGCCAACGCCGGCGCCATGGACGTGGTGCTCAACTCGCTGGCGGGGGAGTTCAACGATGCGTCGCTGCGGCTGCTGGGGCCCGGCGGTCGCTTCATCGAAATGGGCAAGACCGATCTGCGTGACCCGGATGCCGTCGCGCGGACCCATCCCGGGGTGGCGTATCGCGCGTTCGACCTCATGGAGGCCGGCCCCGACCGCATCGCCGAGATGCTGGCGGAATTGATGGGATTGTTTGCCGGCGGCGTCCTTTCGCCGTTGCCCGTCAAGACATTTGACGCGCGCAGCGCCGCCGACGCCTACCGGTTCGTCAGCCAGGCCCGCCACATCGGCAAGGTCGTGCTCACCATGCCGGACGGCCCCGCCGGGCTGGCCGCCGGCACCGCGCTGATCACCGGCGGCACCGGCATGGCCGGCTCGGCGGTGGCCCGGCACCTCGTCGAGCGGCACCGGGTCCCCCATGTGCTGCTGGTCAGCCGCAGCGGTGACCGCGCCGCCGGCATGACCGAGCTGGCCGCCGAATTACGCGACGCGGGGGCATCGGTGTCGGTGGTGGCCTGCGATGTCGGCGACCGGGACGCGGTCGCGGCCGTGCTGGCGCAGGTACCGGCGCACTACCCATTGCGGTCGGTGTTCCACGCCGCGGGGGTGCTCGACGACGCGGTGATCGCGTCATTGACGCCCGCGCGTATCGATACGGTATTGCGGGCCAAGGTCGACGGAGCCTGGAATCTGCACGAGCTGACCCGAGAGCTGGATTTGGCGGCGTTCGTGTCCTTTTCGTCCATGGCGGGCATCGTGGGCGCGCCGGGCCAAGGGAACTATGCGGCGGCCAACAGCTTCCTCGACGCCTTGGCGGCGCATCGCCACGCTCGCGGGCTGCCTGGACTGTCGGTGGCCTGGGGGATGTGGGAAGAACCCTCGACGATGACCCAACACCTCGGTGAGCGTGACAAGGCCAGGATGAGCCGCGCCGGGCTGAGCGCGTTGTCCACCCGGCAAGCGCTGGAGCTACTGGACGCCGCGTTGGTCGGCGAATACCCCATGGTGGTGGGCACCCGACTCGACCGGGGCGCGCTGGCGCACCACCACGCCACGCTGCCGCCGTTGCTGGGCCAGTTGGCCACTCGCCCGGCCCGCCGGATGTTGGAGCACACCGACATGGTGTCGCTGACGGGCCTGCGGGCGCGCCTGGAAGGCATGACCGCCGAGCAGCGGCACAGCGAGCTGGTGGAATTGGTCTGCAGCAACGCGGCCACCGTATTGGGTCACAGCACGGCGGACGTCAACGCCGACGACGCGTTCGCCGACCTCGGGTTCGATTCCCTGACCGCCGTCGAATTGCGCAACCGCCTCAAAATCGCCACCGGGCTCACCCTTTCGCCCACGCTGATTTTCGACCAGCCCACGCCGGCCGCGCTTGCCGAACACCTCGGCACCCAACTGGCCACCAGCACCTCGGGGACCTCCAACACTGCGGCAACTACGCCGCCCGATCGGATGGCCCGCTTCAACGACATTGCCCGCGAACTGCAGGCGCTGCTCAACCAACCCGACCTGACTGCCGGCGACAAGGCGCAACTCGTCACCCGGCTCGAAAGCCTGTTGGGCACGGTGACGGCCCCGCCGCCGACCCCGTATCTGGAACACCCCGAGGACGCGTTCGACGACGACATCTCCACCGCCACCGAGAGCCAGCTCTTCGCCATTCTCGACGACGAAGTCGGCCCCTGACCTTGACATCGACAGACGTCGCGATCATCGGGCTGGCTTGTCGGTTTCCTGGCGCGGCCGACCCCGGCTCGTTCTGGCGCCTGATCCGCGACGGGCGTGAGGCCACCCAGTTCACCGGGGACACGGGCGAATTCGACGCCGACTTCTTCAACGTGTCGCCACGCGAGGCGTGCGCGATGGATCCCCGGCAACGCCTGGCTCTCGAACTGAGCTGGGAGTTGCTCGAAGACGCCTTCGTGATTCCGGAAACGCTACGGGGAGAGCAGGTCTCGGTGTTTCTCGGGGCCATGACGGACGAATACGCGGCACTGACGCTGCGCGATCTCGCCGACAACCTGGACCACCACACCTTCACCGGCATCAGTCGGGCGATGATCGCCAACCGCATCTCCTACGCCTTCGGGTTGCACGGACCCAGCATGACCGTCGATTCCGGTCAGTCGTCATCCCTGGTGGCGGTGCACCTCGGCAGTCAGAGCGTGCGCAGCGGGCAGTCGTCGCTCGCCATCGCGGGCGGGGTCCACCTCAACCTGTCCGACGAAATCGCCATGCTGGAACGCGAATTCGGCGCAGTTTCGGTGTCGGGTCACACTTACGCGTTCGATCGGCGTGCCGACGGCTACGTGCGGGGTGAAGGCGGGGGACTCGTGCTGCTGAAGCCCTTGGCGACGGCCCTGCAGGACGGAGACCGCATCCGCGCCGTCATTCGGGGAAGCGCAGTGGGCAATGCCGGGCACAGCGCGTCCGCCCAGACTGTGCCGTCGGCTCGCGGCGAAGCGGACGTGATCCGGCGCGCACTCGCCGATGCCGGCCTCGAGGGCGGCGATATCGATTACATCGAGGCGCACGGCACCGGAACCAAGGTCGGCGACGCGATCGAAGCCCAGGCGCTGGGCGAGATCTTCGCCGAGCGCGCGGACGATCCGGTGCGGGTGGGATCGGTGAAGACCAACATCGGGCACGCCGGAAGCGCCGCGGGAATCGCGGGGCTGCTCAAGGCCGTACTGGCGATAGAACATTCCGCGATCCCGCCCAGCCTCAACCACGCCGACCCCGAGACCGAGCTGAATCACCTTGGTCTGCAAGTCAATACCGCCCTGGTGTCGTGGCCGTCCGCAGATCATCCGCGGCGGGCCGGGGTGTCCTCGTTCGGGATGGGCGGCACCAACGCACACCTCGTCGTCGAGCAGCCCCCGACCGGGTGGGAAACGGCGCCGCCGGAATCGCCCGCGGGCACGGACGAGGCGGTGCCGTGGGTGCTGTCGGCCCGCTCCGAACGGGCGCTGGCCAACCAGGCCCAACGGTTGTCCGCCCATCTGGCCGACCGCGGTGAGGTGAATCCCCTGGATGTGGCCTGGTCGCTGGTCAGTACCCGGACGCACTTCGAGCACCGTGCGGTCGTGGTGGCCGGCGATCGCGAGGCGCTGGCAACGGGTTTGGCGGGCGTCGCGACGGGAGAGTCACGGCCGGACGTGGCGGTGGGCCAGTCGATATCGTTGGGCGAGACGGTCTTTGCGTTTCCGGGACAGGGGTCGCAGTGGTTGGGAATGGGGCGGCAACTGTATGACCGGTTCGACGTGTTCGCCCGGGCCTTCGATGAGGCCGCCGCGGCGGCGGACGTGCATCTGCGGCGGCCGCTGCGCGAGGTGATGTGGGGCGCGGACCCGGACTTGTTGCGCAGCACCGAGTTCGCCCAGCCGGCGTTGTTCGCGCTGGGCATCGCGCTCGCGGCGTTGTGGCAATCCTTCGGTGTGACACCGGATGTGGTGATGGGGCACTCGGTCGGTGAGATCGCAGCGGCGTGCGTGGCCGGCGTGCTGTCGCTCGCGGATGCGTCGCGCATGGTGGCGGCCCGGGGACGGTTGATGGCGCAGCTGCCGCCCGGCGGGGTGATGGTGGCGGTCGGCGCCGGCGAAGCCGAGGTGGCCGGGCTGCTGACCGACGGGGTGAGCATCGCTGCGGTCAACGGCCCCAACGCGGTGGTGCTTTCCGGCGCGCAGACCCCGGTGGAAGCGCTGGCGGACCGGCTGGCCCAGGCGGGCCGGCGCGTGCATCGGCTGGCGGTGTCGCACGCGTTTCATTCGCCGCTGATGCAGCCCATGATCGCCGAGTTTTCCGCAGCGGTGGCCGACATCGAGAGCAGCGCGCCGCGGATCAGGTTGGTGTCGAACGTGACCGGCCAGCTGGCCGGCCCCGGGTACGGATCGGCGCAGTACTGGGCGGCGCATATCGGTGCGCCGGTGCGCTTTTTCGAGGGCGTGCGCGTCGCGGAGGCGGCCGGCGCCGGAATCTTCGTGGAACTGGGTCCGGGTGCGGCGTTGACGGCGGCGGTGGACCAATCGCTGAGCAACGCGCGGGCCATATCGGTGCCCAGCATGGCCAAGGACCGCCCCGAAACGGAATCGCTGCTGAGCGCCGCCGGCCAATTGTTCACCCGGGGCGTCGACCCGAACTGGGCGGGCGTGTTCGCCGGGCGCAACGCCCGACGCGTCGAGCTGCCGACGTATGGCTTTGCACGGCAAAGGTTTTGGTTGGGGGGCCGGGGAGCCTTGGCGACGGGAGCGCCGCCCGCCACGGCCACTCGAACACCCGACCTGGCGCACCGGCTGCACGCACTGGCGCCCGACGACCAACGCCGTGTGCTGCTCGAGCTGGTCTGCGAGCACGCCGCGGCCGTGTCGGGGCATCCGGGCGGCCACGCGATCAACCACGACCGCGCTTTCGGCGACCTCGGGTTCGACTCGATGATCGGGGTCGAACTGCGCAACCGTCTTACCAGCCATACCGGACTGGCTTTGTCGCGAACGCTGATCTTCGATTACCCGACGCCGGCCGCGTTGGCCGATCACCTTCGCCATCAACTGCTCCACGACGAGCCCGTCGAATCCGACGATGAAAAAATGTGGTCGGCATTGCGCAAGATTCCGGTGCGAGAACTTCGAAGAACCGGATTGCTCGAAAAACTGCTATTGCTCGCCGGCACACCGGAAAACCCCGTTGCCGACGCGAATGCCGGTGCTGACCGCATCGACTCTTTGAGCCCGGACGCGTTGATCGCGATGGCGCTGAGCTCGGCGGATGAAGAAGACACCGAACGATGAATTCCTTGCTGGCGGAGATGATTACGCGAACACAAAGCCGCCTTAATGCGACATGTGTTGAATACGAGATACTTTTGCGCGACCAAACAGGACGGCATAAACTTCCGGCATCAAGTGCAGTGGTGTTTAAGCTGGTTGGCATTCAAGAGAGCAGAGCATGAGCGTCATCGCGGGTGTGTGCGGCGCGTTGCCGCCGCACCGTTATAGCCAAAGCGAAATCACCGACCAGGTGGTCAAGTTCCCGGCGTTGACCGAACACGAAGAGATCGTCCGGCGCCTGCACGCCGCCGCCAAAGTCAACAGTCGCCACTTCGTGCTGCCCATCGAGCGATACCACGCGCTCACCGACTTCGGTGACGCCAACGAAATCTTCATCGACAAAGGCGTGGAGCTGGGCTGCGACGCGCTACTGGGCGCGCTCGATGAGGCCGGGCTGCAACCGCAAGACATCGACATGATCGCCACGACGACGGTCACCGGCATTGCGGTGCCGTCGCTCGACGCCCGGATCGTCGGGCGCCTCGGCCTGCGTCCGGACGTGCGCCGGGCGCCGCTGTTCGGCCTGGGTTGCGCGGCCGGGGCGGCGGGTGTGGGGCGGCTGCACGATTACCTGCGTGGTGCGCCCGACGGCGTCGCTGTCCTGGTGTCGGTCGAGCTGTGCTCGCTCACCTTTCCGACGGTCCGGCCGACCGTGTCGGGATTGGTCGGCACGGCGATGTTCGGTGACGGCGCCGCCGCGGTGGTCGCCGTCGGCGACCGTCGCGCCGAGCAGCTGAATTCCGCCGGACCCGACATCCTGGATTCGCGCAGCCGTCTGTACCCCGAATCGCTGCACATCATGGGCTGGAACATCGGCTCGGACGGAATGCAGCTGGTGATGTCCCCGGAGCTGCCGAGCGTCATCGACCGTTACCTGGCCGACGACGTGAACACGTTCCTCGTCGCACATGGGCTGACGAAGGACGACATCGGCGCCTGGGTGACCCACCCCGGAGGCCCGAAAGTCATCAGCACGATCGCCAAGTGCCTCGAACTGCCCCCGGAGGCGCAGGAACTGACCTGGCGCTCGCTCGGGGAAGTTGCCAACATGTCGTCGGCGTCAGTGCTGCACATCCTGCGTGACACCGTCGCCAAACCGCCGCCCAGCGCAAGCCCTGGGCTGATGCTCGCGATGGGTCCCGGGTTCGGCTCCGAACTGGTGCTACTGCGCTGGCACTGAGCGGGTAACCGACTCACGAAACCTGTTGCCGCACAACGACGTCACTCGAGCAGCTCGGAGAGCTCCAGCCAGCGACTCTCCGTCGCGGCGACCTCGTCCTCGAGTGCGCGCAACTCCTGGGTGAGCCGGGTGATGCCGACATGGTCGGAATGGTCATGCGCGGCCAGTTCGTTGTGCTTGTCCTTGATTCGGTCCGCCAACCGCGCGAGCTGGCGGTCGACCGAGGCCACCTCTTTCTCCGCCGCGCGGCGTTGCGCGCCGGACATCGCCGGCTGCGATGTCGTCGAAGCCTCGGACGGGGGTGAGGGCCGCGACGATTCAGTGCTCGGCTGGGTCGTCCGGTGCTCGGCCAGCCGCAGGTACTCGTCGACGCCGCCCGGCAGATGCCGCAGCCGCCCGTCGAGCACCGCGTACTGCTGATCGGTGACCCGCTCCAGCAAGTAACGGTCGTGCGAGACGACGATCAGCGTGCCCGCCCAGGAGTCGAGCAGATCCTCCATCGCGGTCAGCGTGTCGGTGTCGACGTCGTTGGTCGGCTCGTCCAGCAGCAAAACGTTGGGTTCGGACAACAGCGTGAGCATCAGCTGCAGTCGCCGCCGCTGGCCGCCAGAGAGATCATCGACGCGGGCGGACAGCTGGCCTCGGGAGAACCCGAGTCGCTCCAGCAGCTGCGCCGGCGTGACCTCACGGCCGTCGACCTGATAAGCGCCGGGCAGTCTGCCCAGCACATCGGCGATCCGGTCGCCGCTGACCGCGGCCAGCGCATCGCCCTGTTGGTCGAGCACCGCCAGTCGCACCGTCTTGCCGCGCTTGACCCGTCCCGCGTCCGGCTCGATAGTGCCGTCGATCAATCCCAGCAAAGTCGACTTACCGGCGCCGTTGGCTCCGACGATGCCGGTGCGTTCGCCGGGAGCGATCCGCCATTCGATATCGCGCAGCACCGGTCGCCCGTCAAACGCGACCGACACGTCGAGAAGATCGATCACGTCCTTGCCGAGGCGGGCGGTGGCCAGCTTGGCCAACTCGACGGTGTTGCGCAGCGGCGGCACGTCGGCGATCAGCTGGTTCGCCGCCTCGATCCGGAACTTGGGCTTCGAGGTTCGCGCTGGCGCGCCGCGACGCAGCCACGCCAGCTCCTTGCGCATCAGGTTCTGCCGCTTGGACTCGGCAAGGGCGCCCATCCGGTCCCGCTCGACGCGCTGCAGCACGTAAGCCGCGTACCCGCCGTCGAACGGTTCGACGATCCCGTCGTGCACCTCCCACGTCGTGGTGGCGACTTCGTCGAGGAACCAGCGGTCGTGGGTCACCAGCAGCAGCCCGCCGGTGTTGCGCGCCCAGCGTTGCCGCAGATGTCCGGCCAGCCAGGTGATGCCCTCGATGTCGAGATGGTTGGTCGGCTCGTCAAGCGCGATGACGTCCCATTCGCCGATCAGCAATCTGGCCAGTTGCACCCGGCGGCGCTGTCCGCCGGATAGCGTGGAAACTGTTGCCTCCCAGGTGATGTCGGAGACCAGCCCGGCGACCACATCGCGGACCCGCGCGTCACCGGCCCACTGGTGTTCGGCCGCCTCACCGACGAGCGTGTAGCCCACGCTGCTCTCCGGGTCCAGGGTGTCGGCCTGGCTGAGCGCACCGACCCGCAACCCGCTGCGTTGGGTGACCCGGCCGGAATCGGGGCGTAGCTGGCCGGTCAGCAGCCGCAACAGGCTGGATTTCCCGTCACCGTTTCGCCCGACGATGCCGATGCGCGCGCCGTCGTTGACCCCGAGCGTGATCGACTCGAAGACCACCTGAGTCGGATATTCGAGGTGTACGGCCTCAGCTCCAAGTAGGTGCGCCACTGGGCCGACCCTAGCGCGGCGACGATGCCGGCCGGCCGACGGCCGGGGGAGGAGCCGCGCAGTTTGGCCCCAGCGCGGTGACGATGCCGGCCGGCTGACGGCCGGGGGAGGAGCCGCGCAGTTTGGCCCGAGCTGTCGCTATTCCAGGGTCAGCAGTGCCTGGTCCACTTGGCTTTGCGTCTCCGCCGATGCCTTGCTGGCCACGGCGTCCAGGAAACGGCTCGCGACGTCGCGCAGCTTGAGGTTCGCCTCCTGGGAACGCCACACCAGAATGTCGAACGCACGCTCGGCGGAGATGCCGTAGGCGATCATCAGCACGCCCTTCGCCTGCTCGATGCGCGCGCGGGCGTCGGCCACCGCCGAGAGCACGTTGCTGATATCCGAGTGCAGGGAGTCGGTGACGTCGACATAGAACCCGGACGTGCCGGCCAGCGCGCCGCTGCCGTCGACCATCCGATCGCCGGCGACGACGACGCAGCGGGTGCGTCCGGCGGTGTCGATAATGCGGTGCCGGCTGCTGAACGGCTTTCCCTTCATCACCCGGTCCAGCACGGCGGCCACCCGCTCCCGGTCCTCGGGATGCTTGTGTTGCAGCAGCAGTTCCGTGGTGGGCTCCACCTGTCCCGGCTTGTAGCCGTGCATGCGCGCCACCGCATCCGACCACTCCCAGCGATGGCCGTCGATGTAGAACCAGAACCTGCCGACGCGTTGCGGCTCACCGAGACCCAATACCAAGTCGACAGCGCTCAGGTCGTCTTCCACGACGACGTCAGGCACCAGCGCCTCCGGGCGCTCAACAGCTTCGTCGTTGGAGTTCACCGTCATCGTGCGTTTCCCCGATCCCCTTTGTGAAAACCTTGGCCTATCGATTCCCGTTTTGCGCGCGTTCATTCCTCGCCATACGGCGTTTACCGGCAGTGCTTGACGGTCAGGCCACCCGGTACCGCTCGGCGTCCTGGTGTTTGAACTCCAGGCCGAAGCCCGGTCGGTGTTGATCGGGCCGCAACGCGCCGCCCTCGGGCGACAGGGCGCCTTCGAAGAGCATCTGTTCGATGCGGTGGTGGTCGTGGAAGTACTCCAGGTGCCGCAGGTTCGGGATGGTGCTGGCGACGTGGGCGTGCAGGTTGGGAGCGCAGTGCCCGGACACGTCCACGTTGTGCGCGGCGGCCACGGCGGCGGCGCGCAACCAGTCGGTGATGCCCCCGCATCGAGTGACGTCGATCTGCAGGCAGTCCACCGCGTCGGCGGCGAGCATCCGGTTGAAGTAGGCCAGGTCGTAGCCGTACTCACCGGCGGTGACGTCCGGGGTCACCTGGTCGCGGACTTCCCGTAGCCCGGCCAGGTCATCGGAGGAGACGGGTTCTTCGAACCATGTGACATCGTGGTCGGCCATGGCGTGGGCCACGCGGATCGCCTGCTTGCGGCGATAGCCGCCGTTGGCGTCGACATACAGCGCGGCGTCGGGCCCGATCACCTTGCGCGCCAGGGCAATCCGATCAAGGTCGCGGCTCACGTCGGAGCCCCATGACTCACCGATCTTGATTTTGACGCGGGGGATCTTCCACTCGTCGACCCAGCGTTCGAGCTGGGCGCGGGTGGTGCGCTCGTCGTAGGTGGTGAAGCCGCCGCTGCCATAGATCGGTACTTCGGCATGTGCCATGCCGATCAATCGGCATACCGGTAGCTCCAGCAGCTTGCCCTTGAGGTCCCACAGCGCGGTGTCGAGCGCCGAGATCGCGCAGGACGCCAACCCGGGCCGCCCGTTGTTGCGCATCGCCCTGACCATCGACGTCCACCGGGCTCCGATGTCCACGGCGCTGTGTCCGGTGAGCGCGCCGGCGAGCTTCTCGCTGATCAGCTTGCCGCACACGCCGTCGGCATAGGTGTAGCCGATTCCGCGTCGACCGCCGGCCGTGACCTCGGCCAGCACCAGGGTGGTCGACGACCAGGACAGCGTGCCATCGGCTTCCGGTGCGTCGGTGGGGATTTCGTAGACCTGCGCGGTGACTTCTTCGATCCGCGCGTCGGGCGTCATCGCGCCCACCGGCGGCCCGCGCGCGCCGCTAGCCACGCGCCCAGCCCCGCGGCGCTCAGCGCGCCGGTGCCGCTGACGATCGGATGTTGGGACGCCCACAGTTGCGGGCTGTGGTCGTGCGACTCGTCGTCGAACTGACCGCGTGGGCCATGGTCGGTGCCCGGTTCCTGGTCCAGCGGCTGCCACAGGTTGTGGGGCCGGTCGGGACCGACGTGTTCCTCGGTCTGCTGGGAGTCGTATCCGGTCCGGCCCAGGTAGCGGTCCAGCAGCGGCGCGGCGAACTTCTGCGCCAGCAGCGTCACCATGGTGGAATCGCCGACCCAAAATTGTTTGCGCCCCGGGTGATCGGCGGCGTACAGGACGCCGCGGGCGGCGACCTCGGGCTGGTAGATCGGCGGCACCGGTTGGGGATGGCGGGGCAGCCTGGACAGCACCCAGGAGAATTGCGGGGTGTTGACCGCGGGCATTTGGACCACGGTGATCCGCACGTTGGAGCCCTCATGGAACAGTTCGCAGCGCACCGATTCGGTGAACCCGTTGACCGCGTGCTTGGCCCCGCAGTAGGCCGACTGCAGCGGGATGGATCGCTGACTGAGCGCCGAACCCACCTGCACGATGGTGCCGCGGTTGCGGGGACGCATCTTGGCCAGCGCCGCCATGGTGCCGTGCACGTACCCCAGGTAGGACACCTCGGTCACGCGTTTGAACTCCTCGGCACTGATCTCGCTGAACGGCGCGAACACGGAGGTGAACGCGACGTTGACCCAGACGTCGATGGGACCGAAGGCGGCCTCGGCCTCGTCGGCGGCGGCGGCGACGGCCGAGTGGTCGGCCACATCGGTCGGGATGGCCAACGCCTTGCCGCCGCCGGCTTCGACGTCGCGGGCGGCGCCGTCAAGCCCGGCGGCGCCGCGCGCGAGCAGGGCGACGTTGGCGCCGCGCTGCCCGAACTGTTGGGCGGTGGCGCGGCCGATGCCGGCGCTGGCTCCGGTGATCACCACTGTCTGTGTCATCGCGAATCTCCTTTCCGTTCAATCAGTCTCGATCACTCACTGTGGACTGCCTCGTCGGCGAGGGTGGCCGTGCATTCCAACATCAGCGCGTGCGCGAACGCCTGGGGCAGGTTGCCGCGGAGCTGGCGCTGCTTAATGTCGTATTCCTCGCAAAACAATCCCGGGGGCCCGCAGGCGGCGCGGTTGCGTTCGAACCAGCGCATCGCGCAGTGACCGTGGCCGAGCTGGTGTTCGGCCAGCGCCATCATGAATCCGCAGAGCAGGAAGGCCCCTTCGGCGTCGCCGAGGTCACGCTCGTCGTGGCGGAAGCGGTAGACGAACCCGTCTTCGGTGAGCTGGTTGCGAACGGCGTCGAGGGTGGCGCGGGTGCGAGGGTCACTGACCGGGATGGCGCCGCGCAGCGGCGGCAGCACGAGCGACGCGTCGACCTGGGACAGCTGTGGGCTGCGCTGCCAGTATCCGCCCTGCGGGTGCAGGCTGCTGCAGGCGGTGTCGGCCAGGATCGCGTCGGCCAGTGACGTGCACGCGGCGATCTCGGCGCCGGCGCCGGCCACCTCGCCGATGCGACGAAGCCCGGCCACGCAGGCCAGCCGGGATTGGGTCCAGTGCTGGTCATCGATTTCCCAGATCCCGGCCTCTGGCTCCCGCCAGCGCTTCTCGATGGCGCTGATGGCGATCTGTGCGGCGCGCCATCCTTCGGCGTCGAGGCGGTCAGCCCGTCCGGCTACGGCCAGCAACTGCAGCGACTCGCCGAAGACGTCGAGTTGGAACTGCTGGTTGACCCGGTTGCCGAGCTTGTCGGTGCCGCCCGGGTAGCCGGGGAGATCCAGGGTTTGTTCGCTGGGCACGGAACCGCCGCTGATGGTGTAGGCGGGTTTGAGGTTCGGACCGTCCTCGAGAAGTCGGGCGCCGACGAACTCGACCGCACGGTCGAGCAGCTCCGTGGCCCCGGCGGCCCCGGCGGCAATCCCGGCATAGGCCTGGTCGCGGATCCACGCGTAGCGGTAGTCATAGTTCCGGCTGGTGTGCGCCCGTTCCGGCAGGCTCATCGTGGCGGCGGCCACCATGCCGCCCGCGCTGCTGGTCAGCCCGCGCAGCACCGCGTAGGAGTGATGCCCATCGCGGGGAGCGATGCTGCAGTTCAGCTGAGGCACGCTGCGGTGCCAGGCATCCGTGGTGGCGTCCCAGGCGATGTTCAGATCGGGCGGTTGGTCGCTCAGTGGGCGTTCGGATAACTCGAGCATGAGGTCGTAATGCTGACCCTCGCCGACAGTGATTTCGGTGGTGAGCAGTCCGCCCCGGCCGCGTGCCGAGCGCACGGTGTGCGCGTCGGAGCCGCCCACCCAGCGCCAGTTCAACGGCCCTGACCGGCCGCGCCAGATTCCGTTATCCAAGCTCAGGCGGCCCGGACCGTGGCGACCGAACGCGGCGCTCGGGGCCAGCAGCACCCGCAGTCGCGTGGTGCCACGGCAACCCATGATGCGCCGCAGCAGCACCACGCGATCCGGCTCCCCTGGAAAGGCCAGCGCCTCACGGCATTCCACGACGCTGGTGCGGGTGATCCAACGGTTGCGCCAGATCAGGGTGCCCGGTTCGTAATAGCCGCCCCAGACGTGCCGCACGTCCGTCGGCGTGACCGCAAATACTCCGTCGCCGCCGATCAGCCCGGAGAAGACGGCGTCGGAATCCCAGCGCGGCGCGCACATCCACGCGACGTCGCCCTGTGGCCCGATCAAGGCGCCGCGCTCGCCGTCGGCGAGCAGCGCGTACTCGCGCAGCACCCGCGGCGGCAACGCTGCCTCGACGTCGATAGTGCGCTCAGCCACGGGCTCCCGCCTTTGACCCCTGTCCGGCAGTGGTATCGATCTTGCCGGCGGCCAACCGCTCGGCGAGCCGCGATGCCAGCGCCATGATGGTCAACGCGGGGTTCGCCGAGCCCTGTGTCGGGCACACCGACCCGTCGGCGAGAAACAGGTTCGGCACGCCCCACACGCGTTGATCTGAGTCGACAACGGAGTTCTGCGGACTGGTGCCCATGCGGGCTCCACCGATCAGGTGGGCGAAACGCTCGATGGTGAGCACGTCCTGTGCGTCGGCGGCCTGCAGGATGTCGCCGATCACCTTGGTGGAGTAGGCCATGTTGGCCTTGTCGTTGTCGCAGAGCGTGTAGTCGAACCGGGCCACCGGGATGCCGTACGGGTCCTTTTCGTCGGCCAGCGTCACGCGATTGTCCGGTAGTGGCAACAGCTCGTTGAGCACGCCGACGGTTGCCCAGTGGTTGTAGTCGCGCATGTACTCCCGCAACGCGCGGCCCCAGTGCCCGTCGGCCAGCACGTGTTCGGCCCAGCCGATGGGCATCGGCGACACGGTCTGGATGGCGAATCCACGGGCAAAGCCACGGGAGAGGTCGGTCTCGTAGAACTGTTCGGAGGTCACCTCGGGGGGCGGCGCCTTGTACATCCGGACCTCTTCGGGCCACCGGCCCGCGGACTGGGTGGCGCCCTGCACCATCACGTAGCGCCCCACCTGATCGTCGTTGTTGCCCAACCCGTTCGGGAACCGTTCGCTGACCGAGTTCAACAGCAGGCGCGGTGTTTCGATCGAATACCCGGCGACGGCAACAACCTTGGCGCGTTGCAGTCGCTCCTTGCCGCCTATCTCGTCGTAGTAGACCACGCCGCGGGCCACGCCGTTCTCGTCGAGCTCGACCCGGGAGGCCATGCAGTTCGCGCGGATCTCCACGGCGTGGGCCAGTGCGTCGGGCAGGTGCGTGACGTACGGGCTGGCCTTGGCGTTGACCTTGCAGCCCTGCAGGCAGTAGCCGCGGTAAATGCAGTGCGGGCGGTTGCCGAAGGTGCCGTTGACGATCCCGACTGGCCCGACGCGCATCTCGATGCCGAGCTTGAGCGCGCCCCGCCAGATCTTCGCGGCGGCACCCGAAATAGGGTGTGGGGCAAAGGGATAGCGATGCGGATCGCCCCAGGGCCAGTTCTGGCCGGCCACCGGAAGCTCGAGTTCGACACGCTCGTAGTGGCGGCGAATGTCCTCGTAGCGGATCGGCCAGTCGGCCCCGATCCCGTCTCGGGTGTAGGTCTCGAAGTCGCTGGGATGGAACCGCGGGGTGTACCCGGCGTAGTGCACCATGGACCCGCCCACCCCGCGCCCGGAGTTGTTCTTGCCCAGCTCAATCGGGTCGTCGCCGCCGATGATGCGTTTCTGTGTCCAGTACAGCGCGTGGGAGCCGGCCTCGTCGGACACCCAGTCCTGATCCGGGTGCCAGAACGGGCCGGCCTCGAGGATCACCACCCGCCAGCCCTGACGTGCCAGCCGTTGCGCCAGCACCGACCCGCCGGCCCCGGCGCCGACCACAACCAGATCGACCTCGTCGTCGTCGGCATAGCGGCGCATGGTCTTCTCGCCGGGCAGGTC
Organism: Mycobacterium sp. 852002-40037_SCH5390672; assembly: GCF_001665875.1. Taxonomy (GTDB): domain Bacteria; phylum Actinomycetota; class Actinomycetes; order Mycobacteriales; family Mycobacteriaceae; genus Mycobacterium. The sequence goes on from NZ_LZTA01000027.1 coordinate 52,178, forward strand.
GCGCGTGTGCACGTCGAGCAGGAACCGCGAATCGTTGTCCTTCGGTTCGACCGCTCCCTTGAACAGACCTCGCAAGAAGTCGCCCATCACAACTCCCCGTTCTGCACGACTTGCACCGGATCCTCATCGGTGGCGCCGCGGGTCTCGTAGGGTTCGCGTGAGGCCGCCGGGCCGGTGGCGCCACCGAGGCGCATGAAACCGCGCGGGTAGGCCGGGCCGCCGAACCCGATCTCGTTCCACGCCCACGGGTGGGAGTAGAAGCTTGCCAACGTCATTCGCATGCACACCGACCACGCGCGCTTGACGTTAAGGCTCTCCCACGCCCCGCCCTGCAGGTCTGCCTGCGAGAACCGGTCGATGATCGCTTCGCGGGTGGCCAGATCGGCGTCGGCGAATGAGGATTTGCCGTAGTGGGTCGAAGCCGTCTCGTCGAGCCCGCGCAAAACCAGTCGCCAGGTATCGCGGTCGTCGGGCATGTCGGCGTACTGGTAACCGTCGAAGTGCCCGTCGGCAAGCTTGGAGTCGACAGATTCGGCCACCGGCACTCGCGGTTCGACGTCTTGGGCGAGCACCGTGTCGCAGAACGCGCGCAGGCACGGTTCTTCTTCCGCGGTGAAAAACCGCAGCGGGCCCGGTGGTTCGAGCCGGGCCAGCACCACCTTCCTGGTGGCCTCGTCCCACTTGTCGGCGGTTTCCAGCACGTCGTAATCGGGATAGCGCCCGATCATCTGCGGCGTGACGCCGCGGCGCTGCCTGGGCAACCAGGACGGGTGTGGCGGTTTGCCGTCGGGACGCAAGTTGGGCAGGTGGTCGGGGCGTGAGGTGTTGGCCATCCGGAGTCCCAGCGCCCTAGTCCCGGAACCGCTCGCGGCGCAGGATCGACGCCAGTAGCCCCATCCCGCCGACCATGCACATCAACCCCGGCGCCGCGATCGGCGGCCCCATCGGCACGTTGTAGGAAGCGTTCTTCCACCCGCCCGGCTTGCGCGCGACCCCGCGCGCATGCAGGTATTCGCCCATCAGTCCGTTGGCGGTGTAGATGCCCGCGGTGATGGGCAGCCAGAGTTTGGCCCAGCGCCGCGAGAACACCCCACCGATTCCGGCGACGACCACCGGCGGGGTCACGACGATGGGGCTCCACATCCATTTGTTGCCGAAGCTGGCCTTGTAGTGCTCGAAGTAGATTTCGGCCGTCGTGACCAGTGCCGCGATGGCCGTCAGCCCGGACAGCGAGCGTTCGAACCGGCCGTGCGCGACGTCGTACAAGGCTCGCTCGGCCAAGTGTTGGACCTCACCGAGTCCGTCGCCGGCGGTGCGGCCTTTTGACCGTCCGCCGTTGCCCAGCAACAACATTTGTGTCCCTTTCTCGCGCGCATTGACCCGGGCCCGGTGACTACCGGCCGGGGCTGGTTTGGGTGGTGGAGTGGTTGGCGGCCTTTCGCGCACCAAGGACGCCGTCGTTCGGTGACCGCAGAAATGCGGCGGTGATTTCGGTGGCGCGCTCGCCGAGTGAATCCGTCGTCGTCTCCATAAGCAACCTCGCCTTCGGGCTGGAAGGAAGCATGGCCTGGCGGGCTTCGGCCCCGGCACTGTCAACGCAGTAACGGTCGCCAAAACCGCCCAGAAAACTGGGAAGCGCCCAGCTGTGTCTTTCAACCGAGAAGGCCCCGACGATGCGTCGCGACCGAAGCGCAACGGCTGTGTACCCGGCGTCCTGCTGCGCAAACGGGATGGCAGCCGGTTCTCAGCGTGCCTTCAGGAGGGCAGGTCGCGACGGAATCGGTGGGTTTTACGACAGCCGGCGGATCATGATGGGCTGGAATCCAGGGCGCGCAACCGCGTGAGCGTGCGGTTGCGCACCCGGGTGAACCGTCACGGGGCTCAGCCCGGCGAACCGGGTCATCGGCACCCGATTCGGGGGAACCACCGCCCTTCTAGCTGCCCTGATGTGCCATGATGTCCAAGCTGTCAAGACTCAGGGAGCAGCAGTGGATCTCAATATTTCGATGGTCACCCGACCGGTCGAGCGGCTGATCGCCACGGCGCAGAACGGGCTGGAGGTCTTGCGACTGGGGGGCTTGGAAACCGGTAGCGTCCCGTCGCCGTCCCAGATCGTCGAGAGCGTGCCGATGTACAAGCTCCGGCGGTATTTCCCGCCGGACAGCCGGCACGGCCAGTCGCCCGCCGGGCCGCCGGTGCTGATGGTGCACCCGATGATGATGTCGGCGGATATGTGGGACGTGACGCGCGAGGAAGGCGCGGTGGGGATCCTGCACGCGCACGGCCTTGATTGCTGGGTCATCGACTTCGGCGAACCCGACAAGGTCGAAGGCGGCATGCGGCGCACCCTGGCCGACCACATCGTCGCGCTGGGTGAGGCCATCGACACCGTCAAGGACGTGACCGGCAGCGACGTGCACCTGGTCGGATATTCGCAGGGCGGGATGTGGTGCTACCAGGTTGCCGCCTACCGCCGGTCGAAAAGCCTGGCCAGCATCGTCACCTTCGGTTCGCCGGTGGACACGCTGGCCGCGTTGCCCATGGGCATCCCGGCAAACTTCGCGGCGCCGGCCGCCAATTTCATGGCCGACCACGTGTTCAGCCGGCTGGCCATCCCCAGCTGGATGGCGCGCACCGGATTTCAGATGCTCGACCCGCTCAAGACCGCGAAGGCGCGGATGGACTTTTTGCGCCAGCTGCACGACCGCGAGGCGCTACTGCCGCGCGAGCAGCAGCGCCGGTTCCTCGAGCGCGAAGGCTGGATCGCGTGGTCGGGCCCGGCGATCTCCGAGCTGCTCAAGCAATTCATCGCGCACAACCGGATGATGACCGGCGGCTTCGCCGTCAACGGCCAGATGGTGACGCTGACCGACATCACCTGTCCCGTGCTGGCCTTCGTCGGCGAGGTGGACGACATCGGCCAGCCCGCCTCGGTGCGCGGCATCCGGCGGGCGGCACCGGATGCCGAAGTCTACGAATACACCATTCGCACAGGGCATTTCGGCTTGGTCGTCGGATCGAAGGCGGCACAACAGAGTTGGCCGACGGTCGCCGAATGGGTGAAGTGGCTGTCCACCGGAGGCGACAAACCCACCAGCATCGACCCGATGGCCGACCAGCCCGCGGAACACACCGACAGCGGGGTGGCGCTCAGCTCCCGGATCGCGCACGGCCTGGGGGAAGCCTCCGAGGCGGCGCTGGGAATAGCGCGCGGCGCGGCCAACACCGTCGTCGCCGCCAACAAGTCCGTGCGCACCCTGGCCGTCGAGACAGCCCGCACCCTGCCACGCCTGGTCCGGCTGGGCCAGATCAACGACCACACCCGGATCTCGCTGGGCCGCATCATCGAAGAACAGGCCCACGACGCCCCGCAGGGCGAATTCCTCCTGTTCGACGGCCGCGTGCACACCTACGAGGCGGTGAACCGGCGCGTCAACAACGTCGTTCGCGGCCTGATCGACGTCGGGGTGCGCCAGGGTGACCGGGTCGGTGTGTTGATGGAGACCCGGCCCAGCGCGCTCGTGGCCATCGCCGCCCTGTCCCGGCTGGGCGCCACCGCGGTGGTGATGCGGCCCGACGCCGATCTGGCCGCGTCGGTGCGCCTCGGGGGAGTGACCGAACTGTTGACCGACCCCACCAACCTCGAGGCGGTGCTGGGCTCCGACCGCCAAGGGCTGCGCCAGGTGCTGGTGCTCGGTGGCGGGGAGTCGCGGGATCTGCACCTGCCCGAGGACTCCTTGGAGCAGCCCCAAGTGATCGACATGGAGAAAATCGACCCGGACGCCGTCGAGCTGCCCGGCTGGTATCGGCCCAACCCGGGACTGGCCCGGGATCTGGCGTTCATCGCGTTCAGCGCGGCGGGCGGCGAGCTGGTGGCCAGGCAGATCACCAACTACCGCTGGGCGGTATCGGCCTTCGGTACCGCCTCGACGGCGGCGCTGGACCGTCGCGACACCGTCTACTGCCTGACGCCGCTACACCATGAGTCGGCGCTGCTGGTCAGCCTGGGCGGCGCGGTGGTCGGCGGCACCCGCATCGCGCTGTCGCGCGGCCTGGACCGGGACCGATTCGTCCAGGAGGTGCGGCAATACGGCGTCACCGTGGTGTCTTACACGTGGGCCATGCTGCGCGAGATCGTCGACGATCCCGCGTTCGTGCTGCAGGGCAATCACCCGGTGCGGCTGTTCATCGGTTCGGGCATGCCGACCGGACTGTGGGGGCGCGTCGTCGACGCGTTCACGCCCGCCCACGTCGTCGAGTTCTTCGCCACCACCGACGGGCAGGCCGTATTGGCCAACGTGTCGGGCGCCAAGGTCGGCAGCAAGGGCCGCCCCCTGCCGGGTGCCGGGCACATCGAGCTGGGTGCCTACGACGCCGAGCACGACCTGATCCTGGAGAACGAGCGTGGCTTCGTGCAGATCGCCGAACCCAAACAGGTGGGGGTCCTGCTCGCCGCCTCCAACGGCCCGATCGATCCGAACGCCTCGGTCAAACGCGGGGTCTTCGCCGCCGGTGACACCTGGATATCGACCGAATACCTGTTTTACCGCGACGACGACGGCGACTACTGGTTGGCAGGCCGGCGCGGCTCGGTGGTCCACACCGAGCGCGGCCTCGTCTATCCCGAGCCGGTCACCGAGGCATTGGGATGCATCACCGGTGTCGACCTCGCGGTGACCTACAACGTGCCGGTGGGTGACCACGAGATAGCGGTGTCGGTGGTGACGCTGTTGCCGGGAGCCTCGATCACCCCGGCGGACCTGACCGAAGCGTTCGCCAAGATCCCGATCGGCCTGGGGCCCGACATCGTGTGCGTCGCGCCGGAGATGAATCTGAGCGCGACGTACCGCCCCACCGTCAGTGCCCTGCGTGCGGCCGGCATCCCGAAGCCGGGACGCCATGTCTGGTATTTCGATGTGGCGGCCGACCAATACCGGCGGCTGACCGTCGGGGCCCGAACCGAGCTGACCGGGGCGCAGTCATGATCGACGATGCACTGCTGAACATCCTGGTGTGCCCGGACGACCGGGGCCCGCTGGTGTTGGTGGGGGACGAACTGCTCTACAACCCGCGGCTGCGGCGTGCGTACCGCATCGAGGACGGCATCCCGGTGCTGCTCATCGACGAGGCCCGCGACGTCGGCGACGACGAACACGCCCGGCTCATGGCACAAGGCCGTTCGGCAGATCCCCGGTGAGGTAGCGCTGCAGGTTAGGCGCGATGGTCTGCGCGATCTGCTCGGGCGGCAGCGATGCGAAGGGCTCCAACTGCAGGATGTAGCGTGCCATCACCACGCCGACGAGTTGTGACGCGACGAATTGGATGCGGATGGTTCCGCTTCCCGGTGGATTGTCCACGCGGGTACCCACTTCGACGGCGATGATGTCCTGGATGAACGCGCGGAACAGGTTCACCTCCTCGCCGGACAGGATGGAGCGCAGCGTGGCGATGAAGGCCGCACCGACCTCGGAGTCCCAGAGCGGCAACAACATTGATGGCAACTGGTAGCCGAGTTCCTCGACGGGCACCTCGCGCAGTGGGCCGATGACCTGCATCGGGTCGATCGGAATGTGCACGGCGGCGGCGAACAGTTTCTCCTTGGTGCCGAAGTAGTGATGCACCAGCGCCGAATCGACCCCGGCCGCCGACGCCACCGCGCGTATCGAGGTGTTTCGAATGCCCTTGCGGGCGAAGAGATCTCGTGCGCTGGCCAAGATGCGATTGCGGCTGTCGGAGACTCCGGCCGGTCGCCCCCGGCGGCGGCCGGCGCTGGTGGCCGTCACTAGGACCCTCCGTGGCGACCCACCACTACGGCGTCCGCCGCCGCAGCGTCGCCGCGGCCAGACACAGCGCCGCCAGGGCGAAGCCCAGCACCACGACGATGTCGCGCACCGCGATGAACGTCAGTTCGGGGTGCGCACCCACCTGTTGCAAGGCCTCCAGCGCGTAGCTGGCCGGCAGCACATTGCTGATCCATTGCAGCCAGTGTGGCATCAGCGCGCGCGGCACGATGATGCCGGCCAGCAACAGCTGCGGCACCATCACCAGCGGGATGAACTGCACGGCCTGAAATTCGGTGCGGGCGAACGCGCTACACAGCAGGCCCAACCCGACTCCCAGCACGGCGTTGACGATCGCGATGACGAACACCCACATCGGGCTTCCCGCTGTGTCGAAACCCAGCAGCCAGAACGACACAACGCACGCCAAAATCGCTTGCGCCGCAGCGGCGATGGAGAAGGCGGTGCCGTAGGCGATCAGCAGATCCAGGCGGCGCAGCGGCGTGGTCAGAATGCGCTCCAGCGTCCCGGAGGCCCGTTCGCGCTGCATGGTGATCGCCGTGATGATGAACATCACGAACAGCGGGAACAGGCCCAGCAGAATCAGGCAGGCATTGTTGAACGGGGTCGGTCCGCCCGGGCGGTGCGGGGCATTCTGGAACATGAAGTACATCAGGCTGATCACCAGGACCGGCACCAACAGGATCATCGCGACGCTGCGGCGATCGCCGACCAACTGACGCAGGATTCGCGTCGTGGTCGCGGTGTAGCCGCGCAGGGTCAGCCCGCTTCGCGCATGGTGCTGCGCTTGATGATGGACAGAAACGCTTCCTCCAGTGACGTGCATCCGGTGTCCTCTCTCAGTTGGGTCGGGGTGGTGTGGGCGACCAACCGGCCGTCGCGCATCAGCAGCAGGTCGCCGCAATGGTCGGCTTCGTCCATCACATGGCTGGAGACCAGCAGCGTGGTCCCGGCGCGGGCCAGCTCGGTGAACTGCTCCCAGAGGTCCGCGCGCAGCACGGGGTCCAGACCCACCGTGGGCTCGTCGAGCACCAGCAGCTCGGGTTGGCAGACCAGCGCGCACGCCAGCGACACCCGGGTTCGCTGACCACCGGAGAGGTTGCCGCACAGGGCTGTTCGGTGATCGGTGAGTCCGACCCGGTCGATGGCGGCGTCGGCGGCCTGGGCGTCGAACCCGTACAGCGCCGCGAAATAGCGAACGTTGTCCACGACGCGCAGGTCGTTATAGATGGTCGGGTCTTGCGGCAGGTAGCCGACGCGGTGGCGCAGTTCGGCGCTGCCCGCTTCTTGGCCGAGCACGGTCACGGTGCCCTTGGACAGGATCTGGGTGCCGACGATGCAGCGGATCAGTGTGGTCTTGCCGCAGCCGGACGGCCCGAGCAGGCCGGTGATGCTGCCCTGACCGATCTGCACCGAGAAGTCGTGCAGCGCCGGGCGTTTGCCGCGCACGACGCGCAGGTGATCGATGCGAACCGCCGGTTCCGCGTTGCCGGGAATTAATTCATCACGGGATGAACTCATCATGCGATGAATAATCGTCTCGTGGCGCTGGGTTGTCAAGGTCTCTCAATCAACGTCTCGCAATCGGCGTCGCTCGACCGCGGAGCAGCTGGCGCGGCTCGACGACCATTTGGTGAATTTCTGGCGCGCTATCGCCGGCGCCAGCGCGCACGAGAATTGGCGGTGTGGCCAGGTCCCGTCCCCGTGCGCCTCGTGCGCGGCGCCGGCGCAGTTAGTTGAAGCGTTCGCCGGTCGCCGGGCGGCGCTGCGGCAGATGCCCGTGCACGCCCTCGGCGTACGCGGTTTCGGCGTGCTGCGTGAGGTCGACACCGGTGGTCTCGTCTTCGGCGCTGACCCGGAAACCCATCAGCCGGTCGATGACCTTCCCCAGCACGAACGTCATGGCGAACGCGTACAGCGCGACCACCGCGATCGCCAGCGCCTGCTTGCCCAGCTGGCCGAAGCCGCCCCCGTAGAACAGGCCCTGCGGGCCCGCCGTCATGACCGCCGTGGCGAACAAACCGATCAACGACACACCGACCACGCCGCCGACGAAGTGCACGCCCACCACGTCGAGCGAATCGTCATAGTTGAAGCGCAGTTTCGCGCCCACCGCGAACGCGCACACGACGCCTGCGGCCAGCCCGACGACCGTCGCGCCGAGCGTGTTGACCGTTCCGCAGGACGGAGTGATGGCGACCAGCCCGGCGACCACACCCGATGCCGCACCGAACGTGGTGGGCCTGCCGTCGCGGATCTGTTCGACCGAGAGCCAGCCGAGCATGCCCAGGCACCCGGCCACCAGAGTGTTGAGGAAAATCGCCGCGGCAGTTCCGTTGGCGGCCAAGGCGGAACCGGCGTTGAACCCGAACCAGCCGAACCACAGCAGCCCGACGCCGACGAACAGCAACGGCAGGTTGTGCGGCCGCATCGCGTCCTTCTTGAATCCGATGCGCGGTCCGAGCACCAGTGCCAGCGCCAGCGCTGAAGAACCGGACACGATCTCGACGACGAGCCCGCCCGCGTAGTCGAGGACGCCCAGCTTGGCCAGCCAGCCGCCGGGACCCCATACCCAATGCGCGACAATCGAATACACGGCGATCGTCCACACCGGTACGAAGACCATCCAGGCGGCGAACTTGGCGCGGTCCGCGATCGCGCCGCTGACCAGGGCGGCGGTGATGATCGCGAACGTCAACTGAAATGTGGCGTAAAGCAACTCGGGGACCGTGCCGTGGACGGTGTCGGGAGTGATGCCGAGCATCCCGAAATGCCTGAGGTTGCCCGCGAGTCCGCTCACCCTGTCCTCGGAGAACGCGATGGTGTAGCCGGCCAGCAACCACGCCACCGTCACCAGAGGTATGGAGATGAAGCTCATCATGATCATGTTGAGCACACCGGTGGTGCGGACCATGCCGCCGTAGAAGATCGCCAGGCCGGGAGTCATCAGCAAGACCAGTGCGGTGCTGGCCAGCAGCCACGCGGTGGCGGCGGGATCGATCGCATGCATGAGGTGGGCTCCTTCTCGCGGCCCTGGGGTCACGGGACACCGGGATACTGCCATGTTTGGCCTGCCGGTAGGTTCGTTGGGTTAAGAAAAGAGGATTCAGGATCTGATGTGGTCGAGGCTCGAGGACGATTTCGTGAAGGCACGGCTGCGGCCCGCCTGTTAGTCGACCCGGTCGAGGCCGCGCGCCGGTTACTGGGCGCAACCCTGACCGCGCGGGGCGTGAGCGGGATAGTCGTCGAAGTCGAGGCGTATGGGGGAGTACCGGACGGTCCCTGGCCCGACGCCGCGGCGCACTCGTACAAGGGTCTGCGGGCCCGCAACTTCGTGATGTTCGGGCCCCCCGGGCGGCTCTACACCTACCGCAGCCACGGCATCCATGTCTGCGCCAACGTCTCCTGCGGACCCGAGGGCACCGCCGCCGCGGTCTTGCTGCGCGCCGCCGCCATCGAGGAGGGCACCGACGTCGCGCGTGCCCGCCGCGGCGAGTTGGTGCACACCGCGGCCCTGGCCCGCGGTCCGGGCAATCTGTGCGCTGCCATGGGAATCACCATGGAGGACAACGGCATTGACCTTTTCGCGCGCGACAGTCCGGTGGCCCTCGAACTACACGAACCGCTCACCGCGGCGTCCGGTCCGCGGGTCGGCGTCAGCCAGGCCGCCGACCGGCCGTGGCGGTTGTGGCTTCCCGGCCGCCCGGAGGTCTCGGCGTACCGCCGCAGCCCCCGCGCCGCGGCGCCGGGCGCCAGCGACTAGCCGAACCGATCTCGGGTGGAAGGATCTTGGACCATGGGCGACATGATCATCGACGAGCTGGGCTGGCGCGGCCTGATCGCGCAGTCCACCGACCTCGATGCGCTGACCGCCGAGGCGCGGCGCGGCCCGCTGACGGTGTACGCCGGCTTCGACCCCACCGCACCCAGCCTGCATGCCGGACACCTGGTGCCCCTGCTGGCGTTGCGCCGGTTCCAGCGCGCCGGCCATCGCCCGATCGTGCTGGCCGGCGGAGCCACCGGCATGATCGGGGACCCGCGTGACATCGGCGAGCGCACCCTCAACGAGGCGGACACCGTCGCCGAGTGGACGGAGCGGATCGGCGGGCAGCTGCAACGCTTCGTCGACTTCGACGATTCACCCACCGGCGCCGTCGTCGTCAACAACCTGGACTGGACCAGCCCCATGTCGGCGATCGAGTTTCTGCGCGACGTCGGCAAGCACTTCTCGGTCAACGTGATGCTGGACCGCGATACCGTCCGGCGCCGTCTCGAGGGCGACGGCATCTCCTACACCGAGTTCAGCTACATGCTGTTGCAGGCCAACGATTACGTCGAGCTGCACCGGCGCTACGGCTGCAACTTGCAGATCGGCGGTTCCGATCAGTGGGGCAACATCATCGCCGGGGTCCGGTTGGTGCGCCAGCAGCTGTCCGCCTCGGTCCACGCGCTGACGGTGCCGCTGGTGACCGCCGCCGACGGCACCAAATTCGGCAAATCCACCGGCGGCGGCAGCCTGTGGCTGGACCCGGCGCTGACCACGCCGTACGCCTGGTACCAGTACTTCTTCAACACCGCCGACGCCGACGTGATCCGGTACCTGCGGTGGTTTACCTTCCTGACGGCCGAGGAGCTCGGCGAGCTGGAACAGGCGACCGCCGAGCGCCCCCAGCAGCGCGCCGCCCAGCGGCGGCTGGCGCGCGAGCTGACCGTGCTGGTGCACGGCGAGGCGGCCACCGAGGCCGTCGAGCACGCCAGCCGGGCGCTGTTCGGTCAGGGCGAGCTGGACCGCCTGGACGAGGCCACGCTCGCGGCGGCTTTGCGCGAGACCTCGGTCGCCGAGCTCAAACCCGGTGGCCCCGACGGGATCGTCGACCTGCTGGTCGCCAGTGGCCTGTCCGAGAGCAAGAAGGCCGCGCGCCGCACCATCGGCGAAGGCGGCGTCTCGGTCAACAACGTCCGCGTCGACAGCGAGGAATGGACGCCGCAACCGTCCGACTTCCTGCACGGCAAATGGCTGGTGTTGCGCCGCGGCAAACGCACCGTCGCCGGGGTCGAAAAGGTCTAGCCCGACCAGGGCCCAGACGGGCGCCGCAAAACGCGCGCGTGCGCAGATCTTTATCTCACCGTGTCGTTGGCGTGACCCTGCACGAGCACTGTTGTCACGGTGATTTTCGCGACGCGTGTGCGGTGGACCGTCCTGCGGATTCTGGGGGTGATCACCGGCCTGGTGGCGCTGGCCGCGATCCTCTCGGCGCCGATCCGCGCGGACATGCTGGGCAACACCTTCCTGTCGGCGCTGACGAATGCCGGGATCTCCTACACCCAACCGACCGGCACCATGGCGATGGGACAGTCGGTCTGCCCGATGCTGTTCGAGCCCGGCGGGTCGTTCGACGAGGTGACGTCCAAGATGGCCGAGGGCAACGGAATGTCGTACGAGATGGCGGGCAGGTTCACCATCGTCGCGATCGCGACCTACTGTCCGGCGGTGATCGCGCCGCTGCTGGGTAACCGGCTGCAAAGGTAGGCGTTCCCAGTCAGCGGGCTGCCCGTATTCTCGGCAGCGTGGTCGACGACAGGCAACGGCATCGCGACGAACGGCGGGGGCGGCCGGCCTCGGGTGGCTGGTCGGGTCCGGGGCGTGCGCGCCCGGCCCAGCCGCAGAGAGCGGACGCCCAGGCCGATCGCGCGCCGCGGGACGGCCCGCCGATACCGCCCGGCGTGGAAGCCAAGCAGCTGGCACCCGACCTCCGCCGCGAACTGAGCACCCTGGATCGCGCCACCGCCGACGCGGTGGCGCGCCATCTGGTGGCCGCGGGCGAACTGCTCGACGAAGACCCCGAGGCCGCCTTGAGCCACGCCCGGGCGGCGCGCGCCAGGTCCAGCCGGCTTGCCACCATCCGCGAAGCGGTCGGCATCGCCGCCTACCACTGCGGCGACTGGTCGCAGGCGCTCGCGGAACTGCGCGCGGCCCGCAGGATGGGCAGCAAGTCCCCGCTGCTTGCCCTGATCGCCGATTGCGAACGCGGACTTGGCCGTCCGGAGCGGGCGATCGAACTCGCGCGCGGACCGGAGGCCGCCGGACTCAGCGGTGACGACGCCGACGAGTTGCGCATCGTCGCGGCCGGGGCTCGCGCGGATCTGGGCCAGCTGGATCAGGCACTCACCCTGTTATCGACGCCGCAACTGGACCCGAGCCGCACCGGCACCACGGCTGCGCGGCTCTTCTACGCCTACGCGGACACGCTGCTGGCGCACGGCCGCGATGACGAGGCGCTGCAATGGTTCCTGCACTCCGCGGCCGCCGACGTCGACGGCGTCACCGACGCCGAAGACCGGGTCAGCGAACTCGGCTGACATGACGGGCCAGAATCAACCCAAAACCCTTGCACAGCAATATGACTGCCTGCTGATAGACCTGGACGGCACGGCGTTTCGCGGCCGTGAGCCCACCGAGGGCGCGGTGCAGGCGCTGGCGCAGGTGCGCGGCCGCGCGTATTTCGTCACCAACAATGCCTCGCGCAGCGCCGACGAGGTCGCCGCGCACCTGACCGACCTGGGCTTCAGCGCCACCGCCGACGAGGTCGCCACCAGCGCGCAAAGCGCGGCCCGGCTGCTGGCCGACCAGTTGCCGCCGGACTCGCCGGTGCTGATCGTGGGCACTGAGGCACTGGCGAACGAGATCGCCGCCGCCGGGCTGCGCCCGGTGCGCCGCTACGAGGACGACCCGGCCGCCGTCGTGCAGGGCCTGTCCTTGACGATCGGCTGGCCGGATCTCGCCGAGGCGGCGCTGGCCATCCGGTCCGGCGCGCTGTGGGTGGCGGCCAACGTCGACCTCACCCTGCCCACCGAGCGCGGGCTGCTGCCCGGCAACGGATCGTTGGTGGCCGCGCTGCGGGCGGCCACCGGCGGCGAACCTCAGGTCGCGGGCAAACCTGCTCCGGCACTGCTGCGAGATGCGGCAGCCCGGGGCGACTTTCGTGCGCCCTTGGTGATCGGTGACCGCCTCGACACCGACATCGAAGGCGCCAACGCCGCCGAACTGCCCAGCCTGATGGTCCTCACCGGGGTCAATTCCGCGCGGGACGCGGTATACGCCAAGCCCGCCCAGCGCCCCACCTATCTCGGCCACGACCTGCGCTCGCTGCACACCGACGGCGATCGGCTGGCGGTCGGTCCGCAGCCGGGCTGGCGGGTCGAGGTCGCGGACACGACGATCACCGTCAGCGGCAACGGTTCGGACGACGGGGATGGCCTGTCGATCGTTCGTGCGGTTGCCGACGCGGTGTGGAGTACCGAGCACTCTGAGTCCGGGGAGGTGCGCATCGAGGCCGCCGACGACCACGCCCGCGCCGCGCTGCAACGCTGGTCTTTGGTGCGCACCGACTGACGGGTGACTAGCGTAGTAACGCGATGACTATCGACCCCGATCAGATTCGCGCTGAAATCGACGCCCTGCTGGCCCGGCTGCCTCAGCCCGGCGATGGCGAAGACCCCGAAAAGGTGCCGTCGCTCGATGAGCTCGAAGAGATAGCCTGCCGCCTGTCCGAGGCGCACGACGTGCTGCTGGCCGCGCTGGAGTCGGCGGAGAAGGGCTGAGTGCGCGGATGTCTCGACGCGCCCGCGTTGACGCCGAGCTGGTCCGGCGCGGCCTGGCCCGGTCGCGTCAGCAGGCCGCGGAGTTGATCGGCGCGGGGAAGGTGAGCATCGACGGGATGCCGGCGCGCAAGCCGGCTACCGCCATCGCCGTCACCGCGGCCCTGACCGTCGCCGAGGATGGCGAGCGCGGCTGGGTATCGCGCGGAGCGCACAAACTCATCGGGGCACTGGAGGCCTTCGAGATTCCGGTCGCGGGCCGTCGCTGCCTGGATGCGGGCGCGTCGACGGGCGGCTTCACCGAAGTCCTGCTGGATCGCGGGGCCACCGCGGTCATTGCCGTGGATGTGGGGTACGGCCAGCTGGCGTGGTCGCTGCGCAGCGATGCGCGGGTGGTCGTCGTCGAGCGGACCAACGTTCGCGACCTGAGGCCCGAGGCGATCGGCGGGCGGGTCGACCTTGTGGTGGCCGACCTGTCGTTCATTTCGCTATCCACGGTGTTGCCGGCGCTGGCTGGATGTGCCGCACCGAACGCGGATATCGTTCCCATGGTGAAGCCGCAGTTTGAAGTGGGCAAGGGGCTGGTCGGTGCCGGGGGTGTGGTTCACGACCCCGGTCTGCGGGCCGACGCCGTGCTGGCGGTCGCCGGCCGGGCGGCCGAGCTGGGTTGGCACACCGTTGACGTCACCGCCAGCCCGCTGCCGGGGCCGTCGGGCAATGTCGAGTACTTTCTGCGGCTGCGCGCCCAGACCGATCGGCCGCTGAGCGGCGACGAGCTGGTGACGGCGGTGCAGCGCGCGGTGGAAAGCGGGCCACAGTGAACGAAGACGCTCCCCGCACCGTGTTGATGGTGGTCCACACCGGCCGCGACGAGGCCACCGAGACCGCGCGGCGCGTGCAGAAAGTGCTGGGCGACAACGGGATCGGGCTTCGCGTGCTGTCCGCCGAGGCGGTCGACAAGGGGCCGCTGCATCTGGCCCCCGACGACATGCGCGCACTGGGCATCGAAATCGAGGTGGTCAACGCCGACCCGCAGGCCGCCGAGGGTTGCGAACTGGTGTTGGCGTTGGGTGGCGACGGCACGTTCTTGCGCGCCGCCGAGCTGGCCCGCAACGCCAACATTCCGGTGCTGGGCATCAACCTGGGCCGCATCGGCTTTCTGGCCGAAGCCGAAGCCGAAGCGATCGAACGAGTACTGGAACATGTTGTCGCACAAGACTATCAAGTGGAAAACCGGTTGACGCTCGACGTGATCGTGCGCCACGGCGGCGACGTCTCCGTACACGGCTGGGCGCTCAACGAGGTCAGCCTGGAAAAGGGTCCGCGGCTGGGCGTGCTCGGGGTGGTCCTCGAGATCGACGGGCGGCCGGTGTCGGCGTTCGGCTGCGACGGGGTCCTGGTGTCGACGCCCACCGGATCCACCGCCTACGCGTTCTCCGCCGGAGGACCGGTGCTGTGGCCGGACCTTGAAGCAATCCTGGTGGTGCCCAACAACGCTCACGCGCTGTTCGGGCGCCCCATGGTCACCAGCCCGGCCGCCACCATCGCCATCGAGATCGAGGCCGACGGGCATGACGCCCTGGTGTTCTGCGACGGCCGCCGCGAAATGCTGATCCCGGCCGGCAGCCGGCTGGAGGTAAAACGTTGCGACACACCGGTGAAATGGGCCCGGCTGGACAGCGCGCCGTTCACCGACCGATTAGTGCGCAAATTCCGGCTGCCGGTGACCGGGTGGCGCGGGAACTGAGGGCCCTAGCGCAGGTGCTGACTGAATGCTGACTGAAATCCGCATCGAGTCGCTCGGTGCCATCAGCGCCGCGGTCGGGGAGTTCGACCGCGGTCTGACCGTACTGACCGGCGAGACCGGCACCGGCAAGACCATGGTGGTGACCGGGTTGCACCTGCTCGGGGGTGCCCGCGCGGACGCGACCCGGGTACGGTCGGGGGCCGATCGTGCGGTCGTCGAAGGTCGTTTCACCACAACCGATCTCGATGAAGCCGTGGTCGTGAAGCTGGACGAGATGCTGGACGCGTCGGGCGCGGAACGCGACGAGGATGGCAGCGTGATCGCGCTGCGCTCGGTCAGCCGTGACGGGCCGTCGCGGGCCTATCTCGGCGGCCGCAGCGTGCCCGCCAAGTCGCTGGGCGACTTCACCGCCGGGCTGTTGACCCTGCACGGGCAGAATGACCAGCTGCGACTCATGCGGCCCGAGGAGCAATGCGGTGCGCTGGACCGGTTCGCGAAGGCCGGCCCCGCGCTGGAGCGCTACTGCAAAATGCGCGATGCCTGGCTGTCGGCGCGGCGCGACCTGCTCGACCGCCGCAACCGGATGCGCGAACTGGCGCTGGAGGCCGACCGGCTGAACTTCGCGCTCAACGAGATCGACGCCGTGGACCCACAACCCGGTGAGGACGATGCCCTGGTTGCCGAGATTCTGCGGCTCTCCGAACTGGACACCTTGCGCGAAGCCGCGGCCGGCGCCCGCGCAGCCCTGTCCTCGGATGAGGCGGACGGGTCGGGATTCAGCGCGACCGAAAGTCTCGGAAAGGCAAGGGCTGCACTAGAATCGACGGACGACGCGAAGCTGATGGCGTTGGCCGGCCAGCTCGGCGAGGTGCTGACCGTGGTGGTCGACGCGGCCGGTGAGCTCGGCGGCTTCCTCGAGGAGTTACCCGTCGATGCCAGCGCGCTGGAATCCAAACTGGCCCGGCAGGCCCAGCTGCGCACGCTCACGCGCAAGTACGCCGCGGACATCGACGGGGTACTCGCGTGGGCGCAGGAGTCGCGGCAGCGACTCGCTCAACTCGACGTCTCCGAGGAAGGTCTGACAGCGCTGGCGGCGCGGGTGGACGAGCTCGCGCGTGAATTGACCCAGGCCGCGGTCGATCTCAGCAACATCCGGCGCAAGGCCGCCAAGCGGCTGGCCAAGGAGGTCACCGCCGAGCTGTCCGGGCTGGCGATGGCCGATGCCCAGTTCAGCATCGACGTCTCTGTCGATACCGCGTCGGCCGCCGACGATGCGGCCGCACTTACCCTGCCGTCGGGCGAACTGGCCCGGGCGGGCGCCGACGGCGTCGACCAGGTCGAGTTCGGCTTCGCCGCGCACCGCGGGATGGACCAGCTGCCGCTGGCCAAGAGCGCCTCCGGTGGCGAGCTGTCGCGGGTGATGCTGGCGTTGGAAGTGGTGCTGGCCGCCTCGCGCAAAGAGACAGTGGGCACCACGATGGTGTTCGACGAGGTCGACGCCGGCGTGGGTGGCCGGGCGGCGGTGCAGATCGGGCGGCGGCTGGCGCGGTTGGCGCGCACCCACCAGGTCATCGTTGTCACGCATCTACCGCAGGTTGCGGCGTATGCCGACGTGCACCTGGTGGTGCACGGCGCCGGGCCCAAGGGAACCAGTGTGGTGCGGCGGGTCGCCGACGACGAGCGGGTGGCCGAGCTGGCGCGGATGCTGGCCGGCCTGGGCGAATCCGACAGCGGCCGCGCACACGCCCGTGAGTTGCTCGACGCGGCGCAGAAGGATGAGATCTAACCGTCGGGAACACGTAATACAGATGTGACTCGTGGGACTCTAGATAACTTATGAGGCTGGTGTTACGGCGCGCCTCCCGTCCTCGCCGAGGCTTCACGGACAGAATCGCCCCCATGAAGATGTCAGGCCTGCTCTCCCGTAACCCCGCCCGGCCGGGCCTCGTCGGCACCGCCCGGGTTGACCGGAACATCGACCGACTGCTGCGTAGGGTCTGCCCCGGCGACATCGTCGTGCTCGACATCCTGGACCTGGACCGCATCACGGCGGATGCGCTGGTGGAAGCCGACATCGCCGCGGTGGTCAACGCGTCCCCGTCCGTGTCGGGCCGCTACCCGAACATGGGCCCCGAGGTGCTGGTCAACAACGGGGTGACCCTGATCGACGAGGCCGGCCCCGACATCTTCAAGAAGGTCAAGGACGGCGCCAAGATCCGCCTGCACGAGGGCGGGGTGTACGCCGGTGACCGCAGGCTGGTCCGCGGGACCGAGCGCACCGACCACGACATCGCCGACCTGATGCGCGAGGCCAAGAGCGGTCTGTCCGCGCATCTGGAGGCGTTCGCCGGCAACACCATCGAGTTCATCAAGAGCGAGAGCCCGCTGCTGATCGACGGCATCGGTATCCCCGACGTCGACGTCGACCTGCGCCGCCGGCACGTGGTGATCGTCGCCGACGAACCCAGCGCCGCCGAGGATCTGCGATCCCTCAAGCCGTTCATCAAGGAGTACCAGCCGGCACTGATCGGTGTCGGCACAGGCGCGGACGTCCTGCGCAAGGCGGGCTACCGCCCCCAGGTCATCGTCGGTGATCCCGACCAGATCAGCACCGACGCGCTCAAGTGCGGTGCGCAGGTGGTGTTGCCCGCCGACGCCGACGGGCACGCGCCCGGGCTGGAACGTATCCAGGATCTCGGTGTCGGGGCGATGACGTTCCCGGCCGCGGGCGCGGCGATCGATCTGGCGCTGCTGCTGGCCGATCATCACGGCGCCGCGCTGCTGGTGACGGCCGGCCACACCGCGAACATCGAGACGTTCTTCGACCGCACCCGCGCGCACAGCAACCCTTCCACCTTCCTGACCCGGCTGCGGGTGGGGGAGAAGGTGGTGGACGCCAAGGCCGTGGCCACCCTGTACCGCAACCACATCTCGGCGGGCGCCATCGCGCTGCTGGCGCTGACCATGTTGATCGCCGTCATCGTCGCCCTGTGGGTGTCGCGCACCGACGGCGTGGTGCTGCATTGGGTCACCGACTACTGGAACCACTTCTGCGCGACGGTGCAGAAGTGGGTCACATAGTTCTTCTTGGAGTTCTTGTTGGGACGGTGCGTTAAATGATCTCGTTGCGTCAACATGCCCTGTCGCTGGCCGCTGTCTTCCTGGCATTGGCCGTGGGAGTCGTGCTGGGCTCCGGCTTCTTGTCGGACACCTTGCTGTCCAGCCTGCGTGACGAGAAGCGCGACCTCAACACCCAGATCAGCGGGCTCAACGACCAGAAGAATGTGCTGAACGAAAAGCTCAGCGCGGCAAACAATTTCGACACCCAACTGGTCGGCCGGATGGTGCACGACGCGCTGGGCGGCAAGTCGGTGGTGGTGTTCCGCACCCCGGATGCCACGGACGACGACGTGGCCGCGGTGTCGAAATTCATCGGTCAGGCCGGCGGGACGGTGACCGGGACGGTGTCGCTGACGAGTGAGTTCGTCGAGGCCAACTCGGCGGAGAAGCTGCAGACGGTGGTGAACTCGTCGGTGCTGCCCGCGGGTCAGCAGCTGAGCACCAAGCTCGTCGACCAGGGTTCGCAGGCGGGCGACCTGATGGGCATCGCCCTGCTGGCCAATGCCAACCCGGCGGTGCCGGCGGTCGACGATATCCAGCGCAACACCGTGCTGGCGGCGCTGCGCGACACCGGCTTCATCACCTATCAGGCAACCGATCACATGGGCGCGGCGAACGCCGCACTGGTCGTCACCGGCGGCTCGCTACCCCAGGACGCCGGCAACAAGGGCGTCAGCGTGGCCCGGTTCTCGGCCGCCCTGGCCCCGCACGGCTCGGGCACGCTGCTGGCCGGGCGTGACGGTTCGGCGACCGGAGGCGCCGCCGTGGCCGTGACCCGAGCCGATGCCGGGATGAATTCGGCCGTCAGCACGGTCGACAACGTCGACGCCGCACCCGGTCGCATCACCGCGGTCCTGGGCCTGCACGACCTGCTGGGCGGCGGTCACGCCGGGCAGTACGGCACCGGTCACGGGGCGACGTCAATCACGGTGCCCCAGTAGCGGGCGTGTTAGCCGCGGCACAGCGCGGTGGATGTTAGGGTGGATTTCCGTGGGTCGGCAGGCCCAGCTAGTTATTCGCTAGAACAATTTTCACGCCCTGCCCGTCTTCACGGAGGTCGCCTGTGCGAAAGCACCCGCAATCCGCCACCAAGCACCTCTTTGTCAGCGGGGGCGTCGCTTCCTCGTTGGGCAAGGGATTGACCGCCAGCAGCCTTGGTCAGCTACTGACGGCTCGCGGGTTGTACGTGACGATGCAAAAGCTCGATCCGTACCTCAACGTCGATCCGGGCACCATGAACCCGTTCCAGCACGGCGAGGTGTTCGTCACCGAGGACGGCGCCGAAACCGACCTCGACGTCGGCCACTACGAGCGGTTCCTGGACCGCGATCTGTCCGGCTCGGCGAATGTCACTACCGGACAGGTGTATTCGGCGGTCATCGCCAAGGAGCGGCGCGGCGAATACCTCGGCGACACCGTCCAGGTGATTCCGCACATCACCGACGAGATCAAAGGGCGCATCATGTCGATGGCCCAGCCCGACGCCCAGGGCAACCGTCCCGATGTGGTCATCACCGAGATCGGCGGCACGGTCGGCGACATCGAATCGCAGCCCTTCCTGGAGGCGGCGCGGCAGGTGCGTCACGACCTGGGCCGCGAGAACGTCTTCTTCCTGCACGTCTCCCTGGTGCCCTACCTGGCCCCGTCGGGAGAGCTCAAGACCAAACCCACCCAGCACTCGGTGGCCGCGCTGCGCAGCATCGGTATCACCCCCGACGCGCTGATTTTGCGCTGCGACCGAGTCGTTCCTGAAGCGCTGAAGAACAAGATCGCGCTGATGTGTGACGTCGACATCGACGGCGTCATCTCTACCCCGGACGCGCCGTCGATCTATGACATCCCCAAGGTGTTGCACCGCGAGGAGCTCGACGCCTATGTGGTGCGCCGGCTCAACCTGCCGTTCCGCGACGTCGACTGGACCGAATGGGACGACCTGCTGCGCAGGGTGCACGAGCCGCACGAAATCGTGCGAATCGCCTTGGTGGGCAAGTACGTTGAGCTATCAGACGCCTATCTGTCGGTCACCGAAGCGCTGCGGGCCGGCGGGTTCAAGCACCACGCCAAGGTGGAGCTGGTCTGGGTGCCTTCCGACGACTGCGAGAGCGCGGCCGGTGCCGCGTCGGCGCTGGGCGACGTGCACGGCGTGCTGATTCCCGGCGGGTTCGGCATCCGCGGTATTGAGGGCAAGATCGGCGCCATCCAGCACGCCCGCGTGCGGGGGCTGCCGGTACTGGGCCTGTGCCTCGGCCTGCAATGCATCGTGATCGAGGCGGCCCGCGCCGCCGGTCTGACCGAGGCCAATTCGGCGGAATTCGATCCCGAGACACCCGATCCCGTCATCTCCACGATGGCCGACCAGGTCGACATCGTTGCCGGCGAAGCCGACCTGGGCGGCACCATGCGACTGGGCGCCTACCCCGCCGTGCTGGAATCGGAATCGATTGTGGCCCAGGCATATGGCGCCACGGAGGTGTCCGAGCGCCACCGGCACCGCTATGAGGTCAACAACGCCTACCGCGACAAGATCGCGGAGAGCGGCCTGAAGTTCTCCGGGACATCTCCGGACGGCCATCTGGTGGAGTTCGTCGAATACCCGCCGGACGTGCACCCGTTCATCGTCGGCACCCAGGCTCATCCGGAGCTGAAGAGCCGGCCCACTCGGCCGCACCCGCTGTTCGTCGCATTCGTCGGCGCGGCCATCGACTACAAGGCGGGCGAGCTGCTGCCGGTGGAAATCCCGGAGCAGTCATCGAACGGGATCCAGCACCGGGACAGCGCTGCGCGGCCGATACCTGAGCCCGCCACCCGTGGCTGAGCACGTCTTCGAGACGGTGTCATCCGAAACGCTGTACACCGGAAAGATTTTCGCGCTGCGCAGCGACCGGGTGCGGATGCCGGGCGGCGAGGTCGTGACCCGGGAGATCGTCGAACATTTCGGTGCGGTCGCCGTGGTCGCCGTGGACGACGACGGCAGCATCCCGATGGTTTACCAGTACCGACACGCCTTCGGTCGGCGGCTGTGGGAGTTGCCCGCCGGACTGCTCGATATCGGCGGCGAGGCAGCGCATCTCACCGCGGCTCGCGAGCTGATGGAGGAGGCGGGACTGCAGGCGCAGGACTGGACGGTGCTCGTCGACCTGGACTCCACACCGGGCTTCAGCGACGAGTCGGTGCGGGTCTATCTGGCCACCGGCCTGACTCAGGTCGACCGGCCCGAGGCGCACGACGAAGAAGCCGACATGGCATTGGAGTGGTATCCGCTGGACGAGGCCGTCCGCATGGTGCTCAGCGGTGAAGTCGTCAATGCTATTGCCGTGGCAGGGATTTTGGCCGCCCACGCCGTGGCGACGGGGTTCGCGCAGCCCCGTCCGGTGGACAGTCCGTGGCAGGACAAGCCGACGGCGTTCGCCGCTCGAAAAGAGGGGCGGGCCGGCCGGTGACGACCGTGGCGCTGGACACGCAGTTGCAGGGCTACCTTGACCATCTCACGATCGAGCGCGGTGTCGCCGCCAACACCCTGAGCTCGTACGGCCGCGACCTGCGCCGCTACACCAAGCACTTGTCGGACCGCGGAATCCACGACCTGGCCAAGGTGGGCGAGAACGACGTGAGCGAGTTCCTGGTGGCGCTGCGCCGCGGGGATCCCGACACCGGGGCCGCCGCACTGTCCGCGGTGTCGGCGGCGCGAGCGCTGATCGCGGTGCGCGGCCTGCATCGGTTCGCCGCCGCGGAAGGCCTGGCCGAACTCGACGTGGCGCGCGCGGTACGCCCGCCGACCCCGGGTCGCCGGCTGCCCAAAAGCCTGACCATCGACCAGGTTCTGGCGCTCTTGGAGGCCGCCGGGGGTGAGAGCCCGGCCGACGGACCGCTGACGTTGCGCAACCGGGCGCTGCTGGAGCTCCTTTACTCCACCGGCGCACGGATTTCGGAAGCCGTCGGCCTCGACGTCGACGACGTCGACACGCACGCCCGCTCAGTGTTGTTGCGCGGCAAGGGCGGCAAGCAGCGACTGGTGCCGATCGGGCGGCCGGCCGTGGCCGCGCTGGACGCCTACCTGGTGCGGGGCCGCTCGGAGCTGGCCCGGCGCGGGCGCGGAACGCCGGGCATCTTCCTCAACGTGCGCGGCGGGCGGTTGTCACGGCAGAGCGCCTGGCAGGTCCTGCAGGACGCGGCCGAGCGCGCCGGGATCACCTCGGGGGTGTCGCCGCACATGTTGAGGCATTCGTTCGCCACCCACCTGCTGGAGGGCGGCGCCGACGTGCGGGTCGTGCAGGAACTGCTCGGACACGCCTCGGTGACGACGACGCAGATCTACACGATGGTCACGGTGCACGCGCTGCGCGAAGTGTGGGCCGAAGCCCATCCCCGGGCGCAGTAGCTTTTTCGCACCCGTCCGCTCAGCCCAGGTATTCGGATTCCAGCACCAGATCCGACACCAGTGACTGGTATTCCAGGTGCGCCTTGTGCTCGACGGTGTTGAACCGCGTGCCCTGTTGTCGGCGCATGTATTCGCGGTACTTCGGCGCGCCCGGCACCCGGACGTTGTCGGCGACAACGATGGAGCCCGGATGCAACCAGCCCCGGTCCAGGATGCTCTTCAGGTCGTCCAGGTACGCGTCCTTGTCGTGGTCGAGAAACACGAAATCGAGCGCGCCGGCGGCAAACCCGTGCTGGTTGGCCAGTGTGTCCAGGGTGCGGCCGCCGTCGCCGATGGTGCCGACCACGCACGTCACCCGGTCGGCTACGCCGGCGTGGGCCCAGATCTGACGGGCGTTGGCCGCGTTGGCCTCGGCGAGTTCCACCGAGAACACCTTGGCCTTGGGGGCGGCCCGGGCGATGCGCAGGGCGCCGTAGCCGCAGTAGGTGCCGAGTTCGAGCGCCAGCGCCGGATCGGCGCGCCGCACCGCGGCGTCGAGCAGCAGCCCTTTCTCGTCGCCGACGTTGATCAACAGTGATTTTTCGTAGGCGAACTTGTCGATGGTGGCCAGCACGTCGTCGATGTCGCCGGCCCGCGCGTTCTTCAGGACGTACTCGACGGCTGCCGCTTCGCGACCGTCGCCGATCTGGCCCGTGGTGGTGATGTTCTGAGCGCCGGCGGCCATGCGCCAGACCGACCAACGCAGTAGAGGTATCCGTCGCTTGAGGTCCATAGCCGCCACGATAGGCCGGTGCCGTGGCCCCCTGATCCGACGGCAGGGTTAGGCGGTCGGTCGCCCGGAAGCGATAGCGCCGGTGCCAGCACGTTTCGAGGACGCATTCGTCCCCGAAAATTGGTGCTGCTGTGACTGAAGTGAACAGGGCGTCGGGATGTGCGTTCTACCACCGATTTTGGCCCATATTGGCTGGTTAATTGCCTGCGGGTCGCCGAGTTTCGTGCGACGAACCCGTTAGACTTTCCGACGATGTTCACTTCCCGAACACCCCCGCCATGACTGAGCAGCCGGACAACGGCGTCGAGCTCGGTCTGACCGGGCGGCCGCCGCGGGCGATCCCGGAGCCACAGCCGCGCACCTCGCACGGCCCGGCCAAAGTCGTCGCCATGTGCAACCAGAAGGGCGGCGTCGGGAAAACCACGTCCACCATCAACCTGGGTGCCGCACTCGCCGAATACGGCCGGCGGGTGCTGCTGGTGGACATGGATCCGCAGGGCGCGCTGTCCGCGGGCCTGGGCGTCCCGCACTACGAGCTGGACAAGACCATCCACAACGTCCTGGTCGAGCCCCGGGTGTCGATGGACGACGTGCTGCTGCAAACCCGGGTCAAGCACATGGATCTGGTGCCCAGCAACATCGACCTGTCGGCCGCCGAGATCCAGCTGGTCAACGAGGTGGGACGCGAACAGACGCTGGGCCGCGCGCTGCACCCGGTGCTGGACCGCTACGACTACGTGCTGATCGACTGCCAGCCGTCGCTGGGGCTGCTCACCGTCAACGGTCTGGCCTGCTGCGACGGCGTGGTGATCCCCACCGAATGCGAGTACTTTTCGCTGCGCGGCCTGGCGCTGCTGACCGACACCGTCGACAAGGTGCGTGACCGGCTCAACCCGAAGCTGGAAATCAGCGGGATCCTGCTCACCCGCTACGACCCCCGCACGGTCAACTCGCGTGAGGTGATGGCCCGGGTGGTGGAGCGGTTCGGTGACCTCGTCTTCGACACGGTCATCACCCGGACCGTCCGATTCCCGGAGACCAGCGTCGCCGGCGAACCCATCACCACGTGGGCGCCGCGATCCACCGGCGCCATCGCCTATCGCGCGCTGGCACGCGAGTTCATCGACCGATTCGGCGCGTGAACGCGACCACAACCGGTGAGGCGCCACAGCAGAACGGCTTCCAGGTCCGCCTGACCAATTTCGAGGGCCCGTTCGACCTGCTGCTGCAGCTGATCTTCGCCCATCGTCTCGACGTGACCGAGGTGGCGCTGCACCAGGTCACCGACGACTTCATCGCCTACACCCGC
The DNA here is from genome assembly GCF_001665875.1 of Mycobacterium sp. 852002-40037_SCH5390672. Lineage (GTDB taxonomy): Bacteria > Actinomycetota > Actinomycetes > Mycobacteriales > Mycobacteriaceae > Mycobacterium. The sequence goes on from NZ_LZTA01000027.1 coordinate 76,904, forward strand.
GAAATCGGTCCGCGACTGGAGCTCGAGGAGACCACCGCGTTCCTGGTGGTCGCGGCGACCCTGCTGGATTTGAAGGCGGCCCGGCTGCTGCCGGCCGGACAGGTCGACGACGACGAAGACCTGGCGTTGCTGGAGGTGCGCGACCTGCTGTTCGCCCGGCTGCTGCAGTATCGCGCGTTCAAGCACGTCGCCGAGATGTTCGCCGAACTGGAGGCCACGGCGCTACGCAGCTATCCGCGCTCGGTGTCGCTGGAGGACCGGTTCACCGAGCTGCTGCCCGAGGTGATGATCGGCGTCGACGCCGAGCGCTTCGCCCAGATCGCCGCGATCGCGTTCAGCCCGCGACCCGTCCCGACGGTGTCGGTCGGGCACCTGCATGAGGTCCAGGTCTCGGTTCCCGAGCAGGCCAGGAAGTTGCTGTCCATCCTGCAAGCGCGGGGCAGCGGCGCGTGGGCGACGTTCTCCGAGCTGGTCGCCGATTGTGAGGCGTCGATGGAGGTGGTCGGGCGCTTCCTGGCGCTGCTCGAACTGTATCGGTCCCGGACGGTAGCATTCGACCAGTCAGAGCCGCTTGGCGTGCTCCAAATCTCGTGGACCGGGGAACGTCCGGTCGGTGAAACCTTGGTAGAAGTGCGGGACGAATCATGAGCAGCTCCGGTGAGGACGCGGACCGGCATCGCAACGGCGCCGACGCGCCGCCCGATGTCGAGCTCGGCACCGATCTGGACGCCGACCTCGATTTCGGCATCCCGGACATCGCCGAGGTCGCGCCCATGGAATCCGAGGAACTCGGCTCGGTGCTGGAGGCGCTGCTGCTGGTGGTGGACACCCCGGTCACCGCGGAGGCGCTGGCGTCGGCCACCCAGCAACCGGTGTACCGGATCACCACCAAGTTGCAGGAGATGGCCGAGCAGCTCACGGCCCGCGACAGCGGCATCGACCTGCGGAAAAACAGCGAGGGCTGGCGCATGTACACCCGCGCGCGGTTCGCGCCCTTTGTGGAGAAGCTGCTGCTGGACGGTGCGCGCTCCAAGCTCACCCGCGCCGCGCTGGAGACGCTGGCCGTCGTCGCCTACCGCCAGCCGGTGACCCGCGCGCGAGTGAGCGCGGTGCGCGGCGTCAACGTCGACGCCGTGATGCGCACGCTGCTGGCGCGCGGCCTGATCACCGAAGCCGGGGCCGACGAGGACACCGGCGCGGTGACGTTCTCCACCACCGAGCTGTTCTTGGAGCGCCTGGGGTTGACGTCGCTGGCGGACCTTCCGGACATCGCGCCGCTGCTTCCCGACGTCGACACGATCGAGGATCTCAGCGAATCCCTGGACAGCGAGCCACGTTTCATCAAACTGTCGGGCGGTCAATCGACCGGTCAGGCACTGACGTTCGACGTGGACCAGGATTGATGGAAGAAGCTCAGGGGATCCGGCTGCAGAAAGTGTTGTCGCAAGCCGGAATTGCGTCGCGGCGAGCCGCCGAGAAGTTGATCATCGACGGCCGCGTCGAGGTGGACGGGCAGGTGGTGACCGAACTGGGCACCCGCGTCGACCTGGACTCCTCGGTGATCCGCGTGGACGGGGCCCGGGTGGTCCTCGACGATTCGCAGGTGTACCTGGCCCTGAACAAGCCGCGAGGGGTGCACTCGACCATGTCTGACGACCGCGGGCGGCCGTGCATCGGCGACCTGGTCGAGCGCAAGGTCCGCGGCAACAAGAACCTGTTTCACGTCGGGCGGTTGGACGCCGACACCGAAGGGCTGATCCTGCTGACCAACGATGGCGAGCTCGCACACCGGTTGATGCATCCGTCCCACGAGGTCCCCAAGACGTATCTGGCCACGGTGACCGGATCGGTGCCGCGAGGGGTCGGCAAGAAGCTCCGTGCCGGGATCGAGTTGGATGACGGGGTGGCCAAAGTCGACGAGTTCGCCGTGGTGGACGCCATTCCGGGCAAGACGCTGGTGCGGTTGACGCTGCACGAGGGGCGCAATCGGATCGTGCGCCGGCTGCTCGCGGCCGCGGGATTTCCGGTGGAGTCGTTGGTGCGCACCGACATTGGGCCGGTCTCGCTGGGAAAGCAACGGCCGGGCACCTTCCGTGCGCTGGCGCATCACGAGGTCGGCCAACTGTATAAAGCGGTGGGTCTGTGAGCGGAGCGAGTGGTGACGTGGTGGTGGCCATCGACGGGCCCGCGGGAACCGGAAAGTCTTCGGTATCAAAGGGATTGGCGCAAGCGCTGGGGGCGCGGTACCTGGATACCGGCGGGATGTACCGGATGGTGACGCTGGCGGTGCTGCGCGCCGACATCGACCCGGCCGACGCCGACGCCGTCGCGCGCACGGCGGGGACGGTGCAGATGTCGGTGGATAATCACCCCGATGGCGACCGTTATTTCCTTTGCGGAGAAGATGTTTCGGCGGAGATCCGCGGCGACCGGGTCACCGGCTCGGTATCGGCGGTATCCTCGGTTCCCGCCGTGCGTACCCGGCTGGTCGGCCTGCAGCGCGAAATGGCCAAGGGCGTAGGCAGTGTGGTCGTCGAGGGCCGGGACATCGGCACGGTCGTCCTGCCCGAGGCTCCCGTGAAGATCTTCCTGACCGCATCGGCCGAGACCCGGGCGCGTCGGCGCAACGATCAGAACGTGGCGGCCGGGCTGCCCGACGACTACGAGGCGGTGCTCGCCGATGTTCGCCGCCGCGACCATTTGGATTCCACCCGGGTGGTGTCCCCGTTGCGGGCCGCCCCGGACGCGGTGGTCGTCGACACCAGTGAGATGACCGAGGCGCAGGTGATTTCCCACCTTCGGGACCTGGTCAAGCAGCGAAGCGGAGCGGTGCGGTGACCCAAGACGGCACGTGGAGCGACGAAAGCGACTGGGATTCCGTCGAATTCGGGCTCGAGGAAGAGGAGGAGGCCGGCCCGGCGCCCGTGGTGGCGGTGGTCGGCCGGCCCAACGTCGGCAAGTCGACGCTGGTCAACCGGATCCTGGGCCGTCGAGAAGCGGTGGTGCAGGACGTCCCGGGCGTCACCCGCGACCGAGTGTCCTACGACGCGCTGTGGACCGGTCGCCGGTTCATCGTGCAGGACACCGGGGGATGGGAACCCGACGCGAAGGGTTTGCAGCAGCTGGTGGCCGAACAAGCCTCGGTGGCCATGCGCACCGCTGACGCCGTGATCCTGGTGGTCGACGCCGTCGTCGGTGCCACCACGGCCGACGAGGCCGCCGCCCGGATCCTGCTGCGGTCGGGTAAGCCGGTCTTCTTGGCGGCCAACAAAGTTGACAGCGACAAGGCCGAAGCGGACGCCGCGATGCTGTGGTCGCTGGGGCTCGGCGAGCCGCATGCGGTCAGCGCGATACACGGGCGTGGAGTGGCGGATCTGCTCGACGCGGTGCTGGCCGCGCTGCCCGAGGTGTCCGAGGTGGGGCCCACGTCCGGTGGGCCGCGGCGCGTCGCGCTGGTCGGCAAGCCCAACGTGGGCAAGAGCTCGCTGCTGAACAAACTCGCCGGCGATCAGCGCTCGGTGGTGCACGACGTCGCCGGGACGACGGTCGACCCGGTGGACTCGCTGATCGAGTTGGGCGACAGGGTGTGGCGGTTCGTCGACACCGCGGGCCTGCGGCGCAAGGTCGGCCAGGCCAGCGGTCACGAGTTCTACGCCTCGGTGCGCACGCACTCGGCCATCGACGCGGCCGAGGTGGTGATCGTGCTGATCGATGGGTCGGATCCGCTCACCGAACAAGACCGGCGGGTGCTGTCGATGGTTATCGAAGCCGGCCGCGCCCTGGTGCTCGCCTTCAACAAGTGGGATCTGGTCGACGAGGACCGGCGCGAGCTGCTGGAGCGCGAGATCGACCGCGAGCTGGTGCAGTTGCGGTGGGCGCCGCGGGTCAACATCTCGGCCAAAACCGGGCGGGCGTTGCAGAAGCTGGTGCCCGCGATGGAGACCGCGCTGGCGTCGTGGGATGCGCGGATCGCGACCGGGCCGCTGAATTCGTGGCTGAAAGAGGTGGTGGCGGCCACCCCGCCCCCGGTGCGTGGGGGTAAGCAGCCGCGCATCCTGTTCGCCACCCAGGCCACCGCCCGGCCTCCGACGTTCGTCCTGTTCACCTCCGGTTTTCTGGAGGCCGGGTATCGGCGTTTCCTGGAGCGGCGGCTGCGCGAGACTTTTGGGTTCGAGGGGTCGCCGATCCGGATCAACGTGCGGATACGCGAAAAGCGGGGAGCCCGGCGGCGCTGACCGCGGTCGCGCTTAGCGCCGGCCGCGGGGGCGCTTCGAGCTCTGCCCGGTCATATGAGTGACTTTCAAACGCGCTAGCACCGGCGCTAGCGCGTTTGCGATTCACCTCATGGTCGGCGAGTGCCGGTGGCTTGAGTGATCGCAAGCACCATCGACGGAGCATGGGAGTCGCTTGGCGGGCCGGCCGACCGTTTACGGTAGGCTTTCGACCTGCTGCCGGTGCAAGCACCGGCGCGCGGGCTGTGGCGCAGTTTGGTAGCGCACTTGACTGGGGGTCAAGTGGTCGCAGGTTCAAATCCTGTCAGCCCGACCGTTTTGACCTGCAATAACGGGTCAAAATGGGCAGCACGTGCAATCCACGTGCGATCTGGCTAGCAAACTTTGAATTGGTCTCCGGGGTACTTACCCGACAGGAGACACCCATGAACCCATCCGCCTTCGACTCACTCCGCGAGTGCCGCCGTCACCTGACCTCAGCCCGCGAGTCGGCTCTCTCGGCTGAGAGCAACCTAGACGCCGGTGCCCGGCGCGCACGTGCCCACGAGCTAGGCGAGAAGCTGGCCGATTGCATCGCCTATACCGAGCGCTTAGCGTTCATTGTTGAAGGTGACCTGCACTCGACGGAGACCGGGAAATGAGCACGATGAAATCGCTTATGGCAGCAGCGATTACCGTTACTGCGCTGATATCCGGTTGCTCCAACAACGCACCATCAAGCAACAACGCCCCGCCAAGCCCTGACGCGCAGTTCATCAGCACTCTCAAATCCCATGGGCTGCACCCGCCAGCGGGCATGTCCGAGGATCAATGGGAGAAATTACAAATCGACAATGCGCACTCCATGTGCGACATGCTGGGTGTAGGGCCAATGATGCGAGGCCAGGCCCTGATCGATGAGTCGGTAGGTGACAGCAAGATCCGCAACGAAGCCATGGTCAGCATCTATTGCCCTGACAAGCGCTGACCCAACTAACCCGCCCGCCGTCCTGGTCACTCGCCAGGGCGGCACTTTTTCGGGTCTGATTCGACCGGAGAGCGATTTTCACCCGGTTACCGGTGTGGCAAGTGCCGACGAGCGGTGTTAGTGCTCCTGGTGACGCAGACACCGGACCGCGACACGCCGGTAAATCACACCAGGGCTGAGTTGTCCAGGCGGCAGACTGCCAACCGTGTCGATTGACTGGGGAAACGTGGCGACCGTGATGGTAGCGGTCGCGGCCATCATCGTCAGCAGTCGCTTCAATGTGCTGACACTGCGACGCAGCGCGGCCCAATTCGAGCAGCAGCGCCGTGACCAGATGACCGACAAGCTCAGGGTTGAACTCTCCGAATACACCGAAGGCCTTTACCAACGATGGGCGCTTTCGACTCTGACGGCACCGCTGGCAAAAGCTGGCCCCGACGAAGCTAGCTTCAAAGCAGCCAAAACCCTGTTCCTGCGCGCAGTCCCAGACGCACTAGAGGTGCGACAACACTTCAACAACCTCGGCATGCACGGTGTGGTCATCATGATGCTGACAACTGACGCCACCATAAACCGATTGATACTCAGGATCAATGACGAGATACTGGCCGAGAAAGACGATTGGTTCGCTCTTTCGCAAATATTCACAGACACAACCGATTCGGGAGTAAGGCTTGCCGACAACGCGAAAGCCTTTCAGGCCGAACGAGAGCGCCGCGAAAAGTCCGTTTATGACCTATCCGACGAACTCATGGCCTACTGCGTCGTTAACTTCGCCCAACCAAACGCAAGTGGCCACTAGCCGTCACGCTGAGCCACGATCAGGCTGGCATGGCACGCCTGGCCTTAGCCTCACCGGACAACCACGACGTGGCCAGCAATAGAACCACCACCGGCCTGGGACGTGTCCCCTGACCACCCTGGCCCGCGATCACGTCTTGGCACAGTTTGATGCCCAGACGTTCGCCAGCCGCTACCCGCCGTAGCACTTCATGGGCAGCGCGGTCAGTGTCTCGCTCGTAGGGACTCACCCGCCCATGCTCCCGAACGTTCCGGGCGCGGTGGCTATCTGACTGGCGTACTGGTGACTGTCCGCAAAATTAGAAACGGAGCGTACGATTTGCGGGTCCGTAGACGGATTTACATGCCACGTCTGGCTGTTGTCGATGTTGTTGACCACCGGCGCATTCGGTGACGACCTGGCCGCTTGGTTGCCGGGTCCGATTGGCCAGCCATGGGGTGAACCAGGCGCACCCAACCCGGTGGCGGTCGGCGGGGCGAAAGACGTGACGACCAATACAACATTGCCGAAGAACTGGGACGCGGACTGCTCGGCGGTATCGCGGATGAGCTGGGGCTGTCCAACGTTTTTGGCACCAAAGCACCGTGGGAATTCGGGGCCGCGAAGCTCGGATTAGGCGCGCTCAACTGGGGATTCGGGATGCTCAACTCCATGGGCGGCGGTGGTCAGTTCCCGATTGCCGGCGGTGCGCCTGGTGTTGCCGGGTTCAACCCGAGCCTGCAAATCGCCCCGCCGACCGCCACCGGGTTGGGTGCGCCTGGTTCACCCCATGGCTGGCCAATCGGACCCGGAGGCCACG
>NZ_LZTA01000028.1 GCF_001665875.1 Mycobacterium sp. 852002-40037_SCH5390672
GCCGCCGATCCGACACACCGAATATAATCGGACGATCAATTTCCTTGACGTTGTTGGCGCGAGGTGCGCGGTGCGTGACGAACGGACCGGTGGCGGGGACTGCGCGGTATGACCGTCAAGGCGTCGCAGTTGGGGCGTCCGGTAGGTGCCAGCGGCGAGGAGACTCGCCGGCGGATCATCATCGCCACCATGCGGTGCGTGGCGACCGTGGGGTACGCCCGGGCGACGATCCGAGAGATCGCCCGCACCGCCGACGTGACCAGTGCGAGCCTGTACAACTACTTCCCGAACAAGTCCGAACTGATGAAGGCCGCGGTGGCGGCGCGAACCGACGTCGCGGTTCCCCGACTGCGGCGGGCGGCCGCCCGCCCGGGCACCGCGGTCACGCGAATAGAAGCGGTCCTCGACGAATCGGGCCGGTTGATGCGCGAGTACCCCGACCTCGCGGCGTTCGAGTGGGTGATCCGGGCGGAGAATGCGATCGCCGTCGATGACACGGCGACGGGCAACTCGGGGTTCCAGGTATTCCGCGAAATCATCGACGGCATCGTCCGGGACGCTGTCCGCGAGGGCGGGCTCGCCCGCCGTGCCGATCGGCACGGCGCCGTCGAGGCGATCTATGCGCTGGCGCGCGGTCTGACGGAACGGGCGGCAAGTCTGGGTCCGGACGAGTACGCCGCAACGCTCGCGTGCGCG
>NZ_LZTA01000029.1 GCF_001665875.1 Mycobacterium sp. 852002-40037_SCH5390672
GGTGCCTCGGGAGCGGGGGCCGGAGCGGGCGCCGCCGGCGCGGGTGCCTCGGGAGCGGGGGCCGGAGCGGGCGCCGCCGGCGCGGGTGCCTGCACAGGAGCCGGAGCCGCAGGGGCCGGAGCGGGCCGAGTAGGCGCAACCACGACGTTCTGGTTCGGGCTCGGCCGCACGTTGGCCGTCGGCCGGATGGCGATGGCCAATGACACGACCAGTGCCACCACGCCGATCACGAAGATGCCCGCCACCGCGCTTCCCACCCGTCTGAACGAGCTGCGCTGGTGGTAGTCCGCGTCGACCAGCGCCGTGGCGGCGGTCTGCGAACCGGTGAAGAACTCGTCCGGGTCGTCGGGGACGGCGCTGTATGCGAGTCCGTCCTCGCCGGCCGCATCCGGGGTTGCGAAGTAGCCCGGCGCCACGGCCAACGGGTTGAGCGCGCCGGTGCCGGGATCCTGCGCGTAAGCCAGGGCCGCGGTGGACGACGAGAACAACGGCGCATGCGCCGACGCCAGCGCCGCGCCGCGGGCCAGGGCCGTCTCCGGTTCTTCGGGCGCCGTCAGCGGCAGGGTGGTCGCCGCCTCCAGGGCGGGCTTGATCATCGGGATGTCGATCCCAGAACCGACGACGAACACGGCGTCCGGACGCGTCTGCAAGTTCTCTGCGTTGGACACCATCGCGGCCAGCTGGGCGACGGCAGCCTCGTCGTCGGCGGGCAAGGCCTGGCGCTGCACATCGGCGATGGATCCGTCGGCGCTGTCGACAACCGCCAGCGTCGCCGTGTCGGGCTCGATGTAGAGCAGCGCCGTCTGCGCGTAGTTGGTCTGGTGGCCCACCGCCTGGGCCAGCGCGGCCGCGGCCAGGAAGGCCGAGACGAGCATCACATTTTCGACCTTGTGGGCGGCCAGCTTGTCGCGCAGCGCGGCGGCCTCGAGCGGGTCGGTGAACGTCACCCCGGTCGACGCCAGTTGATAGCCGCCCTCTGCCGCGCCCTGACGTGTCCCCAAGATGGCCGAAACTACCTGGTCCGAGGCGGTTACCGTTGCTGCATCAGCAGCGTCGGCGACGTCGAAATTATCTTCATCGACGGTCGCGCCGTCGCCGTTTTCCCCCTCGACCAGCACCATCCGGACTGCCGTCGGCGCCATCGACACACCAAGTACGGTGTCCAAAGCTCCTCCAATAGTCGGTTGCTAGCCAGTCACGATGAGGGCGGGCTCGTCGCACGATGTGGTGGCACGAGAGATCGCTGAGTCCCCACCGTTATTCCCCTAGTTACCCGATTTTACGCTCGTTCGGCTTTCCGGTGGTGGCCCGGGACCGGCCTAGGGAGAGGGAATACCCGTGCCCAGGTGGCGGTGCAGCCAGTCATCCCAGTCGTGATGGTCGCCGGAGTGGGGCGAGGGTTGCGGTGTCGGTGCGGGCGCTTGCGGCGGTGCCGGTGCTTGCGGGGGTGCCGCCGGCGGCGGAGGTGGGGCTGGCGGACCGGCCTCGGGATTCCGCGGGGCGACGACGTTCGGGCCGACGTCGGGTCGCTGGTCCGCGTGCGGGCGGATACCGAAGGCCAGTGCCAGCGCCAACGCCACGATGCCGCCGATGAAGACCGCCGTCACGGCCGCGATGGCCAACGACGACTTGCGGCTGCGTCGCTGGTGCGACGGGGCGCCGCTGAGCCGGTGGGCGTCGGATGCCGGACCCTCTTCGGCGCTGTAGGCGAGCTCGGCTGCGGCGGCCGATGCGGTCGAGGCGGCCGGCATCGCGACCGTTCGCGGCGCTCCCAGCGTCGCGTTCGCCGCGGCCAGTGAGGCTCCCCGCGCCAGGGCCATCTCCGGTTCCTCGGGCGTCGTCACCGACAGGGCAGTCGCCGCCTCGAGCGTCGGCTTGATCGACGGGATGTCCACCTCCGAGCCGACCAGAAACACCCCGTCGGGTCGCGCGCTCATCGACTCGGCGCCCGAGACCATTGCCGTCAGCTCCGCCAGCGCGGCGTCGTCGCTGCCGGGCAGCGGCTGCCGGCGCACGTCGGTGACCGTCCCGTCGGAGGTGTCGACGACCGCCAGGGTCGCGCTGGCCGGCTCGACGAGCAGCAACGCCGTGCGGGTCCAGTTGGTGGCGCTGCCCATGGCCTGAGCCAGCGCCGCGGCGGCCATGACCGCCGACACCACCATCACGTTCTCAATCTCGCGTGCCGCCAACGCGTCTCGCAGCGCCGCCGCCTTGACGGGGTCAGTCCAGCTCACTCCGCTGGATTTGAGCCGGTACCCGCCCTGGGCCGCGCTGTCCCGGGTTCCGAGAATGGCCGCGACGACGTGATTTGCTGCGGCGATTGGGGTTTCATGGCCGGCCACATCAAAACCGTCCTGATCGACCGTCACCCCGCCGGCGGCTTCACCTTCGACGAGCACCATGCGGACTGCCTCAGGTGCCATAGACACGCCAAGTACGACGTCCACCGCTCCTCCACATCGTCCGAAATGGGCTGCTGCGCCATGCCGGGCAGCTGCGTTGCCACCGCGTTCGGGCCTCGCGATTTTGCGAGTTAGCCGGACTCACAGAGAATCTGGGCGCGGCACCCCCTAGTCAGCCACCCTAGCGCGCCAGGTCAGACACGCCCGTGACCCGCGAAGGCGCTACCTGTGGCCGAAACCATGACCACCACCGAAACCATGACCACCGAACCCATGGCCACCGCCGAAGCCGTGGCCACCGAAGCCATGACCGCCGCCGAAACCGTGGCCGCCACCAAAGCCATGACCACCGCCGAAGGGGCCGTGCCCGCCGCCGAAGGGACCGCGGCCCCCGAAGGGCCCGTGGCCACCACCCAGGCCGGGCACAGGCAGTCGGGGTGGCGGAACGAACACCGGCGGTGGCAGCACCGGAATGGGCGCAGCGGCGGGAGGCGGGGGCGCGATGGGGCGCGGCGCGGCCAACGGCCGTGGCGGCGCGATCTTCGGCTGCGCCTGCACCGGTGGTCCGGGGTTGGGCGGGGCGGGCGTGGGAGCTGGGGCGACGATGTTTTGGTTGGGGCTGGGCCGTAAGGCGACGGTCGGGCGAATGCTGATCGCCAGCGCGATTTCCAGCGCCACCACAGCGGCGATGAAGATCACCGCCAGCGAGCTGCTGACCAGCAAGAAGGACTTGCGCCGACGGGCGCGTTCGTCGAGGGCGATGACGGTTTTGGCATCGGCGTCATCGTCCGCGACGGCGCTGTAGGCGACGTTGGTCTTGCCCTTGTCGGCGTCGGCGGCGAGGGCCGCGATGTGGCTGCGGTATTCGGGCTGATAGCCGGGCAGTAGGCCTGGATACTGTCCGGCGAGGACGAGCGGGTCGACCTCTCCGGTGCCCGGATCCAGCGCATAAGCGAGCGCGGCCGTCGATGACGCGAACAGCGGTGCATTCGCCGCCGCCAGCGCGGCACCGCGCGCCAGCGCCATCTCCGGCTCGTCGGGCACGGACAACTCGAGCGACGTCGCGGCCTCCAGCACCGGCTTGATCAGCGGGATGTCGACGCCGGAACCGACGAGAACCAGGCCCTCCGGGTGCGTTTCGAGCGCCTCGGCGCCGGAGGCCATGTCGACGATTTCGGCCACCGCTTGCTCCTCGTCCTCCGCGAGGGGCCTGCGGCGCACCTCCGAGACCGAACCGTCAGCGGTGTTGACCACGGCCAGGGTGGCGCTGTAGGGCTCGACGAAGAGCATTGCGGTGCGCGCGTAGTTGGTGGCGTCGCCGACAGCCTGCGTCAGCGCGGCCGCCGCCATGAAGGCCGAGACCAGCATGACGTTTTCGACCTTGTGCGAAATCAGGGCATCGCGCAGCATCGCCGCTTCGACGTGGTCGGTCCAGGTCACACCCGTCGACAGCAGCTGGTAGCCGCCGTCGGCGGCGCCTTCTCGGGTGCCGAGAATGGCAGAGATCACTTCGTTGGGGGCGGTGCCGGGCCGGGCGGTGCGTTGGGTGTCGACGTCGAAGTCATCCTCGTCGACGGTGACCCCGTCGGCGCCTTCGCCTTCGACCAGGACCATGCGCACCTTTGTCGGCGTCATCGAGACGCCAAGCACGATGCCCACCATCGCTTACGCTCCCCCTGTCCGATTGCTGTGTCGCTCAACGCCCCCATGGGCAACACCACTGTTTAGCGATTACCAGCAATTTCCTGCCGCAGCAGGGCGTGGGTCGCATGCCCGCACAGGTTGCTGGGCTGATGAAATTCTGGCGGGTGAGGCGGCATTTTTTGGCCAGCCTCAATACCCCGACCCTACGCGTGTGATCTCGGGAGAGGTAAGCACAGGTTGCTGTGGGTTGGTTGGCAACCCGGACTAGTGGTGTCCGCCGCCTCCACCGCCGCCGCCACCGCTGTGGCCGCCACCAAACCCGCCGCACCTGTCCATTCCGCAACCGGTGCAGCCCCAACCGCCGGTGCACCTCCCCCAACCGCCCTCGCCCCCGCAGGTCAGCGTCCCGCAGTCACCGCCGCACCACAATCCTCCCGGCGAGGGCACCCCGCCCAAGCCGAGCGGTCCCGGTAACTACGGCGGCGGCCACTCTCCGACGCCGGGTGAGACCGGCCCGGGCGGCCCGGGAAGTGCGGGAGGCGGCCACGTTCCCACTCCAGGTTCCGGTAGTCCGGGTGGCCACGTTCCCACGCCGGGTTCGGGTAGTCCGGGCGGTTTGGGTGGCGGGCACGTTCCCATTCCAGGTTCGGGTGGTCCGGGTGGCCACGTTCCCACGCCGGGTTCCGGGAGTCCGGGCGGCCTCGGCGGCGGGCACGTTCCCACGCCTCCCGCGGGTGGTCCGGGCGGTTTGGGTGGCGGCCACATTCCCACGCCTCCCGCGGGTGGTCCCGGCGGCGGTGGTGGCCTTGGTGGCTTTGGCGGTGGGCACGCGCCGGCCCCTAGCGGCGGTGGTGGTCTCGGTGGTTTCGGTGGGGGTCACGCGCCGGCGCCTAGCGGCGGTGGTGGTTTCGGCGGTTTCGGCGGTGGTCACGAACATCGGGGGGCTCTCGACCGGGTTGGGAATCGGGATGCGGACCGGCACCGGGACCGGAACCGGGGGAACCACAACGGGAACCGGAACAATCGGGGCCGCGGGGAGCGGAGGGGCCGCCGGCGGCGCAACCCCGGGCAGCGGCGCGGCGACCGGCGGATTCAGCGGCTTGGGTGCCGCGACCGGGGCGGGCAGGCTGATCTTCGACAGCGGTTCGGACGCCTGCACCGGCGCCGGGGCAGGCGCCTCGGCGGGGACGATGAGGTGCTGACCCGGGGTGGGCTGCAAGGCAACGGTTCCCGTCGTGCGGATGCCGATCGCCAAGGCGATCTCGAGCGCCAGCACCGCGCTGATGCCGACCACCGCCAGCCCGCTGCCGACCAGCAACGCGGGTCGGCGCCGTGGCTGAGTTTCTTCGGGAAGGAAGAGCTTCTCGATGACGACGGTCGGTGAATCGGCATCCTCGTCCCCGACCGCGCCGTAGGCGAGCTCGTCGTCGCCGGACTCCGGCCGGAACGGAACATAGAGGTATTCGGGAAGGGAGTACTGGTCGACCGCGCCGGTGCCGGGATCTTGGGCATAGGCCAGCGCGGCGGTCGACGAGGCAAACAGCGGCGCATTCGCCGACGCGAGTGCCGCCCCGCGGGCCAGCGCCGTCTCCGGCTCCTCGGCCACACTCACGTCGAGGAATGTCGTCGCCTGCAGCACCGGTTTCAACGGCGCGACGTCAATGCCCGAGCCGACCAGGAACAGCCCGCCCGGCAAGAGCTCCAGCTTCTCCATCCCGGCGACCATCGCGCTGAGTTGCTCGGCGGCATCGCCGTAGGACTGGGCGTGGATCTGTTGTTTGTAGACGTCCGGGATGGATCCGTCGGAGGTCTCGACGACCGCCAGCGTCGCGGTGTCGGGCTCCACCAGCAGCACGGCGGTGCGCTCGTAACCCATTGCCCCGCCGACATTTTGCGCCAGTGCGGCTGCGGCCAAAAAGGCCGAGACCAGCATCACGTTGTCGATGCGGTGAGCGGTCAGCGCGTCGCGCAGCGCCACGGCTTCGAGTTGATCCGTCCACGTCACTCCGATGGACGACAGCTCAAGGCCGGCATCGACCGCGCCCTCACGGGTGCCCAAGATGGCCGAGATCACTTGGTCGGGCCCGGTCGCGGTGGCCGGATCGTCGACGTCGGCGACGTCGAACGCGTCCTCTTCTACCGTGGCGCCGTCGGCGTATTCGCCTTCCAGGACGACCATTTGGATCGATGACGGTGCCATCGACACCCCGAGCACGATATCCAATACAAACCCCTCCAAAGGTATTGCACGATGAGCCATGGCTCAGGCGGAGGAAAAAACCACGGCTAACTAAGTATCGCGCAGACGGGGTGCGGGAGAGCCCCTCAGAAGCTATGTAGTCCTTATGAAGTTCTGATAGGAGCGCGACGGGGTGGGACCCCGCTGGCCCTGATACTTCGAACCTGCTTGCGTGCTGCCGTAAGGGTGTTCGGCGGGACTGGTCAACCGCAGAATGCACAGCTGACCGATTTTCATGCCGGGCCACAGCGTGATCGGCAGGTTGGCGACGTTGGACAGCTCCAGCGTGATGTGACCGCTGAACCCGGGGTCGATGAACCCGGCGGTCGAGTGCGTCAACAGGCCGAGGCGACCCAGCGACGACTTGCCCTCCAGCCGTCCGGCGAGGTCGTCGGGCAAGGTGATGAGTTCCAGCGTCGAGCCGAGCACGAACTCCCCGGGATGCAGGACGAACGGCTCCCCGGCGACGGGTTCGACCAAGGTGGTGAGCTCGTCCTGTTGCTTTGCCGGATCGATGTGGGTGTAGCGGGTGTTGTTGAACACCCGGAACATGCAGTCAAGCCGCACGTCGATGCTGGACGGCTGCACCAAGCTGTCTTCGAGCGGGTCGATGCCCAACCGCCCGGCGCTGATTTCGGCCCTGAGGTCGCGATCGGAGAGCAGCACGCGACGAGCCTAGCTGGCTCGCCTACATGGTCAGCGGAGGTAGACCTCGCTGCCGTTCGGATATCCGCCCCCGAACGTCGTGACGTGCACGTGGTCGTAGTGGCCCAGCCGGCTGGTCTGCGCTCCGCCGGGCGTGTAGTAGACGCCCCGCCAGATCGCATCCTGGATGCCGAAACGGTTGGCGTTCTGCAGCACGTACGCGACGATCGCATTCCCCAGCGCGATGCCCTCGGCCGACTCCGGGTTGGGAATCATCACGTCGAGCGCCAAGCCGAGGGGGTGCCACGGCAACGGATCCGGGCGCACTCCGCCCATCTCGTGGATCTGGGGGAAGTCCGCGCTGATGCTGCGCGCGGTCAGGATCGTCCGGATTTGCAGGCCTTGTTCCGGGGCGACATCGGCGGTCAGGAAACGGGACCGAGTGTGATACCGCGACGCCGCAACGGGTTGGCCGTCAGCGAATCCCTTGCTGAGACGATTCGATGCCGCGGTGACGATTTCCACGCAACAGGGAGCGGGCTCACTGATAACGGCTTTGGCCTCGATGCGGGGAGCGAATGGATGGACGTCGGCGGAAACCGCGAAGAACACGGCCGCGGGCGCGAGCACTGCAGCCAGGGCCACTGACGGTTTGCGCCGCTTCCTGGCTAATTCGTGTCGCCCCACGCCGAGCACATTACGGTGCGATAACGGATTAATAAACGTAGGTATGTGAATTTGTGAAACGAATAACTCTAGTTGGGTGCTGGCGTCGCTCTGAGGCGCTACGCCCCACGTCGGCGAGCTGTCCTGACCTCAACGTCTGCCGCCGGGTGCTAGCCTTCCTTGGCGACTGTGCCGATGTAGTTCAATGGCAGAACATCAGCTTCCCAAGCTGAATACGCGGGTTCGATTCCCGTCATCGGCTCCATGCCTAACAGGGCATTCAGCCCTGAGTTCTCGCCCGGCAGTTGACCCGGTACCCCGTCCGTACCCCGAAACGCGCGGTTGTGTCGTACCAGCACGCAACACTGAAACCGGTGCCGAGCACTCATAGCAGCAACGAACCCGTCGAGTCGAACCAAGCGATGCTGATCTCTGGTGACCCGACCGGCAATGTGGCGAGGGTCTTCCGGAGCGTCAAGGACCTCACCAAAGAGGAATATGACCGATACTCCGGGGCCTACGTGACGCTAGAAGACATCCTTGTCACGAACATGTTCGCCTACTTCTTGACCTCGGCGAAGGCATTCATCACTAACTGGGATACCGAGTGCAAGGCGTTCGCGAAGTCGCCGTTACCGCTGAACGGCGATCCCGACCTCGTCATCACTTTAGGCTTCCGCCTTCGTGGCGCCGTGCTGTCGGTCTGCTCGGCCCTCTGCTATCACCAAGAGCGGACTCTAGAGGAGGCTGCTCACAAGTTCACCAAGGACAGCGAGGAGTATCGAGCGGTCAAAGCGATCTTCAGCGAGTTGTACGACGACTACTTCGGATACCGCTACCTCGCCAGGCTGCGGAACGTCTTGATCCACGACACGATGATGGCGATCAGTCTGGAGGTCGAAGCCCACGCCAGTCGGGGAAACCCGATGTCGAGATGCAAGGAAGATTGATATCTGTGCATTCCTTGTCAAAACAAGGACGCGGACTAACTAAAGTTAGCAGCTTGTCGACGAAGCTCGGGTACAAGCAAGGTCGTCGATGAGTATCGGGTCCTGGTCGTGCTCGCGTCGGTTTACCGCGCCGAATTGGTCCGGATGACGGTGAACCCAGTGTTCTGGTGATGCACACTTGACTTTCCCGAGATCGATCTAGTGGGGTGAAGACCGGTCGCCGCCGCATCCGCTGAATGGCGAACGACGGCCCACATCCGTCGCGCGTAGCGTGCACCGCTCGCGAACGACGTGCCGGCGGAGATTCGGCCAAGTCCCGAGCCGTGGAGTTGCTGAAAACTTCGATGGGCCGCTACCCGATGCGGAAATAGCTGTGCGGAAAAGTGATTCAGCCTGACGTTGGCGGTTATCCGGACGCTTGGGCGTGGACCATCCAGCACGCGGCGGTGAACCGAGCCTCGGTTCCGTGCACAAACGGATCAAAGGCGGGACGGACCGCGTCGATAACTTGGGCGCGGGTCCGCTCGTCCTTGCCTTGAAGTGCTAGACCGACAGGACCCAGCTGTCTGATGAAACCGATCAACTCCGGCTCGGGCAGGGTGCACTCGACGTCGATCGGCTGGAGGTCGACGTCGGCCCAGCCCCCCGCGTCGAGGATCGCGGCGACCCGTTGCGGGTCGGCGAAGGAGAACTGTCCCGGGCCGTCTGCCGCGGGGGCGGCAAGGTTCGGCAGCAGCGGGGCCGCCTCACGCAGGCCGGCCGTCATGAACGGATTCTCCGCGGCGCTGCGCCAGGCGATGACGTGAAGCGCGCCGTCGTCGGTCGTGGCGCGCCGCAGGTTCGCGAAGGCCTGGACCGGGTCATTGAAGAACATGACACCGAATCGCGAGATGATCGTGTCGACGCTTGCGCGCTCAAACGGATGTGTCTGCACGTCGGCGAGGATGAAACTCGCTGGTATGCCCTCCCGTTCGGCCCGGGTGCGGGCGGCGGCGATCATCGGCTCGGACACGTCGGCGCCGACGCACCTGCCCTCGGCGCCGAGCCTGCGCGCGACGGCGAGTGTGGTGCCACCGGTACCGCAGCCGACGTCGAGCACCCGTCGCCCCGATCCGGCAACCACGCCGTCGACGAGCAGGTCTTCCAATCCCTTCATCATCTGGTCCAGCAGGTCCTGCGCGTCGACCCAGGCGCATCCAGTTGTTGCGTTCCAGTGATTGGTCTGTTCGTCGTCGGTCGGTTGTGTGATGTCCATCGGTCGATTACTTGAGGAATTGTTTGTAGGGTGCATTGGCCAGAGTCCTTTGATTCCAAGGAAATTGGTGCCACATATATGTGCGGCCGTCAGAACCAGCTGTCGCCCATCGGCCGTCGTTCACCAAAACTCGACTTAGCTGGCTGTGCGGCTTTCGAGCCCGTCATCGCCGCCAACGCTCTGGGACTGCGGTTCATGATTCAGCTCGCCGTTGACGGTGGTCCCGTTCATTCCGGTGTCGGTAGGCCGGCGTCCTCGGCCAACAAGCTCTGCACGATCGATGTGGCCGCGAGCGAACCTGTCGCGATCGCCGAGGCTACCTGCGGCATTTGTGCACTGGCGTCGTCCCCGGCCGCGAAGACTCCAGGAACTGTTGTCCGGCAGAGCGCATCGATTGCGATGGGACTCGCCGTCGCTGGCGTCGGCTCGCCGAATCCGACACCGAGCTGTTCAACCAACTGCGACCGCTGATGCAGTGTCGTCGCGACGAGCAGACCGCTGCGTGCCAGCCGGGTTCCGTCGGTGAACACGATGG
>NZ_LZTA01000030.1 GCF_001665875.1 Mycobacterium sp. 852002-40037_SCH5390672
CGCTTGGTTGCCGGGTCCGATTGGCCAGCCATGGGGTGAACCAGGCGCACCCAACCCGGTGGCGGTCGGCGGGGCGATTTGCAGGCTCGGGTTGAACCCGGCAACACCAGGCGCACCGCCGGCAATCGGGAACTGACCACCGCCGCCCATGGAGTTGAGCATCCCGAATCCCCAGTTGAGCGCGCCTAATCCGAGCTTCGCGGCCCCGAATTCCCACGGTGCTTTGGTGCCAAAAACGTTGGACAGCCCCAGCTCATCCGCGATACCGCCGAGCAGTCCGCGTCCCAGTTCTTCGGCAATGTTGTATTGGTCGTCACGTCTTTCGCCCCGACGACCGCCCTCCCTGCCTCGTTCGTTGGCCCGCATGTTGGCAATCGTAATGTCTTCTTCGGCATGATGTTTGCGTTGTTCTAGCGTGGCGATTTCCGCGTCGAGCGCCGCTAATTTCTTCTGCTCTGCGGGGAGTTTCTGCCGGTCAGGATCGGACGCTGGCAGGCTGGATAGTTGGGTTACCGTACCCTGGGTAGCGGCCCGTTCCTGTGTCTTAGCCTGAATCTGCCGCTCGATGTCGTCTTTTCGCTCGTTAGCTTCTTCAATCGACTTCTGTTGCTCCAACTGTTGAGAGGGCGTCATGCCCCCGCCGCCAAATCCACCGCCACCAGGAGTGCCGAAACCTGCTGACATTGCAGAGAATCCACCACCACCACCACCCGAAAGCTGGGTACCAGACGGGTAACTGCCGAACGCAAGTCCTGTGTCATTCGGACCCATCCCCTGCGGGTAACCACCGCCCACGGTGCGGATATGCACGTGGTCCCGATGGTTCTGCGTCGCCCCTCCACGATCTTCCATCCTGGAGCTACTGCCATCTGGATTCCATTGTGTCTGTTGCCATAACGCATACATGACGCCTTGCTGCTGCAAAGCCCAGTTCTTTACAGCATTGCCCAGCCCGGTGTCATCACCGACCATGAAATCGACTGCCTCACCGGACGAATGCTCGTTAAAACCGTCCGGCGACCGGTAGAGGTATTCCTGATGGCCTGGTGACATCTGAGCCAAAGCGTCGGCAATACGAATCGTATCGATCTGTGCGCCAGCGATATTCACACCGAATTGATCGACCTGTCCACCCTTCTCAAAACGCCCGGCGTTCAACAGTTTCAGCAGCGGACCATACCTCTCGGTTGCTTCTTTGTTCATCACGAATTCGCCAGCCGTGGCACGGATTAACACGTCATCAATGCCGCCCTTGCCACCACCGACCATACCCAGACTGTCGAGAATGCCTGCGAAAAGACCCATTCCAACCGAACCGCCACCGGCAAGACCAACCGTGCCGTTACTGATGGTCTCCCACGCGCCAAGACCCTGCGGCGAATTACCGCCCCATCCGGTGAACGCGGTACGCTCGGCAATGATCATTTGCTCCTCAGGCGTGGCCTGATCAGCACGAGGCGCAAACTGCTTGCCGCCGAACATATCCCATGTACTGGGCGCGAACTGCAATCCGCCGTAGTGCCCGTTATGTCCGGTGTCCGCGTTCGACCAGTTACCGCTCGCCTCGGCCTGGACAACCCGATTCCACAGATCCCGATGCGGAATGCTGTAACCCGAATCCTGCGGTGCGAAACTCGGTAGCTGGCCTGATGGCGTCGGCGTTCCCGGTTGATTGAACGGTGTTGCGAACGGAAGTTGAGTGGGCGACGGTGCAGCCGGTGCGCCTGGCGGAGCAGAACTGCGTGGTGCGCCTGGCTGACCCGGCGTATTGGGGTAGTTGAAACTTGGACTCTGGTAGTCATTCCAGTATGAAAAGCCCTGCGGTGGCGGGGTAAACATGTTCGATGCGGAGTCCGCCGCGCGGTCGAAGGAGTTTTTCAGCTCGTCGGAATGCTTGATGGCATCGTCAAAAAGCGCGTCCATCTTCGGCTTGACCTTGTCGATGGCTTCGCCGATAGGGTCGCTCAAGCCGAATTTGCCTGACAGATCGAGCATTTTGCCAGCGGTGTCGAAGTGGCCAGACAGCGCCTCGACGGCAGCCGCGCCAGCCAGCACCATCGACACGAAACCCTCAAGCGGCGGTGCCATCGCTTGCAACATTCCCAGAAACGTGTCGGCGAAGTCTTTGATCTCCGGAATATCGTCAATGAACGAATGGCCGAATTGCTTTACCTTGTCGATGATTTTTTCATGGTTCTCGTCAAACCATGTCTTGACTCGATCTAGCGCGTGCTCCAAACCGCCGAGCGCCGCCTCGCCAAACGGGGCGAGCATACCCTCGACGTGGTGCTTGAATTCCTCAATCGAGTTGTTGAGATCCTTTGTCTTGTCGATGTATTGAGCCGCCGCGTCAGCGTTGGAGTTGTAAGCGTCGGCGGAACTGTTGAGAACCGAAAGTAGCTCTGGCGCAACGGCGATCAGGTCGCTTGCTTGACGATGAAAATAAGTACCAGCGAGCTTATCGGCTTCGACTCTATTACCCGAATTCCATGCGTCCACAATGTCTTTGATGACGCCCTTGAGATCGACGCCGTTTTTCCCCATCTCTTTGAGGCTGCCCGAAAGGCTGGTCATAATCGCCTTCGCAGGCAGACCATGCTTTTCGAGATCCGCGACGAACGTCGCTGACTGACCTAGCGATAGACCAAACGTACTAAGTACCGTTGCTGCATCACCACTGAGGTCGCTGACTAGGGTGCCCACAGATTGGCCTGCGTCCTGGCTGACTTTGACTAGCGTGCCAAGTTGGTCGTTGACCTCGGCGGCAGGTACCTTGAAGTCATTGAAGATCGACGCAACGTCTTTGGCCTTGAGGTTGCTAAACCTGCCGCTTAGTTCCTCGACGGTCTTGGCCAACTGATCGAGACCGGGACCGGGCTGCATACCCAGCATTTGGGATAGCTGCGCGTAAGTCTGTCCGAAATCCTTACCCGCAACGTCCAGCGTCGAAAACAGTTGCGAAACGTGCTCATTCATGGCCTGCGCGGCTTCGCCTGTCGCGCCAGAGAATTCAAACGTTTGGATACGCAACTGGTCGTAGGTCTCACCGACGTCAATAAGCTTTTCGGTCAACGCTTCCGCACCGTGCAACGCCTCGTCAAAGAGGTGTTCACCTAGGTGTATGACGCCTTCCATTGCGCCACTGAGCATTTGGAAGCCAACAACCATCGAGCCGCCGACCAGGCCACCGAGCATTGACGACGCGCTAAACGCGCTACGGCTCGCGGCGTTGAAGTTTTCCACCTTGTCGTTGTAGTCTTGCTGTGCGACAGTCGCTCTCGTCGTCGCGGCTTCAACGTCCTTAGTTGCCTGCGCCTGATCTCGACGGGCTGACACAAACGAACTCATCGATGCAGTCTGCGTCTTATCGTTAACGAGTTCTGTTGCGCGCGCGAGACGTTCCTCGGCTTCTCTCAGCTCGTTAGCCGCTACGGTTGACGCTCGATATGCCTCGGGCAACTGACCTTTCAGCTTCGCCGCCAACTTCTCATCGACTTGCGCACCGAGCTTGTCGATGACTCCGCCCAGTGCGCCGAAATCGCCAGAGTCCAGCTTCTTTTGAAAGCCCGCCATGAACTTCGCGCCGAATTGACTGCCCAAGTTGTCAGCCCCGCCGCCGCCACCGAAGCCCTCCTCGAACGCTTTGCGTGCCTGCTGACCAGCTTCTTTCAGCTTCGGCGTGACCTGGCTCGTTTCCGGCATCACCGGAATCCACAGTGCTGCAAGGTTTATCCCGCCGCCTGGATGCGTCATTTTAGCTCACCTGATATGCCTTTCGGTTGCGAGCGACCAGGGGACACAGCCCTAGCGGAAGGAAAGTGGACGCGGGCCGCGTCCCCTGGTGCTCTGCCGAGCCCCGCCAGTGAAAATCCGATGAAAGCTGGCTGGACAAGTTCATGATGCGTTCTGTTCCAGTTCGTTTCGTACGCGGGCATAGAATGCACGCCCGTCGTCGCTGGTACTGCGCGGGTAGCGGTTTGCGCGGTTACAGGCCACCAGTTGCCCCAATTCGTCACCGTGCGGCTGACGGCGCGACGGGTACCGACGCGCCCGGTTGGCTTGCATGGCAGTTACCAGTGCCGTATCTGATTGTGGCTCAGACTGATTCCTCGTCTCGACAAACGCTGGCTCGATCCCTGGTGTGGCGCTGACCATTTCGTCGGTGCGCATGAAAAGCGAACGCAGCTCGCCGTTTTGGGCCAGAGCTAATACCTCGTCGGGGTCTTCGCCAAGCTGGCCTGCGAGACTCCTTACAGCGGTGCTGGTTTCGATGTAGCCCGGCTGGCTCACCGGCGACGCCTCCACTAGGCGAACACTTTTCAGATACCGGACCAGGGTCGCCCCTTCGCGCCGCCACTCGTCGCCACCGGGTAGGCACATGAAGCCAGCGGAGCTATGGTTTAACCTGTTGGTACGCACCAATTCCCACGCATCCCTACCGGCCATAGTGTTGGGCAGCAACGCTCGATACGATGCCCCGACGTTCGGATCATCGTTAATCTCAAGTGTTCTCGACTCGGTGGTGGCCAGCAGGTAACGCGGATCATGCTCTAACCGGCAGACGATATCCAGCCCGTCCGCGAGCGACTTACGAAGGGCCGCAGGCGACATCACCTCAAAGAAGCCGCCAGGTAACAGGCGACTACGCTTGTTATAGGGTGCGAACACCCCGCCGATCCAGTGCTGCTCACCATCGTCGCTGGCCTCGGTTGCCGTTGGCCAGTAGCGTAATTCAGTATCGGGCAGTTGAGTACCCCTGTTGCGACTCATGTTAGGTACCTCTGTATCTCTTGAGCTGCGAGGTCTGCTGCTTCAGCGTGACCACCGACACCCAATGCGATGTATGTCGACCAGCCGCCCATTGCGTGATTCAGCGCATTGACTAAACAGGTCGGGCACAACGCGATTTCATCGATTACGCGAGTATATGCGTCGGGGTCGTTCTCAACCAACGCGAGGATCATTCTCCAACAGCGGACCCAATTATCCTCGCACACATGGTTTGTCATCATGCAATGCCCCGCTCCCGCTCGTAATCGTAAGCGCGGTCACATTCCTCGTGCACGACGGTTTTGATGGTGGCATGGTCAACGTTGCCTGGCTCATCAAAAATCACCGCCCAGAACTGGATTTCGGTGCTCACCTGGTCCCAGAACTCGGCGCGTAGATCGGGATGGACGGCCATAATCAGACCGCTATAGCGGATGGCGGTCGTTAATCCGTTGTAGCGCTTCAGCAAGTCGAGAAGCTGCACCAAGAACTGCCGCGCCTCGGGCAGATACGCAATGGTCTGATACTCGTCGTCTTCGCGTTCGGCCTGGGGCCTGTCGTGGTAACACGTCATCAGAAGTACCCCTTCGGCTTCGCGAAATTTACGGGGCTGGGGTCGTAGATGCCGCCGCACGCAACGGGTTTCGGCGGCTGCTGCCTGAGGTTGTACTCGATCAGCGCCGGATGCTTGGCTGCCTTTTGCGCCTCGGCGGTCTCGGGACCGATCCGGTGCGGCATTGGGCCATCGAGTGTTTCAGATGCATCGCCGCTGGCCAGCATTCTCAACCCTTGTACCAGAGGAAATTCCAGCACATCACCGCGCTTGGCGTTATACACCGCGCCGTTATTGCTCGTCCAGACCGATCCACCGATTCCGGTGTACAGCCTCACCTTTAGTGTTTTTTCGGTTTCCTTCATTGTTACTTCCCTTTCTTTGCGTCCCAACCTCATTGAGTCATTTGGCTCTGTGTGTTTACCCTCGGCTCGGTTCGTTAGAGAGGCCAGGGAATCCCGTGCCTGCGTTGTTGATTGCCGCTCCCGCTGTCTTGCCAGTAGTCCTCTTGGCGCTGCCGAGATTGAAACTCCCGTCCGCGTAGGACGATTCGCCGGTTGGCGTGCTGGTGTAAGCGTCTGCGACTGCGGCGGTGCCTGCCTCACGATTCATCCGCGTGGCGTCGGCAGGCTGCCCATAGACTGCTGCTGCCGCACTGGTTGCGCGTGGGTCTGGCTGCGGCACAATGCCGTTAGTTGTTAACGCCATGGTTTGTACTCCGTTCGATGTTTGATTCGTCGTCTGATTCGTCCTCGTCGTCACCGGGGTTGGCTGCAACCTCGGCAACATACTCGGCTGTCCTGTTTTGTAATCTGGCCATGATGCGGTCATAGTCGCCCAGCGCTTCCAACCTCGCCTCGGTGCTGTACATCGGGCTGTCACCAAACCAACCGTCAATGAACTCTGCCAAACGCTGAAGCATGACAACGTAAATCGGGTTCGCATCGAGCACCGTTTGCGGTGTCAGGTCGAGCTTTTCGGCCAGATCTTTGGTGTAGTAACCGCGCACGCGAAACGTCATAGGTACCAGGTGATTTACCTCGTAGGCGTCGTTCTCGCCTGAAAGCAAAGTGCCGTCACACCAAGAGAGTACGTTTTTGGCGGACTTTTCTAGCTGCTTGCGCAGCACCGCTCGGGCCATGGGCGACAAGTCGTCGTTTGTATTGGGATTGAGTACGGCCCAAGCGCATTCGGCGATATCACGCACTTCATCGCGGGTGATGATCACGGGTGGTTGATCTTCGATGTAGGTCACTGTGCTCTGCTCCTTCGACCCGCCATGGCTGAGACGGTGGCCAGCCTGCCGCCGCTTTTCTTCTTACGTACCGATCGCAGATCTTTGAGTAGACCCTGGCATTGGCGACTGAACCGATCACGCCAGCCCATGTCTAACTGCGGATTGTCCATGGCCCTAGCGAAATCTTTGAGCTGCTGGACGATGAAGGGGTGCTCAGCGGCTTGCGGTATCAACTCCAACTCTGCCAGCATCGCCAACTCGTTAAGACCGGGCGAGGCTGGCGGTGGCAATTGCTGGGCACCGGGAAGCGCGATCACATTACTGCCCTTGGCGGCGTGACTGGCTCGCGGCTTATCGAGACGCCTAGCACGCTGATTACGTTTGGCGGCGGTGGCCTCGGCTTTGCGCTGCTCGTCGGTACGGTCGACTGCCGCACAACAAATCTGGCAGCGGCACCCCTTGGCGTATTTCGCTGCCCCATGCGGACCTGATAATTCGTTTCCCATGGCCCAGTCGATTTTACGGACCGAAACGTATAGGCGCACATTGGGATTCACCACGTCAAAACGTCGATACAAATCACGGGATTGTCGATACAGTTTGCGATGGATTACCACCGGTCTCTTATACACATCTCCGAGCCCACGAGACGCGTAGTAATCTCGTATTCCGGTTGCCGC
>NZ_LZTA01000031.1 GCF_001665875.1 Mycobacterium sp. 852002-40037_SCH5390672
ACGGGCATGGACACCCGGTGCAGTTGCCCACCTATGCATTTCAGCGGCGCCGGTACTGGCTGGCCGATCACTCAGCAAGTGCAAGCGATGCACGCGGGCCGAACCAAGGCGCGAAATCTGGACTGCCTCAAAGAATTTACAGGCTGGCCCCCGAGCAGCAACATGATCTGTTATTGGAATTAGTGCGCGAACACATCGCAGTTGTGTTGGGCTATCCCAGCCCTGAAGCGATTGATCCCGATCAAGCGTTCCAAGATCTCGGGTTCGAATCATTAACTGCCGTGGAACTGCGTAACCGACTTATGGCCGCAACGGAGCTAGCATTGCCACCGACACTGATTCTCGATCATCCTAACCCGAACGCGATCGCCAGTTACCTTCGCCAGCAGCTCAGTGGTTTGCATCCAGGATGTGAGAACGACGAGCCTGGATCTCTACAAACCGAAGAGGACAGAGTTCGGTCAATCTTAAACACTATCGCCGTGAGCGACCTTCGCGATGCAGGGCTTCTGGATAAGCTCCTTGCCCTAGCGAAGGATTGAGCTAGATCATTTCCCTTCCATCCCGGTCGACCCCCGCGGACCGGAGCTTATACCGGCCTAGTCAGATTGCAGACGGTGCGCGCCAGTAGTGCAACGCCTTCGCAGATCGGCCCTACGACATGTCGAGCTTGATAGTGTTCGCTCTCCTCGTAGTATGCCGGCTCAGGCCACCTGAGCGTGAGCAATTGAAGAGACAACCCAACCCCGAGGGGAGTGCGCCCCGATCGTCCGGCTGTGCGCTAAGCGGCGGTTTTTCTCCCAAATCACCGGCGTGCGCCATTGGCACTTTACTGCGATCGACAACATACAACTGGGGCGCCTGCGGTTGGGCGATCACCAGCATCGACCGGGTAGGCTCTCGTTCGAGATCATCGCCGATGACGTTGCAACAAATTCTGTATTGCACAGGCCCGGATCCGAACTGATGAATGAGCTATCGCCGCCCGCGCTGAGAAGCGAAAGGCGCTCGGCGAGCCCAAAAATGTTGTGGCGCAGCTAGAGCGCGCATACTGAGCGAAACATCGCTACAGCCGGACCCTTCTGGAGCGATCATGTTGTCTTGCTTGAAGTTGTACCTCGATGTCGGTGAAGGTCTGCGGTTCCTGGGAAAGCGTCTTCTTGCAATGACTTCAAGCGGACGTAAGCGGCGTAGGCATTTTCTCACAGAACCGTTGACGACAGGGTAGTCGACGAGTTCTATATGGTGTTGTCGGACATGGCATAGCGAAGATCAAAGTCGTTCATGCCGTAACGACGATGCCGTGCTTGGTGCGGTATCGGAGTTCGGCGGACGGTTGGAGCCAGTGAGTTTCTTTGTTTGGCGATACGCCGATAGGTCGTTACTTGACTGATCTCTAGATATCACCGCTTAAGAGAGGTCGCCGCATGTTGCTGATGGAACGCGCGTACTCCACCACCGAAGAGATGGCGCCGGGACTGATCGACGGATTGACCGCAGTCGGATTGGCGTCGCTCGAAGCTGAAAGCCGGCAAGGAATTGAAATGTTTCGTCGCCGCGGTCAAACCGGATTGTTGGTACCCAAGGATCTTGGTGGGGCGGGTGCGTGCGCGCGGCAGGCAGTTCAGTACATGCTTGCTATCGGCAGTTTGGCTCCCTCGCTATCCATCGTGGCGACGATGCATCACTTTTCGGTTGCCAGTCTGGCCAAGTTTCAGAATGGTTTCGATGATTTACAAAAGGTTTTGCTGACGTCGGTGGTTACCGACCGCTTGCTGGTCGCTAGCGCGTTCGCCGAAGCGCGTCCCACCGCTGGGATGTTCGAACCGACGATGATCGCGGTGCGCGACGGTGACAATTGGATTGTTAACGGCAGTAAGAAGCCGTGCACCTTGGCTATGTCGATGGATTTGCTGACCGCCAGTGTGGTGCTGACTGACGAGGTTGACGACTACGCCATCATGGTCATCCCGGCGAGGCTGCCGGGAATCTCCACACGTCCGTTTTGGCGCGCGCCGGTACTGCAGGCCGCGGAGAGCGATGAGGTGGTGTTCGAAAACGTTGTCGTACCTGACGACTGCATTATGCGTTTAGACATCGACCCCCGAACTGGTATCGACGAAATTCAAAAGAACGGGCTGATTTGGTTCACGATCTTGGCGGCGGCGTCCTACCTAGGAATGGTGACGGCGCTAGTTCAGCGTGTTCATGAATCCGGCCGTGCCGATGATTGCATGCTCGGACATTTTTTTGTTGAGCTGAGTGCACCGACGTCTATGCTCGAGTGCGTCGCTCGAACCATTGACGATGACGGTCACGATGCTGACTCGACGCTGGCTGCCTGCCTTGCAATGCGGTTCGGGGTGGCTGATGCGATATCTCGCATTGTGCCGCGGGCACTCGAGGTCTTAGGCGGGATCGCGTTCATCGCGGACGAGTCCGTGGGATTACTTGCGGGATCGGCCAGTGCCCTGTTGTTCCAACCGCCTACGCGACATTCGATTATCAGTGAATTGGGCGGGTATTCGGCTGGTTCAACGATGCGGTTCAGCTGATGCGGGCTTGAGTTGTAACCGGAGTTGTTGTGGAACCGCGTATACGATCTGTGACGGTATGTTCGGTTCAGGTACACCTAAGGCGTGCCGAAGTGCGACGGTTCGGTTTTTGGCTGTCTCTAGGCGTCGCGGATGTTTAAGGCGAGCCGCTGAGCCTCTTCGATCAAGGTCTCGACAATCTGCGATTCGGGCACGGTCTTGATGACTTCGCCACGAACGAAGATCTGGCCCTTGCCATTTCCCGACGCGACGCCGAGGTCGGCCTCGCGGGCCTCCCCCGGGCCGTTAACCACACAGCCCATCACGGCGACGCGCAGCGGCACGTCCAGACCGTCGAGGCCGGCGCTCACCGCGTTCGCCAACGTGTACACGTCGACCTGGGCGCGCCCGCACGACGGGCAGGACACGATCTCCAGCCCGCGCGGCCGCAGGTTCAGCGACTCGAGGATCTGGATGCCGACCTTGACCTCCTCGACCGGTGGCGCCGACAGCGACACCCGGATGGTGTCGCCGATGCCGCGCGACAGCAGCGCGCCGAAGGCGACCGCGGACTTGATGGTGCCCTGGAAGGCCGGACCGGCCTCGGTGACCCCGAGGTGCAGCGGGTAGTCGCACCGCTCGGCCAGCTGCTCGTAGGCGGCGACCATCACCACCGGGTCGTTGTGCTTGACGCTGATCTTGATGTCGCCGAAGCCGTGCTCCTC
>NZ_LZTA01000032.1 GCF_001665875.1 Mycobacterium sp. 852002-40037_SCH5390672
GACCGAAAAGATCGTCGCCGAGGTGTTCGCCCAGGTGTTGGGCGTGGATCGGGTCGGGCTCGATGACGACTTCTTCGTCCTGGGTGGGGATTCGATGACCGCCACGCGGGTGAGCGCGCGACTGCAGCTGGCGCTGGGCAGAGAAGTTCCGGTGCGCTATCTGTTCGACGCGTCCACCGTCGCGAACCTCGCCGACTATCTGCACCGTCATCGTGGCGGCCCGGCCCGCGCGCCGTTGCAGGTGATGCAGCGCCCGGAGCGGGTTCCGCTGTCGTTTGCCCAGAGCCGGTTGTGGTTCCTTGACCGGTTCGAGGGCGGGGGTGCGACCTACAACATGCCGATCGCCTTTCGGATCAACGGGGCGCTGGACGTCGAGGCGCTCGGCGCTGCCCTCGATGACGTCATCGCCCGTCACGAATCGCTGCGCACCGTATTTCCCGACGCTGACGGTGAGCCGTTCCAGCAGGTGCTGCCGGCCCGGGCGGGGATGTGGCGGCGCGGGGGCGCGACGGTCGTCTCCCTACCGGAGCAGGAAGCGCTCCAAGAGTTGTTGACGCTAGTGGCCTATCGCTTTGACCTGTCAGCGGAAATTCCCATTCGTGCGCAGATCTATTCGGTGGGGCCCGAGCAATATCTGGTGGGAATCGTGGTGCACCACATCACTTATGACGGGTGGTCACTACCTCCACTGGCCCGTGATGTGGCCGAGGCCTACCGGGCGCGGCAGCAGGGCTTGGCCCCGGAATGGGCGCCATTGGCGGTGCAGTATGTCGATTACACGCTATGGCAGCGCACGCATCTGGGCGATCTTGACGACAGCGACAGCCCCATCGCCGCGCAGCTGGAGTATTGGAAGCAGACCCTGGCCGGAATGCCCGAGTGCCTGGCGCTGCCCACTGACCGGCCCTATCCGCCGGTGGCCGATTACCGCGGCGCGAGTGTGACGGTGGACTGGCCGGCCGAGCTGCAGCAGCAGGTGCGCGGGGTGGCCGGCGAGCACAACGCGACCACCTTCATGGTCGTCCAGGCCGCCCTGGCCGTGTTGTTGGCCAAGCTCGGCGCCACCAGGGACGTGGCGGTGGGGT
Organism: Mycobacterium sp. 852002-40037_SCH5390672; assembly: GCF_001665875.1. Lineage (GTDB taxonomy): Bacteria > Actinomycetota > Actinomycetes > Mycobacteriales > Mycobacteriaceae > Mycobacterium. The sequence continues at coordinate 1,086 of NZ_LZTA01000032.1, forward strand.
TCCTGATCGCCGGGCGGCGCGACCCGGCGCTGGATGAGCTGGTGGGTTATTTCATCAACACCTTGGTGCTGCGCGTTGATCTGGCCGGTGACCCCACCTTCGTCGAGCTGCTGACCCAGGTGCGCCAACGCGGCCTTGCTGCCTACGAGCACCAAGACGTGCCCTTCGAGGTGATTGTCGAGCGGCTCAACCCCACCCGAAGCGCGACCCATCACCCTCTGTTTCAGGTGGTGTTGTCGTGGCAGAACTTCGCCGGGCAGGATGACCCGGCCGCCGCCTTGGCCTTGGGTGATGTGCAGGTCTCGCCGCTGCCAGGCTCACGCCGAGTCGTCGACGACACCAGGATGGATTTGGTCTTTTCCCTGGGCGAACGGTGGACCGAAGCCGGCGAGCCCGCCGGGATCGGCGGAACGGTCGATTTCCGCACCGATGTGTTCGATGCAACCAGCATCGAGACGCTGATCGAGCGGCTGAGGCGGGTTTTGACGGCGATGACCGTCGATCCCATACGGCGGCTCTCGTCGGTGGAGGTACTGGATGCCGGTGAGCACGCCGGCTTGGATGGGTGGGGCAACCGGGCGGTATTGACCGAGCCGGTGAGCACGTCGGTGTCGATTCCGGTGGTATTCGCCGAGCAGGTGGCGCGCGTCCCCCAGGCTGTGGCGCTGACCTGCGGGGAGCGCTCGTGGACCTACCGCGAGGTTGAGGAGGCCGCTAACCGGTTGGCGCACATGTTGGTAAGTCAGGGTGTGGGTCAGGGTCAGCGTGTGGCAGTGCTGCTGCCTCGGTCACCCGAGGCGATCGTGGCGATCCTGGCGGTGTTGAAGACCGGCGCGGCTTATCTGCCGATCGACCCGATGCATCCCGGCACCCGGGTCCGGTTCATGGTGGCCGATGCCACTCCGATCGCCGCGATCACGACCACGGGGCTGGCCGACCGGCTGGACGGGTGCGATCTGTCGGTCATCGATGTCGAAGACCCCCGCGTCGCCGGTTACCCGAGCATCGGCTTGCCGGCGCCGTCTCCCGACGACATCGCCTACTTCATCTACACCTCCGGCACTACCGGTGCGCCTAAGGGCGTGCCGATCGCCCACCGCAACGTGACGCGGCTGCTGGAGTCGCTGGACGCCGAAATGGCGCCGGGACAGGTGTGGACGCAGTGTCATTCGTTGGCCTTCGATTACTCGGTGTGGGAAATCTGGGGTGCGCTGCTGCGCGGGGGGCGTCTGGTGGTGGTGCCCGAGTCGGTGACCCGATCACCAAAAGACCTGCACGCCTTGCTCGTTGCTGAACAAGTCAACGTATTAAGCCAAACCCCCTCGGCGTTCTACGCGCTGCAAACCGCCGACGCGGTATCACCTGAGCTGGGAAGGCAGCTCAAACTTGAGACGGTGGTATTCGGCGGCGAAGCGCTTGAACCACAACGTCTTCGGACTTGGCTGCACGACCATCCGGGATTGCCGCGCCTGATCAACATGTATGGCATCACCGAGACCACGGTCCACGCCTCGTTCCGCGAGATCGTCGCGGCCGACGCCGACACCGTTGCCAGTCCCATCGGGATGCCGCTGGCGCACTTGGCCTTTTTCGTGCTGGATGGATGGCTGCGGGCGGTGCCGGTGGGCGTGGTCGGTGAGTTGTACGTGGCCGGTTCCGGTGTGGGGCTTGGGTATTGGCGGCGGCCCGGGTTGACCGCGTCGCGGTTTGTGGCGTGTCCGTTCGGGGGCGTCGGGGCGCGGATGTATCGGACCGGGGACTTGGTGTGTCGGGCCGCTGATGGGCAGCTGCGGTATGTGGGGCGTGCCGATGAGCAGGTCAAGATCCGTGGGTATCGCATCGAGCTCGGTGAGATTGAGGCGGCCCTGGTGGCCCATCCAGGGGTGGCGCAGGCGGCGGTGATCGCCCACACGGCCACATCCAACGCGAGCCCGGTCGGGCAGGTTAGCGACAAGCAGTTGGTGGGCTATGTCGTGCTGCATCAGGAGACGGAGCCGGCGCAGGAAGTAGAGCCGTCCGCGAGCGAACGTGTCGCAGAGCTACGCCGCTTTGTTGCCGGCCGGTTGCCCGAATTCATGGTGCCGGCGGCAATCATGGTGGTGGAGTCGTTGCCGTTGACGGTCAACGGCAAACTCGATCGGCGGGCGCTGCCGGCCCCGGCGTTCATCAGTGCGACGGGATATAGGGCGCCGCGCGATCAACGGGAACGGGTGTTGGCCACGCTGTTCGGCGAGGTGCTCGCGGTGGCGCGGGTCGGCATCGATGAGTCGTTCTTCGACCTGGGTGGGCATTCACTATCGGCGACACGGCTGATAGCGCGGATCCGGACCGAACTGGGTCGCGAGGTCCCGATCCAGGCGTTGTTCGACGCGTCCACCGTGGCCGGATTGGCCGAATGGATGAACGCGCATGCGGGGGAACGGGCGAGGCCGGCATTGACGGCACAACAGCGGCTCGCGATGCTGCCGTTGTCCTACGCGCAGAGCCGGTTGTGGTTCATTGACCGGTTCCAGGGCGGCGGCGCGACCTACAACATTCCGATCGCCTTCCGGATCGCCGGGGCGCTGGATGTCGAGGCCCTGGGCGCGGCTTTCGATGACGTCATCGCCCGCCACGAATCGCTGCGCACCATTTATCCCGACGTCGACGGTGTGGCGTTCCAGCAGGTGTTGGCGGCCCAACCGGGGATGTGGCGGCGGGGGGACGCAACGGTCGTCTCGGTGCCCGAGGAGGACTTGATCGGCGACTTGGCGGCGCTGGTGGGGTACCGGTTCGATTTATCGGCGGAAGTCCCGATTCGTGCGCAGATCTATGCGGTGGGGCCCGAGCAGTATGTGGTGGGGATTGTGGTGCACCACATAGCTTTTGACGGGTGGTCCATGGCTCCGATGGTCCGCGATGTGGCCGAGGCCTATCAAGCACGGCGGGACGGCTCCGCCCCGGGGTGGGCACCGTTACCGGTGCAGTATGTCGATTACACGCTGTGGCAACGGGATTGGTTGGGTGCCGAGTCCGATCCCGACAGCGTGATTGCTGAGCAGTTGCGGTATTGGCGCCAGGAGTTGGCCGATGTGCCCGAGGCAGTGTCGCTTCCGGCGGATCGGGCCCGCCCGCCGGTGCCCAGTTATCGCGGTGACACGGTGGATTTGCGCATCGACCCGCAGCTGTGGGCCGGGGTCAAGGCGGTGGCTGCGGCGCATAACGCGACGGGCTCGATGGTGTTGCAGGCGGTATTGGCGGTGTTGTTGCACCGCGTCGGAGCCGGTGAGGACGTGGTGATCGGCGCGACGATCGCCGGGCGGCTGGATGAGGCGCTCAATGATCTGGTCGGGTTCTTCGTCAACTCGTGGGCATTGCGGGTGGGGGTCAAGTCTGCGCATCGGTTCAGCGAGGTACTTGCGCAGGTGCAGAAGAAGGCGCTGGCTGCTTACAGCAACCAGGAGGTTCCGTTCGAACTGCTGGTCGAGCAGCTCAACCCGGTGCGCTCCACGGCGCATCATCCGCTGTTTCAGGTGGCGCTGGTCTTCCAGAACAATGCGCGCCCCGACATGGTGACGATCGACGGGGTCAGCGTCGAGCCGCTCGCGGCGGACATCCGCACTGCCAAGTTCGAATTGGATTTCAACATCGGTGAGGTGCCGACCGAGGACCCGGCGGCGCCGATGGCCGCGGGAATGGTGACGTATGCGACCGATTTGTTCGACCGGGTCACCGTCGAGCGGTTGGTCACCTGGTTCGGGCGGGTGATCGAGGCGGTGGTCGCCGATGCCTCGGTGGCGGTGGGGGACGTGGCGCTGCTGGATCGCGGTGAGCGTGATCTGGTGCTGTCGGGGTGGTCTGGTGTTGGTGTGCGGGCGCCGGTGGGGTTGGCT
>NZ_LZTA01000033.1 GCF_001665875.1 Mycobacterium sp. 852002-40037_SCH5390672
TCGGCACGGCCCAAGTACTCCAACGCACCGGCCGAAGTCCAGCGCACCAGATCACCGGTCCGATACATCCGCGCCCCCACACCTCCGAACGGATTCGCCACGAACCGTTCCGCGGTCAGCTCCGCCCGCCGCACATAACCGTGGGCGAGCACCGGCCCGGCCAGATACAGCTCGCCCGCCACCCCGATCGGGGCGGGGTTGAGCCGCGCATCGAGCACCAACGCGCACACCCCGGGAATCGGGGTGCCGATGGTCACCGGCTGCCCCGCCGACAGCGGCGCATAGGTGACCCAGACGGTGGTCTCGGAGGGCCCATAGGCGTTGAACATCCGCCGGCCCGGCGCCCACGCGGCCACCAACTCCGCCGGGCACGCCTCCCCGGCAGTGGTCAACGTGTCAAGTCCGTCCAGCCGGGCCCGATCCAGCGACGCCAGCACCGTCGGGGTCAACAACGCCGCGCTGACCCGCTGAGTCTGCAGCAACTCGGTCAGCGCCTCCCCGCCATACGCGTCAGGGGGCGCCACCACCAGCGTCGCCCCCGACGCCACCGCCCACAACCATTCGAAGATCGACGCGTCAAAGGTCGGCGCGGCCACCATCAGCACCCGCGCATCCGCGCCCAACCCGAACGCCTCACGGTGCGCCGCCGCCATCCCCAGCAGACCGGTGTGACTGACCGGCACCCCCTTAGGGGCACCGGTGGACCCCGAGGTGAAAATCACGTAGGCGGTGTCATCCACCGCCAATGGCGCCAGCCGATCAACGTCGGTGATCGGCTTGGCGCACCGGCCGGACAGGTCTAGACCGTCGACGCGCAGCACCGGGCGCGCCCCCGCCCCGCCAACCGTGTCGACACCACAGGTCAACACACACACCGCGTCCACCGCATCAAGCACCGTGGCGATCC
>NZ_LZTA01000034.1 GCF_001665875.1 Mycobacterium sp. 852002-40037_SCH5390672
GACGACGACCGAAAATGCACTGTCCCCTGAGGTTCGAAACGGCATCGATTTCAAGGTGGCCGATTTGTCGTTGGCGGATTACGGTCGCCGGGACATTGAGCTCTCGGAGCAGGAGATGCCGGGTCTGATGTCGCTGCGCCGGGAGTATCACGATGTGCAGCCGCTTAAGGGTGCGCGCATTTCGGGTTCGTTGCATATGACTGTGCAGACCGCGGTGTTGATCGAGACGCTGGTGGCGCTGGGTGCGCAGGTGCGGTGGGCGTCCTGCAATATTTTCTCGACCCAAGACCATGCCGCGGCCGCGGTGGTCGTGGGCCCGCACGGCACCCCCGAGGAGCCCAAGGGTGTTCCGGTGTATGCGTGGAAGGGTGAGACGCTGCAGGAGTATTGGTGGGCGGCCGAGCAGGTGCTGACCTGGCCTGCGCTCGCGGACGGGACTGAAGCGCCGGCCAACATGATCCTGGATGACGGTGGGGATGCCACCATGTTGGTGCTGCGCGGCGCGCAGTATGAGAAGGCCGGCGTGGTGCCCCCCGATGAGGAGGACGATTCGGCTGAGCACCGGGTGTTTTTGAATCTGCTGCGTCAGCGTTTCGAGACCGATAAGGACAAGTGGACCAAGATCGCCGCGTCGATCAAGGGGGTCTCGGAGGAGACCACGACTGGTGTGTTGCGGCTCTATCAGTTCGCCGCTGCCGGTGATTTGGCGTTCCCGGCGATCAACGTCAACGACTCGGTGACCAAGAGCAAGTTCGACAATAAGTACGGTTGCCGGCACTCGCTGATCGATGGCATCAACCGTGGTACCGATGTGTTGATCGGCGGTAAGAAGGTGTTGATCTGCGGCTATGGCGATGTCGGTAAGGGGTCTGCGGAGTCGGTGGCCGGCCAGGGTGCGCGGGTGACGGTCACCGAGATCGATCCGATCAACGCGCTGCAGGCGTTGATGGAGGGTTTCGACGTCAAGCGGGTGGAGGACGTGATCGGCGAGGCCGACATCATCATCACCACCACCGGGAACAAGGACATCATCACCTTGGAGCACATGAAGGCGATGAAGGACAAGGCCATCCTGGGCAATATCGGCCACTTCGACAACGAGATCCAGATCGCCCGGCTGGAGAAATCCGGTGCCACCAAGACCAACATCCGCCCGCAGGTCGATCTGTGGACGTTCCCCGATACCGGCAAGTCGATCATTGTGTTGTCCGAGGGGCGGCTGCTGAACCTGGGTAACGCCACCGGGCACCCGTCGTTCGTGATGAGCAACAGCTTCTCCAACCAGGTCATCGCCCAGATCGAGTTGTGGACCAAGAACGACGAGTACGACAACGAGGTCTACCGGCTGCCCAAGCACCTCGACGAGAAGGTGGCCCGCATCCACGTGGAGGC
>NZ_LZTA01000035.1 GCF_001665875.1 Mycobacterium sp. 852002-40037_SCH5390672
CGCATAGTGGCGATGATGATCCGCCGGCGAGTCTCCTCGCCGCTGGCACCTACCGGACGCCCGCGTTGCGTCCGCGTCACGGTGCTGTCCCCACTGGTCGCATCCTGTCCGCCGGCCGCCGATCCGACACACCGAATATAATCGGACGATCAATTTCCTTGACGTTGTTGGCGCGAGGTGCGCGGTGCGTGACGAACGGACCGGTGGCGGGGACTGCGCGGTATGACCGTCAAGGCGTCGCAGTTGGGCCGGCCGGTGGGGGCCGACGGTGAGCAGACGCGCGCCCGGATCATCACCGCGGCGATGCGCTGTGTAGCCGAGGCGGGCTACGCCCGGGCGACGATTCGTGAGATCGCTCGCGCGGCCGACATGACCAGCGGCAGCCTGTACAACTACTTCCCGAACAAGTCCGAACTGATGAAGGCCGCGGTGGCGGCGCGAACCGACGTCGCGGTTCCCCGACTGCGGCGGGCGGCCGCCCGCCCGGGCACCGCGGTCACGCGAATAGAAGCGGTCCTCGACGAATCGGGCCGGTTGATGCGCGAGTACCCCGACCTCGCGGCGTTCGAGTGGGTGATCCGGGCGGAGAATGCGATCGCCGTCGATGACACGGCGACGGGCAACTCGGGGTTCCAGGTATTCCGCGAAATCATCGACGGCATCGTCCGGGACGCTGTCCGCGAGGGCGGGCTCGCCCGCCGTGCCGATCGGCACGGCGCCGTCGAGGCGATCTATGCGCTGGCGCGCGGTCTGACGGAACGGGCGGCAAGTCTGGGTCCGGACGAGTACGCCGCAACGCTCGATTCCGCC
>NZ_LZTA01000036.1 GCF_001665875.1 Mycobacterium sp. 852002-40037_SCH5390672
TCTGGCACTGGCGGTAGGTGAACGCGCCCAGCTCCGTCTCGGGATAGTCGGCGGGCGACCCGCGGGTTCCGGTCACCGTGACGGCGGCGCCGGCGGCGGCGAACGCGGTGGCGATCGCGTTGCCGATGCCGCTGGTGCCGCCGGTCACCAGCACGTGGGCGCCGGTGAAATCGAAGTTGACGGAGTTCATGCGTCAGTCCTCAATTCGTTGATTGACTTGGTGAGCCACGCTTTTTCCCAGAAGTTCTCGGTGTCGGCCAGCAGCACCTCGTGCGCGTCGGCGGCCACCGCACGCGCCCCGGCATGCAGCGGCTGGGCGGCCAGGATCAGGTCGGTGAGGTGGATGGCCTGCACCGCACGACCGGCGGCCACATGGGCGCGCGCCGCGTCCACCAGCGCGTCGGCGCCGGCGGCGCTGACCACGTCGGCCGCAACCGAATCCGGTGCCACGCCATACAGTTCGGTGGTGGAGCGATGCCGGAACCATCCTGTGTACATCTCCCAGATGGCCCGAACGTTCCAGGAGGTCTTGCCGTAACCCTCGCCGATGTCGAGGTGCTCGGGCACCGTGACCTCACGCATCGCGGTGTGGATGTCGGCGCCGGAATTCATCAACTCGGCGGTGCGATCGTGCACGGCCTGCATCGCGTCGCGCATCGCAGTGACCTCCTCGGCGATGCGATCGGCGCCGTCGATGGGAGCGAAATGGCCGGTGATCAGCCGCCGCGGCCGGAATTCCAGGACGGTGTTCAGCGACTCGATGTAGAGAATCGGATCGCGGTACCGGTCGCCGCGGATGGTCATCAAGTTCGGGACGTGACCGAACAGCGGCCCGAACAGATTGCCGCTGAACATGATTCGATCCTCTGGCAGCCACACCACCAGCGCGTCGGTGGTCTCCCCACCCGGCGTCCACGCCAGCTCGAAGGTGCGCCCGCCGACCGTGATGCTCATGCGCTGGTCGAACGTCGTGGTGGGCTCGGGAAACGAGAAGTCGATGGTCGCGGGGTCGATGGTCTTGAAGTGCTCGAGCACGGCGTCGGAGAACTTCTGGAAGGCGAACGACGTCTTGGGCACCCGGTAACCCATCAGGAGCGTGTTGTCGTCGCGCCAGTACCGGTAGTTGCGATGCATCACCACTTGGGTGCCCTCGTCGCGCAGCGAGTTCACCCCGCCCCAGTGGTCGGCGTGGCCCTGGGTGACGATGATGGCCCGTGTCGGGCCGGCCACGTCGGTAAAAGCCTTGCGGTGCAACGGACCTTCGAAGACCAGCCCGCTGTTGACGATGACCCGTCCCTGGTCGGTGGCCACCGCATAGGAGTTGGAGACGCCCGGCGACATCCAGACACCGTCGCCCAGGGGCAGCGCGGGGGTGTCCGTCGCCGCCGCGAGGTCGCCGGCTCCGGGGCGCTCCCGATAAATCCCAGCCATGACTGGCGATCCTCTACAGTTCTAGAGGTAAAGTCAATATCTTCGACGCGGGAAGGGGCGCTCATGGGACTGCGCGGTCTGGCCGACAAGGTCGCCGTCGTCGCCGGCGGTGCCACCGGCCTCGGTGCGGCGACGGCCGCCCGGCTGGGCGAGGAGGGCTGCCGGGTGGTCGTCGGTGACGTCGCCGCCGACGCCGCGCAGCGGACGGCCGCGCGCATCGCCGCGGTCGGCGGCACGGCCACCCACGTGGTGTTCGACCTGTCCGACCCGGCATCGGTCGCCGGCCTGATCGACACCGCCGCAACCACTTACGGCGGGGTGGATCTCCTGTTCAACGTGGGCGCCGACATGAGCACCATCCGTGCCGATACCGACGTGGTCGATATCGACTTCGACGTCTGGGACCGGGTGATGACGGTGAACCTGCGCGGGTATGTGGCCGCCATGAAATACGCGATCCCGCAGATGTTGCGCCGCGGCGGCGGGGCGATCGTCAACATGTCGTCGGCCGCGGCGTTCCAGGGCGAGCCCGCGCGCCCCGCCTATGCCACCGCGAAAGCCGGCGTCGGCGCGCTCACCCGCCACGTCGCGTCGCGGTGGGGCAAGGACAACGTCCGGTGCAACGCCGTCGCGCCCGGGTTCACCGCGACCGAGGCCATCCGTTCGGTGCCCCAATGGCCGGACCTTCAGGCCGCCGCGCTCAAACGAATCCGGGGACCCCGCGTCGGCGATCCCGACGACGTTGCCGCGCTGGTCGCTTTCCTGCTCTCCGCCGAGGGTGAATGGATCAACGGTCAGGTCGTCAACATCGACGGCGGCACCGTGCTGCGCTGAGAACAGACATGGCCACCAGCAGATCCCGCAAACGCAACGGCGACGAACGCCGCCGCGACCTGTGCGACGCGGCGATCCGGGTGTTAGCCGAGCACGGTTCGCGCGGGCTGACCCACGGGCAGGTCGACCGCGTCGCCGGCGTCCCCGAGGGCACCACGTCGTACTACTACCGCACCCGCGCGGCCCTGCTGCGCGGCGTCGGCAAGCGCGTCGCGGAGATCGACGTGGCCAACCTGCAGTCGGTGATCGACGAGCCGGTCGATCCGCTCTCGCCCTTCGCGCACCTGGCCCGGCTCACCATGATGGAGGCCAGCGGATCCGGGCTGATGCTCAACAGGGCGCGCCACGAACTGCTGCTGGGCGCCGCCCGCGACCCCGGTCTGGCCGAGACATCGCAGGTGTTCGTCGCCCGGATCAACGGCATGGCCCGCGATGCCATCGCCCATCTGCGGCCGGACACCCGCGACCCGGCCCTGCTGGCCGCGCAGACCACCGCCGTCACCACGTTCATCGCCGGTGTGTTCATCCGGCTGGCCGCCGGCGACCGCAACGTCGGGGACGCCGAGCAACTCGGCCGCCTGCTCGAAGCGGTGGCCACCGCGGTGGCGCTCGCGGACCAGCGAACTTAAGCATCCTGGCGAAAAGCACTCCTTGGCCTGTCCATTCCGCATACCGTTGACGCCGGTTCGTGCGCCCACAGGAGGATTGGATGGTCATGAAACGTTTTGCCGCCGCAGGTCTGCTGGCGTTGGCGGGGCTGCTGACGATCGGCGAGGGTGTCAGCAACGCCGACACGATTCAGACCGAGGGCAACTACCCGACGCGGGAGGCGTGTCAGGACGCCGGCCCGGGCGTGAAGACCACGACGCCGGGAAACTGGAACAGGTTCTGGTGCGTTCCGGATCGTAACGTCAACGGCAACTGGAAGTTGGTGCTCAGCAACTGATTCGGCTTTCGACCGGCGGTCGGAGTTGCCTCGCGTCCTACGGGGCGGTGTGTTGTTTTTGCCCACCTCCGAGCGACTTTTGACGCCTTCGTCCAATCATCGAAACATCTTGCTTCACTTGCGTTTCAGTGGTTTCTGGTCGAGGTTTTTTGTCGGTGGCCCGGTCTAGTTTCGTAGGTATGAGTTCGGGTGTCCTCGCAGACGGTGACGTCGCCACAGCGGCGTTCGATGCACTGGACGCCGCGATCGATACCGTGATCGGGCTCGACTGCCAGATGCTGCACTCCCGGGAGCGCCTCGCCCTGCTGGGGCGCTATGAGCGGGCGCGACGCCGCCTGTCCGCCGGCGAACATCCGCTGATCAACCAGCTCCAGCAGGAGGCCACGCCCGAAGAACTGGGCGGCAAACTCTGCCATGCGATCGCCGACTGGACGTTGACCAGCCGCACCGAGGCCGGCAGGCGCGTGCGCGAGGCTGCCGATTTGGGTGAGCGGCGCGCGCTCATCGGTGAACCCCTGGCGCCGGTGTTGGCGGCCACGGCCGCCGCGCAGCGCGCCGGCCGGCTGGGGGCAGAGCATGTAGCGGTGATCCGGCGCTTCTACCACCAGCTGCCGGGCTGGATAGACGACGACACCCGCGCGCACGCCGAAGCCGACCTGGCCCGCATGGCCACCCGGTACCGGCCCGATCAGTTGGCCGGACTGGCCGATCGATTGACGGACTGCCTCAACCCCGATGGCAGCTATAGCGACGACGACCGCGCCCACCGCCGCGGCCTGACGCTGGGCAAGCAGCAACCCGACGGCATGTCCGCACTGCGCGGCTGGCTCACGCCCGAACTACGTGCCTCGGTGGAGGCGGTGTTGGCCAAACTGGCCGCGCCTGGCATGTGCAATCCCAGTGACCAGACGCCGTGCACTGACGGCGCCCCGTCCCAGGACGCGATCGATCACGACGTCCGCTCGCCGGCTCAGCGCCAGCACGACGGCCTCAATGCCGCCCTTCGAGCGATTTTGGCTTCCGGGGACCTGGGCCGACACAATGGATTGCCGGCCTCCATCATCGTCACCACCACCCTGACCGAACTGGAAGCCGTTGCCGGGCACGGCATCACCGGTGGGGGTACCCGGCTACCGATCAGCGACGTCATCCGCCTGGCCCGCCATGCCCATCACTACCTGGCGGTCTTCGACAAGGGCAAACCGGTCGCGCTGTATCACGGCAAACGGCTCGCCTCCCCTGGCCAGCGAATCGTCTTATACGCCAAAGACCTTGGATGTTCAGCACCAGGCTGCGACGTCGGCGGCTACTACTGCGAGGTACACCACGTGACCGATTACGCGAAATGCCACACCACCGACATCGACAACCTCACCCTGACATGCGGACCCCATCACCGACTTTTGCAACCCCGCGGCTGGACCACCCGCAAGAACGCCAAGGGTGACACCGAATGGATCCCGCCCGCGCACTTGGACCGAAACCAGCCGCGAATCAACACCTTCCATCACCCCGAGAAGCTGCTTCGCGACGGAGACGACGATGAGGCGGCGTAGCGGCTAAAGCAGCGCTACAGGATTTTCATCTGCTCGGGCTGCGGCTCGGCCGGCTCGAGCAGCTGCGGGCCGTTGTTGCGGACACTGTTGACCAGCGTCGACACCTCACGCATCCGGATGGCGCGCACGTCGGGCGTGCGGGCCAGCAGGTCCTCGTCGATCGCGGCGTCCGGATCCAGCCACCGGTCCCAGTCGCGCTCGGGCACCACCAGCGGCATCCGATCGTGAATCTGCGCGAGCTCGCCGGGCGCATCGGTGGTGATGATCGTGCAGCTCAGCAGCGGCGACGCATCCTTGGCCGGTTTCCAGACCGACCACAGGCCCGCCATGAACAGCGGCTCGCCGTCTTCGGAGTACATGAAGAACGGCGTCTTGCGGGTCTTCTTGCCCGCCGCGTCGTCCGAGTTGACCCGCCATTCGTAGTAGCCGTCCATCGGGATCAGGCAGCGCTTGGACTTGGCGCTGGTCCGGAAGGCGGGCGAGGTGGTGACCTTGTCCGCGCGGGCGTTGATCAGCATCGGCCCTTTGGTGTCCGGCGTGCCGTCGGCACCGGCCTTCGCCCACGGCGGCACCAAACCCCAGCGCATCAACCGCACCCGGCGCGTCGGCTCGTCCTCGGGGTCGGAATGCCGGCTGACGACGGTCGCGATCGTCGAGGTCGGGGCCACGTTGTAGTTGGGCGCAGGTGAACCGGCGTCGGCGCCGGTGGCCTCGTCAATCGCCTGGATCTTCTGCGCCAGCAGGGCCGGATCGGTGGTGACCGCGAACCTTCCGCACATACATCCCATAGTGGCAGAGCCACAAATCCTATTGGTGACAGAAACCGATGACAGGCCATGATGGACCGATGAGTACGTGGACGGCCCCCGTGGCATCTCAGCCCGTGCACGCGACCGTGACCGTTCCGGGTTCGAAGTCGCAGACCAACCGCGCCCTGGTGCTCGCGGCGCTGGCGGCCGCCCAGGGTAACGGCTCCCCTACCCTCAGCGGGGCGCTGCGCAGCCGGGACACCGATCTGATGATCGGGGCGCTGCGCACGCTGGGCTTGAGTGTCGATGGCGACGGGACGGAAGTGACGGTCAGCGGCCGCGTGTCGCCGGAACCGATGGCGCAGGTCGATTGCGGCCTGGCCGGCACGGTGCTGCGGTTCGTCCCGCCGTTGGCGGCGCTGGCCGAATCGATGGTCGAGTTCGACGGCGACGAGCAGGCCCGGGCGCGGCCCATCGTCCCGCTGCTGGACGCGCTGCGCGGGCTCGGCGTGCGGATCGACGGCTCCGGTCTTCCGTTCCGGGTGCTGGGCACCGGTTCGGTCATCGGCGGGACCGTGGACATCGACGCCTCGGCCTCATCGCAGTTCGTGTCGGGGCTGCTGTTGTGCGCGGCCTCGTTCGGTGAGGGCCTGACGGTGCGACACACCGGCGCGTCGCTGCCGTCGGCGCCGCACATCGCCATGACGGTGACGATGCTGCGCCAGGCCGGCGTCGACGTCGACGACTCCGTCCCCGACCGCTGGACGGTGCGGGCGGGGCCGGTCGCGGCGCGGCACTGGGAGGTCGAGCCGGATCTGACAAACGCCGTTCCCTTCCTGGCGGCGGCGGTGGTCACCGGGGGTGCCGTGCGCATCACCGGCTGGCCGGCGAGCAGCGTGCAGCCCGCCGACAACATCCTGAAGGTGCTGGATGAGTTGAATGCCGTTGTCACGCAGACTGATTCGTTTCTCGAGGCGCGCGGGTCCGGGGACTACGGCGGGTTCGATGTCGACTTGCGCGCGGTCGGCGAGCTGACGCCGTCGGTGGCCGCCCTGGCGGCGCTGGCGACCCCGGGATCGGTGTCGCGCCTGTCCGGCATCGCGCATCTGCGCGGCCATGAGACCGATCGACTCGCCGCGCTGAGCAGGGAGATCAACAGGCTCGGTGGTGACTGCAGCGAACGTCCCGACGGCCTGGTGATCACCGCGACTCCATTGAAGTCCGGAACTTGGCACTCCTACGCCGACCACCGGATGGCGATGGCCGGCGCGATCATCGGGCTGCGGGTGCCCGGCGTCGAGGTCGACGACATCGGCGCCACCGGCAAGACACTGCCCGACTTTCCGCGGCTGTGGGCCCGCATGCTGGGGCACGGCATGTGAGGCCCGGCGACTACGACGAGTCCGACGTCAAGATCCGCTCCGGGCGGGGCTCGCGACCGCGGACCAAGACCCGCCCCGAGCACGCGGACGCCGAGGCAGCGATGGTGGTCAGCGTCGACCGGGGCCGCTGGGGATGCGTGCTCGGCGGCGACGTCGATCGCCGGGTCACCGCCATGCGGGCCCGCGAGCTGGGCCGCACCCCGATCGTGGTGGGCGATGACGTCGACGTGGTCGGCGACCTGTCCGGGCGGCCGGACACGTTGGCCCGCATCGTGCGTCGTGGGGAGCGCCGAACGGTGTTGCGGCGCACCGCCGACGACACCGACCCGACCGAACGGGTGGTGGTCGCCAACGCGGATCAGCTGCTGATCGTGGTGGCGCTGGCCGACCCGCCGCCCCGTACCGGCCTGGTGGACCGGACGCTGATCGCCGCCTACGCCGGCGGACTCACCCCGATCCTGTGCCTGACCAAGACGGATCTCGCCCCGCCGGAGCCGTTCGCGCAGCAGTTCGTCGACCTGGACCTGACGCTCGTCGAGGCCGGCCGAGACGATCCCCTGCTCGCGGTGGCGGACCTGCTCGCGGGCAAGATCACCGTGCTGCTCGGGCATTCCGGCGTCGGCAAGTCCACCTTGGTGAACCGGCTGGTGCCCGACGCGGACCGCGCCGTCGGCGATGTGACCGACATCGGCCGGGGACGACACACCTCGACACAGTCGGTGGCGCTGCCGTTGACCGAGCCGCTGGGCACCACCGGGTGGGTGATCGACACACCGGGCATCCGATCCTTCGGACTAGCCCACATCCAGCCCGACGACGTGATGATGGCGTTTTCCGACCTGGCCGAGGCCATCGCGGAGTGCCCGCGCGGCTGCGGGCACATGGGGCCGCCGGCCGACCCCGAGTGCGCGCTGGACACGCTGACCGGTCCCGCCGTCCGCCGCGTCGCCGCGGCGCGGCGGCTGCTGACCGCGCTCAACCAGACTTCTTAGCCAGCCGCATGCCCAGCTCGTCGGGCGGCACCACATGGCCTTGCGCGCAACGGATTTCGACGCCCGCCTCGGCGCCGCAACCCAGGTGGGTCAGCCGCAGCCGGTTGCGGCCCGGCAGATGACGCCGTCCCCACTCGAACATCGCCCACACCACCGGCATGAAATCAATGCCGGCCTGCGTCAGCACGTACTCGTCGCGGCCGCGCTGCCCGGGCTCCCGATAGGGCTGACGTCGTAGCAGCCCCAGCTCGACCAGTTCGCTCAGCCGCGCCGAGGTGGCGGCCTTGGTGATGCCCACCCGGCGGGCGAAGTCATCGAATCGGGTGGTGCCGTAATACGCCTCCCGCATGATCAGCATCGCGGATTTTGTTCCGAGCACCGCCATCGTCTTCTCGATCGCGCACTCGCCCACCGCCGACCACGCGTCGCGGTCGGCCAGTGGTCCTTGCAGCAGTGTCATCTAAATCACCTCCGCACCTGGGTTGCTTTAAGCATACCGAGGTGTTTACCTGGGTACAGCCATCTATACCTAGATGAAAAGACTCAAGGAGGAGTCATGAACCAGGTCCGCGACGCCGTCATCGTCGGAGCCGTCCGCACCCCCATCGGCAAGGGCAAGGCCAGTGGCGCGCTGCACGATGTGTTGCCCGCCGATCTGCTGGCACACAGCCTGCGCGAGCTGGTGGCACGCACCGGAGTGGATCCGGCACAAGTCGACGACGTCATCGCCGGCGCCGTCACTCAGGTCGGCGACCAGGCGGCCAACATCGCCCGTAACGCCCTGCTGGGTGCGGGGTTCCCGGAGTCGGTTCCCGGTGTCACGATCGACCGCCAATGCGGTAGCAGTCAGCAGGCCATCAGCTTCGCCGCCCAGGGGGTGATCGCCGGGGCCTACGACCTCGTCATCGCCGGCGGCGTGGAGTCGATGAGCCGCGTGCCGATGGGCAGCCAGGTCTCGCCGGGCAGCAACCCGATGGGCGAGGACATGACCCGCCGCTACCCCGACGGCCTGGTGCCGCAGGGCATCAGCGCCGAACTGATCGCCGCGAAGTGGGGCTTTTCGCGCACCCAGCTCGACGAGTTCTCGGCCGGCAGCCACGACAGGGCCGCCCACGCCACCAAGGAAGGCCTGTTCGAAAACGAACTCATCCCGATCGCCGGGCTGGCCACCGACGAGATCATCCGCCCCGGCACGACCGTGCAGACGCTGGCCGGATTGCAGCCGGCGTTCTACAGCGACGCGGCCAAAGCACGCTTCCCGCAGATCAATTGGGAGATCACGCCCGGCAACTCCTCGCCGCTGTCCGACGGCAGCGCCGCGGTGCTGATCACCAGCAGTGACGTCGCCAAGAAGCTGGGGCTGCGCCCGCTGGCGCGGATCCACACCACCACCGTGGTGGGCTCCGACCCGCTCTACATGCTGACCGGCGTTATCCCGGCCACCGAGAAGGTGCTGTCGAAGGCGGGTCTGACGCTGGCCGACATCGACCTGTTCGAAGTCAACGAGGCGTTTGCGCCCGTGGTCCTGGCGTGGGCTCAGGACACCGGGGCGGATTTGGCCAAGACCAACGTCAACGGCGGCGCAATCGCGATCGGTCATCCCTTGGGCGCCAGCGGGGCTCGCCTGATGACGACACTCGTCAACGCTCTTCAGCAGCGCGGCGGCCGCTACGGGCTGCAGACGATGTGCGAGGGCGGCGGCATGGCCAACGCCACCATCATCGAGCGGCTGGGCTAGCAACGCCCCCGACACCCGAGATTGTTGGGATCGGTAGCCCCGCTAACGGCACAGAATTTCGCTAAGGGTCGGCGTAACGTACGGCCCATCAGCGAGAGGATTCGCCGTGAACGCCCGTCGCACGTTGAAGCGGTTCACTGCCGGAACGCTGTTATCGAGCAGCATCGCGGTAGCCGCGTTAGGGCTGGCCTCGGGCAACGCTCAAGCCGATCCTAACGACCACTGCTCCACGCGATCCGGATGCTATAAGGGGCCGGGAATGCGCTGGTGCCCAGGCGATTACGTATGGCCCGCCTTGGTTGCGACGGGCTGGGACTTGAGTGTCTGCCACGTGTACCACATCACCTTCGACAACAGCAGCAACCCCAACGGGATTGCCGAGGGGCCAGGACCTCCGCCAGCACCGCCGCCCCCACCCGGCAGCAAGTGCCCGCCTATCGCGTGGATGTGCCCGTAACGCGGATGGCGTCGGCGGCGCGCACCGTATACGAACCGTCGTCGCTGGATGTTCGCGCGGAAGTCACGCCGGCTGGGTCAGCCCGGTGATGCGAACGACTCCACTCGGGACGGCGGAAGGCGTTGGCTGTGACGGAAAATCCTTCACAGCGTTTGGGGGGCGGGCGGAAAAGACGGTCGTCGCAACTACTGCGGACCAGTTTCGTGGGTCCCGTGTGAGCTGTTGTCTGGACTGTTCCTTTGATGTTCGAGGTGGGGCAGGGTTCGTTGTGACATTCTGCAATAGTGTCCGCTCCTGCGACCGCTGCTCCTGCGGGAGTGGTGACGTTTCTGTTCACCGATATCGAGGGATCGACCCGTCGGTGGGAGTCAGACGCGGGTGCGATGCGGGCGGCGCTGGCCGCCCATGACGAGGTGTTGCGTAAGGCGATCGATGGGCACGGGGGCTGGTTGTTCAAGCACACCGGTGACGGCGTGTGCGCAGCGTTCGCGTCGCCGAAATCCGCGGTCGACGCAGCTGTAACCGCGCAGCGGGCACTGGAATTGCCGGTGCGGATGGGGATCGCGACCGGAGAAGCGGAGCTGCAGGGGGCGGACTACTTCGGTGCCGTGCTGAATCGCGCCGCGCGGGTGATGGCCGCCGGGCACGGCGGTCAGATCCTGTTGGCCGACTCGACGGCGGGTCTGCTCAGCGGAGTTGATCTGCTGGATCTGGGGCCGCGACGGTTGCGGGACCTGCCGACCACCGTGGAGGTGTTCCAGGTCCGAGCGCCGGGGCTACGCACGGATTTTCCGCCGTTACGTGCACTCGATGCCAGTCCTGGGAACCTGCGGCCTCCGAGCACGAGCTTCATCGGGCGTGAGTCGGAGGTCGCCGAGCTGCAAGCGGCGATGAAGGCTCATCGGTTGATTACGTTGACCGGGGTGGGCGGGGTCGGCAAAACCCGCCTGGCAGTGGAGGTCGCGGGGCGGCTGGCCGATGAATTCCCGGACGGGGTCTGGTTTTTCGAGCTGGCCGCGGTAATCGACCCGGCCGCGGTGCCCGACGCCGTCGCGGCGGTGCTGGGCATCATCCAACAGCCCGGCAAGAGCGTGGCTGACAGCGTCGCGGCCGCGTCGGAGGGCAGGGTGCGGCTGCTGGTGTTCGACAACTGCGAGCACGTTGTCGACAGCGTCGCGGATCTGGTCGAGGCGATCCTGGCCGCCTCGGCGACCGTCACGATTCTGGCGACCAGCCGCGAAGGAGTGGGGGTCAGCGACGAACAGTTATGGCGTGTCCCGTCGCTGGACGTCAACTCCGGGGCCGGATCGGCCGCGGTGAACCTTTTCGTCGACCGTGCACACAGTGTGGTGTCGGACTTCTCGCTGGCCCAGCCCGGCGAGGCGGACGCCGTGGTGGAAATCTGCCGCCGCCTGGACGGCATACCGTTGGCCATCGAGTTGGCGGCCTCGCGAATGGCGTCGATGACCGCCAGCGAGATACGTGATCGTCTGGATCAGCGGTTCCGGCTGCTGGTCGGTCCGCGGCGCGGCCTGTCACGCCACCAAACGCTGCGCCACGCGGTGGCGTGGTCCTATGACCACCTCGAGGACCCGGAAAAGGCGCTGCTGGAGCGGTGTTCGGTGTTCACCGGGGGATTCGACCTCCAAAGTGCCTGCGCCGTCATGGGTTCCGATGATGACTTCGCCACCCTGGATCTGCTGGATGCCCTGGTGCGCAAGTCGCTGTTGGTCGCCGACCGGTCTTCGGGGCGGACACGGTTTTCGATGCTGGAGACGATCCGCCAGTTCGCCGAGGAGCAACTCGTAGCCCGTGGCGAAGCATCCGAGATTCGGGCCGCCCACTCGCGGTACTTCGCTGGACGTGAAACCGACATCCTGGCCCTGTGGGACAGTCCCCGCCAGCGGGAGGCCTACGACTGGTTGACCGTCGAGCTGCCCAATCTGCGCACCGCGTTTCGGTGGGCCGCCGAGCAGGGCGATCTGGATGTCGCCGCCACCATCGCCACCCTTGCGGGGTGGCTCGGCGTTGGGGCCCAAATCTATGAGCCGGTCGCCTGGGCCGAAGAGCTGATCGAGTCCGCCCGCGCGGTCGACCACCCCCGGCTGGCGACCCTGTATGTGATTGCGTCGCGGTGCTTCACGACCGGACGGATCGAGGCGGCTGTCGGCTATTGCGACGCCGCGCAGAACGTTCTCGGCAGGAGCCGCGAGGGGCTGCCGTACGGTATCGAGGGCTTGCTTGGAGTTGTGTACCTAGTCATCGGGCAGCCCGAGCGGTTGGCCGAGTTGTGCCGCGCCCAGCTCGCACGCCGCCGCGACAACGATGTGCACCTCCGGACATGGTTGGTTATCGCTTTTGCGCTGGCCGGTTCCGGCGAGGAGGCGAGGGATTCCGCGGATGGCCTCATCGAGGCCGCGGAGGCAACGGCCAACCCGCACTTGCTCGCGTTGGCGCTCGGTGCCTACGGTGCGGCGTTCCGCGACACGGATCCCGTCGGGGCGCGTAACGCCCTTAGCCGGGGTCTGGTGATCGCCCAAGACAGTGGCAACCGCACCATCGCGTCAACTATGGCGAGCACTCTGGCACGACTTGAGGCCGAACACGGCGACCCGGTGGCCGCGCTCGATCACCTCGATTTGGCGATCAGCAACTACCACAACGCCGGCGACACCGCGACGATCCGCGTCCCGCTGGCCGTCCTCGCCGCTCTTTTCGACCGGCTCGGACGCTGCGAACCTGCGGCCACCATCGCCGGGTTCACGGTCGGTGTTATGGCTGAGCGGGCTTTCCCTGAATTCACCGCCGCGATCGCCCACCTGCGCGACATTCTCGGCGATGCGACCTACGAATCCCTCGCCCACAAGGGCGAGGCGATGACGACCGCCGCCAGCGCAACCTACGCATACGACCAAATCGACCAGGCCCGAACAGAACTCGAGCGACGTATTGATGACTAGATCAATAGATGTTCCCCACCCAAGGTCAATCCGCAGTTTCGGCGAGCACTCCAAGAAGCGGTGGGTGATGGGTTGCATGGGGTGTTCGGGACCGGGACGCGCGCGCAGGAGGGCCGCATCACCACGAGCCTCAGGTTCAACGCGGTACTGGACAGTGGCTGCCCGGATTCATCCCCGGGCCCTAGTGAACTGAAATCGGTTGTAGGTACGTGCCCTGGCTGTCGCGATGTGCGCGGTTGTGCTGATGTTTTCCCGCATGCGCAGGCCGCATGCTGACTACCATGAGCGGAATAGATCCACGCGCGGAAACACCGCTGGTGGACTGGAGCGCACTTGGCGTGAACGGGCTTTTGCCGACGGGCACGGTGACGTTGCTGTTGGCCGACGTCGAGGGCTCGACGCGGCTATGGGAGACGCAACCCGCCGAGATGACCGCCGCCATCGCCCGCCTGAATGTCGCGGTGCCGGAAATCATCGTCGCCCACGACGGCGTGCGCCCGGTCGAGCAGGGCGAGGGGGACAGTTTCGTGGCGGCGTTCGCGCGCGCCTCCGACGCGCTGGCGGCCGCGCTGGCGTTGCAACAGGCGCCGTTGGCACCGATCAGGCTGCGTGTCGGTATCCATACCGGTGAGGTGCAGCTGCGCGATGAGGGTAACTACGTCGGGCCGACGATTAACCGGACGGCACGGCTCCGCGATCTTGGGCACGGAGGTCAGACCGTGCTGTCGGGAGCGACCGAACCGCTGGTGGTCGACCGGCTACCTGAGGGCGCCTGGCTGACCGAGCTGGGCACCCACGTGCTGCGGGATCTGCCGCGCCCGGAGCGGGTGGTGCAGCTGTGTCATCCCGACCTGATCAACGAATTCCCTCCGCTACGGGTTTCTATTTCCGTTGTCTCCCAACATCTTCCGGTGCAGTTGACCAGATTCGTGGGTCGTGACGCAGAACTGGCCCAGCTGCGCGAGCTGCTGGCCGACAACCGGCTGGTGACGTTGACCGGTGCCGGCGGGGTGGGCAAAACCCGGCTGGCGGTGCAGGTCGCGGCCCAGCTGGCGACGGAGTTCGGCGACGGGGCGTGGTATGCGGATTTGGCGGCGATCACCGACCGCGATGTTGTGCCGATCGCGGTGGCTCGCGCGCTGGGGCTACCCGATCAACCGAGCCGCTCCACGATGGACACTCTGACCCGTTTTGTCGCCGACCGCCACATGCTGGTCGTGCTGGACAACTGTGAGCATCTGCTGGATGCCAGCGCAGCACTGATCGTTGCCCTGCTCGGCGCGGGTGCGAAGTTGACGTTGTTGGCGACCAGCCGTGAGGCGATCGGGGTGGCCGGCGAGATGGGCTTGCGGGTGCCCTCACTGTCGCTGGTCGATGAAGCCCTCGAACTGTTTGCCGACCGTGCTCGCCACGTCCGGCCGGATTTCGTCCCCAGCGATGACGATGCCGCTGCGATGCTGGAAATCTGCCGTCGCCTCGATGGGGTCCCGCTGGCGATCGAGCTCGCCGCCGCACGGGTGCGGGCGTTGTCGCTGGCCGAGATCGTCGACAGTCTGCATGACCGATTCCGGCTGTTGACCGGTGGTGCGCGCACCGCGGTGCGTCGCCAGCAGACGATGCGCGCGTCGGTGGATTGGTCGCATGCGCTGTTGACCCTGCCAGAGCAGGTCCTGTTTCGCCGTTTGGCGGTGTTTATGGGTGGCTTCGATCTCGACGCCGCCCAATTCGTTTGCGGTGGCACTGATGTGGAGCGCTACCAGGTCTTGGATCAGCTCACCCTGCTGGTCGACAAATCGCTGGTGGTCGCCGAGGACAGCGAAGGCCGAACCCATTACCGGCTGTTGGAGACGGTGCGCCAATACGCGCAGGAAAAGCTCGTAGAGTCCGGTGAAGCCGACACCGTGCGCACGCGTCACCGCGACCACTACACCACGCTCGCGGTCCTGCTCGACGCACCGGCCGGCAATGATCATGAGCAGCGCATCGAGCAGGCCGAAACCGAGATCGACAATCTGCGCGCCGCGTTCGGGTGGAGTTGCGAAAAGTCCGACATCGAGCCGGCGTTGACACTGGCGTCGGCGCTGCAGCCGCTGTGGATGTCTCGGGGCCGCCTCCTGGAAGGGCTGGACTGGTTCGACACCGTCCTCACCGAAGAGGTCGCTCAGGACGCCGAGGTGGCGACCGCGGTACGCTCCCGGGCGCTAGCCGACGAGGCCGTGCTTGCCATGACGTTGGGTGCTGCGCACAGCGCGGATCGGGCGCTGCAAGCCCTGGCGCTCGCACGCGAGGTCGATGATCCGGCCGTGCTGGCCAGGGCGCTGAGCGCCTGCGGCTTTACCGCCGCCTACAACGCCGAGTTGGCAGGCGCGCACTTCGCCGAGGCGCTGAAACTCGCCCGGGAGCTGGACGATAAGTGGCGGCTCAGCCAGATCCTGACCTGGCAGGCCAGCGCAGCGGTGGCCGCCGGTGACCCGATCGCGGCGCGCGCGGCCGCCGAAGAAGGACGCGACCTCGCCGACGCTCTCGGTGACGGATCCAACTCGCGCCACTGCCGCATGTGCCTTGGAATCGCACAGCTAGGGCAGGGCGATCTGGCCGGCGCCGTCGCACAATTCGGCGCGGTGGCCGCCGAGGCCCAGGCCGCTCACGATGGGCTCCATGCGGCGGCCAACCTCGCGCACCAGGGCACCGCACTGGCCTGGCACGGTGAGACGGACGCGGCCCGGGACGCGGCCGACGCGAGCCTGGAGTCCGGGTCCGAACTTGGCGGGATCGCCGCGAGCCTTGGTTACTTCGCGTTGGCAAACGCGGCCCTGGCCGCCGGCGACGTTGAGACGGCGCTGGGCGCGGCCGCGGCGGCCTGGGAGCATGGGAGTGGTCTGCCGGGGTATGCGGCGCATCTGCGCCCCATCATCGCGAACGTCGCGCTGGCGGGCGGGGATCTGATCGCGGCCCGCCGCTGGGCCGACGAGGCTGTCGCGACGGCGCCAGGGTTCATCCTGTTGGTGGCGCTGAGCGCGCGCGCCCGAGTGGCGACCGCACAGGGTGAACCAGAGCAGGCTGAACACGACGCCCATGACGCGCTTGCCAGTGTTCCCGAAGGTTTCGCGTACCCGTTCATCCCCGACATCCTCGAATGCCTCGGCACGCTCGCCGGCGAGGCCGACAGTCACCGCGAAGCGGCGCGGCTTTTCGGCGCGGCGGCAGCGATCCGGCAGCGGATCGGCGCGGTGCGGTTCAAGGTCTGGGACGCCGACTACGAAGCCTCAGTGGCGGCGCTGCGAGAAGCTATGGGCGACGACGACTTTGATGTTGCGTGGGCCGAGGGCGCGGCCCTTTCCACCGAGGAGGCGATCGCTTACGCGCAGCGCGGCCGCGGCCAACGCAAACGGCCCGCCACTGGCTGGGCATCGCTGACGCCCACCGAGCGCGACGTGGTGCGGCTGGTCAGCCAAGGACTCGCCAACAACGACATCGCCACAAGGCTTTTCGTCTCACCGCGCACCGTGCAAACCCACCTCACCCACGTCTACACCAAACTGGGCCTGAGCTCGCGCGTCCAACTCGCCCAGGAAGCCACCCACCATGCCTGAACGCCACTCGGAGCGGTCACCGGAATAACGCGACGCACCAAGGGAGTTGTGAAGACGGGAGGGCGCCGGCATGGCCAAACGCCACCATATTCGAGCCGCTCGACTAGGAGGCACCGTCTTGAGCAACCCGGGAGAAACCCACTTCGACGGCGTACGGGTGCGCTACGACAGCGCCAAGAGCTACGACCGACTGCGCGCCGCGTTGCTCGCCGACATCGGCGAGCAACCGGTGCCGATCAACGACCTCGCGACGGCCACCGATGACTGGGACTCCTACCGGCAGCGCGTCGAATCCCACGTCGGGCCAAGCGGATTCATGTTGTTCGGCGTGATCGACCACGGCGCGTGGATCACCAAGGTCGGCATCGACCGCAAGGTGTTGCGCGTGGTCCTCGGCAACCCGCTGATCGCCATCACCATGTTGCGCCACGACGTGACGGCCGGCCTGTTCGCCCCGGTCGAGCTGCTGGTTGCCGACGAGGGCGAGCGCCGCAGCAGCCTGACCTACGTCAAGCCGTCGTCGCTGATGGTCATCGAGCCGAATCCGGAATTGCTCAGCGCCGCACAGGGACTCGACGAGAAGCTGGCGGCGCTGGCCGCCAAGGTGACCGGCGGCTCCTGAGCCCGCTCACTGCATTCGTTCCACCCATTGAGCCCGAGATGCCCCGGCCTCGAACGGGTCGCCGAAGTACTGCGTCTCGCGCACCACTTGCCCACCGTCGAACTCCATGATGCTGACCACGTAATACGGTTGCCCGTCATAGGTCAGCACCAGCTCCGTGATCCAAAGATCGCCGCCGCCGAGCATGCGTCGCACGGTGAACCGTTTGGTGTTCGGCTGGGCCTCGCGCGACGCCTGAATGCCGGCTCTGCCCCGGATGCGCTCGCCGGATTGCGGATACTCGAGAACAGCGTCAACGGAGTAGATTTCGTGCTCCGCCACGAAGTCGTTGGCGTCGGAGGCCGCCCAATGACGTCGCAGCGCTTTCCGCACATCGTCATCAGCCATGGCCGTCTCCCTCGCGAGTGGATGCACCAATGTTGCGCCATGGGAGCTCTGAGCGCATCCCTTGCGGCCCTTTACCGGGGCGCGTCGCGGGAGTATCGTTCGCGCGTGCCAGCCAGGCGCGGTGAGCACGGTCGGAGGGAACGCCGGTGGGTCGTGTCGCGGTGATCACCGGAGCCAGCCGGGGAATCGGCGCGGCGACCGCATTGGTCTTGGCGGAGCAGGGATTTCGGGTAATCGTCAACTACCGGTCCAGCGCCGCGGAGGCAGACGAGGTGGTCGCGGCCGCGACGGCGGCCGGTGGTGAGGCCACCGCGATTCGGGCCGATGTCACCGCACCCGACGACGTCGCCGCAATGGTCGACGAAACCAACAAGAGGTGGGGTGGCGTCGACGTGCTCGTGCACAACGCCCTGATCCCCTACGACGTCACCTCGTTCGCCGATCTGAGCTGGGAACAGCTCGACGGCAAACTGGACCGGGAACTGCATGCGGCCTTTCTGATGACTAAAGCCGTTGTCCCCAAGATGATTTCGCGAAGCTATGGCCGGCTGATATATCTCACCACGGTGTTGTCCCGCCGGCCCAGGCAGGGCATGATCACGGTGGGAACCGCCAAGGCGGCAATGGACCAGTTCGTCCGGTACGTCGCGCTCGAGCTCGCTCCGCACCAGATCACCGCCAACCTCGTTTCGCCGGCCACGGTCGCCGATCCCACGGCGAACGCCCTGTTGACACCCGAAGAAGTGCACCAACTCGGAGCGACAAATCCCATGGGGCGCCTCGTCAGCCCCGAAGAAGTGGCCAAGACGGTGGCGTTCCTGGCCGGCGAGGATTCCGGTTTCATCACCGGCCATTGCCTGGAGGTCAACGGCGGCCTCGCCATGGATTGACATCGGATCCGGTTACCGAAAAAGGGGTGCGGCGTGCAGACGATCGATCTGGCCTACGTCGGGCGTGGCATTCACGAGGAGCTGGTCGCCCATGTCGCCGACCAGGAGGGCTATTACCAGGACGAAGGCGTCCACGTCGCCGTCCGCGACGGAGTCGGCTGGAAAGCGCAGCGGCTGCGCCACGCCGCGGTGATCGGCCTCGGCCGGGCCTTGCTGTCGCGGCTCGACGACGGGATCGGCTGGAAAGCGTTGAGCGTCAACACCGATCGCCCGCTGTTCTGGTTTCTCGGCAACGCCGAGGTGAAGTCCATGGCGGACCTTCGCGGGCGACGGCTGGCCATTCACGCCGCCGATCACCCGCCGGGTACTTTCGCCCGGATCGTCCTGCGAAAGCACGGCCTGGACCCCGACCACGACCTGCACTGCGTGGTGCGGCATCCGGGTGACTACCAGATGGATCTGCGCCGGCTGCGCGACGGCTCGATCGATGCCGCGTACGTGGGCAGCACGCTGTCCCCCGAACAGGTCGCCGCCGAAGAGGGGTTTCACCTGCTGGCCTGGGTAGGCGATCACTTCCAGATCCCCACCGTCGGCGTCGCCGTCGACCCCGTGCACATTCCGCCGGACAGCCCCGCGCTGCAGGCCCTGCTGCGGGCCAATCGGCGGGCGCTGCGGCTTCTCGTCGAACAACCAAGCCGGGCCGTCGAATACATCAACTGGTTCCTCGACCGGCTCACGCCCGATGAGGCGCGATTGCACTACGAGCGTTACATCGGACCGTACTTCAGCGCCGACTACCAGGTGGACCTGGGCATCGCACAGCAAGCGATCGACGCGGTCGCGGGCGAGCTCGGTGTCGCCCCGATCGCCGCCGAGGACTTCTACCAGCCGGGATAGCGACGGTTAGGCAGCCAGGTCGTCGTCGGCACGGCGCGCTGCGGCCGCCCGCTTCCCGCGCCGCCAACCCCGCACCGCGGTAATCGCGGACTTGAGCCCGCGACGGCGGCCGGTGGCCGGATCGGTGCCCAGGAAACCGGGCTCCAGCTCGTCGAACATCCGCTCGCTGCGGGTCTCCGGCGCGTTGTCGGCATCGTCACGCAAGTACTTGTTCGGCAGCGAGAGCTTGGCCAGCGTGCGCCATGTCTTGCCATACTGAAGCAGGAATGAACCTGTGGTGTAAGGCAAGTCGTACTTGTCGCAGACTTCGCGCACCCGCACCGAGATCTCGTGCAGCCGGTTGCTGGGCAGGTCCGGATACAGGTGGTGCTCGATCTGGTGGCACAGGTTGCCGCTCATGAACCGCAGCGCCGGGCCGGCCTCGAAGTTGGCACTGCCGAGCATCTGCCGCAGATACCACTGCCCCTTGGTCTCGCCGATCATGTCGGTCTTGGTGAATTTCTCTGCGCCGTCGGGGAAATGGCCGCAGAAGATCACCGCGTTGGCCCACACGTTGCGAATCACGTTGGCGAGCGCGTTGGCCTTCAGCGTGGAGGTGTAGGTGGCTCCGGGCGACAGTGAGGTCAGCGCCGGGAACGCGACATAGTCCTTGAGCACCTGCCGGCCGGCCTTGGCCAGGAATTCTTCTGTCCTTTGCCGGGCCTCGTCCTGCTCCATCCGCTTCTTGGCGATCTTGCCAAGCTCGACGTGCTGCAAGCCGACTCCCCACTCGAAGAGGAGCGCGAGCAGGGTGTTGTACACCAGGTTGAAGACGTTGAAGCGCTTCCAGCGCTGGTCTCGCGTGACGCGCAGCAGGCCGTAGCCGACGTCGTCGTCCATCCCGAGAATGTTGGTGTACTTGTGGTGCACGAAGTTATGGGTATAGCGCCAGTGCTTGGAGGACCCACTCATGTCCCACTCCCACGTCGAGGAGTGAATCTCCGGGTCGTTCATCCAGTCCCACTGGCCGTGCATGACGTTGTGGCCGATCTCCATGTTCTCGACGATCTTGGCCACGCCCAGGGTCGCCGTCCCCGCCCACCAGGCGGAGCGCCGCGAACTGGCGGTCAGCATCAGCCGCCCGGCCACCTCCAGCGCGCGCTGGGCTGCGATGGTGCGGCGGATGTAACGGGCGTCGCGCGCCCCGCGAGAGTCTTCAATGTCCTGGCGGATGGCATCGAGCTCGACGCCCAGGCTTTCGATGTCGGCGTCCGTCAAATGGGCGAATACGTCGACGTCGGTGATCGCCATCGTCTTATCTCCCTGCGGTCGTTGGGTGTTCCGGACCTACGCTATCGTAACCTACGAATCCGTAGGTTACCTGTGAGTAGCCTTTAGATGTCGAGCACGCAATCGCCCGAGGCGGACGAGATGCAGGTCTGAATTCGCGTGCCCGGGTCGTGTTCTTCGCCGGTTCGCAGATCACGGACGTGACCTTCCACGAGGTTGACCACGCACGACTGGCAGATCCCCATGCGGCACCCGAAGGGCATCTGCACGCCGGCGCCCTCGCCCGCATCCATCAACGACGTCGCCGCGTCGGCACCGACGGTGCGTCCGCTGCGGGCGAAGGTGACGGTGCCGCCGGCGCCGGTGGGCGCGGCCTTGGACACCGCGAACCGCTCGAGGTGCAGCCGCGCACCGATGCCCGCGGCCGACCAGACCCGCTCGGCGTCGGTCAGCATGCCTTCCGGACCGCAGGCCCAGGTCTGGCGTTCGCGCCAGTCCGGCACCTCGGCGTCCAGCACGGAAAGGTCGAGCCGGCCCTGGGTGCGGGTTTCGCGCAGCTGCATCCGATAGCCGGGGTGCTCGGCGGCCAGCGCGGCCAACTCGGCGCGAAACATCACGTCGGATTCGGTGGGTGCCGAGTGCAGATGGGCGATGTCGCCAATTTGGTTGCGGCGCACCAGGGTTCGCAACATGGACATCACCGGGGTGATGCCGGAACCGGCGGTGAGGAACAGGATCGACGCGGGCGCCGGGTCGGGCAGCACGAAGTTGCCCTGCGGCGCGGCCAGCCGGACGATGGTGCCCGGCTCGACACCGGCCACCAGGTGCGACGACAGGAACCCCTCGGGCATCGCCTTGACGGTGATGGTCACGGTGCGCGCCGATCCCGAGCGCGAGCTTTTAGCGTCGGGGGCCGACGTGAGTGAATACGACCGCCAGCGCCAGCGCCCGTCCATCAGCAGCCCGATACCGATGTATTGACCGGGCTGGTAGTCGAAGTTGAAGCCCCAGCCCGGTTTGATGACCAGGGTCGCGGAATCCTCCGTCTCGCGGCGCACCTGCAGGATCCGGCCCCGCAGTTCGCGCGCCGACCAGAGCGGGTTGGCCAAATGCAGATAGTCATCGGGCAACAGCGGCGTCGTGATGCGCGCGGCGAGCTGGCGCAGCGCATGCCAACCGGGATGCCGGTCCGCGCCGGCGACAACAGGTCGCGCGGTGTCGACGACGTTGCCCGTGATCGAGGGGTTACGTCTGCCCAGGGGAAGCTCCTGCTCACTACGCGGCGTCTGACTAACGCTCACATTGTGATCGATTCTGTGTGCTTCACGAAACCTACGGTACCGTAACCTACGGTGTCGTAGCTAGCGCTGCGGCGTCGAATGCCTCACATTCGCCGTCACATCAGCTCCAGCAGGAACGGCAGCTCCTGATTGGCGTACCAGGCCAAATCGTGGTCTTGCGCGTCGCCGACGATCAGGTCGGCATCCTCATCGCCCAGGTCGGCGGCGTCGACGGCCTCGATGGCCTTCGCCACCGCCGGCTCGGCCCCGGCGTTGTCGACGTAGGCGGCGATCACGTCGTCGATGGGGACCGGCCCGGACAGTCTGACCACGGCGTCGTCGAGGTCGGGGCGGTACGTGACGTCCTCGACGTCGGCGGCCAGCACCGCGCGGCGGGGCGGCGGCGACTCCGACGACGCGCCGGCGCCTTCCGCCTCGGACGCGGCCAGCAGACGCAGCGACGCCAGCGCCGCCTCCCGCAGTGCCACGTCGGCGAGCTCGTCGTCATCGCCCTCGGCGTAGGCCTCGCGCAAGGTGGGGGTGAGCGCGAATGCCGTGCCATTGACCGGCCACAACGAGCCGTCGGCGACGAGCTGCTGCAACATCGGCAGCGTGGCGGGGATATAGACGACCGTCATGGGCGGCCAGATCAGCGTGCCCGCGTAGTCGCCGGCGTACATTTGGCCGGCGCGCGGTGGCTTTTCGCGGTGCTCACAGCAACGGATGATAGCCGCACGCAGGGGTTTTCACCGCCGACTAGGACCGGGAAGCCTCCAGCAGTTCTTCGAGCGCCTGGTGCAGCAGTCCAGGCAGCACGTCGACATCGCTCATGGCTTCGCGGTCGGCGTTGATTCCGTAGTACAGCTGGCCGTTATACGACGTCACGCCGATGGCCAGCGCCTGGTTGTGCAGCAGCGGCGGCACCGCATAGGTCTCCAGCAGTTTGGTGCCGGCGATGTACATCTGCGACTGGGCGCCGGGCGCGTTGGTGATCAACAGGTTGAACGTGCGCTTGGAGAAGCTCGGGAAACTGGTCGCCACCCGGATGCCCATGGCGTGCAGCGTCGGTGGGGCAAAACCCGACAGCGTGACGATGGTCCTGGCGTCCACCAGCTGGGCGGCCGTCGGATTCGACTCGGTGGCATGCGCGATCTGCGACAGCCGCACCACGGCGTTGGGCTCCCCCACCGGCAGGTCGACGAGGAACGGCATCACCTGGCTGATCGCCTGACCGGGGCCGCTCGCGTCGAGGTCGCCGTCGTCGTACACCGACAGCGGCGCCATCGCCCGCACCGTCGCGGTCGGCGACACCGCCACCCCGCGTGACATCAGCCAGCTGCCCAGGGCGCCGGCGATCACGGCGAGCACCACGTCGTTGACGTCGCAGTCGTAGCGCGCACGCACGGTGCGGTAATCGTCCAGGCTGCCCCGGGCGACGGTGAAGCGCCGATGGCGCGACACGGTGGCGTTGAGCGGGCTGCTGGGCGCTGTGCCCCGGGCCACCGTCCGCACGAAATCGACGGCCCGGCGGCCGGCGTCGAGCAGCTCGCCGTGGTTGGTCATCAGGCCGCCGATCATCGACCCGACGGCCCGCACCTGGGCGCCCGGACCCGTGACCCACTCGCTGACCGCGCCCAGCATCAGCCGGGTGTTGCCGGGGTCGCGCTCCGGTATCCAGAAGTCCTCGGGAAACGGCGGCGGCCGTTTCGTCCGATCGGCGATGACGTGGTTGATCTCCAGCGCGGACATCCCGTTGATCAGCGCTTGATGGGATTTGGTGTACAGGGCGACCCGGTTCTTGGACAGGCCTTCGACCAGGTACATCTCCCAGAGCGGGCGTGACTTGTCCAGCGGTCGCGCGGCCAGCCGCGCGATCAGCTCGTGCAGCTGCTCGTCACTGCCCGGCGAGGGCAACGCCGAGCGCCGCACGTGATAGGTGATGTCGAAGTCGTTGTCGTCGAGCCACACCGGACGGGCCGTGCCGACCCGCACCTCCCGGACCTTCTGCCGGTAGCGCGGTATCTGCGGCAGCCGCTGCTCGACGGTGGCCAGCAGCGTCTCATAACTCAAGCCGGCACGCGGGCGGCGCAGGATCGACAGCGATCCGACGTACATGGGGGTGGCAGTGTTTTCCAGCCGATAGAACGACGCGTCCGAGGGCGACAAGCGACTCACCATGCGGCGCTGTCCTCCTGGTCACTTCGTCGCGCGTGCGTTGGGGTGCGTTGGGCCCGGTGTCCCGCCCACGGTAATCGTCTGTTCCGGGCGCTCATCAGCGCGGGTACGCGTGCGATCGAGTTATGCCATGATGACCACTGACCAACCACTGTCTGCCCCTCTCCAGCAGGCTTGCGGCCGAGCCGAAGACTTGGAGAGTGCGCGTGAACATCAGTCCTGTTGCTGCGAATCCCTCTGACACTTTCACCGTCATACCAGTCGTCGACTACGAGCCGCCGACGCAGGGCGTGCCCCGCCCCGTCCCGCAGTGCCGGCAATCCTCGCGCCCGCCGCTGCGCTGCCGCGGCAACAGCGTGCCGCCGCGGCCCTACACCGGGTCGCCCGGCAGGGCGACGTCACCGGATTCCGGCACGGTCATGTCGTCGCGGCTACGTCAGGCGGCCGTCTTCGCCGACGCCGCGCTGCGCCGGGTGCTGGAAGTCATCGACCGCCGCCGTCCCGCCGCCCAGCTGAATCCGCTGCTGGCGCCGGGCCTGGTGGATTCGGTGGCCGCGGTTGGCCGTTCGGCCGTGGGCCACGCGGGCGGAAGGCGGGGTGCCGCGGTGCTGCGCCGCATGCGGCTGCAGCCGGCCGGTCACCGTGACCCGGACTCGGCGGCCGAAGTCTTCGGTACCTACAGCCGCGGGGACCGGATCCATGCCATCGCCTGCCGGGTCGAGCAGGTCAGCGCGGCGGGCGCAACCCGGTGGATGGTGGTGGCCCTGCACATCGGCTGACCGCGGCCGGCGGTCAGTTCGCCGGTGCGGCGCCGGCCGGCCGTGCACCGCCGGTGTAGCGGGTGAGCACGGGCCCCACGATCGCCATGATGAACACGTAGGACGTCGCCAGCGCCGCGACCGCCGGCAGGGACTTGCCGGCCAATCCGATGATGATCAAGGAGAATTCGCCGCGGGCGATCAACGCGGTGCCCGCGCGCAGCTGCCCGCGCCGCGCCACCCCGTCGTGCCGGGCGGCGAAGCTCCCGGTCGCCACCTTGGTCGCCGCGGTCACCGCGGCCAGGATCAGTGCCGCCGGGAGCATCGGAACCAACTCGTGCGGGTCCACCGAGTAGCCGATCGCCAGGAAGAAGATGGCGGCGAACAGATCGCGCAGCGGGCCCAGCACCTGGCGGGCCCGTTCGGCCGTCTCACCGGTCAGGGTGAGGCCCACCAGGAACGCGCCGACGGCGGCGGAGGCATGCAGGGACTCGGCCACCGCCGCCACGATCAGCGTGATGCCCAGCACCCGCAGCATGAGCTGTTCGGAATCGGGATGCTCCACCAACCGGTCGACGTGGTGACCCCACCGGTACGACGCGGCGAACGCCGCCACCAGGGCGCCCACCGCCACGACCATGCCGCCGACTGCGTGCAGCCACCCGCCGCCCGACGCCAGGACCGCGAACAGCGGCAGGTAGGCGGCCATCGCGAAATCCTCGAGCACCAGCACCGACAGCACCGCCGGCGTCTCCCGGTTGCCGAGCCGGTGCAGGTCCTCGAGCAACCGTGCGATGACGCCCGACGAGGAGATATAGGTGACGCCGGCCAGGCACAGGATGGCCACACCGTCCAATCCCAGGAGCCAGCCGGCGATCGCACCGGGCGCGGCGTTGAGGACGATGTCGACGGCCGCGGACGGCAGGTGGTGGCGCATGCTGCTGGAGAATTCGGCCACCGAGAACTCGCAGCCCAACGTCAGCAGCAGCAACACCACGCCGATGGGTGCGCTGGTCGTGATGAACTGCCCGCCGGCGGCCAGCGGCAGGATGCCGCCCTTGCCCAGCCCCAGACCGGCCAGCAGGTACACGGGTATGGGCGACAGCGCGAATCGGCGTGCGGCGGCACCCAATACGGCCAGAGTGGCCAGGAGGGCGCCGAGTTGCAGCAGCAGCGTCCCCGAAATCTGCACGCCTCAGCCTTTGTCGATAATTTTCTCGACGCCCGCGATGCCGTCTTCGGTGCCGATCACGATCAGAACGTCTTGGACGTGCAGCATCTCGGCGGGCCCGGGTGAGGCGAGCACTTCCTCGTTGCGCACGATCGCCACGATGGACGCCCCGGTGCGGGTGCGGGCCCGGGTGTCTCCCAACGGGTGATCCACGAACGGACTGCCGGCAAGGATGTGCACCTGGCCCGTCTCGAGCCCGGGGATTTCCCGGGCCAGCTCGGTGAATCGCTCCGCGATCCGCGGCGCCCCGAGGATCTGGGCCACGGCCTCGGCCTCCTGGTCGCTGAGGTGCAGCAACGGCCGGGCCTCGTCGGGATCTTCGCGGGCATACACGACGACGTCGAAATCGCCGCTGCGCCGGGCGATGATGCCGATTCGGTCGCCCCTCTGATCGGTGAATTCGTAGCGAAGACCGACCCCGGGGAGCAGCACCTCCTTGACATCCATACCGTCAATCCTGACAGGTCACCCGGCGCTGCGGTAAGCGGATGCAGCGAAACATGGTCGGCGCCGAGCGTGTCCCCCGCAGCGATGCTCGCGCTGCTCAGAAGCTAGTGCAGCTCGGCCGGCTGGGTGGGGCCACCGCGTGGCCGGCGCCCCAGTGGCAGCAGCATCGGCACCCGGCGGCGGTAGTCGCGGTACTGATCGCCCAGCGCGGCGATCAGGTCGCGCTCTTCGAATTGCGTGGCGATCAGGATGTAACCCGTCATCGCGATGGAGAAGAGCAGATGTCCGGCCGTCATGGTGGGCACCGCCCAGAAGGCGATGACGAAGCCGAGCATGAGGGGATGACGCACCAGTCGGTAAAAGAACCTGACGCGAAAATCAAGGTCGGTGTAAGGCTTTGCGCGCCATGCCAAATACACCTGCCGGAGCCCGAACAGGTCGAAATGGTTGATCATGAACGTCGACGCCAGCGCGATCGCCCAGCCGAGCCAGAACAGCGTCCACAACGCCAGGCGCTCGGCCGGGAGATGCACCTCCCAGATGACGGCAGGCATCGTTCGCCATTGCCAGTAGAGCAGCACCAGCACGACGTTGGACAGCATCACGTACGTGCTGCGCTCTATCGACTGCGGCACCACGCGCGTCCACCACGTCTTGAACCCCGGCCGCGCCATGACGCTGTGCTGGAGGCCGAACACACCGAGCAGCACCACGTTGACCAGCACCGCCTGGCCGATGGGCGCCGACAGCCCGCGATCGACCGTTCGCGGCACCCAGAAGTTGCCCAGAAACGCGACGAGATACAGAAATGCAGCCAGAAAGAGCAGATAAGCGGCCGCGCCGTAGCCGACCGTCAGGTAACGCTTCATTAGCTGATTGTGCGCCTGATCGGCCGTGAAGAACATGGGCCGATCGCCTGGGGCGCGATCATCAATCAGCCGCGAAGGTGCGGCCGGGCTAGCGCCGCTTGACCGACTTGGGCGGCTTGGCGCCGCGACCCTGTTGGCGCGCCGCCGCGCGGCGCTCGCGCCGGCTGGCACCGCCGGGAACACCGGCCGGCGTCTTGCCATCGCCGCCGTTGCGCTGCACCGCCGCCGAGCCGTCCTCCGACGGACCGGAATAGGTCATTGCCGGTGCCTCGTTGTCAATCCCTTTGGCGCGCAACCGGGTTGGGGCCTCTTCGCGCACGGCCGTCACGGTGCCGCCTGTGCCCCCTTCGGCTCCGCCGGCCGCGGCGGTGGCGAATTCCTCCAGCCCCTGCGGTGCTTCCACCGGTGCGACCTGCGGGCTGGGCACCGCCTCGACGGTGACGTTGAACAGGAATCCGACCGACTCCTCCTTCATGCCGTCGAGCATCGCCATGAACATGTCGTAGCCCTCGCGCTGGTACTCGACCAGCGGATCGCGCTGCGCCATCGCGCGCAGCCCGATGCCCTCCTTGAGGTAGTCCATCTCGTAGAGGTGCTCGCGCCATTTGCGGTCGATGACGTTGAGCAGCACGTTGCGTTCAAGCTGACGCATCGCACCCTCGCCCGCGATCCCCTCGAGCTCGGCTTCCCTTACGGCATAAGCGTTTTCGGCGTCTTTGAGCAGCGCCTCGAGTAGCTCCTCGCGGGTGAGGTCGTCGAGGCCGGCGTCGGCGTCGCGGCGCGTCAGCGGCGCATGGTCGATGCCCACCGGGTACAGCGTCTTCAGCGCCGTCCAGAGGGCTTCCAAGTCCCAATCCTCGGCGTAACCATCGGCGGTTGCGCCGTCGACATAGGCGGTGACCACGTCGCGGACCATGTCCAGCGCCTGCTCCTTGAGGTTCTCGCCCTCCAGGATGCGGCGGCGCTCGGCGTAGATCACCTTGCGCTGCTGGTTCATCACCTCGTCGTACTTCAGGACGTTCTTGCGGACCTCGAAGTTCTGCTGCTCGACCTGAGTCTGGGCGCTCTTGATCGCCCGGGTGACCATCTTGGCCTCGATGGGCACGTCGTCGGGCAGGTTCAGCCGGTTGAGCATCGCCTCGAGCGCGGCACCGTTGAACCGGCGCATGAGTTCGTCGCCCAGCGACAGATAGAAGCGCGACTCACCCGGGTCACCCTGGCGGCCGGAGCGGCCGCGCAACTGGTTGTCGATGCGGCGGGACTCGTGGCGTTCGGTGCCCAGCACGTACAGGCCGCCCGCCTCGATCACCTCGGCGGCCTCGGCGCTGACCTCCTCCTTGACCTTGGGCAGTTCCTCGTGCCAGGCGGCGTCGTACTCCTCGGGCGTCTCGACCGGGTCGAGGCCGCGCTCCCGCAGCCGCTGGTCGGCGAGGAAGTCGGCGTTGCCGCCGAGCACGATGTCGGTGCCGCGGCCGGCCATGTTGGTGGCCACGGTGATGCCGCCGCGGCGACCGGCGACGGCGACGATGGTCGCCTCCTGCTCGTGGAACTTCGCGTTGAGCACGTTGTGCGGCACGCGGCGCTTCTGGAACTGCCGCGACAGGTACTCCGAGCGCTCGACGCTGGTGGTGCCGATCAGCACCGGCTGGCCCTTTTCGTAGCGCTCGACGACGTCGTCGACCACCGCGATGTACTTGGCTTCCTCGGTCTTGTAGATCAGGTCGGACTGGTCGGCTCGGATCATCGGCTTGTTGGTCGGGATGGGCACCACGCCGAGCTTGTAGATCTCGTGCAGCTCGGCCGCCTCGGTCTGCGCGGTACCGGTCATGCCGGCGAGCTTCTCGTAGAGCCGGAAGTAGTTCTGCAGCGTGATGGTGGCCAGCGTCTGGTTCTCGGCCTTGATCTCGACGTGCTCCTTGGCCTCGATGGCCTGGTGCATGCCCTCGTTGTAGCGGCGGCCGTAGAGCACGCGGCCGGTGAACTCGTCGACGATCAGGACCTCGCCCTCGCGCACGATGTAGTCCTTGTCGCGGTTGAACAGCTCCTTGGCCTTCAGCGCGTTGTTGAGGTAGCTGACCAGCGGCGAGTTGGCGGCCTCGTAAAGGTTGTCGATGCCCAGCTGGTCCTCGACGAACTCCACCCCCAGCTCGTGCACACCGACGGTGCGCTTGCGCAGGTCCACCTCGTAGTGGGTGTCCTTCTGCATCAGCGGGGCCAGCCGGGCGAACTCGAGGTACCAGTTGGAGGCGCCGTCGGCGGGCCCGGAGATGATCAGCGGGGTGCGGGCCTCGTCGATCAGGATGGAGTCGACCTCGTCGACGATGGCGAAGTTGTGTCCGCGCTGCACCAGGTCGTCGAGCGAATGCGCCATGTTGTCGCGCAGGTAGTCGAACCCGAATTCGTTGTTGGTGCCATAGGTGATGTCGGCGGCATACGCCACCCTGCGCTCGTCGGGCGTCATCTGAGCGAGGATCACCCCGACGTCCAGGCCGAGGAAGCGGTGCACCCGGCCCATCCACTCGCTGTCACGTTTGGCCAGGTAGTCGTTGACGGTGACGACGTGCACGCCCTTGCCGCCGATGCCGTTGAGGTAGGCGGGCAGCACCGAGGTCAGGGTCTTGCCCTCACCGGTCTTCATCTCGGCGACGTTGCCGAAGTGCAGCGCCGCCGCACCCATCACCTGGACGTCGAAGGGGCGCTGGTCGAGCACCCGCCAGGCCGCCTCGCGGGCCACCGCGAAGGCCTCGGGCAGCAGGTCGTCGAGGCTTTCACCGTCGGCGTTCCGCTTCTTGAACTCGTCGGTCTTGGCCCGCAACTCGGCGTCGGTGAGCTTCTCGATCTCGTCCGACAAGGTGTTGACGTAGTCAGCCACCCGCTTGAGACGCTTGAGCATGCGACCTTCGCCAAGGCGCAGCAACTTCGACAGCACAGCTATGTCCCCTGTTGGTAGGAGTCTTCTCGTGAGCGACTCCCATGGTAGGCGACGACCCCCCAATGGCCGCCGTAGCGGCGATCGCGCGCGGCAGCGCCTGGCTCGGCGGGTTGCCGCCTGCGGACCCGTCAGGAGAGCCGGATCAGCCCAGCCGGATCAACCCGTAGTCGTAGGCGTGCCGTCGGTAGACCACGCAGGGACGTTCGGTCTGCTTGTCGTGGAACAAGAAGAAGTCGTGCCCGACGAGCTCCATTTCGTAGAGCGCATCGTCGACCGTCATCGGCGTGGCCGGGTGCTCCTTGGTCCGCACGATCCGCCCGGGCTCGTGATCGCCCTCCACGCCGTCGTGCTCGGCCTGCGGTTGCGGCTCGCTGGGCAGCGGGGCCGGGGGCGGCACCGCGGTGGCGGCGGCGAGTGATACCGGGGTCTTGTCGCCGTAGTGAACCTTGCGGCGGTCCTTGACGCGGCGCAGCCGGTTCTCCAGCTTGTCGACCGCGGACTCGAACGCGGCGTAGAAACTGTTGGCGCAGGCCTCCGCCCGGGTCACCGGGCCCCGGCCGCGGGCGGTGATCTCCACGCGCTGACAGGATTTGCGCTGACGCCGGTTGGGCGCGTGCTTGAGCTCGACGTCGAAAAGATAGATGGAGCGGTCGAACCGCTCGAGGCGGGCGAGTTTTTGCGAGACGTACAGACGGTAATGATCGGGGATTTCTACGTTGCGGCCCTTGAACACAACATCGGCGGTGGTTGTCGGCGGGGCTTGCTCATCGGTGATGGGCGGTTGGTCCAGAATCTGACCGGAATCCACGGATAGCCTTGACATACGTGACAACTCGTTTCTCTTTTTCACGTCGCACGCGCCCTGCGTGCCCGGCTGCTTAATGCGCCGACGAGGTGGGAGCGGTTCGAGACTGGCTACCGCCGCAGGCTGCCCGCCGGTGCAAGGTGTCGATTACTCACCCCTTCCCGCGAATGGGTCTCACCTGGAAAATCGCGACCAGTGAGTCAGACCGATGAGTCGTTCTTCGTTGTTCTCGACGTTAGCTCGTGTTCGCCTGCGGATGCCACTAATTTGCTCGAGCTGTTGCGAGTTCTTCACATCCGCTTGGCTGGCTCATAAGTTCGGCGTGGCCGCCGTCCGATTCACACGGCCGCGATCGCCAGCACCGCGGCGACCCGGACCCCGGCGTCGTGCAGGATCCGCACCGACTCACGCGCCGTCGCTCCGGTGGTGACGATGTCGTCGACGACCATGACCTCGGCACGCGGCGGTGTACCGCGCAGCACGACCCGGCCGGTGATGTTGCGCTCTCGCGCGGCGGTGCCCAAACCCACCGAGTCACGCGTCAGCGCCTTGAGCCGCAATGCCGGCGCGACGGTGATGTCCGGATGCCGCGCCACCGCGGCGCGCGCCAGCCGGGCGACCGGGTCGCCGCCGCGCCGGCGCGCGGCCGAACGCCGGGTCGGTGCGGGCACGATGGCCAGTGGGGTTGGCACGATCCCCCACGACAGCAGCCGGTGCACGCCGACCGCCAGTGCGCGCGCCAGCGGTTCGACGAGATCGGCGCGGCCCTGTTCCTTGAGCGCCAGGATCGCGTGCCGGCGCGCGCTGGCGTAGCGGCCGAGCGCGAACACCGGGACCTCTGGGTCGATACGCGGATTCACCACATGCGGCTGATCGGCGGCCACCGACAGCTCGATGGCGCACGCGTCGCACCAGCGGGTCGACGGCGCCCCGCAGCCGCCGCATTCGGCCGGCAGGAACAGGTCGAGCATGGCGCCAGTGTGCCGCGCGGGTGTGACATGTCCCTGCGGTGTTAGCCCGCCAGCACGGGTGCGGCTCCGGGCACCGTCAACCCGGGCACCTCCGACCAGCCCTGCTGACCGTCGGCCGACGGCGAATACTGCAGTACCCCTTGCGGACCCGCGACGTAGGCCGTCGACGGGTTGGCCACCACGGTCGTCACGGGCATCTGCACACCGTGCGGCGGCGCGTCGGAGTTCACCCCGTCGATGTTCACGTAGGACACCGGATGGCTGGCATCGGTGCGGGTCACCACGATGTCGTCACCGGTGCGCCACGACAGCGACACCACCGAATTGCCCAACCCGAAACCGAGCCGGCGCGGGAAGGTCAGGGCGTACTGCCCGGCCTGGGTCTGCTCGACGCTGGCGAGAATCACCTGGCCGGCGATCACCATGGCGGCGCGGCTGCTGTCGCGCGACAGCTGCAGGTCGGTGATCGGTCCCGGGAACCGGGTGGCCACCGCCACCGAATCCACCGGAAGGCGCGCGGGCTGCCCGGAGGCCGGCTCCTGAATGGCCCGCAACACGTTGTTGCCGTCGACCACCACCCAGACCACGTCGTCCAGCGACCAGGTCGGCCGGGACAGGCTGTGCCCGTCGGCGGATTGCACCGCTTCGCCGCCGAGATCACCGATCCACAAGGAGGCGGCCATGTCCGGGGCGCCGCGGTGCAGCGTCACCACCGACGCCACCTGCCGTCCGTTGCGTGACAGCGCGGCGCCGGTCTGATCGCCCATGCGGCCGAACGCGCCGGGGACCATGGCGGTGTGCTGGCCGTCCAGCGACACCAGTGAGCCGTTCACCAGGGCATGCAGTCCCGCGCCCGCACCGTCGGCCGCGCCGGGATCGGTAGCCGCCACATCGGAGGTGGTCCACCCGTCGCGGAACCGGTCGTCCAGCGGCGCGCCGTCGGCGCTGATCACATACGGGCCCCGGATGTCGGCCCTGGCCAGCGTCCAAATGATCTGCGCGGCAAGCAATTGCCTACTGTGTGGATCGGTCGTGGACAGCTTCTCGAGGTCGACGCGCGCGCCGCCGTACCCGCGCCCGATGCCGTTCTTGCCGCCGTCGGCGCGGGTCACCGGTCCGCGCAGCCGCAGTGGCGGGGCGAGCAGGTTGCGGACCGTGTGAGCCATCTCGGGCCGCGGCCCGGCGATCAGCTTGGAGATCAGCTCGGTGGCCAACTGGTCGTGGTCGGGCACCGCGACATAGCGCGGGTCGGGAACCACCGTCTTGCCGGTCGGGTCGGCGAAGTACAGCGTGTTGCGTTTGTAGGTGGACTGAAACTGCTGCCAGTCCAGGAAGACCCCGTTGGGCAACCGGTCGATACGCCAGCCGCCGGAGGTCTTGACCAATTCGATCGGCCCGGGGTCGGGCAGCACACCCTCGGCGGTTTCGAACACGCCCATGTCGGACAGCGAGCCCAGCATGTCCGCCCGCATGGTCGCCGAAACGCGTTCAGCCGCACGGGTTTCGACGAACACGACGTGGTCGATCAGCAGCGCGCTACCGGCGTCGTCCCAGGCGTTGGACGCCGACTGGGTGAGGAACTGCCGGGCCGCCAGGTGCCGGTTCGCGGGATCGGCTGTGGCCTTGAGGAATTCGCGCAGCAGCACGTCGGGGTCCATGCCCGGGGTCGGCTTGGGCAAGTTCGACGGCGCCGGCCGCTCGACGGTGCCGATGGCTTGCGGCGCCGACGAGCTGGGCACCCCGGCGCAGCCGGCGAGCAGCACGGCCAGCATCAGCAGGCCCAACAACCGCCGCATCACACACTTCCTTCGGCGTGCTCACGTTGCCGCGTGCGGTCTTTCGCGTGCTGCGGACCAGTTGCGGGGGGTTGCGGGATCGGCTTCATGGGCAGCGGGCTGGTGGTGACCTTGTGACCGCGAACCAGCGGCAGCGTCAGCCGGAAGCACGAGCCGTCACCCGGTTCGCCCCACGCCTCCAGCCGGCCCTGGTGCAGTCGCGCGTCCTCGATGCTGATCGCCAGGCCGAGCCCGGTGCCGCCGGAGCGGCGCACCCGCGAGGGGTCGGCCCGCCAGAACCGGCTGAACACCAGCTTCTCCTCACCGGGCCGCAGTCCCACCCCGTAGTCGCGGACGGTGACGGCGACCGTGTCCTCGTCGGCGCCCATCCGGATCTTGACCGGTTTGTGCTCGGCGTGGTCGATGGCGTTGGCGATCAGGTTGCGCAGGATGCGCTCCACGCGACGGGTATCGACCTCGGCGATCACCTCTTCGGTCGGCAGGTCCACCTTCAGTTCGATACCGGCGTCTTCGGCCAGATGCCCCACGTTGCTCAGCGCGCTCTGCACGGTGGTGCGCAGGTCGACCGCCTCGACGGACAGCTCGGCGACACCCGCGTCGTGCCGGGAGATTTCGAGCAGGTCGTTGAGCAGCGACTCGAACCGGTCCAGCTCGTTGACCATCAGCTCGGTGGAGCGTGCCAGCGTGGGATCCAGGTCGGCGCTGTGGTCATAGATCAGGTCGGCGGCCATCCGCACGGTGGTCAGCGGGGTGCGCAGCTCGTGGCTCACGTCGGACGTGAAGCGGCGCTGCAGGTTACCGAACTCCTCCAGCTGGGTGATCTGGCGCGACAGGCTTTCGGCCATGTCGTTGAACGACATGGCCAGCCGCGCCATGTCGTCCTCGCCACGCACCGGCATGCGTTCGGACAGATGCCCTTCGGCGAACCGTTCGGCGATGCGCGACGCCGATCGCACTGGCACCACCACCTGCCGCGACACCAGCAGCGCGATTCCGGCCAGCAGCACCAGCAGCACCGCGCCGCCGGTGATCATGGTGCCGCGCACCAGCTGGATGGTGGACTGCTCGTTCTTGAGCGGGAAGATCAGGTACAGCTCCAGGTTGGCCACCTGCGATGACGCCGGGGTACCGACGATCAGCGCCGGTCCGGAGAACCCGTCGGTGTGCACGGTGGCGTACTGGTAGGACGCCTGCCCGGCCTTGACGAAACCGCGCAGGGAGCCGGGCACCTGGTCGACCGGGCCGGCCGTGGTCGCCGCCCGCGGGCCGTCGCCCGGCACCATCAGCACCGCGTCGAACGCGCCGGCCATTCCCGCACCCGAGGCAGGGTCGGTCTTGGAGGTCAACGTGTTGCGCGCCAGCTGCAGGCTGCTGTCCAGCGAACGCGCCTCTTCGCCGTTGACGATCCCGGCCACGGTGGTGCGCGCCCGCTCGATCTGCTCGATGGCGGCCTTGACCTTGACGTCGAGCACGCGGTTGGTGACCTGACTGGTCAACACGAAGCCGAGCGCCAAAATGACCGCCAGGGACAGCCCCAGGGTGAGCGCGACGACCCGCAGTTGCAACGAGCGGCGCCAGGCAACGGCCACAGCCCGACTCACCGCGCCCATGCCACGAGTCATGGGACCGGAACGTCCCCAGCGGCTCCGAGTTCGTCGCCGGGAGCCCCAGATCACCGCCGGCGCTCCTCCCCTTCACGACGCTCTAGATCGCTGCGGATCACGGAGGTCCGGCCTTGTAACCCACTCCTCGAACGGTCAACACCACGGTCGGGTTCTCAGGGTCTTTCTCAACCTTGGCCCGCAGACGCTGGACGTGCACGTTCACCAGGCGGGTATCCGCCGGGTGACGATAGCCCCACACCTGTTCGAGCAGCACATCACGAGTAAACACCTGCCGCGGTTTGCGCGCCAACGCCACCAGCAAGTCGAATTCCAGCGGGGTCAGGGAGATCTGCTCGCCGTTGCGCGTGACCTTGTGCGCGGGCACGTCGATCTCGACGTCGGCGATGGACAGCATCTCGGCGGGCTCGTCGTCGTTGCGCCGCAGCCGCGCCCGCACCCGGGCCACCAGCTCCTTGGGCTTGAACGGCTTCATGATGTAGTCGTCGGCGCCCGACTCGAGGCCAAGGACCACGTCGACGGTGTCGGTCTTGGCGGTCAGCATGACGATCGGCACGCCGGAGTCGGCGCGCAACACCCGGCACACGTCGATGCCGTTCATGCCGGGCAACATCAGGTCCAACAACACCAAATCGGGGCGCAGTTCGCGCACCGCAGTCAGGGCCTGGGTGCCGTCACCAATGACCGCAGTGTCGAAACCCTCCCCACGAAGCACGATGGTGAGCATCTCGGCGAGCGAAGCGTCGTCATCGACGACCAAAATCCTTTGCCTCATGGAGTCCATGGTGTCACCAGATCGGGACAAAATTGGGGCGCCACACGGGCGTTTCTTGGCGCGATGGCCAATTTTGGAGGCAAATCCCGTTAAATTCGCTTATTCGGCCGCCCCGGCGCGTCCGTCCCGCGCCGACGCG
This sequence comes from Mycobacterium sp. 852002-40037_SCH5390672, assembly GCF_001665875.1. Classification (GTDB taxonomy): domain Bacteria; phylum Actinomycetota; class Actinomycetes; order Mycobacteriales; family Mycobacteriaceae; genus Mycobacterium. The sequence goes on from NZ_LZTA01000036.1 coordinate 36,504, forward strand.
GCGTCCTCGGCGCCGGCCATCGTGGCGGCCAGCCACCCCGGATCGACGTCCGCGTCGACGACCAGCCAGGGGCCGCCCCAGCCCCCGGCGGCGAGTTGGGCGTAGACCGCGCCGGTGCGTTGCTGAAGCGCGTCGTCACGTTCGTAGGAGTCGCGCGCCCGGCCCGGATCGGACTGGGCCCGGCTGCGGGCGCGCTGCCCGGCCAGCTCGGGCGGCACCGCGAGCAGCACCTGCCAGTCGGGCGCGGGTAGCCCGAGGCGCTGGTATTCCAGCGCGTGTATCCATTCCACCGCCGGCCCCGCCGCGTCCTGGTGCAGACGGGCTGCGGTGTAGGCGGCGTTGGAGGCGACGTAGCGATCCATGATCACCACGTCGTGCTCGCGGCGCAGCGCCTCGATGTGGCCGATCGCCCCGGCCCGGTCCAGGGCGAAGAGCATCGCCATCGCATAGGCCGACGACGCGAGGTCGCCGTGCTCGCCGTGCAGGGCCTCGGCCGCGATGTCGGCGGTCACCGATTGCCCGTAGCGCGGGAAGGCCAGCATGGCGACCGACTTGCCGTCCGCCTGAAACAGGTTGCGGAGTTTGTCCGTCAACGTCCGCTTGCCGGCGCCGTCAATGCCTTCGATCGCGATCAGCACGGCGCGAGCCTATCGCCGCCGAGTGCCACGCTGGCGCGACACTCGGCGGTCGGGCGGCTCAGTAGCGGTAGTGGTCGGCCTTGTAGGGGCCGTCGACGTCGACGCCGATGTATTCGGCCTGCTCCTTGGTGAGCTTGGTGAGCTGCCCACCGAGGGCCTCCACGTGGATGCGGGCCACCTTCTCGTCGAGGTGCTTGGGCAGCCGGTAGACCTCGTTGTCGTACTCGTCGTT
>NZ_LZTA01000037.1 GCF_001665875.1 Mycobacterium sp. 852002-40037_SCH5390672
CAGAAGCCACGCGGGGGTCCCGGCGGGCCGGGCGGCGGAGCGAATCCGAAGCCACCCTGCATGGGCCCGGCCATCGGAGGAGGCGGGGGCCCGTGGAATGGCGGCGCCGCGAACATCGGCGGCGGCCCGGGAGGCGGTGGCGGGGGCGGCCCGACGCTGACGATCCAGGCGAAGGCGATCGCCGCGACCGTGCCGACCGCGCCGAGCAGCGCGCCCGCTACCCCGGCGCCGATCACCACGCCGGTGGGGTGGCGGCGTCGCTCGGGCGCTTGGTGGGTGACCGGTGGCGGCGCGGGTGGCGCATGGTGGGTGACCGGCGATGGCGCGGGTGGATTGGTGTTGATGTCGTCGTTGGTGGTCATGTCACGGACGTTAAGAGCCGGAGCTGAAATGGATCTGAAGAAAGCGGCTGCTGACGAACCTCATCGGTCACTGTCGTCACCGCCGGAGGCCAATGACCTTTTTGCCCGCCTTTGCGCGACAACACGGTGACGCCCTGGCTGACAGCGAGATTGTCGCCCAAAGGCGGGCAATTGGCACACCTCTCATGTTGTGTGACGAACGGGGCGGCTGTGCCAACCCTCCGAGCCATCCGGCCTTCAGGTTGGTTTCAGAACCGGCGCCGACAATGGAGGAATGACGGATTGCCTCCGTGCGGCCGCCGGCCAGTTCAGCATCGGCACGCCGCGGGTACTGGTCGTCGAGGACTCCGAGACCATCCGGGAGATGGTCAGCGAAGCGCTCACCGATGTCGGCTATCACACCGACGCCCGCTGCGACGGCGACGGCTTGGAAGAGGTTCTCGACGGGATGCGTCCCGACCTGGTGGTGCTCGACGTGATGCTGCCGGGACGCGATGGGTTCGCGCTCATCGACGTCATCCGCGAATGGGGTGACGTCGGGATCGTCTTGATCACGGCGCGCGACGGGCTGCCCGATCGGCTGCGCGGACTCGACGGCGGGGCCGACGACTACGTCATCAAGCCGTTCGAGTTGGCCGAGCTCGTGTCGCGGGTGGGTGCGGTGCTGCGCCGTCGCGGACGACTGTCCCAGGTGATTCAGGTGGGCGACGTCACGCTGGACCTCGGCGCCGGTGTGGCGGCACGCGGCGGTCACCGGCTGGAACTGACCGCAACCGAGCTGCGCGTGCTGGCTTTTCTGGTGGAGCAGCGCGGCCGGATCGTCAGCGCGGGTCAAATCCTGAACGGCGTATGGGGTTACGACGCCTACGACCCCAACCTGGTGCAGGTTCATGTCAGCGGGCTGCGGCGCAAGCTGGAGGCGCACGGGCCGCGGATTCTGCACACCGTGCGCGGCATCGGTTACCGCCTGCAAGCCGAGCGGGCATGACGGCCGCGTCGACGACGCCGACGCCGTCGCTGCAACGTCGCGTCACGCTGGTGGTGCTGGCGCTGCTGGCCGTCCTGCTGGTGGTGCTCGGAGTCACCATCGACATCACCATGGGTGTTCTCGCCCACCGCAATCTGCACGACCGGCTGCTGGCCGCGACGTCGCGCGCCGACGCGCTGAGCGCTGCGCACACCTCACCCGATCTGCTCGCTGCCGAACTCAACGGCGGTGGGATTCGCGCACTCGTCGTCACCGCGGACGGCACCGCGTATGGCGACCGCGGGATCAGTCCCGAGTTGGGCGAGGGGGAGGTCGAACCGCCACCGCTGTATCCGCCACCGCCCTATCCGCCGTTTCC